>ONLY01000012.1 GCA_900318775.1 uncultured Prevotellaceae bacterium | reverse complement strand
GACATTTCTGTTGTGCAAGAAATATGTACAATAAAATGAATTTTGTCGCTTTGCAAGCAAAATCCCACTAAACCCTATAGGTTGCGGATTTGAGGAAAAGAACAAAACTTTTAACGGAGATTTTCGTTGTTGGTCTTGCAGTGAAGGATATTATATTGTTTAAAAAAGCGCCAGATGTGCGCCATTTTTGCACAGCATACCTCGAAAACACCATTTCGGGGTATGCCTCTTTCGTATAAGGGGTAGAGCAACAACAAAATATGTTTTACTAAAAAAAAGATTATGGCAACAAAAATCTCCAAATTAGAGAGCGGGCTTCTTTCTGCGAACTATATCTTGTACAAGATTCTGAAAAGTTCAACTGCGCCTGTATGGTGGAAAAAAGTTAAAAGAGATAAGGAGTTGTATATTGAGATTAGAAAGAAGAACATTATAGACATTTATTATAGGGGTGGAAGAATGGCTGAACTAAAATGGAATCAAGGGAAAATCGAAGTAAAGGCACATCCGAAACATCTCAACTTGACAGACATAGATGATGCTCGTTACTACACGAAGAAGATTGATGAAAATGGGAAGCTGAAGATTACGCCTAAATACCAAAACTGTGAAGAGTGGCTTACCTTTAATATAAAAGGGATGAAAGCCAATATACGTACTCATTATTCAGGAGATATGAACGGTGAAGCCACCTCTGAGAAATTCATTCAAGGTAATTTGATCATTAATGGACGTGATAGATACCTTGATTCAGAATTTGCCCATCGGTTATATGATGGAGGACGTAAATCTGTCAGAATAGACCTCGTGAAAATTGAAGGGGAACACTTTGTGTTTGAAGAATTGAAGAGAATCAAAGATGGAAGATTGTTGAAAAAAGAAACACTCCCTGAGATTCTCACCCAAATAGATAATTATAGAGATTTCTTAAAAGAAAACAAAGATGAATTGACGGTGTACTATCGTACGTTGTATAAGATAAAGAAAAAGTTTGGCTTGCCAGTTCCTCTTGTAGATGATATAGATAAAGTTACAGTAGATGTGGAGCCTCAATTGTCAATCGCTTTGAATTATGATAAAAGTACAAAGGCCAGAGACGAACGCGTGAAAAAGATTAAAGATCTACTTCTTAAAGAACGTAATGTGATTCCAATCATATATGAAAATTTCTAACAATGAAGACATTATTTGAACTCGAACTGATCAGCACTCATGGGACACGATACCCCGTGAGAAAAAGACTCCACGACTCGAGTTTGGGAGCTTATACAACCTTGGAAAAGGCAGAGAAAGCCATGCAGAGGGTTGTGAAGAGTTGGGATATGGAAAGTGACACATTCTGTTATATCATCACAGAACGGAAGCTGAATCCTAAACCAAACGAAGAAGATGTGGTTGGCGTTCGCACCTATCTTCCTGATGGCAGTTGGTATGAAGAAAACATGGCCGATAGAGATGGCGTCTTTCGAGGCAGACCCGATGAAAGAATACGGTTTAAGATAGGGGATATTGCTGAGGTACTATATGGTGATGTGGTTGAACTTGCCATTATAGGCAACACGCCTCCTTCACTTGAGTTTGCAGAACAAATGCGAAAACGTCGATTGGGAAATGGCGTGACAGACGAGTTCTTTATGGATAAGTTCGATGACTCATATACGATTTATGACACGCACCCAGGAGGTCACACTCATGTTGAAAGCCAATTCGTTTTCCCAACAAGAAAACCTGTGTCAGAAAAACTCGTTCAGAAGCTAAAAGAACAAATGGAGAAAGGAGATTAATCAAAAATAATGCCATAAAAATGATGTCGTTCTGCGGCGTTTTTGCATAGAAGACGTCAAAAACGCCCAAAATCGCCATTTTCAAAAGTTGCTTAATCGTATAAAATAATATAGAGACGTGTTAAAAAAATTATACGATATGAGCAAGCAGAAAGATCAAAAGCGCAAAGCGCAACTGAGTGAGAAGGCAAAGAACGAGTCGTTCAAGTTTCAGGTGGAGTACGCCCGTCAGCAAAGGGGCACCTTTATCGCTGCCGATGCACCTGAACTGAGGGTGGAAGTGGATGCCATCTGTCAGAACGGGCTGGTGGATGCCCTGCTGGCACTTCGCGACATTGTGGATGGTGTGCGCAGAGAGTTCGGAATCGAGCCGGAGAACGAGCGCTGTTCGCTGAATGGTGCGATTGTCCCATACCTCATGGGAATCACTACGGTCTGCCCAGATAGTGCCGACACCTACGTGCCTGGCTTGTTCTTGGGTGAGTATCCTCTGCAAGTCGTGGTTGCCTACGATAACGAGGTGCGCAACCAGGTGGTTGAGTGGGCGAAGGCACGTTTCGATGGTATGACGACCAGATTAGGACAACCCATCCTCAAACTGCCCAAGATGGTGGTGGAATTCAAACGGATTCTCAAATAACAATGTGGTGAATGAACAATAACATCTAATCCAATAATTCACAAAAGAACATGATAATTAGAAACGGTAAAACGGTTTATGAACTACTCCTTGAGATGTGGTTTAAGACCCCGTCTATAGTTAAGATATTACCAGAGAACTTCCTTCCGCTCAACACCAATATGATTGCCTCTGATTGCAGGTGTGCAGATTCAGAACCTCATGCGATAGTCAAAGTAATGGAACAGATAAAGGAAGAATATCGCCAGATACAGAAAGAACGTTCACTAATCAAGATGGCCATCTTTATATATGACACGTGGAGCGAAAGGGTATTAATAGAAGACATGGGAATCTTCCACGATTTTCTGAAAGAATGTTCTGAAATCAGACCAGAGTGGGGAATTGGAGTATGGAAAAGTGATGAGGTTAGAGTAGTTGCAGTGTATTATTATCAATCCAATAAAAATGAAAACAATAATGAATGAAATGATTATGAATGGCCTTAAAGGCTTGGCATCTGGATTTGATAAACTGGATGCCGTTACCCATGGTTGGCAGAATGGGAACTTGATTGTTTTTGCAGGAAGACCCGCAATGGGAAAGACGGCTTTCGCTTTGTCATTAGTCAGTAATATGGCTATCGAAAAGAAGATTCCTGTTGCGATGTTTTCTCTTGAAATGTCCAATGTGCAATTGGTGAATCGTCTGTTGCTATCTGGTTGTGAGATTCCCCGTGAAAAGATTAAGAATGGAAAGTTGGCAGAGAATGAGTGGTCACAAATTGATACAAGGATGAATGAAATGTTGGGTGCTCCGTTTTATGTAGATGATTCTCCTTCGCTTTCCGTGTCTGAACTTCGTGTGAGAGCCCACAAGTTGGTGCGTGATTATAGTGTGAAGATGATTATCATCGACTACCTCCAGCTAATGAATGCGCCTGATGGTTCGTGCGGATCGTGTCAAGAAGAAATGTCGGGCATAACTCGTTCGCTCAAATTATTGGCCAGAGAATTGGACGTTCCTATTATAGCGCTCTCGCAGCTGAATCGTCCCGTGGAGCAGAATTCGAGCAAGACTCTTGAGAGTAGAACTGTTTGGTGATGAATGGTCTGTTGTCTTGTTTAATGACGGAGAATCGATAAGCACATGAAAATTCTGCAAATCTCAGACACACACAATCGTCATCGGTTACTGACAAACCTGCCAGAAGCCGATGTGATTGTGCATTGTGGCGACTTTGCAGACAATGGGACAGAGGGGGAGGTGCTTGATTTTCTCAACTGGTTCATGGATTTGCCCTATCCCTATAAGTTGTTTGTGGCAGGCAACCATGATCTCTGCTTATGGGATGCTCTAGACATTGAAGACTTGCCCGACAATGTGTTCTTCCTGCAAGACAGGGGTGTAACCATCGATGGCGTGAAGTTCTTTGGCATCGCATACAATCATTCAGAGCGCCTCATCCCTGAAGGCACATACGTTGTCATCACCCATGAGCCACCCATCATGATTTTGGATGAATCAGCAGGAATTCATTGGGGAAATGTACCATTGTTCAAACGTATTATGGAGGTAAGACCTCGCTACCACCTCTTTGGTCATGCACATGAAAGCTATGGGATTGTGGAACAAAACAATACCATCTTCTCCAATGCTTCTGTTCATGATGACCAATACCACCTATGCCATTCTCCCCATTTGTTTACCATTTAAACACCATGCTGAACTTTTTCACCCCCTGAAAGGGTACAAAAAACACATCATCAATGATGTGGAAATAGGCAAAACAGACCTGATTTTCGGGGGAGAGTCAACCTTTTCAGGCAAGCGGTTAACCCCTTACAAAATTGGCATTAATCGCCCTGCATTCCCTCGAAAAAATGGCAAAAAGTTTGGAATCTCGTGCAGAAAAATGTAACTCTGTAGCCAGAAGTCGTACATAAAAATGTATATTATTGTATAAAAGTCGTACATAAAAATGTCTTACTGATGAAAAGGGATATATATGAAAAGCTGCTGTCTTGGATGCCACAGGGACAGGTGAGTGGCATATAGATGTCAAATGTCTGTACATCCCAATCGATTTTCCGCTGCCGGAAGATGATTGGCCAGAGATATCACTACGAACCTACTATCTTATCACTATGAACGCAAGGAACACTAAAGGAAGAGTAAAGGAACACTAAAGGAGGACTAAAGGAGGACTCTTACATGTGCTTTACTGTCAACGTAAATTAGTTCCATTTTATGAACGCGTTAACTCTATCTAGTCGTCAGACAGAAAACTGACAACCCCAATCAGCGCACTACACAATCATGCTCTAGCCTCCTCCTAAGCTCCTCCTAAGCTCCTCCTAGGCTCCTCCTAGGCTCCTTCTAGGCTTACTCTAGGCTTACTCATGAGTATGCTTAGAGTATGGCTAGAGTATGGCTAGAGTATGCCTAGAGTATGGCAAAAGGCTGAGGGCTGAAGTCTAATGTCTAAAGTCTAATGTCAAATGTCTAAAGTCTAAAGGCTGAGGGCTGAGGGCGAAAACGAACATGAAGCTGCGCGACAAACACGAAAAAGGGAACGCCCACGAATTGCACGAATTGCACGAACCTTTAGCTCGACGGAGTCAATTGCACGAATGGGAGCCTCGGACGGCTCTTAGGCGCTTTTATTGCTGCGCAAGAAATCAATCAAAATCTATTAAAAATCTGGGGGCAAAGCCCTGAAATTAGAGAGCCATTCTTGGCTTCCAAAATCTGTGGAATCTACGGAATCTGTGTGCCCTTCGTATACCGCAGAAAGCGGCGAATCTGCTTTATCTGCTAAATCACCCCAAAGGGGGATGTTGTTTTTAGACGAAAACGAAGACGAAAAGGGAGACGAAGACGAACCGTTAGTTCGACGGAGTCAATCTTTGCAAAAGGGCTGAACGGATTATGAATGCACTTTGTCGGCGTTCTTTTTGACAAAGTCTTTCCATGAGTTGAACTTGTGCTCCACTTCGGGCTTGCCCATCTGGATGAAGTGACAGTAGGCGGCACCAAGGGCATCGGTGGCGTCGAGCTGCACGTCCATGTCTTCTTTGGAGATGTGGAGCATTCGTTGCAGCATGCCGGCTACTTGCTCTTTGGCTGCGCTGCCGTTGCCAGTGATGGCCATCTTGATTTTGCGGGGCTCGTATTCGGTGATGGGAATGTCGCGCATGATGGCGGCGGTGATGGCTACTCCCTGGGCGCGGCCCAACTTGAGCATGGACTGGACGTTCTTTCCGAAGAAGGGGGCCTCGATGGCCATCTCGTCGGGATGGTAGGAGTCGATGATGCTGGTGATGCGCTCGAAGATTTTGCCTAAGCGGAGGTAGTGGCTGGCGTATTTCTTGAGCTCGATGACTCCCATCGCTACCAGCTCGGCTTTGTTGCCTTTCACTTTCAGTACACCATAGCCCATGACGTTGGTGCCAGGGTCAACGCCTAAGATGTATTTCTCTATGTTGGGGGATGCTGTTGCCATTTATTCTATGACTTCCATCATGGTGGGGAAGCCTACGACTTTGTTCTTGAATATCTTTAACAACTCATCGTTAAGTGCTTTGCCTTCAGATGAATACCATTTGTGAAGCAAGGCCATGCTTTCTACTTCGAACTGCACGGAGAAGCATTCGGATTGGTCATCGTGATGGGAGAGTATACGGCTGAGTCGGGCGTGGGTCATGATGCCTGTCTTTTGTGCTTCAGGGATGTATTTTTCGTGCAGATAGACGACGAGATGCTGTGCGTCTTCGTTGCCAACTTGGAAGGTGGTGTTGTAGATGAGCATGTTGTGAATATGAAATAAATAAAGGTGCGCCACGTGTGGCACACCTCTCATGTTGAGCCGAATGGCGGACTCGAACCGCCGACCCACGCATTACGAATGCGTTGCTCTACCAACTGAGCCAATTCGGCAAGGCAAATAGCAAAAAGACTGTGCCTTTTGTTAAAAGCGATGCAAAGGTAGGACTTTTTTTTATTATGACAACATCTTTTTGTTAAATCTTTATTAATTTTGCATAAAATCCCCGTGAGGACGGGCTTTTGAAAGGTAAAAAGGAATGAATCGAACGAGAAAGAAGCGTAATTCATGGAAGATTCTGCTCTCTTGCATCTTGCTGGTGGCAGGTGTGATGGGACTGAATTATCTGTGGGCTTGCGGAGGACGGCATAGCGGCTCGGTGGCGATGGCTACGCCTGCTGCAAAGGTGAAGGCGAAGGAGAGGACGGTGCCGCTGGAGCGCCCTGGAAAGCTGCGTGGCGTGCCGGAGCTGATGTTGCAGAAGTCGCAGTTCCTTATTTCATATAATGTGGAGCGCTTGTGTCCTAACTATGTATGCTGGTGCCTGACGAAGGAGCGTGTGGGTGGACAGGTGAAGCGCTCGAATCATTTCCATGCTGACTTGGAGGTGGAGGAGGCTTCGCGTGTGGACTATTTTGATTATGCAGGGAGTGGTTATGACCGTGGGCATATGTGTCCGGCTGGTGACTGCAAGCTGACGAAGGTGGCGATGGATGAGTCGTTTGGCATGACTAATATTTGTCCGCAGAATCATGACTTGAATATGGAGGCGTGGAACGAGCTGGAGATGCAATGCCGTTCGTGGGCGAATAATTATGGCACGCTCTACATCTGCTGCGGCCCGATATTTAGCAAGACGCCTGCTCAGACTATAGGCCGCCGCAAGGGAATGAGGATTGCTGTGCCTGACGCTTTCTTCAAGGTGGTGCTGATGATGAGGCGTGTGCCTAAGGCGATGGGCTTTGTGTATCCTAACCAGGCGTGTGAGGGTGATATCAGGGACTATGCGGTCTCGGTGGATGAGGTGGAACGGCTGACTGGTTTTGACTTCTTTGTGAACTTGGATGATAAGCAGGAGAGGCTGCTGGAAGGGGAATGCAATCCTGCGGCTTGGGGAATTTAGGGAATTGACAGTTGATAGTTGACAGTTGATAGTTGGGCTGACGCGGTGTGTGTGTTGAGGGCACACAGATTGCGCGGATAGCACGGATTTTTGGAGCCTTGCGCGGCTTGGTTGTTTTTTATTGCTGCGCAAGAAATCATTCAAATAAAATAAAAATCTTGGGGCAAAGCCCAGAAATAGAAGAGCCTTGCACGGCTCTGATGCCACAGGGACAGGGGATAGTTGATAGTTGACAGTTGATAGTTGACAGGTGACAATTGACAGTTTGCTTGACTCTGCTTTCGCTGCTACAAGTGCAGATAATTTTCTGAGGGAAATGGCGGGGATTTCAGCGGAATTATATATCTTTGCACGTAGAAAAACGAAAACAAAGTGTAATTATGGAAGCAATTATCGACAGAAAGCCTGGACGGGTGACCGTGAGCATGAGCACTCGGCGTTGGAACAGGATGCTTCAGTTGGAAGAAGCCTATAAGCTGGCACGTATCATCAAGCGCAGCATGAAACAGGTGGAAACTGAGCCAAGCATGACTTCTGAAGAGGCCTTAGAACAGTTGCGCACACTATGAAAGTCAGAATATCAGAAGACTTTCGAATAGCCTACAAGCGCTTGAAAAAACGACACAAGTCGCTGCAGCAAGATTTCGAGCATTTGTTGGCCTCGCTGCTGCAAGTGCAGATAACTAATAACTGATCATTATATAGCATAGATATGAAGAAATTTGTGAAGGATTTGACGGTGAAGGCCGTTGAGTATCCGCATGAGCTGTACGTGTTGCTGAAACTGACAGACACGGAGCCGCTGCCGGAGTGTCTGCCCGGACAGTTTGTGGAAGTGAAGGTGGAAGGGAGTCCGCAGACGTTCCTTCGTCGTCCTATCTCTATCAATTTTGTGGATAGAGAGAATAATGAGTTGTGGCTGCTGATCAAGAAGGTGGGCGAGGGCACGCATCGGCTTGCTGAACTGAAGGCTGGCGATTGTCTCAATCTCGTGTTTCCTTTGGGCAATGGTTTCTCGCCTGTGCAGAAGCAGGGCGAGAAGGTGCTGCTGGTCGGAGGCGGTGTGGGCGTGGCTCCGCTGCTGGATTATGGCAAGTATCTGAAGGGGCAGGGCGCTCAGCCAGTGTTCTTGCTGGGTGCGCGCAGCCAAAGTGACTTGCTGGAACAGGAACTGTTTAAGGCGATTGCGCCTGTGTATGTGACTACCGAGGATGGCTCGGAGGGCGAGAAGGGTTTTGTGACTCAGCACTCGTTGCTGAAGAATGAGACGTTTGACCGCATCTCGGTGTGTGGCCCTAAGCCTATGATGGTGAGTGTGGCTCGGTATGCGAAGGCGACGGGCACGCCTTGTGAGGTGAGCCTGGAGAATATGATGGCTTGTGGATTGGGCGCTTGCCTGTGCTGTGTGGAGAAGACGGTGAAGGGGAATGTGTGTGTGTGCAAGGAGGGTCCTGTTTTTGATATTGACGATTTAACTTGGGAGGTGTAAGGTATGGCAGACTTGAGTACAAAAATAGCGGGACTTACGATGAAGAACCCCGTGATGACAGCTTCTGGCACATTTGGTTATGGTGTGGAGTTTGCTGACTTCGTGAATCTGGAGGATATTGGCGGCATCATTGTGAAGGGCACTACGCTTCATGCTCGCGAGGGCAATGACTATCCGCGTATGGTGGAAACGGCAAGCGGCATGCTGAACTGTGTGGGCTTGCAGAATAAAGGCGTGGATTACTTCTGTGAGCATATCTATCCTGAGATTAAGGATATCAAGACGAACATGATTGTGAATGTGAGTGGCTCGTCGCCTGAGGATTATGCGGAGTGTGCTGCTCGCGTGAATGAGCTGGCTCATATTCCTGCTATTGAGCTGAATATCTCGTGCCCTAATGTGAAGCAGGGGGGTATGGCTTTTGGCGTGACGACTGAAGGGGCTGCCGCTGTGGTGAAGGCGGTGCGTGAGGTGTACAAGAAGACGCTGATTGTGAAGCTCTCTCCGAATGTGACGTCGATTGCTGACATCGCGCTGGCTGTTCAGGATGCTGGCGCTGACGCTGTGTCGCTCATCAACACGCTGATGGGTATGGTGATTGACATCGAGAAGCGCAAGCCTGTGCTGAGCATTGCAACGGGCGGCATGTCGGGCCCTGCTGTGAAGCCTGTGGCTGTGCGTTGTGTGTGGCAGGTGGCTAAGGCTGTAAATATCCCTGTGGTGGGCCTGGGCGGCATCATGAATGCGCATGACGCTATAGAGTTCCTTTTGGCTGGTGCATCTGCTATCGAAATCGGCACGGCGAATTTTGTGGATCCTGCTGTGACGGTGAAGGTGGCTAACGGCATCAATGAATGGCTTGACCAGCATGGCTGCAAGTCGGTCGGAGAGATTGTGGGTCAACTGAACGCTTGATGTTTCATCGGGGGGACGCTTGATGAACGCTGTGTGGCAAGACATTGTTGAGGTTTTCTGTTCGGAGCAGACGCTGCGGCAGAAGTATCGGTATTTCTACGATGCCTTGCACCGTGTGTGCATTGAGAAGACTGAGGGTCTGCCTGCTGAGTATAACGACTTCTTTTCGCGTTTGCAGGCGGTGTGCCGCTTGACGAACTATCCTTTGCACAAGGTGGATGGGTTCCGCTGGCGTGCCCGTCAGGTGGCGCATCATGGGATGGAGGTGGATGAGCACACGTTTCTGGTGGATGTGCGCATCTTTGTGGAGGCGCTGGCGCATTTCACCGATACCCGTGTCCCTGTCGCCTTTGTGGGGAAACTGCCTGATGTGGAGCGGTTGCCTGTGCCGCGCGAGCGGATGGAATATGCTGTGCGGCAGAAGCGGATGCGTTTTGTGGTGGATCATATTGATGAGCCATACATTTATGCCCGTTCTCGAGAATTGCCAGCGGAGGAGTTGTTTCGAGTGGACGTGATGGCGAACCAGCATACGCAGCAGGCGGCTCAGTTGCTGAAGGATGGCATGCAGTTTAACGCGCTTTCGTTCACGATGGACAACGATGGTGTTTATCACCCTTTGTATATTGTGATTGAGCCTGATTTTCTGTTGGACACGACCAGCGTGACTGGCTGCATCAAAGGGTGGGGCGAATCACCGTTTAATCATTTTATTGCTAAGTTCAGACCTTCGGAGAGCACCGTCTATACGTTGTTGGGCGACTTTGCCAACCAGTTTCTGGATGATGCCTTGAATAGTCCTGAGGCTGATTATTTGGAGTCGATGCGGAAGGTGTTTGCTGACCGCGCTATTGACATCTGTGCCTGTGAGGACATCAACAAGAAATTCTTTGATGACACACGGCTGCAGTTTGACCATATTCGACAAGTGGTGAATGAGCTCTATGCCCAGCCTTCTATGCAGGATGGGCAGGTGGAGGTGCGTGTGGAGCCTTCTTTCTTTTGTGAAGCGCTGGGCTTGCAGGGGCGTATGGATGCGCTGATTGACCTGGGCGAGAAGGGGAAGAAGTTGCTGATAGAGCTGAAGTCGGGCAAGTGGGATGAGTATCGCAACCGGGCGAAGGAGGAACACTTGATGCAGATGCTGCTTTACAAGGAAATTCTCTATTATAATATGGGAGTAAAGCAGTCGGACGTGATGGGAAATCTTCTCTATTCGCGTTATCCTCATTTGCAGGAGCAGCGCAGTTTTCAGGAGATGGTGCTGCGTGCGATGAATATCCGCAACGGGATTGTGGCGTTGGAAAGAGGACTGCTGGAGGGGGAGGCCCGAAAGTGGGTGCCTAAACTGACTCCGCAGGCTTTGCGGCGCAACCGTGATTGCAGCGACAAGTTCTGGACGGTGTGGTGCTTGCCTGAAATCAAGCCTATCACAGATGCGTTGGCTGGAATGGATGAACTGACTGCTGAGTATTTTTATACCTTCCTGCAATTCATCGAGCGTGAGCAGTTTGAGAGCAAAGTATGTGACGCGCGTCCAGACTCGACTCGTTCTCTTGCTGCGCTATGGAGCGCTGACATCAGCACGAAGATGGAGAATGGTGACATCTTCGTGAATCTTCGATGGGTGGATTCTCGTGTGGGCGATGGTGTGGAGGCCGTCTGTCTGGAACGTACAGAAGAAGGAGAGAGTCAGCCTAATTTCCGTGTGGGGGATGCTGTCATTCTCTACAAACGAAACTCTGATGTGGATTCTGCCACCACGCAAGAGGTGATTCGATGCAGTGTGGAGTCGTATGACGCTGAACGTATTTGGCTCTTGCTGAAGAATGCACAGCGGAAGAATGGTGTCTTTAGCAAAGATGATTTGTATGCGCTTGAACATGACCATGTGGATGCAAACTTCCGTAGTCTTTATAGTGGATTGTTCTCGTTGATTACTTGTGAAAAGAGTCGGCGAGACCTTTTGCTTTGTCAGCGCACGCCAACCAGGGATGATATGTTCCTCTTGATGGGACCTCCTGGCACAGGCAAGACTTCTGTGGCCTTGAAGCGTATGGTGGAGGAGCAACTGGAATTGGGACACAATGTCTTGTTGCTGTCTTATACGAATCGTGCTGTGGATGAGATTTGCCAAATGCTTTCCACGATTGACCCTCTGCCTGATTATATCCGTCTGGGGCGTGAACTTTCCTGTGCCCCTCCGTATCAGGAGCATCTGCTTTCTCGTGCTCTTGGAGGCTTGATGAATAGGCAACAGGTGAAAGAAAGGATAGGGAATGCTTCTGTCTTTGTCAGTACGGTGGCCTCTATGAATAGCCATCTGGCCCTTTTCCGTCTTAAACATTTCCATGTGGCTATCTTCGATGAAGCATCTCAAATTCTGGAACCTCAAATATTGGGTATATTGACTTCTTCTGCAATTGACAAGTTTGTGATGATTGGCGACCACAAGCAGCTGCCTGCTGTGGTGGTGCAAAATGAGGAGAAGTCTGCTGTTGCCTCTCCGTTGCTGCATTCGATTGGATTGCGAAACTGCCGCAACTCTCTCTTTGAACGTCTATATGAGCAGAACCGGCACCTTCCAGATGTGGTGGCCATGCTGGATCATCAGGGACGTATGCATCCGGTCATTGCTGATTTTGCCTCGCATGCTTTTTATGAGGACCGGCTTCTTCCTGTGGGATTGCCTCACCAGCAGGAAGCGCTTCCTTATCAGCAATATGATGCGGAGAATCCTATTGAGGAGTTGATTGCTACGAAACGTTTTGCTTTTATCAATGTTCCCAGGCCATCGTATGAGGATCGTCTGCCCAAGGCTAACATTCTTGAAGCACGTATCATCGCGCAGCTTGTCAATGCCATCATCGCTTTGTATGAGCGGAACAATTTGCCGTTTGACTCTCTGAAGCAGTTGGGCATTATAGTTCCTTTCCGTCGCCAGATAGCGCTTGTGCGTTCTGAAATAGCCAAGCTCTGTCCTGATGTGGCTCCTCAGCTGGTTATTGATACTGTGGAGCGTTATCAGGGTTCTCAACGTGATATTATCATCTATGGGACCACTATTACGCAGCAGTATGAGCTGGACACGCTCTCGAATTTGACCCAAACGGCGTCTGGGGTAGTGGACAGAAAGCTGAATGTGGCTATCACTCGTGCGCGTAAGCAGCTTTTTGTGCTTGGTAACGAAAAACTATTGCTAAACAATGCTTTATATGCTCAGCTCATTAATTATTCGAGGGAAAAGCATTTGTCTTAATTTTTTTTCCTTATCTTTGCAACCTAAACCGTTTCTTATCGCTTTCTAATGAGATATTTGAGAATCTTTGCTTTTATATGCAGTATGACTGTGCTTGCTACGTCTTTTGCACAGCGAAATTCTACCTATCAGCAATATATCGAGAATTATAAGCAGGCTGCCATTGACCAAATGCGCCGGCATCATATTCCTGCCAGTATCACGTTGGCGCAGGCTCTGTTGGAGAGTGGCGCAGGGCGCAGCTATCTGGCTACTCAGGCAAACAACCACTTTGGCATTAAAGTCGGAATGGGATGGACGGGTCCTTATGTGACTCGCGATGATGATCGGAAGGGTGAACATTTTCGTAAGTACAAGAATGCAGAGGAGAGTTATGAGGACCATTCTCTGTTTTTGCAACAGCCCCGTTACAAGCGCTTGTTTTCGTTGGATCCACAGGATTACAAAGGGTGGGCGCGTGGATTGAAAGCATGCGGATATGCAACTTTGCCAACCTATGCGGAACGGCTTATCACCATTATTGAGACGTATGAGCTGAATGATTATGATGAGGACCGATTCGGATTCCGTAAGAAGAAGAAAAATAGCGACTATACTCCTGGGCCTGTGGTGAAGAAGGCGAAGCGGCCCGTCAACTTAGTTAACGGCATTCAGTGTGTTGTGGCTACTTCTGGTGACACATGGGAATCTTTGGCGAAGGAAATGAAGATTTCAAAGAAGAAGCTGCTGAAGTTCAACGAAACGAGCGAGGATTATCCTGTTCCTGTGGGTATGAATGTGTTCTTGGCCAAGAAAGCGAAGAAGGCTGACTCGATGTATAAAGGACAATGGCATAAGATTCGTTCGGGAGAGTCTATGTACAGTATTAGTCAATTCTATGGCATTCGACTGGAAAATCTGTATAAGATGAACTTTAAAGATGCAACTTATATTCCTGTTGCAGGTGATCTTTTGAAGGTGAGGTGATGACTCAATGAGTCTTATAGGTCTCATTCTTTAAAAGGAGGTAAATTCGTACTTGCCGGTACTGAATAGTGTAGTGATAAAAAAGGGAAGGAATCCGTGTGAATCCTTCCCTTCTTTTGTTAGTGTGTCATTCTGAACTGCGAAGTTCGTTCTGCTGTTGTGTTTTTGTGTCGCTTATCGGGTTTCCGATTCTTCTGTCATGTCTATCTCATTACCCTTGTGGTCGATAAACTTGTATTGCAAGAAACCCAATTCCTGACTTGGATAGATCTTCACACCAAATCCGTAGGTCATCTGCCAACGGAGGTAGAGGCTAAAGAGCCCTTTGGTGAGATAAGCTTCCACGTACGGATTAACATAGAGCTTGAACTTCTTCTGACCAAGATTATTGACAATGTAATCGATTTTGTTCTCAAGCGTGTCAGCGAATAGAATGGAGGATTTCACTGTGCCCTTGCCAAAGCAAGTGGGACAAACCTCTTCTACATGAACATCCATTGCAGGACGTACGCGCTGGCGGGTAATTTGCATCAAACCGAATTTGCTCAGAGGCAAGATGTTGTGGCGTGCACGGTCGCTCTTCATGATTTGTGTCATGTGTTCGTAGAGCTTTTGGTTGTGCTCAGGACTGTCCATGTCAATGAAATCGACAACGATGATGCCTCCCATGTCGCGCAAGCGTAATTGACGTGCCAGTTCGTCTGCGGCTTCCATGTTGACTGCAAAGGCATTTTCTTCTTGGTTGTCCAATCCGCGATTGCGATTGCCTGAATTGACATCAACTACATGTAGCGCTTCTGTGTGCTCAATAATGAGGTAGGCGCCATGTTTGAAGCTGACGGTACGCCCAAGTCCCGACTTGATTTGCTTCGTCACTCCGAAGTTGTCGAAGATGGGGGCATTGCCTTTGTAGAGCTTGACAATCGACTCTTTACCTGGTGCAATAAGGCTGACATAGCGCTTCACTTCGTTGAAAACATCAGCATTGTTTACGTGGATGTTTTCATAGGAAGGATTGAATAGGTCACGCAGCATGGAGACAGTTCGACCAGTTTCTTCGTGTGCAAGTACTGGAAGACTTGTAGCTTTTTGAATTTTTCCGATGCAATCGTCCCAAGATGCGACGAGCAGGCTTAGCTCGTTGTTCAATTCAGCGGCACGTTTTCCTTCTGCCACAGTTCTGACGATTACTCCGAAGTTTCGGGGCTTGATGCTCTGTATGAGCTGTTTCAGACGTGCGCGTTCTTCCTTTGATTTAATTTTCGAACTGACATTTACTTTGTCATCAAACGGAATCAGGACAAGATAACGTCCGGCGAAAGAAATTTCAGCCGTGAGGCGCGGTCCTTTCGTGTTGATGGGCTCTTTGGTGATTTGTACCATCACTTCTTGTCCCAGTTCAAGCACGTCTTGAATGCTTCCAACTTTCTCCAGCGCTGGCTGGCCAGCAGCCTTTGCCATAGGTGCGAGCTTCCGTCGGTCGCTTACCACTTGCTTTACATATTTCTCTAAAGAGAGAAAATGCTTGCCTAAATCTTGGTAGTGCAGAAATGCTTCGCGTTCATGACCCACATCGACAAAACATGCATTGAGTGCCGGCATGATTTTCTTCACTTTTCCGGCGTAAATGTTGCCTACGGAGTATTTGCTGTCTTGACCTTCCTTTTGGAACTCAACGAGCTTTTGGTCTTCGAGCAGCGCAATGGTTACTTCCTTAGGCTGTGCATCGATGATTAGTTCGCTGGTCATTTTTGCTACCGTTTATTGATTGGTTGTCTTGTTAAACAGAAAAAGAACAAACCTCGTCATGCACCCTTTTTGAGGATGGTTCATTTCAGGGTTTGTTCTTTGTTCTGACGCTTCCAAGGCGAAGTAAAGTTCCTCAACTTTTACTTGCTCTTGTGGCGATTCTTTCTCAGTCTCTTCTTACGCTTGTGCGTAGAGATCTTGTGTCTTTTCTTCTTCTTACCGTTTGGCATAGTTGTTGAAAATTTAGTTGTTTATAATTTGTTTGTTGTAGTCGTTGTGTGAATGGATGTGTATTACGCACTCATTTCGGAGTACAAATTTAGCTCTTTTTCTTGAATGACGGAAATTTTTATCCTTGAAAATGTCGAGGTTGTTATGAATAATCATCTAAAACATCTAAATTTGCACTTAAATAAGTTGAAAAGATAAATGTATAGGATTCAAAACCTACGTTCCTTGGGCGTTTTCTTGGGGTTCGTTATAGCGGTTTCAGCATCGGCACAGCGGAGTAGAATGGCTGTGCGCACATACTCAAAAATGGCTTCGGATGTTGTGCTTAAATACAAAAAAGCTATTGCTCGGAGTGCTGATAGTGCGACAAAGAATACATATGATTCTACAGGAATCGTCCTGTCTCCCTATCTCTACAAATTGATAGGTCCTGGTATTTATTATCGCTCAGCTCTTTCGAGCCATTTTGGGATAGAGGATTCTTTAACCCAGCATTCGGACTTGTCATCTGCTGATTTTTTTGATGATCGTCAGCGTCTGAATGCATCTATAGAAGATGTTTTGTTTCACACTTATACGATGCGGCCGGATATTTTCCATTATTATGATTCGCAGATTGAATCGGAGCATATCATTGCGCCAGTGTCGGTTGTGGGTGCAAAGAAAGAAGACTTGACTTCTATATATAATAAAGTTGATGAAATAAAAGATGTGGTTGAGGTTGTTGATAATGTAGATGTGGAACTTCAGATTAAAAAGCCCAATTTTTGGTCAACGAACGGTAAGTCTTCATTGCAATTCACTCAGAACTATTTTTCGGAGAATTGGTATAAGGGTGGTGACAATCACATGACGTTGTTGTCCAATATTGTTTTAGAAGCAAATTACAACGATCAACGCCACATTCAGTGGGATAATAAGCTTGACCTTCGCTTGGGATTCGTCACGACTTCTGCTGATACGGTGCATAGATACATTACAAATAATGATAAGATTTATCTTTCGTCCAAGCTTGGTGTGAAGGCTGCAAAAAATTGGTTCTATACACTTTCTGTACAGGGGAATACGCAGTTCTTGCCGGGACGTAAGAGTAATGACCGTCGTACATATTCTAAGTTTTTGGCGCCATTAGATGCATATGCATCAATCGGTATGGATTTTAAGCCTAATCTCAAAAATGGCAACTCTTTCTCTTTGGCTCTTTTGCCATTGTCATATAAGATGCGGTATATTGGAGATGATGAACGTTCTATCCATGCTTCTTATAACATGATTGACAAGGACTTTCAGCAAGACTTCGGATCTCGTGTCGAGTTTGTGGCAAAGATGACATTAGTGAAAAATTTGCAATGGAAGAGTCGATTCTATTATTTTACGTCATATGAGTATGCCGAATCTGAAATGGAAAATTCTTTGACGTTCCAGTTTAACAAATATATCGCATCAGAGGTATACACGTTGTGGCGTTTTGATGACAACCGCAGTAAGAAATACTATGATGATTCATTGGGTTATTTCCAGTTTAAGGAGTATTTTACATTGGGGCTCTCTTATAATTTCTAATCATGCTTACTCAAGTTTTGTGCATAAGCAAATGGCTGATAACCACGTAATTCTTGACAAATAAAATAGATACTTGCGACACTTTGGGTGCTTATTATATATAAAGCAGGCAGCTACTTTCTGTATGGAGGTGGCTGCCTGCTTTATGAAGGTTTGATTACGTTTTCAGAATTTTACATTTTTGCTTCTTTCTTGAAGAAGTCTGTCATCTTCTTGAATGTTGTTTCATTGAATGTGACAGGGCCGTGCTGACCATTAGGCACACTGATGAACTCTTCTAGACGACCGGCTTCTTTGAGCTTCTCTGAAAAGAATACGCCCTGGCAGTGAGGAACTACGTTGTCGGCATCTCCGTGAAAAACCAAGAAACGCGGACACTTCTTTGTGACGTAGGTGATGGGGCTAATCAATGCAACCAGGTCAGGCAAATCTGCTGGTGCTCCGCCAATAAGGGCTGCTTCTGGTGAGCTTCCATCTTTTACGGTCTCGCAGTTTTCCATGTGTGCCATATCTACAGGCCCAAACCAATCAACGACTGCATCTACAGCGCTACTCATATTCGTGTTGCCGCCAACTTCACCCTCTAGATCAACTGTGGTTGATCCTGCAGTACGTTGTTTCATGTTGTTGGTTACACCGGCTAATGCAGACAAATGACCTCCTGATGAGAAGCCTGTAATACCAATGAACGAGGTGTCGAGCTTATAATCCTTGGCATGAGCACGGATAAAGCGAATAGCACCTTTTACGTCTTGAATTTGTGCAGGGAATTTAGCATCACCGCTTGAACGGTGGTTGATGCACACGACTGCAAATCCTGCATCTGTTAATGGCTTGCCAAGAGACATGTATGTCATGCCTTTCATGTTGTTGGAAAACCATGCACTTCCGTAGATGGCTACAATCACCTTGTATTTTTCTAATCCTGTCTTGGGAAGGTAAATGTCCATGCAGTGTGCTTCGAGATTGTCACCTGCATAGTTGACGTTCTTGAAATCAGGTTCAGTAGCAGGCTGGCCAAACCCCATTGGGCCTTGTGGCTGAGCCCACGTAAGCATAGAGAGACAAAGGGCTATAGCCGATAGAATAGTTTTTTTCATCATAGGTGTTATTTAAGATGTATTAAAATAGGTGATGATATTGGATAGACGTGCAGGATAGATGAAGGTTTAAAGTTTAAATTTCAAAACCTTTCCATCTTGTGCTGGTACCTCCAAGTAGATAGTGCCATCAGGAATGAGTGCTTTTTTCTCTTTTTTGCCTGTAAGCAAGTCCTTACAGTCTCGTTCCTTTTCTGTTACGGGGATGGCCATGCAGTCAAATGCGTGTGTGGGAATCTTTATCCATATGCGAGCAGGTGCATCGTCGAAGTTAGCAACGACGAGGATGAGCTCTTTGTCTTTCTTACGCAGAAAAGCAAATTGGCGATGCTCGTTCATGCCTTCGTTTCGATTCACATACATGATGTCAAAGAACAATCCTTCACGAATAGCCTTCTCTGTATTGCAAATGTTCAGTACTTTGGTGTAATACTTCTGCAGGTCTTTTTCTTCCTTTGATAGTAGAGTCCCGTCAAACTTATTGTTGTTTCTCCATCGACGAATTAAGTCAATTGTCCAGTAGTCGAAGATGGTGGTGCGTCCGTCCTGTCCACTGAACCCTTCTGAATACATGCCTTGTTCGCCTAGTTCTTGGCCAAAGTATATCATCATTGGGTTTGTATTCATCATGGCGCTAACGAGCAATGCGGGTTTTCCCTTGTCTGGATTGCCTGCAAAGAACTTGGAAGCGATACGTTGCTCATCGTGATTCTCAAGGAAATTAAGCATGTGTTCCTGAATGTCATCCACACTCTGCCATGCTCCTGTAATATTTGTTGCGCTATTGCCACCGACGACTGATCGGATGGTGTCATATAGACCTACTTTATCGTATAGATAGTCGAAATGCCCTCGATAGATAAAGTTGCGATACTCATGAGGATTATAGACCTCTGCTATGAAAATGATATCAGGGTATTTTGATTTTACTTGCGGGATAACCCATCCCCAGAAATCGCAAGGCACCATCTCGGCCATGTCGCAGCGAAAACCATCTATTCCTTTGCCTGCCCAAAAAAGGAGAATATCGCGCATCTTTATCCATGTGTTGGGTGTAGAAGGGCAGAACATCAGTTGGCGTGTGCCTTGATAGTCCACGCCATAGTTGAGCTTGACAGTCTCGTACCAGTCGTTCTGACCTACCCATGGGGTAAAGCAGTCGTTTCCTGTCACTTTCGCTGGATTCTCTACATAGTCACCCATCTCGTCGTCGTGCAACGAGAAGTTAGGGGAGAATGCCGTGCCGGGCATATAATAGAAGTTGTTGTCGGGATTAAAAGCTTCGGTCGTATCGTCGTCCTCACCGAGGTCGCGCACACCTTCTGGCTTTACATCAGAGTGATATTGCCGTGCTACGTGGTTCGGTACAAAATCAATAATCATCTTGAGGTCTGCCTTATGTGTACGCATCACAAGGTTTTCAAACTCTTTCATGCGTTCAGGCACCTTTGTCGCCAAGTCAGGGTCGATGTCATAATAGTCTTTGATGGCATATGGGCTACCAGCATTGCCTTTCACGACTGCGGGGTGATCTTTGGGAATTCCAAATTGTGTATAGTCGCTTTTGGTAGCATGCTCAATAAGGCCTGTGTACCAAATATGGGTTGCACCTAATTTCTTGATTTCAGCGAGTGCGGCTCCTGTGAAATCAGCCATCTTGCCACAACCGTTTTCCTTTTTGGAACCGTTGCTGACGTTCTTGTTTGCATTGGCACCAAACAGACGTGTAAATACTTGATAAATAATGAGTTTTTCCATGAGATTCTAATTTAAGGAGTTAATTGTTTTAGGAAAGTAGGTAAATCTCGAAAAGCAGAAAAGCCATAAGCGATGGGATTCCATCACTTATGGCTTTCTATTGTGTATTAAGCAATACCGTGGGCTGTTACGTTGCGATCAATCTTTGCAATCATGCCTTGTAGAGCCTTACCTGGGCCACATTCTGTGAAATCTGTGGCACCAGCAGCAATCATGGCCTGTACCTCATAAGTCCATTTCACAGGAGCTGTGAGCTGAGCGATGAGGTTTTGCTTGATTTCTTCTGGGTTCGTGTGGGCCTTTGCGTCCACGTTCTGATAAACGGGACACTTAGGTGTTGAGAAAGTTGTTGCTTCGATGGCGGCTTGGAGTTCATCTTTGGCAGGTTGCATGAGAGGGGAGTGGAACGCACCACCTACAGGCAGTGGGAGAGCACGTTTTGCACCAGCAGCCTTCAACGCTTCGCATGCTTCGTTGATTGCCTCAACATTACCTGAGATTACAAGTTGGCCGGGGTTATTATAATTGGCTGGAACTACAATGTTGCCTGGTTTAGAAATTGATGCACAAACTTCCTCAATTTTGGCGTCGTCAAGACCAATGATGGCAGCCATTGTTGAAGGAGCTGCTTCGCAGGCTTTCTGCATAGCCTGTGCACGTTGTGAAACGAGTTTCAAACCATCTTCGAATGAAAGTGCTCCAGCTGCAACAAGAGCAGAGAATTCACCTAGTGAATGACCGCCTACCATGTCTGCGTCAAATGCGTCACCCAAGCAGATGGCGGAAATGACAGAGTGGAGGAATACGGCAGGCTGAGTAACCTTTGTCTGCTTCAGTTCTTCTGCTGTACCTTCGAACATAATCTTTGTGATGTCGAAACCAAGAATTTCGTTAGCCTTATCGAATAGTTCCTTGGCTTTAGGATTCGTGTCGTAGAGGTCTTTGCCCATTCCTGTGAATTGGGCACCTTGACCTGGGAATACAAATGCTTTCATGTGTTTTGGATTTTAAAGATAAAAAGCATCTTCCTACATGAGAAAGATGCTTTATTTAGTCACTAATGTTGATTTACTTTACCTTCTCAACGATAGCCTTGAATGCCTCAGCATTGTGTACTGCGAGGTATGCAAGTGTCTTGCGGTTGAGGTCGATGCCTGCCTTATGGAGAGCGCCGATGAACTGAGAGTAAGACATTCCTTCCATGCGAGCTGCAGCGTTGATACGCTGAATCCAAAGAGCACGGAACTCACGCTTCTTGCGACGACGGTCGGCAAATGCGTATGTGAGGCCTTTCTCGTAGGCGTTTTTGGCAACGGTCCAAACGTTCTTGCGAGCACCGAACTGACCTTTAACGCGCTTCAAAATCTTCTTGCGGCGAGCGCGTGATGCAACATGATTTACTGATCTTGGCATAATTTTGTTTGTTTTTTGAATGTTAGCGACGCTTGATTACGTACTTGTTGAGCTAACAATTCGATTAAACTTTGATTTTACTTACTGATGAATGTTCTCTCGAACGGTTAGGTAGACTTAGCGGAGTGCGAGACAATCGAACACCTGCTTACGGTTTGCCTTTACGACAATCGTGCTGTGGTCGAGATTTCTCTTCTGCTTCTTTGTCTTCTTGGTCAAGATGTGACTGTGGTAAGCGTGCTGACGCTTAATCTTTCCTGTACCAGTAAGCTTGAAACGCTTCTTTGCAGCGGACTTGGTTTTAATTTTTGGCATTTTTTTGTTTATTTAATTATTAATAATGTGTGGCAACGCATATACCAGGGCGTTACGCACTTCTTGTTTGCTTCGTTTATTGGAGCTCTACTCTTATTCTGCGCTCTTTTCTGCCAACTTGTCGGCTAATCCAGCAAAAGGACTGTTGGGGTTGGGACCTTGTGCCTCCTCTTCTGCTTGACGAGCAGCTTTTGCTTGTGCTTCAGCTGCTTCATTGTCGCGCTTCTGCTGACTCTTTTTGGGTTGACCGGCTTTTTTGGGTGCGAGCGTGAGGAACATTTTCTTGCCTTCGAGTGATGGCATGCTCTCTACTTTTGCAAGCTCTTCCAAATCGTTGGCGAAACGGAGGAGAAGCACTTCACCTTGCTCTTTGAAGACGATGGAACGTCCTTTGAAGAACACATATGCCTTCACTTTGTTGCCATCGTTCAAGAATTCCTGTGCATGCTTCAATTTGAAAGCGTAGTCGGCTTCACCAGTTTGAGGTCCAAAACGAATTTCCTTCACTTCAACCTTCACTTGTTTAGCCTTCAGTTCCTTCGCCTTTTTCTTCTGCTGATAGAGGAACTTGGAGTAGTCGATCAGACGACATACCGGAGGTTGGGCATTTGGGGAGATTTCTACGAGATCCACTCCCTTTTCTTCTGCCAGACGTAGAGCATCGCGGGTTGGCATGACGGTTGATTCAATCCCATCACCGACGATTCTCACGTCGTGTACACGAATCTGTTCGTTGATTCTGTACTGTTGTTTTTTGTTGTCACCTTTCATTCGGTTGGCTTGTTCCTTCGGTATGTATTTTAATTAATAATAATTGTAGTCTTTGGACTTTTGAATTATGTGTTTCTGCGCAATTGCTTATTGCAGAACTGTTTGCTTTCTTTTCCGTAAGACCGTTTTTCGGGCGCAAAGTTAGAAATTTTCTGTCATCTGACGAACTTCTTCTTGGATTTTCTTTGCAAAATCATCGATTTTCATCGTTTCTTGCTGTTGAGTGCCTTGTTTCCTGACATTTACGGTGCCATTAGCCGCTTCTTTTTCGCCTACGATGAGCAGATATGGAATGTGCTTGATTTCGTTGTCGCGAATCTTGCGACCGATCTTTTCATTGCGGTCATCAATGATGGTGCGTACATCTTGGGCATTCAATGCTGCTGCAACCTCCTTTGCATAGTCGTTAAACTTTTCGGAGATAGGCAGAACCACTACTTGATCTGGAGTAAGCCAAAGTGGGAAGTGGCCTGCTGTATGTTCAATCAGTACGGCGATGAAACGTTCCATGGAGCCGAATGGTGCACGGTGAATCATCACAGGACGATGCTTTTGGTTGTCTGCTCCAGTATATTCGAGTTGGAAACGCTCTGGCAGGTTGTAATCGACCTGAATGGTGCCCAACTGCCAACGGCGGCCCAATGCATCCTTAATCATGAAGTCAAGCTTTGGACCATAGAAAGCGGCTTCGCCTAGTTCTGTGCGAGTGGGCAGTCTTTTTTCTGCACATGCCTCAATGATGGCGTTCTGTGCTTCTTCCCAAACCTCGTCTGAACCGATGTATTTCTCTTTGTCGTCTGGATCTCGGAGTGAAATCTGTGCCTCGAAGTCCTTGAAGTCAAGTGCTTTGAAAATGATGCCAATAATGTCCATCACGCGCAAGAACTCGTCTTTTACTTGGTCTGGGCGGCAGAAGATGTGAGCATCGTCCTGAGTAAATGAGCGTACACGAGTCAATCCGTGCAGCTCGCCAGACTGTTCATAACGGTACACAGTACCGAACTCGGCGCAACGGAAGGGAAGGTCTTTATATGAGCGTGGCTGCCATGCAAAAATCTCACAGTGGTGAGGGCAGTTCATGGGCTTCAAGAGATATTCCTCGCCTTCTTCTGGAGTATGGATGGGTTGGAATGAATCTTGTCCATAATGGGCATAATGACCGGAAGTTACATAGAGATTCTTTCCACCGATATGCGGGGTGATAACCTCTTGATAACCATATTTCTTTTGAATTTTACGCAAGAAATCCTGCAAGCGCAAACGAACGGCCGTTCCTTTAGGAAGCCACATTGGTAATCCCTTTCCCACGCGCTCGGAGAACATGAAAAGTTCCATTTCCTTGCCAATCTTTCGGTGGTCGCGCTTTTTGGCCTCTTCAAGCGCTACAAGGTACTCGTCCAAAAGCTTCTTCTTAGGGAAGGAGATGCCATAGATACGCGTCATCATGGGGCGTTTCTCGTCACCGCGCCAGTATGCAGCTGCAAGCGACAACAACTTGAAGGCCTTGATTGGTGCTGTGGTCATCAAGTGAGGACCCTTACAGAGATCGATATAGTTTCCTTGAGTGTAGGTGGTGATTTTACCATCCTCCAGTTCTGCAATCAACTCATTCTTGTATGACTGTCCTTTTGATGCGAACAGTTCCATCACGTCTTTTTTGGAGATGTCCTTTCGCACCAATGCTTCTTTCTTCTGTTGCAATTCCTGCATCTTCTTCTCGATCTTTGGGAAGTCTGCATCGCTCAGCTTTACACCCTCAGGTGGCATTACGTCGTAGTAGAAGCCGTTTTCGATTGCAGGACCAATACCGAACTGAGTTCCAGGCCACAATTCCTCAATGGCTTCAGCCATGAGGTGAGCAGATGTATGCCAGAAAGCGTGTTTACCCTCAGCATCCTCGAACTTGTACAGTGCAATTGTTGCATCCTCCATGATAGGGCGGTTCAGTTCAGTTGTCTCGCCGTTCACACCACACGCAATCACGTCCTGTGCCAATCGTTGGCTGATGCTCTCTGCAATCTCTAAACCGGTTACGCCAGCCTCATACTCGCGCACCGAATTGTCTGGAAAAGTAATCTTTATCATATTTTGTTTTTATTATAGAATCATTGCAAATCTGTGCGGAACAAAGAGCTCCGACACACAACATCTTGCAAATTTAGCACTAAAAATCCATTCACGCACAAACTTTCGGCAAAAAACGTGCCTCTGTTGTTCTTTTTCTGTTTGTGCGCACCGTTTTGATACCTCACCTTAGACCGTACCTCGTATCTCTATCCTTTTATTGGCTTCCCGGGCTTACATGGAATTATTTGCTTAGGGGCATTTAATTTGTGAGAAAAAGAGAAACGCCCATGAATTAGTCATGGGCGTTTCTTGTCTTTTTGTTTGATGTTTTGATTCTTCTTAATGATGTTGTATGCTTGGTAGATTCCGAGCTCACCTGCTTTGGAAAGGTCTGGAATGGCTAGTTCGGGACTGTCAAGCAGTAGCTGGAGTAAGCCACGATTAAAGTAGGCCTCTGCAAATTGATCGTGTTGCTGGAGTACTTGCGTGAATCCGGCAATTGCTTCGTTGATATTGCCGGATTGAGCTTGCTGATAGGCTTGTTCGAAAGTGGCAAGAACTGCCGTTTGTCCTGCTTCCCTATATATATAATATGTGTTAGCATTGGGTAGCAAGAGCTTTGCTTCCTGCTCTTGGTTTTGTACTTTGCCTCGATACTCACTTTCGTACACTTTCTCCTGCGTATTGTCTTCTTCAACGAGTTTTTGATAATCGTTGAGGTTGACCTGTGATTTCTTTCGTGTCTTGTTCTTTTGGCGTGATATGGGGGTCGTGTAGCCGTAGCGTTGAGCAATTTGCTCTTTGAGCACATGTTCTTCATCACGGTTGGCTCCTGTTGTGTCACCTATCTTGCGGCGCGCAGCGGCACGGCGTTCGTAACCATACAAGAACTTGGGAAACTCCTTGATGACGGTCGTGTAGTCGCGGATGGCACCTTGGTAATCACCGATGTTCTCCAGCAGCGTTGCGCGGTTGAATGTGGCCATCATGTCATCAGGATCGATGGAGAGGATGAAGTTGAAGTCTTCAATTGCGAGATTGTCTTCACCTACATTGGCACGAAGAAGTCCGCGGTTATAGTGTCCGATGAAGTTGCGTGGCTCTAATGTGAGGGCTTGGTCGTAATCAGCCATCGCGTCACGATAACGGTCAAGGTGATAGTAGCAGAGCGCTCTGTTGATGAGAATACCTGCTTGTTTGGGATTGATACGCAAGGATTCATTGTAGTGATCAATCGCTTCCGCGTGCTTTTCATGGTTCATCAAAATGCCTCCTTTAGCATTGAGAGCGTTGATGTTATATTTGTCTGCGGCAAGTGCACGGTCCACAAAAGCCTCGGCAGTAATTGTGTCTTTTTTCTGCAGTAAGACTTGTGCCTTGAGGTTGTAGCCGTCAGCGTATCGGGGCCATTTCTTGATGATGGAGTCTGTCACATGGTCTGCACGGTCGAGACTGTCAAGTTCCATATAGCATAAGGTGAGGTTATGCCACAAGGAACGGTTCTCTGGAGACATGTCGGTGGCTATTTGATAGTCGGCAGCCGCTTCTACGAATTGGTCAAGGTTAATGTGAGCTAAGCCGCGCAGTTCGTAGCTGCTGGGGAAATACGGATTGCGTCGGATTGCTTCGCTGCAGTCCCGAATGGCGCCAGAATAGTCATCCAAATAGAACTTTGCCACACCTCTATAAAAGTAGGGCTCGTAGAGATATGGCTTGTAGTTGATGACGATGTTGAAGTAGCTGATGGACAGAACATAGTCGTCAAAGGACAGCGCATTTCGAGCGATGCTCATCATACGGTCGGTGTTGATTTGAGCTTGGCACACAACCATGGTGAACAACATAACAAGAGATGATATGAGACGACGTACTTTGTCCATCTGCTGAAAATGATCAGCTGTCTATTGTCAACTATTAATGATTAACAAACTCTTGATTATCCCCTGTTGGCCTTGCACTTGTAGTGCGCAGAGAACTTGCCTTTTGTCATTGCGATGAGCTTGGACTTAATCATCTGCTTGCGGAAAGGGGAAAGGTGATCCACGAACATTTTGCCGTCAAGATGATCATATTCATGTTGGAACACACGTGCCTCAAAACCTTCAAGCCAACGTTCCTGCTCCTCTCCATTTTCGTCGATATAGTTGACGAGCACTTTGGCTGGACGTTTCACATTCTCGTTGATGCCTGGAATGGAAAGGCAGCCTTCAGACATGGATACCTCTTCTTCGCTTACTTCCAAAATTTCAGGATTGATGAAAGTGTGAAGATAACCCTTGTATTGTGGCTCATCATCAGATATGACATCCAAATCGATGATGAAGAGACGGATGGGAAGACCTACTTGAGGTGCTGCCAGCCCTACACCTTCTGAACGGCTAAGAGTCTCAAACATGTTGTCGATAAGTTCCTTTAGGTTGGGGTATGACTTAAAGTCAATTTCTTCAGCAGTCTTGCGGAGCACAGGCTGACCGAATATGTACATGGGAAGTATCATGATGATGTATGTTTTTACAATTTGCTATTTATTAGCGATTAATTTATTTATCTTATGCTCTGTAGATAGTCTTCAAGAATGATGGTAGCGCTGATTTTATCAACGAGGGCTTTGTTTTGGCGTGCTTTTTTGCTGATACCGCTTTGAAGCATAGCCTGGTGTGCCAGCACAGAAGTGAAGCGTTCGTCATAATAAGTGATTTCTTTATCAGGGAAGAGTTTCTTCAGTCTGTTAAAGAAGGGCTCGATACGCTTCATGTTTTCGCTGTTCTCTCCATTCATTTGGGTGGGCTTGCCCACAACGATGGTGGACACGTCCTCTTTGGCTAGATAGTCGATGATGAACTTTTCCAGTTCCCGTGTCTCGACGGTGGCTAGTCCGTTGGCAATCATCTGCAGCGTGTCGGTTACAGCGATGCCCGTGCGCTTTTGTCCGTAATCTATAGCGAGTATTCTTGCCATCTTGTGGATTTACAGTTTTACGAGTTTCGATTGGTATGTGTATTCCTGCGATTTAATACCATTGGATGGAGCTGGAATAACTTGATTTCTTGTCGTATTTGAGCGCGTCTGTCAGCGTGCTGGCGTTGGCGCGCAGAGAGATGTGATAACTGGTGTAGAGACCGAATACAAGTCCGCATGAGATATTGAAACAATGCATGTCTCGGGAGATGTTCACGGTGGTGAGTGATATCTCGTGGTTTGTGAAATCCCAGCCTGACGCAAAGTTGCAGTTCCAGTTGCTGGAAAGTTTCAAGTTGCCTGAAAAATTCAGGTTTTGTGTGAACGAGTAGGGGTATCGCATGGTCTTGACGTTGATGTCTCGAGTTCGGTCTTCTGCCATGGTGATGCCATAAGATATAGATAGCGCCCAAGGCATGCTGAACTTCATGTAGCCATCGTCGTCAAGCCCTGTGTCTTCGCTTGACTTTTTCCCCTTCGTGTTGTTTGGGTCGTCAATATTGGTCTCCAAATCGTCGTCTGCAGATTCTGTTGGCGATGTGATTTCTGTTTCCTCTTCTTCATCGTCATGACCAAAAAGTTTGCGAATCTTCTTGCGGAGTAGTCTGAAGGTCTGGTTGTTGAAGGTGTATGAGATATTTTTTGACATACCCTGGAAGCGTCCGAAGCGACCATAGGACCATTCTGTGCGATTGCCCACTACCACATTTCCTTTCTCGTCAAACTCATAGGCATAAGTGTGGAATACGGCATTCATATTGAAGGTTGCTTTTCCCCACTTCAAACGCAGGCGAGTAGATAAGTTGGACCAAGGCTGCCGTTTTGCGGCCATATTGTAGGAAAGCGAAGCTCCAAGCTCGTCGATGATGCTGATTTTCTTGAGGCTGTCTTCTTTGTTGCGGATTTTTGCCTCAATGTTGTTGGAGATGTCCATGCTGATTGAACCTGTCTTTCCTGCTGATGGCTGGCCGTAGAGAGAACCTTCATAAGGAGAATAGGAGACCAGAGACACGTTGCCTTCTTCATCTGTCTTAGTGTAAGTTTTCCAATAGCCCCATTTCGCGTCGCCAAAGTCGGGCGCATAGCTGTAGCTGACAGAAGGTGTAAACACATGGCGCACCATAGCCAGCTTTTTACCAAATACTTTGGGATTAGGCTTGTACATGCCATAGAGCTTCGTGTTGGCTGAGAGTGAGAGGTTGTAGTCGAACACGCGGTTGAAACCATAGATGGTGTCGCGCATGACTGTCTGCTTCTCAGTGTTCCACGTCTGTACGACTTTGTTGGTGTACCAGCGTTCGGTGTAGTTCAGAGATGGTGTGACATTGATGTATTTCAGCAAGTTGAAAGAGGCAGAGATAGGAATGGAATGCTTCATTCCGTTTCGCCAGTCCTTGACCAGCGAAGAGTGCATCAGCTTGTCTTCTTTTGTCGTGATTGAGTTGGAGAAGTTGCCCGTGTAGTTCAAGCTGATTTTCTCATACCAGCGCTCCTTGCCTGCGGCGTGCTTTCTCTTGAAAGGGTAGAAACGGGACAAGGAAATGGAGAGAGTCGGCATTGTGAGCGCAATGGTTGAGTCGCGCATATTCTGCGAGATATTGAAAGAGCTCGACAATGACAGGCCCATCTTGGGGAAACTATGTGAATAGCTGACAGAAGATGTACGTGTGCTTTGTGAATATGATGTCGGGTTGTAAAGCGATGTGAGGTTGTTCTTCTCATATGATTGGGTGGCAAAGTTCACACTGGCGGAGAAGGAACTGTTGGGTGATGCCTTTGGATCGGTGTGGTGGCTCCATTGCACTTTGAAGTTTTTGGCTACCGAGTAGTCTGGCAAGTTCTTCTCGCCCTCTTTTGTCACCTGGTAGTTGAAATAGAAGTTGCCACTATACTTGTAACGGCGCTTGTAAGTAGTCTGCGCGCCAACACCCCATGAGCCTTTCGTGAAGATTTCGCCAGTGAGCTTCATGTCCATGCAGTCGCTAATGGCAAAGTAGTAGCCACCGTCACGCAAATAGAAACCACGTGTGGATTCGTCGCCGTATGTTGGCATGATGATGCCGCTGGAGTAGCTGTCTGTGATGGGGAAGAATGCGAATGGAATGGCAAAAGGAAGGGGCACGTCTTCTACCACCAGCCATGCGGGACCTGAGAATACATTCTTTCCTGGGCGCACTTTGGCTCTTGCCATGCGGATATAGAAGTGCGGATGTTCTTCGTCGCAAGTGGTGTATGTGCCACCGCGCATATAGTATGCACCGTCATCGCCCTTCTTTGCTTCTTCTGACGTGAGGAAGCCGTCCTGCTGAGCTGTGTAGATATTGGTGATGTAACCCTTCTTCGTCTTGAAGTTATAGGACATCTCCTCCATCTTGTATTCATCTCCTCCGTCTTTGAAAATAGGGGTGCCAAATTTCTTGCCCACAGAGTCGAGAGCACCGACTGCATAGACAATGGAGCTGTCCATGTTCATCTTGATGTTCTCTGATTTGAGGTCTATCTGCTGATACTTTACATCAGCATCGCCATAGAGAAACGCGTTCCGTGTGTCCATGAAGAAAGTCATGGAGTCTTTTGCTTCGTAGGCGACGGGGGCATCCAGCGCGCTTTTTTTCTTGGATTTCTGAATTGAGTCTTCGACAGCAGCGATAGAGTCGTTCCATTGGGTGGCTCTCGATGTATTTGATTTTTGTGCAATTCCGTGCTCGCGGTCGAATAGCGCTTTGATGGAGTCAAGGTTCTGAAGAAGTGAGTCCGACTCTGAAAGCTGGGCTGTGTCAATGGTGTCAACATCATTATGGCCGACATTCCTGAATGATGTGTCGGCCAATGGTGTGTTGAAAGCTGTCATGGATAGCACCATGATAAGTACCAGCAATGACGCAATGAACCTTTGTCTTCTCATAAAACGAGTGCAAAGGTACGAATAAGTGCGCACAATGCAAAGTAAAACCCTATGTTTTAACGTTTATTGTCGAACATTTCTCCCTCTTTAAACGGAACGTTTGCGGTGCACTTGTTATAACGTTTGTAGAGCGCTCGATAGGACATTTGCGTGCTGCTTGTTATTTCATTTGTAACACGCCTTGTGTAACATTTGTAACATGCGGCCTGTTACATTTGTAACACAGGGTCTGTAACTTCTGTTACAACGAAATTGCAGAAGGGACGGTCTCGAATATCTCAGCCCAGTGGACAAAGCGCTTCACGCCCTCGTCTCCAAATTTAGCTAAAGAGCGGATAGCTTGCTCGAGTGTCTTTTCGCTTGTGAGTTTTGTCTTTGAAAAAAACTTGTCAGCATAACATATGATTTGTTCTTCGATGGTTTCAGGGATAAGGTCCTTGTGCGGAATCGGAAGATGCTGAGTCTCAATTTCTTGTAGCGAAATTCCTGCACCCGTGTGGCGTTCACATACTCGTGCGTGCTTGGGCCATCCTTCAGCGCGCAATAATTCTGCTCCAAGAGTGCCATGACAGATGTATGGCTCTGTGCCAAAGCATTGGATGCCGGCAGCGTCGCAACGGAATATTCCGATGTCATGCAGCATGGCGGCTTCTTCTACAAATTGGCGGTTTGCTTTTAGTTCGGGGTGCTGGTCCACAATGGCGAGCGCTTTGTCGGCTACGCAGCGGCTATGCACCATGAGAATATGTTTTAATTCATTATCTTCCTGGTAGTATTTATTGATGATGGCTTGATAATTCATTTGTTCCGTTTTTAGATGTAGAATGCACCGGTGAGCTGGGCGTATTCAGCGGTGCGACTATTATGTGTGTCTTGCAAGGTGAGTGTGTCAGTTTGGGCGGGAAAGAGGGTCTTGCCGAATTCCAGCAATGTCCGTTTGAATGGCTTCCGCTCACTTGAACGTACATCCAGACGTCGGTGCAAGTAAAGTTTGTTGAAAGCGCATATGCTGATAAATGATGGCGCTTCAGCATATGGAATAATGACGGAGAAGACCCCGTTTTCTGATAGCATCTTGGAGGCGTTTTCTACGAGCGTGTTAAAAGGGAGGCTTGTGGTGTGCCGCGCAGCATCTCTTGCTTGCTTTCCTCCAAGTGTTTCTTCTTTATAAAATGGTGGATTAGATACGATTAGCTCATATTTATTTGAGTGTAAATTTATTATATTAAAATCCAGCTTTTTGATAAGAATTTGCTCTTTGAAAGGAGACGCCTCAACGTTCTCTTTTGCCTGTTCAATGGATGCGTCGTCGATGTCAATTCCTGTGATGCTTGCAGTCGGAAATCTCTGTGCCAGCATCAAGGCGATAAGCCCGGTTCCCGTGCCGATGTCGAGACATTTCATCGGCAAAGGCTGCTCTGTATGTGGACAGGCCCATGCTCCTAACAATACACCATCCGTTCCGACCTTCATGGATGAACGGTCGTGACGGATGGTGAATTGTTTAAAATGAAAGTCTGGTGTTGCCAAGGTCTGGTGTTGAAAAATGCTCAGCACATGGGCTGATCAAAACTGAAAATAATTCTTGGCATTGTTGTAGGAAATATCCTCAATCATTTGGTTGACACGTGCTGCTTCGTAGCCAATGTATGGTACTTCGCCATTCTCGATGTCGGTGGCAACGAGGTTGCAGAGGATGCGGCGGAAGTACTCGTGACGAGGGTAGGATAGGAATGAGCGTGAATCGGTCAACATACCCACAAAACGGCTTAGCAAGCCAAGAAGTGAAAGTGCGTTCATCTGCTTGGTCATGCCATCTTTTTGGTCCAGGAACCACCAGCCAGAACCCCATTGAATCTTTCCTGGGCAAGAGCCATCTTGGAAGTTGCCTAGCATCGTGGCTAAAACCTCATTGGCGCATGGGTTGAGGTTATAGAGGATTGTTTTTGCCAATTTGCCTTCTGCGTTCAAGCGGTCGAGGAATTTCGAACATTTCTTGGCGGTGTTGAACTCGCCAATAGAATCGAAGCCCGTGTCTGGCCCTAGTTGTCTGAACATCTTGGAGTTGTTGTCGCGGATGGCACCATAGTGGAATTGCTGTGCCCAACCTGCTTCAGCATCTTGAACGGCAAAGATGTACATCATCGCTGATTTGAACTTCAGCACTTCTTCTTGGGTGAGTTCCTTGCCAGCATAGACCTTCTCAAAAATGGCTTTGATTTCAGCGTCCGTATAGTCTTCAGCATAGAACTCCTCTATGCCGTGGTCGCTCAGTTTGCAGCCCATAGAGGCAAAGAAATCGTGGCGTGCCTGAAGGGCGTCGATGTAATCGTTGAAGTTGTTGATGCTCTTGCCGCTCACCTCGGAAAGCTTGTCTACATAAGCCTTGAAGTTTGCAGGAACTTCCACAGCCATCGCCTTGTCTGGACGCCATGCAGGCAACATTTTCGTCTCCATTGTTGGGTCTGCTGCCACCTGCTTATGATACTCTAATGAATCCACAGGGTCATCGGTCGTGCAAACGGTTTTCACGTTGTAGTGTTTCATCAAACCTCGTGGCGTAAATTTTGGATCGTTCTTGATCTGTTCGTTGCATTCGTCGAAAATCTCGCGTGCATTCTCTGGGTTCAGTATTTTGTTGATGCCAAATGCTGTCTTCAGCTCCAGGTGTGTCCAGTGATATAAAGGGTTGCGGAATGTGTATGGAACGGTCTCGGCCCACTTTTCAAACTTTTCCCAGTCTGATGTGTCTTTGCCGGTGCAGAAACGCTCATCGACGCCATTGGAACGCATGGCTCTCCATTTATAGTGGTCGCCACCCAGCCAAATCTGTGTGATGGATTCAAAGCGCTTGTTCTCCGCTACCATCTGTGGCACCAGATGGCAATGGTAGTCGATGATAGGCATTTTTGCCGCATGTTCGTGATAGAGCTTCTTGGCTGTTTCGCTTTGTAGCAAGAAGTTCTCGTCCATGAAAGGTTTCATAATGATAATAGTTTTAGTGTCAATTTATATGTAGACAAAGGTAGTGCTTTTTTCACTAACGTACCAAATTCTGTTCTTGCTTTTTGTGGAATGTGTGTCAATTCGGATGTGTGTCGTTAAGGAATCTTGCATTTCTTGGCCTATGACGATGTGGTTATCGCTGTTTTTCTGTACCTTTGCATGGCAAATGCATTATAGAACCACCAATCAAAAGAAAGGGAACAGAGATGGATGGACAAGAAAGATTATTAGCGGAAGAACGGGAAGAATTGCTGTTGACAGTTAAGAAGTTGCAGACTTTGGTGGCGGAAGTGTTGAATCCTGACGATTTCCGCAAAATCAAGGAGATTCTGCTGCGCACAGTAGAGTCTGGTGGATTATGCCGTGACAAGTTTGGCTTGAATCCGGTGCTTTTTGACCTTCAGACGGCTGTCATAACGGCGGAAGAAATAGGCTTGAATCGTGCATCGATTGTAAGCATCATGTTGCATGACTGTGTGGCAGCGGGTGTTGTGGACGAGACTTTTGTCAGCCAAGAATTTGGTGATGATGTTGCCCACATTATTCATGGTATTTTGCGTGTGAATGAATTGTATGCCAAAAAGCCTTCGATAGAAACAGAGAATTTCCGTGATTTGTTGCTGTCGTTTGCTGAGGACATGCGAGTCATTCTTATCATTATAGCTGATCGCGTGAATCTAATGCGGCAGATTAAGGACAAAGGAGAGCTTGAGGAACGGACTCGTGTGGCTACAGAGGCTGCACGGCTTTATGCTCCCTTGGCGCATAAATTGGGTCTGTATCTGATTAAACGCGAGTTGGAGGATTTGTCGCTGAAATATCTGGAGCCTGATGTCTATTATATGATAAAGGAGAAACTGAATGCTACACGTGCGGCTCGTGACCTCTATATTGCAAATTTCATAGGGCCAATAGAAGAGAAGTTGACTGCTGCAGGTCTGAAGTTTCACATAAAAGGAAGAACTAAGTCTATTCACTCCATCTGGCAGAAGATGAAGAAACAGAAATGCAAGTTTGAGGGAATCTATGACCTGTTTGCCATTCGTGTGATTCTTGATTCTGCGCCAGAACGAGAGAAGCAGGACTGTTGGCAGGTGTTCAGCATCGTCACAGATATGTATCGCCCTAACCCCAAACGTTTGAGGGACTGGCTGTCTGTGCCGAAATCCAACGGTTATGAGTCGTTGCACATCACCGTGATGGGGCCTGAGGGAAAATGGGTGGAGATACAGATTCGTACAGAACGGATGGATGAGATTGCAGAGCGTGGTTTGGCTGCTCATTGGCGTTATAAAGGAGTGAAAGATAGCGGCAGCAAGTTGGAAGACTGGCTGAAGGACATACGTTCAGCTTTGGAGAATCATGCTGATAGCGATGAGCAGCTGGTGGACCGTTTCAAGGTTGACCTCTACAGCGATGAAGTGTTTGTGTTCACGCCCAAAGGTGACTTGTTCAAGTTGCCTAAGGGAGCGACTGTGCTTGATTTTGCCTTTCAGATTCATACTACTGTGGGATGCCGATGCACGGGTGGTAAGGTGAACGGCAAGAATGTGCATATCCGTACAAAACTTCAAAGTGGTGATCAAGTGGAGATTCTGACCTCTCCCAAACAGTTGCCTAAACGTGATTGGCTCAATATCGCTGTTACCGCCAAAGCGCGTGCCAAGATTCGGCAGTCACTGACAGAGCAAGAGATGCAAGTTTCGACATTGGCGAAAGAAGCGCTGGAGCGTAAGTTTAAGAATAAGAAGATTGAGCCGGACGAGTCAACCATGATGCGTCTGCTCAAACGAATGGGCTACAAGCATGTGACCGAGTTTTACAAGGCTATTGCAGAAGATGTGCTGGATGTGAATACCGTGATAGAGCAATATGTTGCTTTGCAGGAACGTGATGCCAATCCTAATGCATTCTCTACTGAGCAACGGAGTGCTGATGGCTATGTGGCAAATGTGCAGGATGACCATGCTCAAGGCAATGCCGACGTGTTGGTGCTGGATAACAATTTGAAAGGTGTGGAATACAGTCTTGCTAAATGCTGTAATCCGATCTATGGCGATGATGTGTTTGGTTTTGTTACTGTGAATCGCGGAATCAAAGTGCATCGCACCGACTGCCCTAATGCTGCCCTTCTGAAGGAACGTATGAGTTATCGTGTGCTCCGTGCACGTTGGGCAGGCAAAGGCTCCAAGCAATACCCGGTGACCCTTCATGTGGTGGGACATGACGACATCGGAATCGTCAACAATATCACTTCTATCATTAATAAGGAGAAAAATGTCATGTTGCGTGCCATCAGCATACAATCTTCGGAAGACGGGCTTTTCTCTGGTACGCTTACTGTAATGATTGATGATCAGAACCAGCTCACTCTGCTCATTAAGAAAATCACGACAGTCAAAGGGGTCAAGCATGTGTCACGATAATCTGCTGCGTGCTGATACTTTACTTTATTACTTCAATTTCCTAACATTATGCGAGTAGCCCTTTTATTAGTCGGGAAGACGGTGAACAAGCACTTTGTCGAGTTGATTGATGATTATGCTTCGCGGGTGAAGCACTATATAGGCTTCGATATCATCACGATTCCCGAGTTAAAGAATACTAAGAACCTTTCAGCTGAACAGCAGAAACAGCAGGAAGGAGAACTGATTTTGAAACAGTTTCAGGCAGGTGATTATGTTGTGCTACTTGATGAACATGGCAAGGAATTGCGCAGCATAGAGTTCTCTAATTATATGGGGCAGAAGATGCAGACTGTCAACAAGCGTCTGGTATTCGTCATTGGTGGCCCTTATGGCTTCTCACCGGATGTGTATGCTAAAGCCAACGAGAAACTCTCGCTTTCAAAGATGACTTTTTCTCATCAGATGATTCGTCTTATCTTTGTGGAGCAACTCTATCGAGCCATGACCATCATGCGTGGAGAACCCTATCATCACGAGTAGGTAATTCAACTCAATAGAAAAATGCGAAAGAAGAGTGTTGTTATAGGCTTAGGATTGCTGACATGCATTGTTTTCTACTTGTTGTGCTACTTGAATCGTTCATGGACAGAGGAAGAGGTTGAACACGCAAAGGTGGATGTGACACAACGGACTTGCTTTGCTTTGCTGGCAGAAGGGAAGGAAGTGGCATATTTCTCTAATTTCGTTCCAGAAGATTCCTCGTTTGTTTGTCTTACGACAAGTTGCGACTCTGCTATGGTGTGCACTGAGGGGGTGGGCGTGTGGGTAAACAGTTCTTCCTTTTTCCCTTCAGCATATGGTTGCATCATGGCGCTTGATGAGCGTGCGGACATGGAGGAACAGGCCAAGTTGATGACAACAGTCTTGGATTCCATTGTCGTCAAGAATTTGAACCGTATGCAGCAACAGCGTCAGCGGGATGTCAGTGTAATGGATGAAATAGATTATTATCTCTGCCATCATAGCATCTTCGACAATGAATATATTGGTGTTGCTAATGTTGCCTACCAGTTGAAAGTAGATGGTGACTATTTGGAAGGCATGATTCACCTTCTGAAAGAGATTCTTTCGGAAGGTAGAAAACTGCAGGTGAAAGTTGTGAAAGAATATACACTCAATTCAACACCACTTCATGTCACATCGTCTCTTGTGTGGGCGCCATCATTGCGCTGCATGAAAACAGGATCTGAATGTTTCCGTATGATTACTTTACGCAACGACGCCTTAACGTCCATTCCTGACTCGTGTCTGGCATTGAGCACGCCACTCTTCATTGATACTGATTTTTCGGACTTGGTCTATGAGTGGAAAGTGAAGCTTCATGGCCTCAATTACCATTCTCCATCAGTGGAAGGAAGCGGATTGACCTCTTTGGAATTTTACCGCTTCATCCAGAGCGACACCCTCTTTGAAGGCGCATCTGTCGATACAGCTTGCAATATGTATCGTGGACGAATGACTGAAGATGGGTCCCCGCAGGGATATGGCGTGATGCGGTATGCGAATGGCGACTATTACGAAGGTGAATGGCATCATGGCACAAGGCATGGACATGGCTTTTATCTTGCAAACGGACAGACTGTCAAAGCGGGAGAATGGGCAGAAGGCCGTTTCTTGGGCGAAAAAATGAGCTATACTGATAATCGTGTATATGGGATTGATATCAGTCGCTATCAGCATGAAATAGGTCGACGCAATTATCCCATCAACTGGAAACAACTTCGTGTCACATCTTTAGGACCGCGTAATAGCAAGCTTGTTGACGGTCCTATAGACTTCCCCGTCAGTTTTGTTTATATCAAGTCCACCCAAGGCACTACTATCAAGTCTGCTTACTACCCACAAGATGCTCATGATGCGCGCAGAAATGGAATTTTATGTGGAGCCTATCATTTCTTTTCCCTTCACGCTTCAGGAAAAGAACAAGCTAAATATTTTCTGGAGAATACTGAGATTCTTTCGTCGGATATGCCACCAGTACTGGATGTAGAGCCCACAGATGAGGCTATAGAACAGACTGGGGGAGAAGAAAGGCTCTTTGCTGATATGCGCGACTGGCTTGCCATTGTGGAACGTGCTACTGGCAAGCGCCCCATCCTCTACATTAGCCAAATGTTTGTTAAGACACATCTGCTTCATGCCCCAGACTTATGCCAAACTTATCCCGTGTGGATAGCCCGCTATAATGTCTATCGCCCCGATGTGCGCCTTCTCTTTTGGCAGCTCTGTTGCGATGGTCGTGTCTCAGGCATACGCGGCTCTGTCGATATCAACATCTTCAATGGATATAAAGAACAGTTTGATGAGTACATCTCTAATTTGTTGAAGAAATGATATGGGGTAAGTTCGGGTTCGATTAAAACAATAAGAGGCAAAAGTTATTCGCAACTTTTGCCTCTTATTAGTTATAGTGATATAGTGTTATTGTTCTGTTATTTGATGCCGAGCTTCTTAGCAATATTCTTTGGAAGGGCATCCTTGTGAATGAGGATGTTTAAGGTCTTGTATGCTACGAATGCCTTAGATGCATACCATACACCATTGTACTTGTAGTCTGTGCCCCAAGAGTTCTTCACCATGAAGTATTCTTTGCCATTCTGGTCCTTGGCAATACCATAGATAATCATACCGTGATCGTCTGTTGTCTCCCAGTTGTCGTATGCCTCTTGGCGCATCTCCTGAGTGACTGTGATTTCAGGTAATGGGCGAGCGGTGTAGGCTGCACGGCTTGGAGTGCCAGACGTCCCGAACCAGTGCTCATAGTCGCTTCCGCTGGTCTCTTTCACTTTTTTGAGGTCAGGACATACAGCGATACCTTCGCGTGAGAAGCCGTTTTCAGACACATCGGCACCCCATGCAAAGGTGTAACCGTTCTTTACGGCAGATTCCATTACTTCCATGAATTCGTCGAGGGGAAGGTTGTAGGAAAGTCCCCATCGCCAATTGTCCTGTACTTCGATGACGAACTGCTCATAGAAGGGGTGGTGTGTGAAAGAAGTGAGACTTACGTAGTCATCCATATTTAAGCCCGTGGATGCCATGTATGATTTTGGTGTGTACTTTTTGCCTTTGTAGGTGAATTCTGTAGGCACTTCACCGAGATAGGCGTCAAGTGTTGCGTTAATAGGCTTGAACCAAATGGGGGAGAGCTTCTTTTGCTCGCCTTTTGCTACAGCTTTCACCATTGGGGTGAGGATGCTGAAGAACTCACCGAAGTTGGGCAATGAATCTCCATAAAGTGTGCCAGGTTCTGGCATAGCGGACTGGGGAATCATTCCGTAGTTCTTCATGCAATACACGCAGTCGTAGAAGGATCCGCCTTGGCTGAAGTCCATGTCGCCATGAAGGCGAACAGTTGCCTTGGCGCGGTCTTCGTATGTCTTGTGGGCGAGGTACATTTCGGAAAAGTCCCATTCGCCTTTACCCATGCGGAGCAGCTCCGCCTCGAAGAAACCGAGGGAAGAAAAGGCCCAGCATGTGCCAGATCTGTTTTGGTTTTTTGTAGATGTAATAGGATTTTCTTTCACTACGGTGAACTGAAATCCATCATTTTTCTCTTGTGCAAAGAGGGAGGTGCCGAGCGAGAGGAGCGCGGTCAATAATAAAGTCTTTTTCATATAGTTGTTAGTCATAATAAGTTCTATTTGTTATTGATGAATTCTTCCACGTCGTTGATGTGGTATGGAATAACCTTGTCGCCAACGATGCGGCAGCCATCATTCGTGATGAAGATGTCGTCTTCCAGACGCACACCGCCAAAGTTACGGAATGGTTCAACTGCATCGTAATTAATGAATTCCTTGTGTATTCCTTGGTTTTTCCACAGGTCTATGAGGTGAGGAATGAAATAGATGCCTGGCTCGTCAGTCATCACGAAACCGGGTTGCAGGCGGCGACCGCATCGCAGACAATTGAGCCCAAATTGAGTAGAGGGCTGTACTTCTTCGTCAAACCCAACATAGTTTTGTCCGAGCCCTTCCATATCATGCACGTCAAGTCCCATCATGTGGCCAAGTCCATGTGGCATAAACATGGCATGCGCTCCTGCTTGTACCGCCTCTTCTGTATTGCCCTTCATCAGCCCGATGGCTTTCAAGTGTTCTGTGATGATGCGGCATGCACCTAAATGCATGTCTAGCCATTTTACACCGGGCTTGGCATTCTCAATGACCCAATCGTGGGCTGCCTCCACTGCTGCGTAGATGTCGCGTTGCTGCTGGGTGAATTTGCCTGCTATGGGGGTGACGCGTGTATTGTCGGAGCAGTAGTTCTCTTTGCTTTCCGCACCGGCATCACAGAGCATCAGGCGTCCTGCTTCCATTGGAGTGTGGCTTGGGAAGCCATGCTGAATCTCTCCGTGCATGGAAAGAATAGACTGGAATGCGTAGCGGTCTCCGAGGCTCATGGCAATGCCTTCGATGACACCTGCAATGTACTTCTCTGTTACGCCTGGCGCACAGAGTTTCATGGCAGTAGTGTGCATCTGGTAGCCAATGTCGGCAGCGCGCTTCAGCTCCTCAATTTCTTCGGGTTGCTTTACAGCACGCATATCAACGATGGCTTTGATGAGTTTGATAGATGCCTTCTCTTTCGACTGCAAGGGGTGAATGCCTACGAGGTCGGCTAACTGAATCATGAGGTCATGACGGCTCTGGGGTACAAAATGAATGGTTTGCCCTTTCGCTTTTGCTGCATCTACAAGAACCTTCAGTTGAGACATCGGAGCAGTGTTTGACACACCTACTTCGGAGGCTAAATCGCTGACTGATGGCACATAGCCAAACCAAATGATGTCATCGATGTCGATGTCATCGCCAAAGATGTATTCTTTGTCGTTGTCAATATCTATAACGCCTACTAATCCTTCTCGCTTTTGCCCAAAGTAATAGAGGAAGCAGCTGTCTTGGCGGAAGCGGTAAGGATTGCCAGGATAGTTGTTGGGTGCATCGTTGTTGCCGAATAGGATAATGAGGCCTTCACCTACAATTCTTTTCAGTTCAGCACGGCGCTGCACATAAATCTCTTTTGCAAACATATAGCTAATTCTTATGTATTAGAAATATGCCACAAAGATAATGGAAAAAGGTTGAACTAACAAGTTTTAGCTTGTTTTTTCAACCTTTTTAATCATTGGTGCTGAAGAGTATATATGATAGCGTCTTTATTTGCCGATTCTGTCGGGATATATTTAGTTGCTACTCTTTACCGTAAGTTGATTGTTTAGCTTGGTATTTTGATTTTAAGGCTTGTGCCAACCGCTTCACCTTAGGGATGTCGTTGCTTCGCCGCTCGATGCACAGGTGGATGTCGTCCAGCTCTTGCATCATGCCATAATGTAGATTCTTGTAGTCTTCAAAGTCCTTGGCAGAGTGCACTTGGTCAAGGTCGTGAGAGAGTTGCTCGAGGTTAGCGATAACACCTGTTGCTGGCACCTCATAGCGACGGCATACGTCATCGTATGTATTGACTGCCTGTTCGCAATAGTTGTGGAGAATCGTGCGTTCATGTGCTTTGAATCCTTTGGCGCTTCGGGTTACATTCGCGATCAAGGCTTGGTGGTCTTTTTTAACGTAGATAAGCGCAGTGGGAGAGTTGACCATAGCGAGGTCTCGAATGTCATTGTTAAGGTCGTTGCAGAGAGCGGCACATTCCACGCTGATGTCTTCCTTCTCTGCGATGCTATCGCAGATGATGTCTTCCAGTGTGGGACGGTTTTCCCACTCTTCATCTGTCATCTCACCAGGGAACTTTTCTTGTTTTGATTCGCAGGCTGCAAGCACGAGCAGCGAGCAAAGCAGGATGGGGTTTATAATGCTTCTGTAAGCCATTGTTTTTAAATATATATTGTTTTAATATATATAATGTGTATAAAAAGGGACATATCCTTTTGGACATGTCCCTTGGGTATGATGCTTCAGTGAAGATTATTCACCTTTTGCTTCGTCTGTCATCTGAGCCTTGAGGGCTGCGAGAGCGTCGATGTCGCCAAGAGAAGTGGAAGCAGCCACGTTCTTGATGACAGGAGCCTGCTCCTTCTGTGGGCGGCTTGCCTTCTTGGTTGCGCCTTCTGCCTTCTTGGCTGCCTTTGCCTCTGCACGAGCAACATCTTCGAAGATGCGAGAGTGAGAGAGGATGATGCGCTTAGAATCCTTGTTGAACTCGATTACCTTGAAGTCGAGAGTCTCGCCGAGCTGTGCCTGGCTGCCATCCTCCTTCACGAGGTGCTTAGGAGTAGCGAAGCCTTCTACACCGCCTTCGAGAGCGATAACTGCACCCTTGTCGAGCACTTCAGTAATCTTGCCCTGGTGTACGGAATCCTGAGTGTAGATTTCTTCGAACTTGTCCCAAGGATTCTCCTCGAGCTGCTTGTGGCCGAGAGAGAGACGGCGGTTCTCCTTGTCGATGTCAAGTACCTGTACCTCGATAGGCTCGCCAATCTTGGTGAACTCTGATGGGTGCTTAACCTTCTTGGTCCATGAGAGGTCTGAGATGTGGATGAGACCGTCAACACCTTCCTCTACCTCTACGAATACGCCAAAGTTAGTGAAGTTGCGAACCTTTGCGGTGTGCTGGCTACCTACAGGATACTTCTCCTCGATGTTCTCCCATGGATCTGCCTTCAGCTGCTTCACACCGAGAGACATCTTGCGCTCTTCGCGGTCGAGGGTGAGGATAACTGCGTCAACCTCGTCGCCAACCTTCATGAATTCCTGTGCAGAGTGGAGGTGTGCGCTCCAAGACATTTCAGATACGTGGATGAGACCCTCTACGCCTGGTGCAATTTCAATGAATGCGCCGTAGTCTGCCATCACAACCACCTTGCCGTGTACCTTGTCACCAACCTTGAGGTTTGGATCGAGAGCATCCCATGGGTGTGGAGTGAGCTGCTTCAGACCGAGAGCGATGCGCTTCTTCTCGTCGTCGAAATCGATGATAACAACGTTGAGCTTCTGGTCGAGCTGAACGATTTCCTTAGGATCGCTTACGCGGCCCCAAGAAAGGTCTGTGATGTGGATGAGACCGTCAACACCACCGAGGTCGATGAATACACCGTAGTTAGTGATGTTCTTGACAGTACCCTCAAGAATCTGGCCTTTTTCGAGCTTAGAGATAATCTCTTTCTTCTGAGCTTCAAGCTCTGCCTCGATAAGAGCCTTGTGGCTGACAACCACGTTGCGGAACTCCTGATTGATCTTGACAATCTTGAATTCCATCGTCTTGCCAACAAATGTATCGTAGTCGCGGATAGGCTTCACGTCAATCTGAGAGCCTGGGAGGAATGCCTCTGTGCCGAGCACGTCAACAATCATACCACCCTTTGTGCGGCACTTTACGAAACCTGTTACGATTTCGTCGTTTGCAAGCGCTGCATTTACGCGGTCCCATGAGCGTGCCTGGCGTGCCTTCTTGTGAGAGAGCACGAGCTGGCCCTTCTTGTCTTCCTGATTCTCAATGTAAACCTCAACGGTGTCGCCAACCTTGAGGTCTGGAGCGTAACGGAACTCGTTTTTTGCGATGATGCCTTCGCTCTTGTAGCCGATGTTCACAACAACTTCGCGATCGTTGATAGAGGTAACAGTACCTTCAACAACCTCGTTGTCGTTTACGTTGTTGAGAGTGCCTTCGTAGGCAGCCTGTTGAGCAGCCTTGTCAGCAGCGCTCACGCCGTCGTTCTCGAATGCCTCCCAATCGAAGCCTTCCAGCGGTTTGATGTCTTTTGTTTCCATAAATAATAAATGTTTGTTTTAATTAATAAAGTTAGACATTATGTTGATAAAATCTAATTTCTGTACAAAACGGGTGCAAAGTTAGTGATAATCTGTGAATTGGGCAAGAAATAGATTGAATAAATGAGTGAATATAAGCCTTTTGTGTCTCAAATTCTAGTTTTTTCAGCTTTTTGTGGCTACGTAGGCAGTTCCACGCCTATTTTGGATGCTGTATTCCTCTCTGCCCCATCTAGTATGCCCATTCTCTGTGCTTTCTTATATGGCGTGTGCTGCTGGCACCGTACCGTTTAGGCGTGCAGGCTTACTCATCGTTAGAGGAATGGGTCTATCACGGGCCAGCCTTCTTTGTCGAAATGCATCTTGCGCAGGAACATTTTTGCCTGCCCGTTGTGCGTTTTTTCGTAGGCATGGCAGAGGAAGTACCATTGCCCGCTCAACTGATAAGCGGAGTTATGTCCTGCTCCAAAGAATTCGTTGTTAGGACCGATGAGCGTATCGCCGCCGCCTTTCTCCATAGGCTGGCCTTTTTTGTCTACATATGGACCCGCTACATTCTTGCTTCTGCCCACTACGGTGCGGTAAGTGCTTCGCTCGCCTCGGCAGCAGTAGTCGAAGCTGACAAAAAGGTAGTAGTACTTGCCGTTCTTGATGATGAAGGGGGCCTCGACGGCATTGTCTCCGGTTTCGATAGTGTCATTGCCTTCTATGGTGTAGTGCTCGATGTTGTCGATTTCTGCCAATGTGACTTTTCTTCCAGTGCGTCTTGAAATGGTTTTGGGTTTGCTGGCGAGTGTCTTGAAGTCTTTCTTGAGTCGCACAATCTGTATGCCGTCCCAGAAGGAACCGAAGGCGAGCCAGGGCGTACCTTTTTCATCAACGATGAGATTAGGGTCGATGCAGTTGTAGGGATCAGCATGCTGGTGGGAGACAATGACAGGGCCTTGGTCCTCCCATTTGTAGTTTGGCGACTTGGGGTCAAGTGTCTTGTTGGTGGCAAGTCCTATGGCAGAACCATTCTTTCCGAAGGTGGAGCATGAATAGTACATGAGCCATAGGCCATTATGCTTGCTGATGTCGGGCGCCCATGTGTGTCCTCTGTAGCCTTGAATGGAATCAGTTGCCCATTGTGGAATGGTACTGAGAACAGGCTTTTCAGGTTGCCAGGTCTTCAGGTCTGGTGAAGATATGCATCCAATTCCCATGCCAGTTGAGAAAATGTAGTATCTCCCATCTTCACCTTGAGCCATCGCGGGGTCATGCACATCGGGATGTATCGTGTCGAAGTGGAATCTTGGGCGCTGTGCTTGAAGAACCAAGGAGCTGCTCCATAGGGCAGCAAGCAGGAATAGGATTTGTTTCATTGGGCAAAGAGTTAGTTGTTGGTTATTAATTAGTATTGTTTGTGTGTTGAGGATGGTGGAATATGGCTCTATTTTTTTACGAGTTGCATAACCGCCCAATTGTCTTTGGAATATGTTCGGAAAACATTGAGGCCATTTTCCTTTGCTGTTTTTTCCATGTCTGGCACGTCTTCTGTGAAGAAACCGGAGATGTAGAGTGTGCCTTGTGCGACAAGATGTTGCACATAGGTGGAGATGTCTGCCATCAGGATGTTCTTATGAATGTTGGCTACAATCGTGTCAAACAGTCCATCGATGGCTGATGCGTCCCCGAGCTGCACATGTACATTATTAATATTATTTAGAGCGGCATTCTCTTGCGCGTTCTCCACGCTAAATGGGTCTATGTCGATGGCTGCAACCTCACTGGCTTCACGTTTAGCCATTGCGATGGCAAGTACCCCTGTTCCAGTGCCCATATCTAGCACGCGCTGCCCGGTGAAGTCTTGTTGAAGCAACAAAGAGGTGATTTGGTAGGTGGTGGCGTGAGAGCCAGAGCCGAAGGCCATGCGCGGGTTGAGTTTTATGCCAAATTCGCGTTCAAGAATGGGGTCAAAACTGTTCTGCTCCCATTCGGCATTCCAATCCTTGTTTTCCAGCGAATGAATCGTGTATGAGAATGATACGCCCGGCAGAAATATTCCTGCCAGTGTTTCTTTGAGGTCGTCCTCGTTGAATAGGTCTTGCTGAATATAGGCTTTAATGCCTGTTTCCGACATCTCAAACGAGTCAAACCCAATACCACTCAGCATGGCGGAAAGCACATCGCACGCATCATCTGAATAGGGCGAGACAATGAAGTCAAGGTATAGATATTTCATGGGTGATAAGGTGATTTTATTTAAAAGATGGCTCAAATGGCTCACTCTTCTTCTTTAATGGTCATATCCATCAAATCTTGGTAGTCGCCTTTGAACACGTTGATGTCCACGTTGCCTTTGATGCCATCCACTTTGCCTACATCGGTGTGTTGCCAAAATGCCCAATCGCCCTTATATTCAAGAGAATCTACATAATAATGAGCTATCCAGTATGGGTATTTATCAAATTCAGGCGTGTTCAAATAGGAGGTACGGAACTTGTAGCCTGTGTAGAGAATCGGGGTGATTCCATAATGTTTCTCTACGATTTTCATCCAGTTGAGCACTTCTCGTTGCAGCTGCGCTGTGGTGCATTTGCCCATTTCCTCCACATCAAGCACGGGGGGCAAGTCGTTTTCTTCCAGTTGTACCATTTTGCAGAAGTATTTGGCTTGTGCTTTGCCCGAAGTGTAAGGGCTGAAATAGTGGTAGGCTCCGCGCACAATATCATTCTTGCGTGCGTTGTGGAAATTTTGGTTGAAGTTCTCGTCCCAGATATTGGTGCCTTCTGTTGCTTTTACAAAGATGAACGATACAGGTGTGCCTTGTATTTGTGCATTCCGCAGCTTGTTCCAATCAATCTCGCCTTGATAGTGGGAAATGTCAAGCCCACGTACAGTTCCTTTGGGATAGGTGACTTGGCTGAAAATGGCTTTCCATCGGAAAGAGTAGGGGCCAACAAAGGTCTTGTAGAAGAATGTGATGTAGATGATGGCGATGAAGCCCAGAGCTAACCACAAAACATAAGAAGGCACACGGCGAAGTAGATTTCGTCGTGTGCCTTTCTTTGACTTGGTAGATTTGCGTTTAGCCGTTGTTCGTCTTGTCGCAGTCATCTATCAACTTTATATCTTTATTTTGCCTGCTCCAGCTGGAGAGTCTTGGTGGTTTGGTCACAAACCTCTGATGGTCCCCAGTACTGGATTGGGCCTGGATAAACGTACGCAGTTTCCTTTGCCCATTCGTCACGGTGTGCTGCAAAATACTTGAATGGAGCACCATCCAACTCGACGAGAGCCTTGCGGATTACAGGCTTCATCTTGCCGTTACGCTTCTCAAGATTCATCATCATAGTGATTGGCACGCCACCTGCAATCCATTCTTCGGCAGGAGCCGTTGTGTTCTTGATGACAGACATGTAGCCAGTCTTGCCGTTGGCGATAAGGCGAGAAGCGTTGTAGCCGAGTGAGTAGCAGTAGTCAGCATCGTAGTTTGATGGAGCAGCGCAACGACCTTCGTAGCCGAAGAAGTGGTGCTGAGTGCCGAACTTGCCTACATACTTTCCTTGGTGCTTCCAGATGGCGAGCTTAGCAGCTACCATACGAGAGAGCAGTTTCTCTGTCTCGATGAGCGATACCTGCACGTTTCCGTGTGGGTCGCGGTCGAGTGCCAGCTGTGCAGCCACGTCTGTAGGAAGTGAATTGAAGACCTCAAGATTCTCCTTAGAGAGACGACCCTTAACATACTCAATCTGCTCATTGGCGCTGGTAATAGTTGCTGCTTCTGGTGTTGCAAGCACGTCGTTCAATTCAGAAATGAGCTTCTTGATGGCAGGAATAAACTCGATGATGCCTTCTGGGATGATAACAGTACCAAAGTTATTACCTTCCTCAGCACGCTTAGCCACAGCTGTTGCGATGTATGTAACCACGTCGTCAAGTGACATGCCCTTTGCTTCCACTTCTTCTGAAACGAGGCAGATGTTAGGCTGGCACTGGAGTGCGCACTCAAGAGCGATGTGTGATGCAGAGCGTCCCATCACCTTGATGAAGTGCCAGTACTTGCGTGCAGAGTTACAGTCGCGCTGGATGTTGCCTATCAGCTCAGAGTAAGTCTTGCATGCAGTATCGAAACCGAAAGAGGTCTCAATCTGCTCGTTCTTCAGGTCTCCGTCGATAGTCTTAGGACAGCCAATCACCTGTACGCCATACTTTTTTGCTGCATAGTACTCTGCAAGCACACAAGCGTTCGTGTTGGAGTCATCACCACCAATGATGACAAGTGCTTTGATGCCGAGTTCGCGAAGAATCTGGATACCCTTCTCAAATTGGTCTTCCTCTTCGAGCTTTGTGCGGCCAGAACCTATGATGTCGAAACCACCGGTGTTGCGGTACTGGTCCATCAACTCTGGTGTGATTTCCATATAATTGTGGTCAACGAGACCGCCAGGGCCGAGAATGAAGCCATAGAGCTTGTTAGCAGGATTGAGAGATTTCACGCCATCGAAAAGGCCTGAAATCACGTTGTGGCCACCAGGAGCCTGGCCGCCAGAAAGGATGATGCCCACGTTGAATACAGGCAACTCAATAGGTGCGCCTGGCTCGAATGTGATGACAGGCATGCCATACGTGTTGGGGAAGAGTTCCTTGATCTCTGCCTGATTGCCTACAGACTGGGTAGCAGCTCCTTCAACAGCCTTTACTGGGCCTTGAAGTGCTTTGGGAAGCTTGGGCTGGTATGCAGCACGAGCTTTCTGCAAATTAGAAATAGCCATTGTTTTATATATTATTTAAATAAATGTAATAGTAAGAGTCGCTTAAAGTGATTCGCGAGCTGCCTCAATGTAGCAAAGTGCTTCCTTGCACTTGTCAGTCACGTATTGCCAGTCGCCAGCCTTCACTTTGTCAGAAGGGAAGAGCTTGGAGCCCATGCCAACGCAGAACACGCCAGCCTTGAACCATGCTGTGAGATTCTCCTCCGTGGGAGCTACACCTCCTGTTACCATGATTTTAGACCAAGGCATAGGCGCTTTCAGGTTCTTCACCATAGCTGGGCCATACACATCGCCAGGGAAAAGTTTGGTGAGGTCGCAACCTAGCTCTTGTGCTGCGCCCACCTCGCTAACTGAACCGCAACCTGGGCAGTATGGAATGAGGCGGCGATTGCATACGGGTGCAATTTCTGGGTTGAAGAGGGGACCGACAATGAAGCAGGCTCCCAGCTGAATGTACAAAGCAGCAGTAGGAGCATCGACAACAGAACCAACGCCCAGTGCCAACTCGGGACATTCTTTAGCCGCAAATTTCACACATTCTGCAAACACTTCATGGGCAAAGTCGCCACGATTGGTGAACTCAAAAGCGCGCACACCTCCGTCGTAGCAAGCTTTGATGACTTTTTTTGCCACTTCTGCGTCCTTGTGGTAGAACACTGGTACCATGCCTGTCGCACCGATTTTTGCCATAACGGCAAGCTTATCGAATTTTGCCATAATCTTAATGTTCGTTCGTCTAATGTCAGCTATTTATCTTTGTACACGGCCATTAGCGTTACCGCCTGCCAATGCTTCTACTTCTTCGATGGATACGTGATTGAAGTCTCCAGGAATGGTGTGCTTTAATGCTGATGCAGCAACCGCAAATTCCAAAGCCTCGCCTTGTGTTGCCTTGGTCAGCAATCCGTGAATGAGGCCGCCTGAGAATGAGTCGCCTCCACCTACACGGTCAATGATAGGATTGATGTCATAGCGTTTGCTCTGATAGAACTCTTTGCCGTCATAAATGAGGGCTTTCCAACCGTTGTGAGTAGCAGAGAAACTCTCACGCAATGTAGAAACTACATATTTGAATCCAAACTCTTTCGCCATTGCCTTGAAGATTCCTTCGTAGCCTGCAGCGTCTGTCACACCAGCTTCTACGTCTGCGTCAGGCTTGAAGCCAAGGCACAATTCTGCGTCTTCCTCATTTCCGATGCATACGTCAACATACTGCATGAGGGGGCGCATGATGGAGATTGCCTTTTCACTCGTCCACAGCTTCTTGCGGAAGTTGAGGTCGCATGAAACAGTTACACCGTGCTTCTTTGCTGCAATACATGCTTGCTTCAAGCATTCTGCAGATGCGTCGCTGATAGCAGGGGTGATTCCTGACCAGTGGAACCAATCAGCTCCTTCAAATATCTTGTCGAAGTCGAAGTCTTCTGGCTTTGCTTCTGCAATAGATGAGTTGGCGCGGTCGTAGATAACTTTCGATGGGCGCATGCTTGCACCTGTCTCAGCATAATAGAGACCAACTCGGTTGCCTCCGCGGGCAATGAAGTCTGTGTTGACTCCAAATTTGCGCAGCGCATTCACTGCAATCTGCCCGATTTCGTGTTTAGGCAGTTTGCTTACAAATACACTCTCGTGTCCATAGTTGGCAAGGCTAATGCCAACGTTTGCCTCGCCGCCGCCAGGAATGATATTGAACTTGTCTGCCTGCACGAAACGATAGTTTCCTTCAGGTGAAAGGCGAAGCATGATTTCGCCCATTGTAACAATTTTAGCCATATTAGTTAATTCGTTGTTGTGTAGAATGTCTGTCAATCAAATAATGTGCAAATGTAAGGCTTTTTTGTGAGAAAAGGCATCGGATGTGTACAAAAAGTAGTGGTCTTGCTAAATTTTGTCACAAATTGAATTTTGTCAGCACAAAAAATGTTAACTTTGCATTAAATTTGTGCTAATGCGCAGAAGCTGTATCACGGCTTGCTGATAGTGCCCTTGCATTGCACACACCAGTTTTAAGGGCTCAAAAAGAATTGTTAAGGTAATTTCAAGATGGAGATAACTTCCAAAATCCGTATTAAGGATATTGCGGAGAGAGCAGGGGTGTCTGTTGGCACAGTTGACAGAATCATACATGGACGTGGCAATGTCTCGCCTATCAGCCTTGAGCGTGTGCAGAAGGTTTTGGATGAAATTAATTTCACTCCTAATCACTATGCATCAGCATTGGCGTCGCATAGTGTCCATCAGTTTGCAGCCATACTTCCGTTGCATGAGATTGATAGCTATTGGGCTCGTGTGGAAAAAGGTTTGATTGATGGTGTTCGCCGTTTCAATGATTTCAAAATCTCCTTCAAGATTTTCCGCTATGACCCATTCAATACGGAGTCTTTCAAGTTGGAGTGCCAGAGTTTGCTTGATTCTAATCCAGACACGGTAATCATTGGTCCTATCTTTAACTATAATATTATGGCTAAATTCACGGGACAGTTGGATGAACGCGACATACCTTATGCGCTTCTTGATTCAAACTGGCCTGAATTTAATCATCGTGTTTTCTGTGGACAGGATTCGTTGCAGAGTGGTGCCTTTTCTGGGCGTATTATGTCTTTGGCTACCGACACGGATACGAAAAAAATAGCCATTTTCAAGGTTCTGGGCGAAGGGCGTGTGGCTAGCCGCCAGCAGATGAATCGTGAAGTTGGATTCCGAAAATATATGGAGGAGCATTGTCCCCAAATAGAGATTGTTGATGTGAATCTCTATGCTTATGACAAACAGGGAATGCAGGATATTATGCGTGAATTTTTTACAGAAAATCCTGATATTCGACATGCATTGTCATTCAACTCGTCCATCCACATTATAGCCAACTTTTTGCGTGAGCAGATGCCAGCGCATCCCCATGTCACCTTATTGGGCTACGATGCAGTTGATGCAAACGTGGAGTGTATCAAGAATGGATCGGCGGATTTTCTTATTGCTCAGCACCCCCAATCTCAGGGATTGGATTGCTTCCGCTCTATGTTCAATTTGTGTGTGCTTAAGATGAAATTGCCACGTGACCACTATATGGCCATTGAATTGCTCACCAAGGAGAATATAGATTTCTACAAAGACCGATATCGTTGGGTGTAAGTAAGGCTGATACTGTTGAGTATGGGCAAAAAAAGAAGAGGAAGATTAATCCTCCTCTTCGTCCATATCGGCGATAACGTCTATGTCTTCGATGCGCAGATTGTTTTCGTCGGGTTCCTCGTCTTCCATATCATCTTCTACATCTCCATCGAGCTTCTTCAGTTCCTCGTCATCCATGTCCTCGTCCTCTTCCTCGACGTCCAGGTCCATGTCGTCATATTCATCCTCGTCGTCCAAGTCCTTGCGGCGTTTCTTTCTTCCGTCTTCGTCGTCATTGATGCTATAATCAATGTGCACTTTCTCTACACGTGGTTTCGGCTTCATGAAGATGCCCTCAATCCAAGTGCCGCGCTCTATTTCCAATACCTCATAGCCATCTTCTTTGCGGCGGTCAATAATGCCGCCCTCCTTACGCATGGTCTTGACTGGCATAATGGTGCAATCAACAAAGAAGGCCGATTCGATAATATCTTGAATGGCTAAGGGAAGACCTTTCCATCCGGTACCCATATTGTTGCTGATCAGTTCCAGTACTTCCCAGGGTTCCAAATGGATGATGTTCTCCATTGTCAAGTCTGTTACCTTCTTGATAGGGTGCTTGCGGATGGCGATGGCGTTATTGCCGTTCTCGTCTGGTGTGGAGAATATTTCAAATCCAGTATTTTCTAACTGCTCCATTCGGTTTGCTTCTTCTCTCTTAAGATATTGAATGTCAAAAACAGTCCGAATGATGTTCATGTAATGCTTTTCATTCTCAGCAAACTCGTCGCGTTTCTTTTTCGCGTCGATAATCATTTGGCTAAGTTCGCTTGGCGTAATAGTCCAAATATTGCTTTTGTTCAAATCGTCAAGTGACAGTCTTGTCCTTTGTCTCATGTTACTATAATAAAATCTTTGATTGAGTGCTTGATGAAAAATCGTGGCAAAGGTACAACATTTAATTGACAATTGACAATAGACGACGGACAAAATGCCATTTGTGGCGTTTTTTTGCGAAAAAGTAACTCTTAACATAAAATTGTCCGTTGCCAATCATGAATTATAAATTAAATTCTTTACCTTTGCCATGCATTAGGATGAATAACATGGAAATGGATAGCAAGTCTTTTTTGAAAGGAATGGCTTTGGCCATTGTATCGTTTTCAGTTTTGATGAGTTCATGCACAGGAAAAGTCAATCGTGCTAAGCAAATTGAAGATTCCATACGGAATAGACAAATTGACTCGACAGTGGTTGCAAGAATAAAAATGCCCACAAAGCCGGTATGGGCGATGATTGACAGCTTGGAAAAAGCTAAAGCCGTTTCCACCCAGCGTATAGCCTATTATCGTGCATTGGCCTATTATCGAGAGGGTAACAGAAAAGAATCTGAGAAGTATCTTGTGAAAGCCCTAAACGGTAGGGCTTTGCTTGCGGAGAATCGTGAACTCTTCTACCGTGCCGCTGACCTGTTGTCATCTTCCATGATTAATCGTCATGAGAATAAGAAAGCATTAGCCGTTCTTACATTGGGATTTGAGGCGGCAAAAGTGGATCAAACTGTAGTGGGACGGCGATGGGTAGCCTTGCTGCTGAATGGTATGGGCTATTGTGAGATGCAGCTAGGTCATATAAACGAGGCGGAGCGTTACTTTAGCCAGGCGTATATCGGTTTAAAGCAATTGGTTGATGTGGATTCCCAATATGGCAATATTCAGGACTATGTTAGAGTATCTAACAACATATTGGATGCTTATACGAGCACAGGAAGCTATAAAAAAGCTGCAGCTTGGCTTGAGTCAGCTAAAGAAGCTGTGGACTTGTTGATTGCTTCGCCCCAATGTTCCGCCGCTGATCGTCAAAGTGCCCTTGGAGGACTGTATCTTCAGCAAGCCATCGTCTTGATTCATTCTGGTAAGCGAGATCAGGCAGATGCTGTATATGCGCAGGCTGTGCGTTTGGGCTATTGCAAAACAGGGGAAGGTATCGTGGAGTGTGCTCTGTATTTGAAGGAAGCAGAACGTTGGGAAGAACTTGAACGTTTATTGCCCCAGGCAGATTCTGTTTATACATCATGGGGCGACCCAGAAGCGGCTCGGCAGTTAAGGCTGCGCGATTCAAAAAACATTCCATCCAATTGATGTGAAAACCCATTAGAACACTACAATAAATTTTATGAAAGAATTAGCTTTAAAGTATGGCTGTAATCCTAATCAGAAGCCATCACGCGTCTATATGGAGGAGGGCGAACTCCCTATAGAAGTGCTTAACGGTCGTCCAGGTTATATCAACTTGCTTGACGCATTCAACAGCTGGCAGCTGGTGAAGGAGCTCAAAGCAGCTACAGGAATGCCATCTGCTGCATCCTTCAAGCACGTGAGTCCTGCAGGTGCTGCTGTCGGCGCTCCGCTTAGCGATACCTTGAAGAAGATTTATTTTGTGGATGACGTGAAGATTCCGCTCACTCCTATTGCTACAGCATATGCTCGTGCCCGTGGTGCGGACCGTATGTCTTCTTTTGGTGATTTCATTGCCCTTTCCGACACCTGTGATGAGGCTACTGCTACACTCATCAAGCGTGAGGTGAGCGATGGTGTCATTGCTCCTGATTATACGCCAGAGGCATTGGACATTCTTAAGGCTAAGCGCAATGGTACTTATTGTGTCATCAAGATGGACCCTAACTATACACCTGCACCTATCGAGCGCAAGCAAGTGTTTGGTGTCACCTTCGAGCAAGGGCGCAATGAGATTGATTTGACGGGCGACAATCTTTTTGAGAACATTCCCACAGAGAATAAAGACATTCCAGCTGATGCGAAGCGCGACCTCAAGATTGCGCTTATCACCCTCAAATATACTCAGTCAAACTCTGTATGTTATGTGAAAGACGGTCAGGCCATTGGTATTGGTGCAGGTCAGCAGAGCCGTATCCATTGTACCCGCTTGGCTGGCAACAAAGCTGACATTTGGTGGTTGCGTCAGTGCCCTAAAGTCTTGGCGCTTCCATTCAAGAGCGACATTCGCCGTGCTGACCGCGACAACACGATTGATGTGTATATTGGTGACGAATATGAAGATGTTCTCCGCGAAGGAACTTGGCAGAACTTCTTCACTGAAAAGCCTGAGCCTCTCACGCCAGAAGAGAAAAAGGCTTGGTTGGCTAAGAATACCAATGTTTGCCTTGGTTCAGACGCCTTCTTCCCATTTGGTGACAATATCGAGCGTGCTCACAAGAGTGGCGTTCAGTACATCGCACAAGCTGGCGGCTCTGTTCGTGACGACAATGTGATTGAGACCTGCAACAAGTACGGCATTGCAATGGCCTTCACTGGCATCCGCCTTTTCCATCATTAATATATGGCTTCAGACAACGAAATTCAGTATGCCATCATGAATGGCATCAACTTTGGCAAAGCCAAGAGCGAGAAGAAGGAAGATCCTAATAAGGTGAAGACCAAAGCTCGCAAGAAAGGCTACCAGACAGGCTCCCACAAATCGGGGGCAGCCAAACATAAGGCGGAAATTCGCCAGCGTGTGAAGAACCGCCCCACTCAGCGTAAAGGATAGCATGCTGACTCGTTGGTGCATTCTGTCCTTTCTACTGCTCAGCATTATTGCCTGTAATCAAACTCAGTCAGGTGATACTGCTGAGCAGTCTCCATTTGTGGCAACTGGTCAGGATGGCAATCCGCACTTTGATTTGCCCGACATTCAAGAGAATGGCGAGCTCATTGTTCTTACGCTTTATGGACCTGAAAGCTATTTTGAGTTTCGAGGTGAACACTTTGGAGTGCAGTTCATGATAGCGCGTCAGTATGCTCAAAGCATTGGTGCAAGTGTCCGCGTTGAAGTTGCACGTAATCAGAGAGATTTGGTTTCTAAATTGAAGAATGGTGAAGGAGATTTCATTGCCTGCCAACTTCCTTGTGCAGATTCCCTCAAAGCTCAACTGGATTTTGTGGGTGCAGCAGAAATCGCCACTTTCATGGACAGCCTTTCTCTGCAGCGGCGAGACACAACCTTGCGTCCGCGTCCTCATGCAGCATGGGCCGTCCGCAAAGACTCGCCGCTTCTCTCTGCCTCTTTGTCGCAGTGGATGAAAGCACATCAGAAAGACTTCTTTGCCTACACAACTATTCGTGTCAAATCAAGAGGGGGGCGTACATACGCTCCTCGCCGCAAAGTGTCAGCTCCTATCCTTAATGCAGCCAAAGGACAGATATCTCTCTATGATGACCTCTTCAAGAAGTATGCGCTGCAGTGTGGATGGGATTGGCGTTTGCTTGCGGCACAGGCTTATCAAGAGTCCAGTTTCGACCCGCAGGCCGTGTCTTATATGGGTGCGTTGGGGCTCATGCAGCTGATGCCTGGTACAGCCCGTCAGGTAGGCGTATCTTCATCAGAGGTGTTTAATCCTAACAGCAATGTGCGCGGAGCTGCAAAACTCATTGCTCAGCTCAACTCCCATTACGCATCCATCAAAAATGCGGAAGAGCGTATCAACTTCATCCTTGCGGCCTACAACGCTGGGGCAGGCCATGTGGACGACGCTCGTGCTTTAGCGCGGAAGTATGGCAGGAATCCCGATGTGTGGTTGGGCAATGTAGATGCCTTTGTCTTGAAGATGAGTTCCTCGGCCTATTACAACCAGCCAGAAGTGGCTCATGGCTACTTCCGTGGTCGCGAAACCTACAATTATGTCAATAGCATCCGCGCACGCTGGAGCCTCTATAAACAAAAAATAAATCATTGACCGTTGGAGGTGCGACTTTGCTCTTGTCGCCAATAAACATTTCCTGCTCCTGACCTTTCTAGCATTCCTCCCTTTTTATGGGGGGCAGAAGGAACTTAATTTGAAATTCTCATGAAACAGCCACATCCACTCGTTGCGCTCATTCCGGTTTTGGTGCTCATCGCCTTGTTGGGTACCGTTATCTCCTTGTTTGGCAGTGATTCCCTCTCTGGAGGCAGTCAGATAGCCCTTGTCCTTGGTACAGCTGTCTGCATCGCCCTCTCCATGATTGTCTATCGGGTGCCGTGGAGCGTCTTTGAGCAGCGTATCACCAAAACCATTGGCAATGTGGCCATCACGCTGCTGATACTTTTAGCCGTCGGCATGCTTTCTGGCTCATGGATGATTAGTGGTGTGGTGCCCACATTGATATATTATGGAGTGCAAATCATGTCGCCCCAGTTCTTTCTTGTCAGCGCTTGCGTCATTTGTGCTTTGGTTTCTTTACTGTCCGGCAGCTCATGGACCACTGTCGCCACGATGGGCGTAGCCTTGCTGGGCATCAGTGAGGCGCTTGGCATCAATACGGCATGGACTGCTGGAGCCATCATTTCTGGAGCTTATTTTGGCGATAAGATGTCTCCTCTCAGCGACACTACCATTCTGGCTTCATCGGCCACTCAAACCGACCTCTTCGTCCACATCCGCTACATGATGTACACCACGGTGCCTACCTTCCTCATCGCTCTCACCATTTTTTTCATCGCAGGGTTTGGCAATGGAGAGGACGTCGAACTGCATGTGGCTGAATACACCGAAGGGCTTGCAGGCACCTTCAACATCTCCTATTGGACACTTCTGGTTCCAGCGCTTACAGGCATTCTCATCTCACGTCATGTGCCTTCTGTCATCACGCTTTTCGCCTCAGCCATTGTGGCTGGAATTATGGCTCTTATTCTTCAGCCCCACATCCTTGTACAGATTGCAGACGATTCTCAGCTGTCTACCGCCTTGTCGTTGGCGAAGGGACTTGCTGTCACCTACTACGGCTCTACTGCCATTGATACAGGAAATGATTCACTCAACAATCTTATCTCCACAGGTGGCATGTCGGGGATGCTCAACACCATCTGGCTCATCCTCTCTGCGATGTGCTTCGGCGCCGCTATGGTAGCTAGTGGCATGATAGAATCCATTACTCGAGTTATTATCCGTTATGCTCGCAGCCGTTTTAGCTTGGTGGGAGCCACCACTTGCACGGGGCTTTTCCTCAATCTCACCACAGGCGACCAGTTCATCTCTATTGTCCTCACCGCCGACATGTATCGTGATGCTTATCGCAAGCAAGGATTTGAGTCTCGTCTGCTGAGCCGAACAACAGAAGACGTGGCTACTGTCACCTCCGTACTCATTCCGTGGAACACCTGTGGCATGACTCAGGCAGCGGTGCTGGGCGTTCCTACATTGACCTACCTGCCATACTGTTTCTTCAACATCATCAGCCCGCTCATGACGCTCTTTGTGGCGGCTATTGGCTGGAAAATCAAACAGCAGCGGAAGCCTGGCTTGAATGGATGAAGATTATTCATGTCGATATGGACCAGTTCTTCGCTGCTGTGGAACAGCGCGATAACCCTGAACTTCGTGGCAAGCCCATAGCGGTAGGTCACGATGCGGAGCGTGGTGTCGTCTCCACAGCCAGCTATGAAGCAAGAAAATTTGGTGTCCATTCAGCGCAATCCATTCAGGTGGCCAAACGGTTGTGCCCGCAGCTCATCATCGTCGAGCCGCATTTTCAGCGCTACAAGGAAGTGTCGGCGCAGCTCCACGAAATCTTCCACGACTACACCGACCTGGTAGAGCCCATCTCGTTAGACGAGGCCTTTCTTGATGTGACAGAGAACAAGCGGGGGATGGAGCTTGGGGTGGACATTGCCCGCGAAATCAAGCAGCGCATCCGCGAGACAACAGGGCTGACGGCATCAGCAGGAGTGAGCTATTGCAAGTTTCTGGCCAAGATTGCTTCCGATTGGCGCAAACCCGATGGCTTGACGGTCATTCATCCTGACCGTGCGCTTGACTTCATTGCCAAGCTGCGTGTGGAGAAAATATGGGGAGTAGGGCAGAAGACTGCCGAGAAAATGCACCGCATGGGCATCTTCACGGGGCTCGACCTGCGGAATGTGCCGCTTGTACGGCTCACGCAGGAGTTTGGCAAGGTGGGGCAAGTGTTTTATGATTTCGCACGAGGCATTGACAATCGTCCCGTCATTTCTGAGTGGGAGCGCAAGTCTGTGAGCTGCGAACAGACATTCGAGACCGATATCAGCGAGAATGCCGCAGTCACCATCCATCTCTATCAGATTGTGCTTGAATTGCTGCGCCGCATCGAGAAACATCAGTTCGAGGGGCGCACCCTTACGCTGAAAGTGAAGTTCCAGGACTTTCAGCAAATCACCCGCAGCATCACCGCTGAACATACACTTTCCACCAAAGACGCCATCCTCCCCTTAGCCAAGCAGCTCATGCAGGGCGTCGAGTTCCACACCCATCCCATTCGTCTCATAGGCCTCGGTGTATCCAATCAGAAAAGTGCTACGCCCTCAAAGCAACCCCGCTGGGTGGAGCTTGAACTGGAGTTTGAAGACTGGTAAACGGCATAGATTCTCGAGTGCCATCATTTCTGCGGCACAAAATAAAAGCCGTTTTATTTTGTATTGTACGCACTTACCCGTAACTTTGTCCCATCAATCCAAAGAAGAACAAAAATGAAGAGACTTCTGTTGACACTCGCAGTGGTGCTGGCTGCAGCAGGCAGCTGGGCGCAAGACGCATTCAAAGGCATGTGGCGTTGTGAGGCATTGCAGGCCACACTGCTTATCAATCTGGCAGAAAAGAACATCACGCTGAAAGACTTTGAGGGAGAAATGACCTACGGATATCTGAAAGGAGAGCTCAACGGCACGTGGGTGATTCTCAAGGTGAAAGAAGTGAAGGACAAGAAAGCCCTTGTGAGGATGGTGAGCGACATCGGCTATGACGCGCAGGACGTCGAGTTCCGCCTCTTGGAGGATGGCACGATGGAAATGCGCCTTGTGGGCGACCCCGTCATGAAGACCATCGCGAATAGGAAATATGTGAAGATGCCGAAAGTGTCTGTGTTCAAAAAAGATTGAAAAGACAGAAGCAGAAAAGACAAAGCATTGGAAAACTATTTAGACACGTTTAATCCGCCACAGCGTGCAGCTGTGGAATATTGCGATGGCCCTTCACTCGTCATTGCAGGCGCGGGTTCAGGAAAGACCCGAGTGCTCACCTATAAGATTGCATACCTCATGGAGCACGGCTACCAGCCTTGGTCTATTCTTGCATTGACCTTCACCAACAAGGCTGCAGGTGAAATGAAAGACCGTATCGCGCGGATTGTGGGTGAGGACTATGCTCGAATGTTGTGGATGGGCACCTTCCACAGCATCTTCCTGCGCATCCTCCGCCAGGAACATGAGAAGATGGGCTTTTCTGCCAATTTTACCATCTACGACGCTGCTGACAGCAAGAGCCTCGTCAAGACCATCATCAAAGAGATGGAGCTCGACGACAAGGCTTATAGGCCCGGCACCGTGCTGAGCGCCATCTCCAATGCCAAGAACCAGCTCGTCACAGCAGAGCAGTATGTGGCTAATCCTGCCAACCGTCAGGGTGATGCCCGCCACAACGTGCCAGCCTTGGGGCAAATCTTTCTGCGCTACAGCAACCGGTGCCGTCAGAGTGACGCGATGGACTTCGACGATATTCTCCTCTACACCTATCTTCTCTTTGAGCAGCACCCCGATGTGCTCGCCAAGTGGGAACAGCGTTTCCGCTATGTCCTGGTGGACGAGTATCAAGACACCAACTTCGCGCAGCACCGCATTGTGTGGCAGCTCACCCGCCAGCACCAGCACGTCTGTGTGGTGGGCGATGATGCGCAGAGTATCTATAGTTTCCGTGGAGCAAATATAGACAACATACTCACATTCCAGCAGATATACAACGGAGCAAAACTATTCAAGCTGGAACGCAACTATCGCTCCACACAGAATATTGTCGAGGCAGCAAACAGTCTTATCAAGAAGAACAGCAGGCAGATTAAGAAAGACGTCTTTTCCGAAAATGCCCGGGGAGAAAAGCTTCATGTGCTCGACACTCACTCCGACATTGAAGAAGCCAAGATGGTAGCCAATGCCATCCGTGCCATCAAGCGAAGGGAGGGCTGCGAGTATTCCGACTTCGCCATCCTCTATCGCACCAATGCCCAGAGCCGCGTCTTTGAGGACACCCTGCGAAAGGAATCCATGCCGTACCGCATCTATGGTGGCCTCTCCTTCTATCAGCGCAAGGAAATCAAAGACATCCTCGCATACTTCCGCCTCGCTGTGAATCCTAATGATGAAGAAGCCTTCAAGCGCATTATCAACTATCCAGCTCGTGGCATCGGGCAGACGACCTTGTCGAAGATACTTGCCTCAGCCACCAGCCACAGCGTGAGCCTATGGGCCGTGATTGGCCATCCGGAAGAATATGGGCTTGGGGTGAGCAATGCAACCCTCTTGAAGCTTTCTCGGTTCAAGCAGCTCATCGACACCTTCATCGAGCAGGCGCGCACACTTCCTGCCAACCAGATAGGCACCCTCATCGTGAAGCAGAGCGGCATCAGCGCCGACATCTATCAGGACACCACCCCCGAGAACCTCTCCCGTCAGGAAAATGTGGAAGAACTCATCAATGGCATGCAGGACTTCTGCGATATGCGCATGGAAGAAGGCAACGAAAAGATTTCCCTCAGCGACTACCTTTCCGAAGTGTCCCTGATGAGCGACCTTGACAGCGACAAGGGTGGGGACGGGCACAAAGTCACCCTCATGACCATCCACTCGGCCAAAGGACTGGAATTCAACACCGTCTTCATCGTGGGGCTTGAAGAGGGGCTTTTCCCTAACGACATGGTGTCTGGCAACCCGCGTGAGATGGAAGAAGAGCGCCGTCTCTTCTATGTGGCCATCACTCGTGCAAAGACCCACTGCTACCTTTCCTATGCCCAATGCCGTTTCCGTTTCGGGCAGATGGAATTCTCCGCACCCAGCCGCTTCCTCAAGGACATCGACCCCAAATACCTGGATCGTCAGCAAAGCATGCTCTCTGCCCATCGGAGCATCGACGACGATGTGCAGTTGCCCTGGGCACGAAAGGGCAGTGCCTTCGGCAGCACTTCACGGCAAGAGTCACCGCGTCCCTTCCGTCCCTTTGTTCCCTCATCCACCTCTGCCGCACGCCCCGTGTCCGCACCGCATCCGGCTGCGCCCGTCTCTCGAGTTTCCCATGCGCAGCAGAGTGTCCCGTCCCATAGCGCTGCAGGGCTGAGCGAGGGAGCCATCATCATTCACAACCGTTTTGGTCGAGGGCAAGTGCTCCGTGTCGAAGGCACAGGCGACAACACCAAAGCCACTGTCCAGTTCGAGAACGTCGGCACCAAGCAGCTGCTGCTCAAGTTCGCCAAGTTTGAAGTGGTAGGATAGTCAATCTCAAGCCGCCTCCTGCGGCAATCTCTTTTATATCCTACGGATAGAAATCTATCAAAAATCTATTAATAAAATCTTGGGGCAAAGCCCTGAAATGGTAGAGCCTTGCACGGCTCTGGGCTGACGCGGAGTTATTTTAGTCTCACACAGATTGCGCTCTAAGTTTGCAGAAGATTATATGAGATAATAGAGAGATCTCTTAAAAAATTGATGATATCTGTACTTAGATGATGATATAACAAGACAGTTTCTT
>ONLY01000001.1 GCA_900318775.1 uncultured Prevotellaceae bacterium | reverse complement strand
TGCTCAAGCCTCTCAGACAAAAGGCAGAGGAGACAGATGACAGACAGCTTCATATTGACTTCAAATTTGATTAACATATATTAAGAGACACTAGTGATACTTCATAATCACCAACAGCCCGCATGGTCTCCCTCCCCTTTTACGGGGGAGGGTTGGGGAGAGGGTCTTTCTAAAACAATTTCAATTGTCCTGTTATCTCGTCGCGAATATCATCGTCGCTTTTCCCTTCATCGGGATCAATAACTTCCTCCAATTCCTCTTCCACTTCCTCTTCCTCCGAATCGGGTTCAGGGAAGCGAAGGGGCTCAAGCTCTTTCACTTGGTCGAGGGCATAGGTGGTAAGGCGCTTGCCTTTAGCCTTGATGCCTTTGACTCCGATATAGTCTTCTGCATCCAGTTCAAGAGGTCCACGGAATGTGTCTGGCTCTGCAAAAGTGAGTTGAAGGCGCGGATAAGGAGTATCCGTAAGGAGTATCAGCTGGCTTTCGGGGTTCTCGCCCAGGAAACTCTGCTTTTTCTTGGAATCCTCAAACATGAATCGCTTGATGTAGGGCTGATTTTGGTTCTCAGCATCCCAAAGCACCGCTGTCCACACTTTCTTGGCCTTAAACTTCTCGATGCGCAGAATGCTCTGCTCGTAGTGGTTGTTAGCATCGAAGTTTGTGAGATAGTACTCACCTGTCGGAAGGATGACAAGAATCTGGTCATTATTCTGGAACTCGCCCAAATAGTCGCCATGCTCATCATAGTTGATGCGCTGGACATCTGGGTCCCACCATACTTTGAGTCCTCCCAACGTGCTGCCGCCATGGGCTTTGAGTTGGATACGGAAAATCTCGTGTTTGGTGAGCTGATTGCCTCGCGCGGTACGACCTTTGATGTCAATGTCACTGAAATCCTTCTCAAAGACAAGCTTTTTCAGCTTCTCCTGTGGCTTCAGCGTCACCTTGATAATTTCAGCCTCGCCATTGCTATTGGCAGAGAACCATGTCACCTTTGACTTTGGCGTGCCCATCGTCAGGTCGTATTCACGGTCACGCGTCACACTCGGCACATTGAAGCGCTTAATATAAGTGATACCCGTCGCACCATCTTTATAGGTCGCATTATAGATTGTGCGCGTGTCACCTTTCTTGAACACCGCCACATGAATGACTTCCACCTTACGTTTCTCTGCCTTACTGCGTTCCGTCTCGCCAATGAACACCTTCTCCGCCACCTTGATGACCTTGTAGGTACCATCTTTATAGAAGATGATGATATCGTCTATATCAGAGCAGTTGCAGACAAACTCGTCTTTCTTCAAGCCCGTTCCAATAAATCCTTCGGCACGATTGATGTAGAGTTTCTGGTTGGCTTCAGCCACCGTTGCAGCCTGGATGGTGTCAAAGTTACGAATCTCCGTAAGGCGTGGATGCTCTGCTCCATATTTCTTCTGGAGGAATCTGAACCATTCAGCTGTAACTTCCACAAGGTTGGCAAGGTCACGTTCAATCTGCTCCAGCTCGGCTTTTAGTCGAGCGATGAACTCATCAGCCTTATCTTTGTTGAACTTGAGGATGCGGGCCATCTTTATCTCCATGAGCTTCAAGATGTCGTCCTTAGTCACTTCACGAACAAGCTGCTCGTAGAAGGGCTTCAAGCGCTCATCTACATAAGCACACGCGATGTCCATCGTCTTGGCATTCTCAAACTCTTTTGCTTTATAGATTCGCTCCTCGATGAAGATTTTCTCAAGGGAACAGAAGTGAAGCTGTTCAAGGAGTTCACCACGACGAATCTCCAGTTCTCGCTTAATCAAGTATTTTGTGTAGTCGACACTCTTACGCAGGACATCACTCACGGTGAGGAATTTCGGCATCCTGTCGTCAATGACGCAGCAATTAGGCGAGATGCTGATTTCACAATCCGTGAAGGCATAAAGCGCATCAATAGTCTTATCGCTTGATGCGCCTGGCATCAAGTGAATGACAATTTCCACACCTGCTGCCGTCAAGTCTTCCACCTTACGCGCTTTTATCTTACCCTTCTCAATTGCCTTGAGAATAGAATCGATAAATTGGCTTGGCTTCGAAGGAGACCCAGTTGTCTTCCCGTAAGGAATCTCTGTAATGGCGAGAGTCTTGTTGTCGCGCTTCTCTATCTTGGCACGCACTCGAACAGAGCCACCACGCTGTCCATCATTATACTTTGACACATCGATGGAGCCACCGGTCTGGAAGTCAGGATAAAGCTGGAAGGGCTCATTGTGCAGATAATGAACGGCAGCATCACAAAGTTCGTTGAAGTTGTGGGGAAGTATTTTGGAACTCAAACCCACAGCAATGCCTTCCACTCCCTGAGCGAGGAGGAGCGGGAACTTAACAGGCAGCGAGATGGGTTCCTTGTTACGTCCATCATAAGAAAGTTTCCACTCAGTAGTCTTGGGATTAAATAAGACATCGAGCGCAAACTTAGAGAGTCGGGCTTCAATATAACGACCAGCAGCAGCATCATCGCCTGTGAGGATGTTACCCCAGTTTCCCTGGCAATCAATCAGCAGGTTCTTCTGACCCATCTGCACCAAGGCATCCTTGATGGAGGCATCACCATGAGGGTGGAACTGCATCGTATGTCCCACGATGTTCGCCACTTTGTTGTAGCGCCCATCATCCATCCGCTTCATCGAATGGAGAATGCGTCGCTGCACAGGCTTCAAGCCATCCATGATGTGTGGCACAGCACGCTCCAGAATCACGTAAGAGGCGTAATCCAAGAACCAGTTCTGATACATGCCACTCAAATGATGGGTGATGCTATCCTTCATTACAGTCGGGTCATAGTCACTCTTTGGCGGCTGACCTGATGCAGGAGGGGATGCATCCAGAGCCTCATCTTCCAAAGGCTCTTCCATGATTTCGTCGCTGTCGTTATAATCTTCGCTCATTATTCAAATGTTTTTGAAGTGAAAAGTGAAAAATCCATATTACTTGTCATTGGGAGTGACAGACAATAGTCATCGGTAACTTCAATTCTTCACTTTTCACTCTTCACTTTTCACTTTGTTAATTCCAATGTATCCAATGCAATCATCAGTTCCTCATCCGTGGGGATGCAGCAGATGGTCACCTTCGAGTCATCGGCAGAGAGGATGGCTTCCTTGGCACGGCAAGCCTTGTTCTTGGCATCATCAAGCTTAATGCCCATGAACTCCAAGCCTTTCGTAGCGCCTTCGCGCACCTCATACTGGTTCTCGCCTGCACCACCTGTGAAGAGGATGATGTCCACACCACCCATAGCAGCTGCATATTCACCAATGTACTTCTTGATACGATAGCAGTACATCTCCTTCGCCAAACGTGCTTTGTCGTTACCATTGGCAATGCCAGCAAGAATGTCGCGGAAGTCTGAGGAGCCTTCACTCACACCGAGCAAACCTGACTTTTTGTTCAGCAGGTTGCTGATACCCTTCGTGTCGAGATTCAGCTTGTCCATCAAGAAGGTCACTGCGCCTGCATCGATATCACCAGAACGGGTACCCATGATAAGACCCTCAAGCGGAGTGAGGCCCATCGATGTGTCCACGCACTTGCCATCCTTCACAGCTGCAATAGAAGCACCGTTACCGATGTGACAAGTGATGATTTTCTTGCCTTCTGGCTTCACACCCAAGAACTCACACACACGCTGCGACACATAGCGGTGGCTGGTACCGTGGAATCCATAACGGCGCACACCATACTTCTGATAGAGTTCGTATGGCAGCGCATACATATAAGCATAATCAGGCATTGTCTGGTGGAAAGCTGTGTCGAACACACCTACCTGCGGAATATTAGGAAGCAAAGCTGTCACAGCATTCACGCCCTTGATGTTGGCAGGATTATGGAGTGGCGCCAAGTCATTGCAAGCCGCAAAGGCTTCCATCACCTCAGGAGTGAGCAGCACAGACTTGTTGAATTTTTCACCACCATGCACCATGCGATGGCCTACGGCATCCAATTCCTCGAGGCTCTTCAGCACGGCGTATTCGCCCTGTGTGAGCACCTCAAAAATCCACTGAACGCCTGCAGTATGCTCTGCGATAGGCTTCTCCATCTTATGTTTCTCGCCATTCAACTTCACAGTGATGAACGAGTCAGGCAAACCAATCTTCTCGATGCCGCCACTCGTAATGACAGACTGATCTGTCATGTCATATAATGCATATTTAATAGAACTGCTGCCACAGTTAAGTACCAATATCTTCTTCATTTTTAAGTGAAAAGTGAAAAGTGAAAAGTGAAAAATCTAAGTTACCCAAGAACTCGGACGTTCACAGTTCTTTCCACTTGTTATCTATTTTATTACAATACTTTGATTTTTCTTTGATGTTTTAATGGAAGCAATAAGCATCGCAATGATTTCATCCAAATCTGTTGACATGCTTTCATGCTGTAAAGGAGTAATGCATTGTCCCTCCTTGAGCACGTTTAACCATCTGCGTGTTTCGCTTGCTTCTTTCAAGGCAATATGGAGTTTCGTGATAAAGTCTGCTGGACTTTGAGCAAATTGTGATTCGCCTATATTAGCGGAAATCGAAGTGCCAGACCTTAAAATCTGATTATACACTGAAGCTAAGTGTTTATTTCCCTTTTCATGCAAATGCTGGACCATCTTGACGACTCTGCCTGCAAAAGCTTCACTCTTAACAGACAGTGGCGATTGAGAGCCTTCATACATATTGCTTCAGTAACTTAGATTTTTCACTTTTCACTCTTCACTTTTTCACTCCGTCAGGAATGGGCGTCCATTGCCTGGCAAGCCGTAATAGCCACCATCTTATAGATGTCATCCACAGAACAGCCACGGCTGAGGTCGTTGACGGGGCGTGCAATACCCTGAAGGATAGGGCCAATGGCATCAGCATTGCCGAGGCGCTGCACAAGCTTATAAGCGATATTTCCTACTTCAAGACAAGGTGCCACAAGCACGTTGGCCTTACCTGCGATATCACTGCCTGGCGCTTTCTTCTGGCCAACTGATGGAACCAGTGCTGCATCTGCCTGCAACTCACCGTCAATCTTCAATGCAGGGTCAAGTTCCTTGGCAAGACGGGTCGCTTCCACCACCTTATCTACCACCTCATGCTTAGCGCTGCCCTTTGTAGAGAACGACAGCATAGCCACGCGTGGATCAGCAAAACCGGCCACGCTCTTGGCTGTCTGAGCTGTGCAAACCGCAATCTGAGCCAGCTGGTTGGCATCAGGCATCGGTGTCACAGCCACATCACCCATCACGAGCACACCCTCCTCACCATACTGTGGAGTTTGGGTAATGAGCAACATCGCACCACTCACACAAGTGATGCCAGGAGCACACTTAATAATCTGCAAGGCAGGACGCAGCGTGTCACCCGTAGTTGAGAGAGCACCGGAGATTTGTCCGTCAGCATCACCGCTCTTGATGATAAGGCATCCGAAATACAATGGGTCAAGCACTTGCTGACGAGCCTTTTCTATCGTCATGCCCTTCTTTTGGCGAAGCTGGAAAAGCAGCTGCGCATACTCCTCTGTTTTCTCCGAAGTGGCAGGGTCAATGATGGTAGCCTTGTCCACATGCTTCAAGCCCAGCTTGTCAGCCAAAGCAAAAATCTCATTCTTGTTGCCGATCAGGATGATATCGGCTATGTCGTCAGCAAGACACTTGTCGGCGGCAGTCAGTGTGCGCTCCTCCAATGACTCAGGGAGCACAATGCGTTGCTTGTTCGCTTTTGCGCGTGCAACGATACTTTCTATTAAAGCCATAAATAAATTTAATTGAGCGTTTTTACGATACAAAGATAGATATTTTCTGCGAGCCCTCCAAAACTCTCACCGAAAAGCCACGCCTTTTTCATTTACATGTCAACAAAAAGGGCATTTTGCCACCCAGGTCCCTTCAGCCAAGGAAGGGAGGACGAATAAATGCAACCTCTTCAAGAAGGCAAGAAGCCCTTCCGAAAAGGGCATACCAAACTCACGTCTTTACACCAAACACATCACCTCATACAACGCAAGTTCCTCTTGCGTCTTCCACAATCCTCATTCTCTCCCCCAAGAATCACACAAAACCACCAACACAAACAGCTACAAAATCGGTGTGACTCAGACCGACCCTACCGGTATGAGTCACACCGCCACCACCGGTGTGACTCACACCGGTTTCAACGCTCAAGGTGCGTACATTTTGACCAATTTGAGGCAGCCATTCAAGACCACAAGAAGCACGATTATCACCACCATTTCACATCCACTACGAACGTCCACCCATATCTACCCCAGGCAGCCACTCGTCTCATTCGTTGAAGCAACGACTGACAGAGCCCAAAGATGATGCCTGCGCATTGAGGGGAAACATGGCTGGTACACATTGATGTAAAAAGGTGGGGGTTGCAGGGTAATTATGAGCATCGTATTTATTTTTTTCGGAAAAGTTTGGTACTTTCATGTTTATTTACTTAATTTGCCCCCAAATTCCGTTGTTAGTGCAGTTTTATAAGCTGCTGATGCCGGAATAGCAACCCTCGGGTTGCAAGACATATTAGGAAGCGCGTACGCTATTCCCTAGTGGTGAATCTGGACAATTCGCACTTTAGGAAGTGATGCACGAATGACTCGTGCGGACGGATAGGACGATACTCGCTCCACTTCGATTGTATGATGCAAACTGGTTTCTACTAGAATTGCCATACTTCGGAGGTGTGAGCTGTTTTTCAACCCATTCTTTCCGCACAGGTCAGTCCAGAACCTACCACTAGAGAAGAAGGTAAAGGCTCACACCTTTCTTTTGTGTCCTTCTCTAACCAATCCTCTTGAAAAAAATTTCCCTTTTTGAGCCTGAGGAAAACCTAAATCTCGACCATTACTGATTATTGACCATTATAGATTATTGACATCATAATTAACCTTATTAATAACCCTTTAAAAAACAGAATTATGAAAAAGTTTTTCATTTGTTTCATTTTGCTAGCAGGAGCGATGCTTATGCAGGCACAAGTTAGACGTACACCCACTCAACGTACACAAACCCAACAGCCTTCAACCGTTGTGGTTAAAGAAACGGAACCACTGATTGTCAATGGTCATTTGGCATTCCTCGGAATTCCAGTCAAGCAATCACGTGCCATCTTGGGAAATCTGCTGAAAGGAAAGGGCTTTCTTCAAAAGGATGATGGATATGGAAATATACGTTGGGAAGGCACTCAATGGAATTTCGAGTTGGATGGCGATGCCGACAACATCTCTGGCACTGCTTCAGGCAGCAACAACTATAAGTTTAAGGTGAAACTGAAAAGGAAGGAGTAACCCGCAATTAGCATTTGAAAAAAACAATGTTTATTAATCTTAAAACTTAAAGCGTATGAAAACAACATTCCTTAAATCTCTGATGGTGGCACTGGGTGTGCTGCTATCAGTTCATGCGAATGCCGACGAGAATGGTGTGCTGATTGAAGGTGTTTACTACAATCTGGTCACGGCCTCGAAGACGGCAACTGTCACTAACGGCAGCACCGCTTACACGGGTGCTGTCACTATTCCCGCTACCGTCACATGGGAAGACATCACCTACGATGTTACCGCCATCAGCATGGAAGCCTTCAAGAGTTGCACGGGGCTGACTTCGGTGAGTATTCCCAGCAGCGTGAGCATCATCAGCGACCAAGCGTTCATGGAGTGTACGGGCCTGACTTCCGTCACCATCCCCGACGGTGTGACCAGCATCGGCAACGAAGCCTTCAAATTCTGTAGCAACTTGGCCACCGTGGTGATTGGCGACGATGTCAAGACCATCGGTAACAGTGTGTTCTATGAATGCCGCAAACTGACCGAACTGACCCTTGGCAACCATGTGGAGACTATCGGAAGCTCCGCTTTCTACCGTTGCTACGGATTGAAGTCTGTGACCATTCCCCGCAGCGTCACCAGCATTGGCAGTGATGCTTTCTATGAGTGTGCCTACTTGACCGCTGTCCACATCACCGACTTGGCGGCTTGGTGCGGGGTGAACATAGGAGATTGGGAGGGCAATCCATTGCTTTATGCGCGCCATCTCTACCTGAACGGTGCCGAAGTGAAGGATTTGGTTGTTCCTGATGGTGTGGAAACTTTGTGCTGGGGCGTCTTCCACCACTGTGAGGGGCTGCGCACAGTGACCATCCCCAAGAGCGTGAAAACCATCGGTGGTTCAGCTTTCGGCTACTGTAACAACTTGACTACTGTCAACATCGAGGGAAATGGCACCTCCATCGGCTTTTATGCTTTCGATCATTGTAGCAACTTGACCACCCTGAACATCTCTGGCAGCATCGCCTCTTTCTGCGAGGATGCGTTCCAGTACTGCAACAATCTGAACAAGGTGGACATCACCGACCTCGCTGCGTGGTGCAAGACAGGCTTCAACGGTGCATACGCCAATCCGTTAGACTATGCACATCAGCTTTGGGTCAATGGCACTAAAATCACAGACTTGGTCATTCCCAATGGTGTCACGAGCATCAGTTCAGGTGCCTTCGAATACTGCACTACCCTGACCTCTGTATCCATTCCGAGTAGTGTCACCTCTATCGGCAACGGTTCGTTCCAGTACTGTAGCAATCTGGAGTCCGTGTCCATCCCGAACAGCGTCACGTCTATTGGTGACGGCTCGTTCAATAGCTGTAGCAATCTGGAGTTCGTGTCCATCCCGAACAGCGTCACGTCTATTGGTAAACAAGCCTTTATCAGCTGCTCTGCACTCAAATCTGTCAATATGCCCAACAGCGTCACTTCTATCGGAGACGAAGCATTCAAGGGTTGCACGAGCCTGACCGACGTGGAACTCAGCAATGGACTCACCGCCATTCCCAATTATGCTTTCGCAGAGTGCAAGGCACTGACTTCCGTGGTTATCCCAGAGGGTGTGACGAGCGTTGGCGACTATGCCTTCCAGAACTGCTCGGCCATGACCTCGGTGGACATCCCCAGCACCGTCAATTGGCTTGGCAAGTATGACTTCGACGGTTGCACCACCCTGACTGAGGTGGGCATCACCGACTTGGCCGCATGGTGTCAGATGCGCTTCGGAGCCACGAAAGCCAGCCCGTTCTTCTATGCCAAGACCATGAAACTGAACGGCGAACCAGTGACCGACCTCGTCTTCCCAGAGGGTATCTCCACTATCGGTGCTTATGCGTTTGCCGAATACAAAGGCTTGAAGTCTGTGGTCATTGGCAACGATGTCACATCCATCGCCGAAGGCGCTTTCCAAGGCTGCAGAGATCTGAAAGACGTGACCATCGGCAGCAGTGTTACTTCTGTGGGTCAGTATGCTTTCCGCAACTGCACAGGCATGCAGAATCTGACCATTGGCAACAGCGTTAACAGCATTGGCTCCGAAGCCTTCTACAACTGCGGCGACCTGCGTTCCATCGTAGTGGTGAAGGGCAACAGCAAATATGACTCGCGTGACAACTGCAATGCCCTCATCGAGACGGTCACCAATAAATTGCTTTTGGGCTGCCGCAACACGGTTATCCCCGAAGGCATCAAGACTATTGCACATTATGCCTTCTGGAACTGCAGCGGGCTTGACTACCTCAACATCCCCAGTAGCGTGACGAGTTTCAGTGGCGTGCAAAGCCGCTATAACTCTATTTACCCTGGCGTGTTCTCTGGCAGCGACTTAAAGCAAGTGGAAATTCATTGCAGCATCTCTTTCATGGATCAGGGTCTTTTCCTAGAACTGAATAGTTTGGAAACCATCATCCTGGGTAGTGAGGTGGCATCCCTTGCATCTGGAACAATCGATCAATGCCCGAACGTACAGACCGTTATCTCCTACATCCAGGAACCCTTCGCTGTTAGCTCTTCTACTTTCAACTTCTACAACACCTATAACACCTGCAAACTCATTGTTCCTGCCGGCACACGTGATGCCTACATCGCCAAGGGCTGGACGGAGAGTGTCTTCAAGGGTGGTGTGGTGGAAATGGATGCCAACTCATTTGTGGTGGCAGACCAGAAGGCCAACCAAGGCAAGAGCATCACGATTCCGATTGAAATGAACAATGTGGTGGACATCACCGCCATGCAGTTTGAGGTCGTACTGCCCGAAGGCATCACATGGTCGAAATGCCAGTTGGCTGGTCGTGAGGAAGACCATGTGCTCTCTGCCAAGAAACAGGCAAGCGGCATCTATGTGGTGACCGTCATCTCGATGAGCGACGAGAACTTCAGCGGCAACAGCGGTGCTGTGGCTAACCTCACGCTCAATGTGGACGAGAAGCAAGTGCCTGGTCTCTACAGGGTGCAGATACGCAACATCGAGCTGACCACCGAGAACGGGGACGCCGTACATCCGCTCGACGTGAACGCTACGTTGACCATCAAGGACTTCACAATGGGTGACACCAACGGCGACGGCGACATCAGCATCACCGATGCAGTGGTGACTGTCAGCCACATCTTGGGCAACACAACGGCAGACTTTGTAAGCAATGCTGCTGACGTGAACGAGGATGGCGACATCACTATCACCGATGCGGTAGCCATCATCAAGATGGTGCTGAACGGAGAGACTCATTTCGCCAAAGTGAGAGGTTTTGTGATTGAAGACCTTGAAAGTCTTGATGATTCGGATTGGTAACGGATGGAGAGAGTTTGCGAAACTTCAATAAAGAATTTAAGAACTTAACATGATTCATGATATGAAAAATATTTTATTTCTTTTGTCCGCTTGGCTGATTTGTTCCCTCTCAGCCAATGCCACCGACAAGGTAGTGGCAGCTAATGCATCCCTTCCGCAAGGAGGAACAGGCACAATTGACATTGCCCTGAACAATGAACAGGAGTTCACAGCCTTCCAAATGCAGCTGACACTGCCCGAAGGCGTCAATTTCGTGATGAACAACAAGGGAAACCCCACGTTTAAAAAGGGTGACCGCTATGATGACCATTCCTTGTCGTCGAGTGCGCTGGGGTTCTTCACCTGCATCTCGTTCTCTCTCACTCCTATTGATGGCACAGAGGGTCTGTTGTTGAGTATCAACGTGAGTGCGGATACAAACACCGAGATAAACAAGACGTTGAAGGCTACACTCAGCAACATCGAGTTCACAACGACCGAAGGCAAACGTGTGCAGTTTGACAACATGGACATCAACATCACCATTACCGATCCGAGCAGCGCTGGCATTAATGCACCAAAGGGTGGAGCTGGTATTCCGTTGAAGGGATGGTTCACAACTGACGGCAGGAAGCTGTCGGGTAAGCCAATGGATAAGGGTGTCTATATTATGAAAGGAAAGAAAGTGATGAAACCGTAGATGCCCCGATTCATGCGATATATGTAACACAATCCTTATAAGGCATAATAGAACAAGGGTGGACACCAATAAGCTGGCGTCCACCCTTGTTCTATTATGCTTCTTGCCCCAAAGTACTTGTCTCTCGTCCGCCAAAGGCGTATATATAATGCTTCTTATAGCACACTCTCAATGATGTCCCTTTGCAGCGAGTCCTGTGAAAAGTGCATGGGGGAAAATTGTAACACTGGCTAAAAGATTGGAAACATGAATGAAAACAAATGTAGGGAGTTCTGCGTAACTTTGTACACAAAATACCAAAATCCGATTTACATGAAGAAATTATTTACTTTCGCCTTGACGACGATGATGCTTTGGATGGCATCGGTGAACATGGCGGCACAGGAGCGCCGATCCATTGATTCGGAACATCCTTTGTGGATGATACACATTGACGTGTGGAACAGTGCCGACCCACAGAAAATTATTGACTTGATTCCTGACGACATCAAGCCATATGTGTGCATGAACCTGTCGCTGTCGTGTCAGTTTGACAAGGAGACAGAGATGTACCGCATGCCACGCAATGCTGTCCGCACTTTCAAATCCTGGGCTACGGTATGTCAAGCCAACGGTATGTGGTTCTGTTGCCAACCCGCTTCGGGCGGACACACCCACATTCAAGATAATGACCTCGGCACTTTCGAATATTTCTTCAAGACCTACCCCAACTTCCTCGGCTGGAACTACGCAGAGCAGTTCTGGGGCTTTGGCGAGGCAGGCGACAAGAGTTCCATGACGGAGTCAAGCCGATGGGCCTTGTTCGCAAAATTGGTGGAGATGTCGCACAAGTACGGCGGCTTCCTCACTGTCAGCTGGTGTGGCGGTGTTTACCATTTCAACACAGACCCTCTTGCCGAACTGAAGTTGAACAAGGACTTTATGGCAGCCTGCAAGAAGTATCCTGAAGCCATTCTTTTCCTTTACAAATATACTCACGGCAGCAGCTTCTACAACAACGAGAGCATATGCTGGGGTCCGTTTATCTCAGGTCTGACCAAGAACTACGGTGTGCGTTACGACAACTGCGGATGGAACGACATGACCGCCAAACTGGTCGGTTCTAATAAGTGTAAATATCCTGGTGCGGCAGGTATCGGCACCGTGATGGAGCAGACATGTGTGAATGGCGGAGCTGTGTGGGATGGCCCTGAACTTATCTGGGACGGAGCATGCTTCAAGAATGAATGGGATACTACGGTGGATGGCTATTCATGCCGCAGATGGTCACAATTCGATGACTTCAAGGGCATCTGGTTGGACATGTGGCGCAAGGTCATTGATGGCACCATGTACATTCCCACCCGTGAGGAAGTGCTGGCAAAGACCAAGGCGGTCATTGTGCACGACACCAACGACGACTTCAAGGTGCCAGACAATCTCTACAATGGGCTTTACCTGCAAACCGACCCTGCCAACCAGAAAAAGGAAGGCGCATGGGCATATGGACAGTGGCAGAATAACCTCTGCTACTTCAAGAAGACAGGACGCTATGGTGCCATCCCTATGGTTCCAGGGCTCTACGACGATGCCGCAAAAGCCATTCAGGTTCAGGTGAAGAAGACGGCTTACAACTCTCGCTGGGGTAATGAAAACACCAAAGTGAGGGAGTTTAACAACCTCTATCCCGAGGTGTCGAAGGGCGACCTTTATGTGAACCGCTACAAGAACCAGCTTGTCACCTACACGCCTTACACCTACCTGCACAAGAAGAAGGGCGCACGCGCAGAGCTCCCCTTGCAGTACAATACCTGTGATTCGCTCAAACTCAAATACTATCGTCTCTCTAGCGGAGTCATTCGTGAGTATGCCGACCACATCGACTGCTACTTGAACAACTACCGCAATGACACCACTGTTGTGCGTGCCGACACACTCATTGTCACAGGCGTGACAAACGTGCCTTCCTATACATTAAAAAAGCACAGCACAGGTGCCAATGGACAGTCAGCCTCTGCTACTGCCAATTATGATGCAGACAAAAAGACTTACACCGTCATTGTCCGTCACCTCGGCGCCACTGACGTAACCATTAACTGCACTGGTGCACAAGACCGCTCTGGTGCTGATGAAGGCCTGCCTTCCACAGCCCTTTCGCTGCCCAAGCAGCCAGAACCCTACTATGGTCCCATCATCATTGAGGCTGAGAACATGGATACCAAGAGCGCTGACCGCAAACTGACCAACTCTAGCTGGTGGGCACAGCACACCAAGAACTTTGCCGGCATGGGATACGTGGAGATGAAGGCAAACACGGGCAGTGCCTTGCGCCATCAGCAGAAACTGGCTGAAGGAGGTAAATATAATGTCCGCATCCGCTATGCCAACAGCAACAAAGCTGGCACCTTGAAAGTGAGTGTCAATGGAGTTAGCCAAAACGCTGCCATTCAGAAGACAGGCGTGAGCGACTGGCTGGAAGCTGTCGTTCCTGTTACGATGAAGACAGGCAGCAACACGCTCATCATCACAAACTCAAGTGCCATCACCATGTATATCGACCAAGTGACTTACGAACCTGAAGGCACACCTGCTGAGGAGTTCAATGTAAATATTGTCGATGCTGATTTCGGACAAGTGACTGCTGATGTAGACGCTGCTGCCGCAGGTCAAGAGGTAACTCTCACCATCACACCTGAAGACGGCTATGCCATCAAGGCACTGAAGGTCATCAATTCTGTATTCTTCACGCAAGGACTGACCATCCCTGTTGAGGAAGGAGCCAAAGAAATAACCTTCACCATGGCGGATGAGAACATGACTATTCAGCCCATTTTCACCGACACACAGGCTATCTACAACCTCGACTTCACGAATGTGGCTGCAGGAGCATTCCCTGAAGGTTGGCGCACCACTGATGGCAGCAGCGTTCGCAACTATCCGACTTCAAACAGCTCAGGTCCACGCACCTTCGCCGGTTTGACCGGTTATCAGGGAAAGGCGCTCTATTGGCGTACGACCAGCGCTGAATATGGCCGTCTGAACAATTACAAGTTGGCATTAGAGCCGGGCACTTATCAACTCGTCTATGCAATGGCCGCATGGAAAGGCACGCCTACTTATCGGGCTAAGATTCTCAACAGCAGTGGCGCCACCATCAAGACTTCGACCACACAAACGGCAAAGCCCAATGTCAACGGGAACTCTGCTGGTGACATTTCTTCTGCCACACGCAATACGCTGGAATTCGAGATTAAGACTAATGGTAATTACATCATTCAGTTTGCAGAAATGGGCAGTGGCATGCAGGAATTCATGCTGGCCGAATGCAGAGTGAGAAAGCTGAATGACAGCACCGACATTCCAACCATAGAGGCCAATGATGGCGAAGCAACTGAATCTGTTGAAATCTACAACTCCGCAGGTGTACGAATACCTGCACTTCAGCCTGGTGTGAACATCATCAGAACTGCTGACGGCAAGACACGAAAGGTATTTGTGAAGTAGATTTAGGTTCAGTGAAACAGAAGCGAAAAACGAAAAACGAAGAGTGAAAAATCCAAGTTACTTTTGCCAATAAGGTACTAACACCACACATGGCAGGTAACTTGGATTTTTCACTCTTCGTTTTTCGCTTTTCACTCTATAGCTCTTCCCTCTTTGGCTTTATTTCAGAAAGCCAAACGCACCCAATTGGTCAAGGAACACGAGACCAATGGCTAGCGGTGCAATATAGCGCAAGGAGAATACGAGCATTTTAAAATATGGAGTCTTCAAATCACCTTGGTTGCTGAGTTCATCACGGTAAAGTTTGCGGTCAAGCACCCATCCCGCAAAGATGCTGATGAGCATACCACCTAATGGCAAAAGGATGCGCCCCGAAAAATCGTCAAACAGTGAAAAGATGCTACGGTCAAACAATGTAAGACCACTCAAAGGACCGAACGAAAGAGAGCACATCGTTCCCAGTATCAAGACAGTAGCCGTGACCAAAGCAGCACCTTTTTTGCGCGTCATGTCGAACTCCTCTGTCACATAAGCCGTTGCCACCTCGTGCAAAGAAATCGCGCTAGTCAAAGCTGCCACAAAGAGCAGGAAATAAAAAAGCGAGGAGAAGACGACTGCCAAGAAACTCCCATTGCCCAATGCTTGCTGGAATACATTCGGAAGCGAGACAAATGTAAGACCTGCACCAACTCCCATCTCATTAGGATCCATGCCAATATTAAACACCGACGGGAAAATGATGAACCCTGCCATAATAGCAATTAATGTGTCTATGATGGACACGTTCACAGCAGACTTGGCAAGTGGTGTCTTCTTGTCAAAATAGCTTGCGTATGTACAAAGACACCCCATGGCTAAACTAAGCGAATAAAACGCCTGTCCCATCGCATCCAGCACTGTGGTGCTATCCACCTTACTCCAATCAGGCTTGAGAAGAAATTCCAATCCCTTAGATGCACCAGGAAGAGAGACTGAGCAAACTGCCAAAAAGATGGTAATAAGGAAAAGCGTGGGCATCATCAATTTGGCAGACTTCTCAATGCCAGACTGCACACCACGCGTAATGACATAATGAATGACTCCTATGAACACGAAAAGCCACACCGTAGGGAGCCAAGGATGAGCGACAAAGTTGTCAAAGATGTCCCCATATTCTTTTGCAGGCACCTCGTGAAACGCGTTTGTGACAGAAAGGAACGTGTAGTGCATGGTCCATGCGCCCACTACCACATAGTAGCACAGAATAAACCAGCCCGTAAATATGCCCATACGTCCCACCCACTTCCAAGGTGAGCCGTTTGAGACAATACGGAATGCGCCTGCCGTATTAGCATGTGTATAGCGTCCAACAAGGAATTCACTTATCATAATAGGCAATCCCAACAGCAAGATGCATATCACATATATAATGATAAACGCCGCACCGCCATTTTGGCCTGTTTCTATAGGGAACCGCCACACATTCCCCAAACCAACTGCAGACCCTGCAGCTGCCAGCACAGCCCCTATCTTTGAACCAAAGTTCTCTCTTTCCATATCATTTGCTATAAGTATTCAGTCTCCAATTCAGTCCCATACATGCCCATACACCTAACAAAGCGCCCACGACATCCGCCTCGAAGTCCACCCAATCGCCTGAGCGGCAAGTTGTCAAGTACGCCTGAACCAGCTCCATCGCTCCGCCCAAAGCTGCCGCATAGAGCAACATTACAGCACGGGCAACCCACGAGAACTTTTGTTTATTCCTTACCACGCGATCCACCCACATCACAAAAACAAGGCCTCCATACATCACCATGTGCACCCATTTGTCAATCAGAGGGACATCACTCATCGGAGCTTGCTCCGGCACAGGAATGGTACAAAGCACCACTATGGCCACAGTCACAATCTCTGTGTATAGATATTTATAGAGGTTCATAAGCGTTCCGTCGAATCATCAGATTGTTCAAAATCTACTTCATCTTTCCATAATTTGTATGGTCTACGCAACATGTACTTGTTATAATAGTGATAGTCACCCGTCACCTCTTTGCCTAGAAAGTCGGGCTTCTCATAAGCTTCATCTTCACTTTCCAATTCTATCTCTGCTAAGACAAGCCCCTCGTTTTCGCCAAAGAACTCATCCACTTCGATGACATGCTTACCACTCTTGATGAGATAGCGATCCTTATCCACTCTACCAGGCATGCATAGTCCCATCATCTCACGAGCATCCTCCAACGGAATTTCTCGTTCGAACTCATATCGTGCAATGCCATTTCCTCTCGACGGGCCCTTAATCGTCAAATACCCTTTATCATCACGAATGCGAACACGCACAGTCCGACCAGGCTCCGTAGCAAAATACCCTTGCTCAATATGCGTCTTGCTATCTGCGAAGGGCTTCCAGTCCCCTTTGACCAGGAACTTTCTCTCTATCTCCTGATGCACCATCTCGATTAGTCCTCCGTAGCGAACTCCATCAGATAAGCCTTGATGAACTCATCCAGCTTGCCATCCATTACGCCACCCACATCGCTGGTCTGGTAATTTGTACGGTGGTCTTTCACGCGGCGATCATCAAACACATAAGAACGGATTTGGCTTCCCCATTCTATTTTTTTCTTGCCGGCTTCTACCTTCGCTTGTTCTGCCATACGATGCTGCAGTTCCTTGTCATAGAGCATAGAGCGCAGCAAGCGCAGAGCATTTTCCTTATTTTTCGGTTGGTCGCGTGTTTCCGTATTCTCAATCAAGATTTCCTCTTCTTCACCCGTGTACGGGTCTTTGTATTGGTAGCGCAAACGAACACCCGACTCCACCTTATTCACATTCTGGCCACCAGCTCCACTGCTTCGGAAGGTATCCCATGAAATACGCGCCTGTTCAATCTCCACATTAATGGTATCATCCACCAATGGTGTCACAAACACACTTGCAAACGACGTCATACGCTTACCTTGTGCGTTGTAAGGGCTCACACGCACCAGACGATGCACACCGCTTTCTCCCTTCAAGTATCCATACGCCATATCACCAGCAATCTCCATCGTCACCGTCTTGATTCCTGCATCTTCACCATCCTGGAAGTTGCTAATCGTCACCTTGTAGCCATGCTGTTCAGCATAGCGCTGATACATACGCATAAGCATCTGCGCCCAGTCTTGCGCTTCAGTTCCGCCTGCACCTGCATTGATTTTCAGAACGGCATCCATGTTATCCGCCTCTCCTTGCAGCATATTCTTCATCTCAAGGTCTTCAATCAGCGTCAATGCCTTTGCATAGTAAGCGTCCACTTCCTCCTCTGTCGACATCTCCTCTTTGTAGAAGTCAAATGCCACTTCAGTATCATCTGTTGCAGCTTTCACCTCATTGTATCCATCAATCCACTTCTTCAAGGTTTTCACCTTCTTCATCTGTGCCTCTGCAGCCTTTTGGTCATCCCAAAATCCAGGTGCTTGTGTCCGGAGTTCCTCCTCTTCCACCTCAATCAATTTCTGGTCTATCTGCAAATATCTATGCAGAGCCTCCGTCCTATCTTTAATGTCTTTAAGTTGTTCTACTGTAATCATAATGAGTCAATTTTGATGCAAAGGTAATGATTTTTAGGGGAAAAGTATGCGTTTCGTTTAAAAATCATTACCTTTGCACCCCAAAATGTCTGCGTGCGCACGCAGGTGCATAAGAATGAGACTCATCAAACGACTTGACATGTTTATCTTGAGGAATTTCCTCTCTCTGTTTGCAGGTACTTTCTGCATCAGTCTTTTTGTCGTTATGATGCAGTTTCTATGGAAATACATTGATGAATTAGTTGGCAAGGGGCTCACGTTCGACATATACGTCAAATTCTTCTTCTATGCTGCGGAGACCCTTGTTCCGTTAGCACTCCCTTTGGCGATTCTGTTGGCATCGCTCATCTCGTTTGGAAATATTGGTGAGCGCCTAGAGCTGCTCGCCATCAAAGCAGCCGGCATCTCATTGTTCCGAACACTCCGTCCTCTCATCATCCTTATTTCGCTGTTGTCTTTGGCGTCATTCCACTTCCAAAACAGAATTGCTCCAGATGCTCAACAGAAGCTTTTGCAGCTGCTGACCTCCATGAAAATGAAGTCTCCTGAGCTGGACATCCCAGAGGGTGTCTTCTACGATGGAATTGAGAACATCAACCTCTATGTAGAAAAGAAGAACGAGAAGACAGGAATGCTCTACGATATCATCATCTACAATTTTCAAGATGGTGTAAGCCAAGCACACATTATCCTTGCAGACTCTGGACGCCTAGAAACGACCAGCAACAAGATGCACCTGTTGCTCCACCTATACCAAGGCGAACAGTTTGAGAACCTGCAGGGCGATGCTTTACAGACCCAAGACGTGCCCTACCGCAGAGAGACTTTCGTGGAAAAGCACTTCATTATCGACTTTGACACGAACTTCAACATGGCCGACCAAGAGGACATTGCCGGCAATGCCATGACGAAGGACATGAAACAGTTGACACACGACATCGACTCGATGGAGAGCTACTACGATAGTGTCAGCGTCGTTTTCTATGCCGAGATGCAGCGCAGCGCGCTTACCTATCCCCATGTAGCACGCCTTTCCGACTACGATTCCCTTTCCATTGCAGAGATGCCAGACAGTCTCCGAAAGGTCTTGAAGAAATCGGAGGACGACTATCTTGCACATCGCCATGCCAAGACTGCGCCACAATCAAGCGTCAATCTTGACACACTATATCGCCAGAGCGATTCGCAAGCCAAGCAGCGCATATTGATGAGCGCCCTACAGAAAGCCAGCTTCCAAGAAATGGATGTGAGCTACAAAGCCGACATGATGGAGTCTGGCGACAAGCAGATTCGCCGGCACTGGATACAATACTGGCAGAAAATCACCATGTCGTTGGCATGCCTGATGTTCTTCTTCATCGGTGCGCCACTCGGAGCCATCATCCGCAAAGGCGGCTTAGGTTTCCCTGTTGTTGTAGCTGTCATCATTTTCATCACCTACTATATCATCAACACGTTTGGCATGAAAGTGGGTCGCGAAGGCGGCATGCCCGTATGGTTAGGCATGTGGCTCAGCACCATTGTACTGACGCCATTAGGCGTGTTCTTCACTATCAAGTCCAACAACGATTCTGCAGTATTCAACATGGATGCCTACGTAAACTTATGGCGAAAGCTATTAGGCATCCGTCCAAAGCGCAACATCACCCGTAAGGAGGTCATTATCAACGACCCTGACTATGCCGACATGCACAAGACGCTGGAGCAGCTTATCACAACCAGTCGAGAGTATCTTGGAGAATTGCCACGTTCCACCTTCTTTGGTTATATGGCCTACATTGCCCGCTACTTCTTCTCTAAACGTGAAGACATGAAGGCAGAGGGCATCATGCTGATGACAGAATATATCGTGGACGTCCTCTCCAACAGTAAAGACAGGCAAGTGCTCCGGCTCCTCAACGGCTACCCCGTTATGGAAACGCGCAACTTCCGTTTCTATCGCCGCCGCAGGAAAGACTTGCGCGCCATCATCAAATATTCAGAGCAAATAAAAACATACATATATGAAAACATCCTTTCAGTTCAGTAAGATAGAAGAAGCCATCGAGGACTTCCGTCAAGGGAAGTTCGTCATTGTAGTTGACGATGAAGACCGTGAGAACGAAGGCGACTTCATCACTCCTGCAGAGATGATAACTCCAGAGAAGGTAAACTTCATGCTCCGCGAAGGACGTGGTGTGCTTTGCTCGCCCATCACCCTGTCACGCGCCAAGGAGCTAGAACTGCCCCATCAGGTGGAGGAGAACACCTCCATGCTGGGCACTCCTTTCACGGTGACTATCGATAAACTTGAGGGCTGTACAACAGGAGTCAGCGCCCACGATCGCGCCGCCACTATTCAGTGGTTGGCCAATCCTGATGCTAAACCCACGGACTTCGGCCGCCCAGGACATATCAATCCCCTCTATGCACAGGACAACGGTGTGCTGCGCCGTTCTGGCCACACAGAAGCTGCCATTGACTTGGCTCGCTTGGCAGGCTTGCGCCCAGCAGCCGCTCTCATTGAGATTCTCAATCCCGACGGCACAATGGCGCGCATGCCACAACTTGTTGAGAAGGCCAAAGAATTTGACATGAAACTCATTCAAATCAAAGACCTCATCGCATACCGCTTGCAAAAAGAGAGTTTGGTAGAGAAAGGCGTGGAGGCTGATATGCCAACAGAGTATGGGCATTTCCGCATTATTCCATTCCGCCAAAAGAGTAACGGCCTTGAGCATGTAGCACTCATCAAAGGAGAATGGAAGCCCGACGAACCCGTGCTGGTACGCATGCACTCCAGCTGCGCCACAGGCGATATCTTTGGCAGTCAGCGTTGCGACTGCGGTGAGCAACTGCACAAGTCCATGCAGCTCATCGAAAAGGAGGGCAAGGGCGCTATTGTCTATCTGATTCAAGAAGGTCGTGGCATTGGTCTGATGAACAAGATAGCCGCTTACAAGCTACAAGAAGAAGGACTAGATACGGTAGATGCCAATATCCATTTGGGCTTCGACCCCGACCTGCGCGACTACGGCGTGGGAGCTCAAATCCTGCGCGAGATTGGTATCAGCAAGATTCGCCTCCTCACCAACAATCCCGTAAAACGTGTCGGACTTGAGGGGTACGGACTTGAGATTGTTGAGAACGTGCCGATTGAGATTACCCCCAACAAATACAATGAGCGCTATTTACACACGAAAAAGGAGCGCATGGGGCACACATTGCACTTCAACAAGTAAGGCAACAAGCCCTTCGTTCAACATTAGTAAATTAATATAAACATAAATTATATATGGAACAACTATCAGACCGTCTTAACAGACTTTCCCCTTCTGCTACGCTCGCTATGAGTCAGAAGAGCTCCGAGCTGAAAGCTCAGGGCGTGGACGTTATCAACTTGAGTGTTGGTGAACCCGACTTCAACACTCCCGACCACATCAAAGCCGCAGCCATCAAAGCTGTAGAAGAAAACTGGAGCCGTTACAGTCCCGTGCCAGGCTATCCAGAGTTGAAACAGGCCATCGTCAACAAACTCAAGAACGAGAACGGACTGGACTACAAGCCCTCTCAAATTCTCTGTTCCAATGGTGCCAAGCAGTCTGTCTGCAATGCTATCATGGCTATCATCAATGCGGGCGATGAGGTCATCATCCCTGCTCCATACTGGGTCTCATACCCACAGATGGTGCTCTTAGCTGAAGGCACACCCGTATTCGTCGATGCACCCATTGAGCAGGACTTCAAGATTACTCCCGCACAATTGGAAGCTGCCATCACGCCAAAGACTCGTGCACTCATCCTTTGCTCACCCAGCAACCCTACAGGCTCTGTCTACAGCAAGGAAGAGTTGGAAGGTTTGAAGAACGTGCTGCTGAAGCACGAGCGCGTCATTGTCATCGCTGACGAAATCTATGAGCATATCAACTATGTCGGCAAGCACGCCTCAATGGCTTCTTTCGATGACATCAAAGACCGCGTGGTAGTCATCAATGGAGTATCAAAAGCATACGCCATGACAGGCTGGCGCATTGGTTTCATCGCTGCGCCCGACTGGATTGTAAAAGGTTGCAACAAGCTGCAGGGCCAGTACACTTCAGGTCCTTGTTCGGTATCTCAGAAAGCTGCCGAGGCAGCATTCGCTGGCCCACAGCAGTGTGTGGAAGACATGCGCCAAGCCTTCGAGCGTCGCAAGAACCTCATCGTGAAGCTCGCTAAGGAAATTCCCGGCCTCGAGGTTAATGAGCCACAGGGCGCCTTCTACCTCTTCCCTAAGTGCTCCAGCTACTTTGGCAAGAAGGACGGTGACCGTGTCATCAATAACTCTACCGACTTTGCCATGTACCTGCTCGAGGTTGGCCATGTGGCGACTGTTGGTGGCGACGCATTCGGTTCGCCTGAATGCTTCCGCATGAGCTACGCTACCAGCGATGAAAACATCGTAGAATCCATGAAGCGCATCAAGGAGACCTTGGCACGCCTCAAGTAATTCCTCTTATTTACTTCCTTTTAGGCGTACCCCTCGGGTACAGCATGCCGTACCCGAGGGGTACGTCGCATCCAGTCCGAGGGGTACACCTTTTCCACTAACTGCTATCTATTCCCTGACCTATTTATGAAAAAAGCATTCATTCTCTCTCTTTTTGCATTGGCGCTTACCGCTACAGCACAAGAAGACATCACTTCACAATACATTCAGAATCCATCCTTCGAGCAAGATGCAACCAGCGGAGCCACCGATTCGCGTGGTGGATATGCAGTATCATCCGTCACAGGCTGGACACTCACGGCTCCCTCTGGAGGCTATGCAGTGGTGGACATCATGACTGCCTCTGCTACCGCCACCGATAACAACTATGGTGCTCCAGGCTCACCTTCCGATGGACAACAGATGCTTTACCTTCGCAACGCATGGACAGCCCAAAACGTTTCGCTCACTCAGAAAGTGAAACTACAAGCAGGCAAATACAAGCTTGTCATCGACAACAAAGCAGCTACAACCTCGGCAACCACAGCTTCTGTCGTGGCTGGAACCGCATCCACTTCTTTATCCTTCGCCACAAGCATTCCATCCACATGGGCAACCACAGAATCCGTCTTTGAACTGACGGCAGAGACCACCATCAACTTAGGCCTCAACATCAACTTCGTGAATGGAGCCGGTGCATCTATTCTTCTCGACAACATAAAGCTCTACCGTCTCCCTAACGAATACACAGAACCTGAAGATCCTACAGAAGAAGCCGTTTCCTCCTTCACCGAAGGCGTTATCAAGGCAGACTTTGTGTCTGAAGCCACCATGAAACAAGACCTTCTGCAGATGCTCGCCAACTTCTCCACATACCTTGTCAACGACTTTCAGGAGTGTCAAGCTCCCAACTCCATAGGGGAAGCATGCGGTGCCTTCAAAGGCGAGAACACGATGGGCAACGACGAACGCGGTGTGCGTCCCAACGCTGACCTCTCCATGATTTGCGCTTTCCTCGTCAAGTATGGAAAGCCAGCAGGTGTAACCTTGCCAGCAGGTGTGACTTGGGATAAGATTAAAGATATGGCCAAGAAGTCGCTCGTCTTCGCATACTCTACCCACAAGGCCAATAAACTCAAGGTCTGCTCAGGAGGCAACTATTGGGGCAGCACCTCCACCAGTGATGTCGCATGGGAGTCTTCTCTCTGGGCGATGTCTGTAGCTTACTCCGCTTTCTTCCAATGGAACAACCTCAGCGATGCACAGAAAGGATACATCTACGAACTGCTGAAAGCCGAGTGCAACTATGAGCTTTACCGCAACATCCCCACTGGCTATGCAGGCGACACCAAGGCCGAGGAAAACGGGTGGGAGGCTGACATTCTCGCCGCTACACTTGGACTGTTCCCGAATGACCCTCTGGCCGACAAATGGTTCAAGCGTCTGCGCGAGTTCGCCATCAACAGCTACTCACACCCCTCCGATGTGAACAACACCACTATTATCGACGAATGGTACGACAATACAACCATCGCAGATCTCTACAAGGGACAAAACCTCTACGATGACTATTCACTTCAGAACCACAATCTCTTCCACACTTCCTATCAGAATGTAGTACAACAAGAGCTGGGCGAGGCAGCTCTTGCCCTCAAGATGTTCCAGCTGGGACTGTACGGCACAGAAAAGTGGAAGACTAATGCCCTGATGCACCACAATCAAGAGGTGCAGGACAACATCCTGAACTGGCTCGCACTGCCTGATGGCGAACTGGCTATGCCAAATGGCAATGACTGGAGCCTCTTCCTCTATGACCAAATCACCAGCTACTCAACCATGGCCTGCTTCCTGCGAGACCCACATGCCCTGATGCTGGAGAATATGGCCTACAAGTATATTCAAGCACGTCAAAAGACAACCACCGACGGTTCTTGGCTACTGCGTGCCGACGTAGGTGCACGCCGCATGGGCGTGGAGGCCCACCGAGTGATGATGACCTACCTGATGCACGATGCACTCTCCACCGCCGACCTCACCCCAACGACATGGGACGACTTTAACAAGCAGTATGGAGAGGCCCGCATGATTCCTTGCCAAAACATTGTCCGCGCATCAACAGACAACCGCTTCTCTTGCTTCTCGTGGAGCAAAGGGCTGAAGTCCTACACCGGCTACTTTGCAGCGAACTCCCCCGACAAGAACAAAATAGTGGTGCCCTACCGTGCCAACAACACAGGTAACTTGACTGGCTGGTACGAAGTATCAGGCCAAAGCACTAATGCCACGCCTGTCGTGAGCGGTATCTACCAACTAAAGGGCAACAGCTACGTAATGAACGGTGAATTGAATGTGAACGGCAATAAACTCAATAACCGCTTTGCCATCTATTCCACCCCACAGAACGCCCTCATCTATCTCGACTACGTGACAGCCAACGCTGCAGCCACTATCAACGCCGAGAAAGGTGGTCTGCTTGCCATCTCTACAGACGAGCTGATGAAGACTACACGTACATTATATTATAATAAGGGCGAAAGCATTAGCCACAAGCAACTGGACGGAAGCGCCTTCACCACCTTTGAGAGTGAATGGGTGAATATAGACAACGAACTGGGTGTCATCTCGACTGGCAACGGCAAGAAGATTGGCTTTGGCGACCGTGGCGCCAACAACTCCATCTACACATCGAAACTATACCCGATGTACTCCAACACTCCACGTTCTGTGAAGGCAGGCGAGGTGGTGGATGCCCGCAACCTCGTTTATTATAGCAACATCAATGCTGAAAAGACCAAAGAGATGGCAAGCCTTATGCTGACGCTGAAAGACAAACTGCCCACAGGCTGGAACGGTGTTATCGTTTCCGATGCTGACCGCTACTATTTCATGGCCAGCAACTTCAAAGGCGAGAACACGTTTACACTGAAAGACTTCTACATCCAAGGCGAAGAATCAGTTGTTGCTCCCGTCTTCTACCAGCCCACCACCATCAATCGCGACAAGGCCACAGTCACGTTCACTATTCAGCAGAATAACTCCGTGGCACATCCCCTCGCCGTCATGGTGTCTGGCAGCAACCTGACCGCCCAGCTTATTGACGACACTTCTGCCTACATCACCGCCAGTGCTGATGGCATCATCAACATCGCCATCACAACAGCCTCACTCAATGGCTACAGCATCAAGAAAGGTGAAACCATCCGTGTCTATTTGAATGATAACAACGAGGTATGCGCTGAAAGCGTGTCCCCCTTTCCCGAAGTCAAAAAGACAGACTACACGGACTACATCATCAACCCGTCGTTCGAAGGCGACTCGAAAGTAGGTTGGTCTGGCTCTCCTACAGTAGAATACGACTGCGCAGAGAAATACAACACCAACTTTGATGTCTATCAGACGATTGAAGGACTGCCACAAGGCAAGTATCTCCTCACCTGCCAAGGCTTCTACCGTTCAGGCAACACTGCCAACGCAGCCGCCACTCACAATGCAGCCAACGAACGGCTCCATGCCATGCTCTATGCAAACGGCTCAGAAAACGTCAGCATTCCCCTTCTGTCCATCATCGAAGAGGCTGGTAAGAAAGGAGCTATCGGTGTGATGGCCACAGGCTATGGCTACGTGCCCAACACGATGGAACAGACCAGCGCCTATTTCCATGCAGGGCTCTACCCAAACTCTCTCATCTGCAACGTAGGCGAGAACGGCAAATTGCGCATCGGAGTAAAAAAGACAACTACCATCAGTGAGGACTGGACCATCTTCGACAACTTCACCCTCACTTACATTCCCGAAGAGGAACCCGATGGTATCCTGTCCATCCGTCCAATCCATTCCTCGAAAGGTATTTACACGCTGCAAGGGATAAAGATTGAAGAAGCCGACCTTCAACGAAACGGCATCTACATCATCGACGGCAAAGCCACACGAGTAGAATAAGACAAAGATAACAGAAACGGCTGCCCCATCATGGAGCAGCCGTTTCTTTGTTTATTGCTATAGATAAACAAATACTGTTTATCCGTAGATAATCTTACCAGTTTCCTTATCGGTGTTCTCCTCGATGAAGGATTTGTTGTACTGAGTCATGCCACGCAGAGACATACCCATGTTGGAGAAACCGCCATCATGGAAGAGAGTCTGCATAGTCACCTTTTTGGTGAGGTCTGAGAACATCACGATGCAGTAGTCTGCACACTCGTCTGCGCTTGCGTTACCCAGAGGAGACATGCGGTCAGAGAAGTCATAAAGACCGTCGAAGCCCTTGATGCCAGAACCTGCTGTCGTGTATGTAGGAGACTGGCTAATAGTGTTCACGCGCACGCCTTTCTCACGGCCATAGATGTAACCGAAGGAACGAGCGATAGACTCAAGGAGTGACTTGGCGTCAGCCATATCGTTGTAGCCGAAGAATGTACGGTGGCTGGCCACATAAGTGAGCGCCAACACGCTGGCATTCTCGTTCAGCGTATCAAGCTTCTTAGCTACCTGCAGCATCTTGTGGAAAGAGATTGCTGATATGTCAAGTGTCTTGTCGAGCAGGCTATAGTCGAGGTCATCGTATGTACGCTTCTTGCGCATGTTTGCGCTCATGGCGCATGAGTGGAGCACAAAGTCAATCTTTCCGCCGAGAGCCTTCTGTGCCTCAGTGAAGAGCATTTCCAAGTCATCCACGCTGGTAGCATCGGCAGCAATCACAGTTGCGTTTGTCTTCTCTGCCAGTTCCGCAATGGTACCCATGCGGCAAGCAACAGCTGTATTAGTAAGCACGATTTGTGCACCTTCTTCAACGGCACGCTCTGCCACCTTCCAAGCGATGGACTGGTCGTTCAATGCACCAAAGATGATTCCCTTTTTACCTTTTAGCAAATTGTAAGCCATAATTTGTTTCTTTACCTATGAATATTATAGTCCTTCTTAAAATCGGCTGCAAAGGTACGACATTTCGTTCATACAGCGAAGGGGATTCCCCTTTTTCTCACTTTTTCAGTTCCCTGCGCAAAAAAACTTGCAAAATTCTTTGTCGGTTGTCGAAAAAGCGCTACCTTTGCACTCGCTAAAGGAAAACGTCCATAGTGATGGCGGGGTAGCTCAGCTGGTTAGAGCGTCGGATTCATAATCCGGAGGTCGAGGGTTCGAGCCCCTCCCCCGCTACGAAAAGCGGCAGTGTCATTCGACATTGCCGCTTTTTCTTTTTTCATCCGTTCAGCACATCTCAAAAGACATGCTTCCTGCACCACAAAAACGGTGTGAGTCACACCGGTAGTGCCGGTCTGAGTCACACCGAGGGTGCCGGTGTGAATCAGACCGTTTTTGAGGCCGTGGAAGGGCTTCTTGATGAGCAGTGGAGTTTCCACACAAGAAGCAACGGAAAAACGGATACTTATGGACCTTCTATACGGCAAATGCACACATCTCGCCACCGGCAATTACATGAGTGATACAGCCAGATAGAAAGAAAGTTCAGCCATCAAGCAAACAGCACCGCAACAATCACCTGTATAGCCGTGCAGCTTCCGCCAAACAAAGAGAAAGAGAAAAGCCACGGTGAGAATGGGAGCGAGTACCGCAAGCCACCATGTAACCTCCGTGAATACAATTAGAGGCATGGAGGGAAGCAGTCCCTGCACGGCTAGGCCGGCTGTTGCCCCCATGCTAATGGGGCGATAGACTGTCTTGTTTTTGGCATCTTCTTCACGGCGAGCATAAGGCATGAAGTTAACAATCTGGCTGGAGAGCATCTTTGCAGCAGGATCTGCAGCAAGAATAGCAAACACCGCCGTCATGGGCGGCATGGAGCAAAGCACGCCCCATAGAAGAAGGAAATAGAAGATGAGGGCTATCACGCCGTAGGTGCCGATGTGAGAGTCCTTCATGATGACAAGAATACGCTGCCGGTCGGTTCCTCCACCAAAACCATCGAAGAAGTCAGCAAGACCGTCTTCATGCAAGGCGCCTGTCACGAACAGACGCACCACAATGGCAAGGGCTACAGCAACAGGAAACGGGAAAATGTGGCAAGCGCCAAAGAGAGCCGCTGCCATGATGCCACCCGTAAGCCAGCCCGTGAGAGGCCAATGCTCCACTACTGTGGCGTAGGCTTCCTTTGGAGGCTGATGAAGCCGCCAGAAAGGGATTCTGGTGAAGAAGATAAAGGAGGCAAAGATACGTTCGTGATATTTGATGGGCATAGGCTAAAAGAGAATCGCCCAGCGCATGGGCTGGTTAAAAGTACTTGGTGATGTTGGCATTGTCAAAGTTGTTCATTTCGTTCATCATGCGAGCAGCAGAATCAAGAATAGGGAAAGCACAAAGTGCCCCTGTCCCTTCACCCAAGCGCAGACCCAATGAAAGGAGAGGTTCTGCGGCAAGGGCATCAAGCATACGGCGATGACCGCTTTCGTCGCCACAATGACCGAATATCATATAGGACAGGGTTTCAGGATGAAGCTGACAGGCAGCCAACGCACAAGCGGTCATGATGAAGCCATCGACAAGGACAAGCATCTTCAGCTCTGCCGCACGGAGCATAGCTCCAATGGCCGCTACCATCTCAAAGCCGCCAAAGTAACGGATAGCATCATCAGCTGTGGGGGCAGGCATCTGCTTGCCGAAATGCTCAAGAGCATGCTGGAGAATGTCACGCTTGTGGCTGATGCCAGCAGCATTCAGACCCGCACCCGCACCGATGCACTCATCCAACGGAATATGGCAGAAGAGGCTCATCCATATGGAAGATGGAGAGGTGTTGGCTATGCCCATCTCGCCAATACAGAGCACCTTGCATCCCTCTGCATAGCACTCATTGGCAAGGTCTATGCCCACTTGCAAGGTACGATCATATTCCTCGGCCGTCATGGCTGGCTCATGCAAGAAGTTACGCGTGCCACGTGCCACCTTCTTGTCGATAATCCCTTCCACATGAGTGAGGTCATAATCAACACCCACATCCACAATGCGCAGATGAAAACCATGCTGACGGCAGAACATGTTGACTCCTCCACCACCTTTGGTGAAGTTAATCATTTGCTGCCAGGTCACCTCACGGGGCGACACGCTCACACCTTCACGCTCAATGCCATGGTCACCACCCAGCAACAAATGGCATGGATGCGCCAACGAGGGGGTCAAGGTCTGTTGGGCAAGACAAATCTGCATGGCCAACGTTTCGAGGCGTCCCAGAGAGCCTTTGGGCTTGTTGAGGTTGTCTATCTTGGCCTGGATGATGGGGCGAAGAGCCTCATCGGGAGCTTGTATATGAAATCGTTTCATAGAGTCTATATGATTTATTTTATCTTCACGGGGATGCCACTCACCATCAGCACCACCTCATCGGCACACTTGGCAACATACTGGTTCATCCACCCTTGCAAATCGGTAAACTTGCGCTGCACGGCATTTTCGCTCACACCGCCAGAGCCAATTTCATTCGTCACGAAGATGAAGGTAGCATCTTGATCAGTAAAGCGGTCGAACTCAGCCTTGAGGGCTGCCAGGGCCTTGTCCACATCTTGTAGTTCAAAGAAGAAGTTGGTGCACCAGAGGGTAATGCAGTCAATGACCACCACACGCCCTGTGAGGTCGTGGCGACTGAGAAACTTCTCTTCTTCAATATTTCCCCATTCTGGACCTCTCCGTTCTTGATGCTTGATGACACGCTGACGGAACTCCTCGTCCCACACATGAGCTGTTGCTACATAGACGGGGGCAGGACTGAGGGTAAGAGCCAAACGCTCAGCATATTGACTTTTGCCCGAACGCTGACCACCTGTGATTAATATTATCTTTCTCATATCAATATCTGCTTGAGAATATATAGTGCAAGCAGCAGCATGATTGCCAAACATTCTGCCACTCTATTGATTCTAATGGAAGCACGCATATCCTTCGTCGTAAGCAGACGGTCGTTTTCTCCGATGTAAGGCTTCTCGAAAAGTTCACCGAAATAGGTGTGAGGACCGCCGAAGCGACAATTCAAGATTCCAGCGAGGGCGGATTCTGGATAACCGCTATTGGGAGAGGCATGCTTAGGGCCATACTTCACCACAAATCCCAGCAGAGAGAGACGCCCTGACGCCAACACCATAAGGAATGCCGTAAGGCGGGCCGGAATATAGTTTGCCACATCATCAAGATGGGCCGCGAAACATCCAAAGTCACGGTAGCGTTCGGTACGATAGCCTATCATTGAATCGAGCGTGTTCACCATCTTGTAAGCCAACATGCCAGGAATGCCACCAATGCCCAGCCAGAAAAGCGGGGCTATAACACCATCACTCAAATTTTCGGCAAGAGTCTCAAGCGCTGCCGTACGAATCTCCTGTGCCGTCAATTCACTTGTATCACGGCCTACGATGCGAGCCACCTGCCTGCGCCCTTCTTCTATGGAACGGTCTACAGCAAGGAAGGTCTGGCGAACCTCTCGGATAAGGGTAGTGCCCGCAAGACACCAAAAGATGATGAGCATGGAGAAGAATACGGAAAGTGAAACATGGAATGTGGAATGGAAAAGCTCCACGTCGGCAGCAATGCAAGAAGTGAAGCGGAGAAGCGCCCGTGTAGCCACCCATACAAAGACGACGAGGAAGGATGACAGGAGCGTCCCTTTCAATTTGCGATGCCGTTCTTTATTGAGGTGTTTTTCTCCCCATGATATCATCCTGCCAAACCAAACGACAGGATGCGGCATCCACAATGGATCACCAAGAAAGAGGTCGAGTGTCCAACCTGCAAGCAAGACCAATATGTCAGTTTGTGCTATCATCTTTGCTGAAGGAATTGAGCGATGGCAGCCACTAGCGCATCATTCTCTTCGGAAGTCTGTGCTGCAACGCGAAAGTGATGAGGTGTGAGACCTCGGAAATTAGAGGCATCACGAATGAGAATGCCGTGTTCGCGAGCCAAATACTCCTTCAGTTCTGCGGCACTACAAGGCTGAATGGCACAAAGGAAGAAATTTGTCTGAGTATCAAAGCACTCGATACCCGCAAGACGAGAAAGGTTCTGACGAAGACGTTGGGTCTCTTGCAGATAAGCCTTCAAATCAGGAACGAGTTGAACCTTGTTCTCAAGCAGCCACTTGCCCGCTTCCATCGCAAGTGCATTAACGGCCCAAGGCCTATATTGCTGACGCAGAGAGCGGATAATATCTGCTGGTGCCGTAATATATCCCAAGCGCAATCCGGGGATGCAGTACCGCTTGGTCATGGAGTGAAGCAGAATGGTATTATCCTGACACAACATATCAGCAGGCTGAGGCAGCGGATAATCCGTATAGTCCTCATACGACTGATCCACCACCAATATCTCATGCGCAGATGAAACTTCTCTGATAAAGTCCTTGGACACCACTCGGCCTGTCGGGTTATTGGGGTTGCAAAGCCAGCAAAGCGCACCATCCGGACGCTCTTCATAGCCAAATAGCTGACATGCGTCATCGTACTCAGAGAACGTGGGATGATAGACGCAGTATGTCTTCCTGTCACGGAAAGCCTGTGCAATCAAGTAGATGGCATCGGTGGCACCACTGACCACCAGCACCTCGTCTGCATCAATGCCACACTCATGAGCTATTGCCTTCTCCAACGAACGGGCAGAAGGTTCTGGATAGGAGCGAATGGCATCTATATGACGGCACAAGTGCGCCTCCAACTTCGAAAGGTCAGCATGAGCATAAATGTTAGAACTGAAGTTCACTCGAATGCCTTCGTAACTATAGATGTCATCACCGTGTCCGTCAATCATTCTTCTGCAAGATTTGGTAGAGCAAGTCTAAGTTTATATACTGACGCACATGAGCTGCTAATAGGTCGTACTGCTGCTCCTTAAAGGAGTGATAGTCGAAAGTTTGCGCCGTCTGCGCCATTTTGTCCTTGAAAGGCGCCAGCAGTTTCTCAATGAAGGAAGGGTTATCGAGAATACCATGCACATAGGTTCCCATGCAATGCTCATCTACCAAATAACCATCTTCTGCACCGTCGCTCAGATGCAGAAGAGGAGAAGGAGCCGCATCGAGAGGACGAGTCTCACCCATGTGTATTTCATAGCCTGCGCCGTACTCACAAGTCACTTGACGCGTCACTTTTTCCCCCGACATGGTTGTTGTGGTGGGCAATAGTCCTAAACCAGGCAAACGCTCTATATTCCCCTCCACATGGTGCGGGTCACACACTTCCACACCCATCATTTGATAGCCTCCACAGATGCCCATAACGGTCGCTCCTTCGCGATGCGCCCGAATAATAGCTTGTGCCACACCATTGCGCCGCAGCTCATACAAGTCGCTCAGGGTCGATTTAGAACCGGGCAAAATGATAATGTCACTCTTCATGAGGTCTTCCGTATTGTTTGTATAGAAGAGATGCACTCGCGGGTCACGTTCCAGCACATTGAAGTCGGTGAAATTGGAAAGATGCCGCAAGAGCACCACAGCCACATTCACTTTGCCACGTTCAGCTTGCATCGACTTGCTGGCAAGGTCAACACTGTCTTCCTCCTCAATGTGAATATCTTTATAGTACGGAACCACACCTAATACCGGCACTCCACACAAGTTCTCTAACATCTTCCGCCCATTATCAAACAGTCGCAAGTCTCCACGAAACTTATTGATGATGATGCCCTTGATACGCTCTCGGTCTTCGGGGGGCTGTAACGCAATGCTGCCATAAACCGAAGCAAAGACTCCTCCTCTATCAATATCGCCCACAACAATCACATCCGCATTAGCATGGCGAGCCATCGGCATGTTCACGATGTCACTATCACGCAGATTCAACTCAGAAATGCTACCTGCCCCCTCCATCACAACAGGGTTGTAACAAGCGTTCAAACGGTCGAAAGCGGCACACACCTCATGCCGCAGTTCTTCCCTGCCTTCTTTACGAAAATAGTCATAGGCATCACGGTTACCAATAGGCCTACCGTTCAACACTACTTGGCTTGTATGGTCACTCTGCGGTTTCAGCAGCAGAGGATTCATATCTGTATGGCAGGGGATACCCGCCGCTTCAGCCTGCACAGCCTGTGCGCGTCCTATCTCAAGCCCTTCCGGAGTAGCGTACGAGTTCAATGCCATGTTCTGTGCTTTGAACGGAGCGGGATGATAACCGTCTTGCAAGAAGATACGGCACAAGGCTGTAGCAAGAATACTCTTGCCAACATCACTGCCCGTACCGGCCAACATGATGGGGTGAAGTTTCTTCATATACCTGCTATATCTCCTATGTTATATATATGTGTATAGCTTGCCAACACTTGCTTGTACTTGAACACCGGTGTGGAAACTGGTTCTCCTTTAGCGTTATAGACTTGCACGACAGACGGGGGTACATCGCCAAGAAACTGGGTGTAGTGGAACTCATGCCCCCGACACTCTACCCCACCAAGGACAAAACTCCGATAGCCCAGCGAGAGCTTACGGTCCTTCTTCCGCGCTGTGACACGATATGGCAGAACACCGCACATCGGAGATTCGCCCTCATCAGTCAAGATGCTTTGACACAGATACATCATCCCGCCACACTCAGCCACAACACGTCCGCCACGTTCCGCATAGCTGCGGATAGCCTGCCGTGTCTGTTCAGCCCCCACAAGAGCGTCCAAATGCTTTTCAGGATAGCCTCCAGGCAAGTAGAGCAAGTCGCAATCGCTCAAGTCCGGAACATCCTTCTCGGGGTCAAAGAACGTCACGCTTTTCCCCTCGCGCGCCCATTGATCAATCGTTTCATGATAATAGAAAGAGAACGACTCGCCATTCCTTGCCATCACAACTTTAACAGTTTTTCCCATTGCACGTTCTCCTCCAATAATTTCACTAACGCATCGTCTTTTGTATCCTCAGAAAAGTCCAGTCCGAGGTAACGCGAACCTTGTTCCAGTTCTGCATGTTTCGGGAGAAACCCATAGCAAGTGATGGATAAATCTGTACATACTTGACGAAGCATCTCTTGATGACGTTCTGATCCGACCTTATTAAAGATAACACCAACAATGCGGACATCCTTGCGGAAATGAAGAAAGCCTGACAGCAATGCCGCTATTGAATAAGCAGCACTTTTAGCATCCACCACCAGCACTACGGGCAGGCCCAACACACTCGCAATCTCAGCAGACGAGCCTTTGTCACGGTCATAGCCATCGAACAGTCCCATCATGCCCTCCACTATACACATATCAGCATCGGCACCATAGCGGGCAAAGAGTTCCCTCACATGGTCCTTCGACGCCATAAAGGTGTCAAGATTAATGCTGGGGCGTCCACACACTGTTGCATGAAACTTCGTGTCAATGTAGTCAGGGCCGCATTTAAAGGGCTGCACCACCCTACCTTTCCGTGTAAACAACGCCATCAGCCCACGAGCAATAGTCGTCTTGCCCGAGCCACTTGTTGGTGCTGCTATAAGAAATGAAGGTGCCATCAGTATGCGAAGGTAGAAAAAAAACTCCGAAAAAGATGAATGAATCCTAAAAAAGTTTGTACCTTTGCCGCAGATTGGTAATTGGAACGCTCTCAACAACTTCCCAAAAGGAAGCGACGTTCCCGATGCAAGGGAATCCGGTGCAATTCCGGAGCTGTACCTGCAGCTGTAATCCTCTTATATCAACATCCACCAGCAAAAGCCACTGAGGAATCGGGAAGGCGAGTGGACAGGAGGAAAGTCAGAAGACCTGCCAAACACTTATTTAAAGATAGGGCTAGCACCCCTGAGCTTGTATCGGCGTACAGGAACATACGCAGCAATACACAGGATTAATGAAGAGATGGTTTCTTGGATGGGGACTGATGTGCCTCATCCAAATAGTGATGGCACAAGACATCGTGCGGAGCGACTCTCTGCAGGAAGTAGTAGTAACAGGTACTGGCACACAGCACCTGTTGAAGGATGCTCCTGTGCAGACTGAAGTCATATCCCGGCAAATGCTACGCAATTTCTCGGGCAGTTCCGTGGCCGACATTTTGTCTGGCTTAACGTCCTCGTTTGCCTTCAACGAAGGAGACATGGGTAGTCAGATGCAGATGAACGGCCTAGGCAACAACTACATTCTTATACTTATTGACGGCAAGCGCATACATGGCGATGTAGGAGGAGAGAACGACCTCTCTCTCATTGACCCGCACAACATTGAGAAGATTGAGATTGTGAAGGGCGCCTCGTCAGCACTCTATGGAAGCGATGCCATCGCCGGTGTGGTCAACATCATCACGAAGAAGCACAACGAAGGCTTTATGGCAGAAAACACTACCCGATACGGCACCTACAACGATGTGCGCCAGCACAATGGCGTGGCGCTGGCATGGGGAAAGTGGAAGAGCTACACCAACTTCCAGCTGCAACATAGCGACGGGTGGCAGAACACCGGTCGAGAGTCAACGCCCAGCAGCACGGCTCCCATCACCGATTCACGCAACAAGACAGTGAATGAACACACCAGCTGGCAAGTGTCTGAGCAACTGACATTCACTCCCTCCAAGCAGTGGGAGTTCTACGCTAGCGGCTCCATCTATGGCAAAGGCATCTACCGCCCCAAAGGCAAATACCCCAAGTATGACGTGAAGACATTCGACCTTACCTACCGCAATGCGTCAGCAGCAATAGGCGGACAATGGAAGACCCCTGCCGGAGATGTTATCACACTTGATGTCGATTGGAACAAACACGCCTACTACCACTCGTTCACCTCCACTACATTGGCTGAAGGTTACGATGCAGACGGAAAACTCATTCTCGACTTTCCCTACTTTGCAGGACAGAAACTGCTACAAAGCAACCAAGAACGCACAATGGCGCACTTGAAGGGTGTGTTCTCACTGCCTTTCGAACAACGACTGAGCGCTGGTATTGAAATGCGCTACGACTACTTGAAAGCGCCCACAAGTTTGGAAGAAAGAACAGCAAACGACAACACAGAAGCTCTGTATGTACAAGACGAATGGAACATGCTCCAATGGCTACAATTCACTGGCGGGCTTCGACTGAACCGAAACGAAGGTTTCGGGTGGAAACTGACTCCTAAAGTGTCAGCCATGGTAAGCATGGGCGATGTCAGACTGCGTGCCACATGGAGCCAAGGTTTCAAATCGCCATCGCTAAAAGAGATGAACTACCGTTACATCCGCGAGATGAACTCTGTCATCATGTACTTGGGCAACAAAGACCTGAAGGCACAGACCTCCAACTACTTCTCGCTGAGCGGTGAATGGAGCTACAAGGGCTTCAACGTAACCGTATCCGGCTACTACAACAAGGTAGAGAATATGATTGCGCTGGCCACCATCCCACGTACAAATGCACCTGAGATCTACCGTCAGCAATACGGCGAGATGCTCAGCAAGGTGCGCCAATACAGAAACATGGAAGACGCCCGCACATGCGGTGCTGATGTGAGTCTGCGCTACACCCATAAAGAATGGGCTGGAGGCATCGGCTACAGTTACCTCGACACAAAAGCTCACGTGTATGACTCCAACCACGACCGCCTGGCACGTGTAGTCATTGACGGCATGGCTTATCATAAGGGCAACCTGTTCGCCTCATGGGAACACCGCTTCGTTCCCACCTATCAGTTAGGCATTGGCCTCTATGGGCGCATGTCCAGCAAGCGCTACTATCAAGTGGATGGCGATGGAAAAGGATTCTGCCTATGGCGCATCTCCACCACCCACACGCTGGGCAATAACCGCCACATAAACTATAAAGTAGAAGCCGGTGTAGACAACATCTTCAACTATGTGGACCGCACGCCACACGGCTTGCACCTCGGCACCACCACACCCGGCACCACCTTCTACGCTACACTGTCCATCCGTTTCAATCAAGGCAAAAAACTTATCAACAAATATAAGTCCAACCCAATTAATCAAACCAATTATGAAGACAATTAAGTTTCTCATGATGGCAGCAGTAGCCCTCATGACAGCTGTGAGCTTCACAGCATGCAGCGATGACGACGACAATCTTTCAAACATGGAACGTTACCAGCGCGCTGTTGACGCTACCGTGAAAAAACAGAAGAAGAGCGACAAGGCCATTCTGCTTGTTGCATTCGGCTCTACTTGGCAGCAGGCCTACGATGCCTTCGACAACACCGTCAAGGAGTACAAGGCTAAGTTCCCCGACTATGACGTGTATCTCTCATTCTCTTCTGCCATCTGCATCAACCGTGCTGCCGCTGGCGAGAACACTGCAAAACGCAACTTCTACGAGCCTAAGTACTGGCTTGAGGCCTTCGGCCGCGTGAAGTACAGCGAAATCATCGTGCAGTCTATGCAGGTGATTCCTGGTGAGGAGTTCAGCCGCGTAGTGAATGCCATGAAGGACTTTGGCAACAACTCTAACGGTGACCTCGACGACAAGTACATGTCTGAGGTAACCCTGAAGCTGGGTATGCCACTCATGTACACAGAGGATGATGCCGCTATTCTGGCTGATGCTCTGCACGCAAACTTCAAAGACTACGTCAGCGAAGGCGCTATGCTCTTCATGGGTCACGGTAACCCTGACGAATACGACACCTTCAAGGCCAACATTCGTTACAGCCAGTTGGAAACTGCTCTGCAGGCTATCAACACCAACTACTTCGTAGGTACTGTTGACATGAAAGAAAACTTCAAGGTACAAGTACTCGAGCGCATGCAAAACCAAGGTATCTATTCCGGCAGCGTATTCTGCGCTCCACTCATGTCCATCGCCGGTGACCACGCCCACAATGACATGGCCGGTAACGACGACGCATGGGACAATGGCTTCAAGGAGAATGAAGACGGTGAGGTAGAAGACACCAGCTGGAAGAAGTACTTCGAGCATTCAGGCTACGACATCGATGAGATTGACTACACCGACGGTGAAGCAGGTCTCGTACATGGCCTGCTCGAGTACGACAACATCCGCAGCATCTACATCCAGCACACAGAGGACGCAGAAGTTGTTGACTACTATCACTCAAAGTATCCTGAAGAATAAAACACTTCCATTCTAATTCATGAAGAAAATATTCATCTTAGCAGCGCTCTCATGCGGGAGCGCTGCTTTTGCGCAAGTGCACCGCATGGAGCACCGCGACAGCACTGCCACTGAGCGAACCTACAACCTCAACCCCATCGTGGTGACAGGTTCAGGCCACCATCAGAGACTGAAATCTACGGCCACTCCCGTGCGCGTACTCTCAGCACAAGAGATGCACGAACAGGGCATCAATACCTTAGACGCTGCCATCACCCGCATGATGCCGCAGGTGTCAATGGCTCCCAACTCTATGGGCACCTTCCTTCGAATGAATGGACTGGGCAACAAGTATATCCTCATCCTTGTGAATGGCCAGCGGCTTTCAGGTGACATCTCAAATAATGTAGATTTGAACCGCATCAACTTCTCCCGCATCAAGCGCATTGAGGTGCTGGACGGAGCGGCATCGTCACTCTATGGAAGCGACGCCATTGCCGGAGTTATCAACATCATCACAGACCAACCCACCCAGCAGCTGATTAGCGTGGGAAGTGACACACGCGTATCGGGAAAAGGACAACTGACAGAAGCCGTCACGCTCGACATTTTCACCCATGGTTTCGGCAGCTACACCTCTTTCACTCACGACCGCGCTGACAGCTACCGCATCAACGGGCTGGAATACAAGAAGGGCTCCACTACTGAAACTGAACCAAGCATTGCTCCCCTGTTTACTGGCTACCATTCCAACATCCTGGGACAGAAGTTCACCTTCTCTCCTAATGCCAAGTTGGCCTTCAACGCAGGTTTCGACTATTCCTACAAGATGACCGACCGTCCCAACTCACGCACCGACATCAAGGGGGGCTCCGACTACGAGATGCGGTATAAGGGACTGCGCTGGAATGTGGGCGGCATCTACAAGTTCACGCAGAAGAACTCCCTACAGGCCACCTTCACCTCCGACCGCTTCAGCTACGGCAAGGAGTACGATGTAGCCACTAAGAGCAACAAGGTGGGCGACTTCGTGCGGTCTAAAAAGCAGCATGCCTACGAGGGTGACCTCAAAGGCATCTTCGGACTGATGAAGAACTCAACAACCATTGTGGGAGCCAACTGGCGCACTGACCAGCTCGACGCTACCTCGGGCAACATCGATGAGCGTGTGCACCAATTTGCCCTCTACGGACAGCACGAGCACAAGCTACTGCGCAATCTGACAGCAACGGTAGGCGCTCGCTACACCGATCACAAGACAGCTGGCAGCCATCTTACCCCCAAGGCCACACTGATGTTCTCGCCCGGTGCATTCAACTTCCGCGCCACCTACTCTGCGGGATTCCGTGCACCAGGATTGGATGAGCTCTACTACCACTATTACTCTGTCAATCGCGGCAAACCACAAATCATCTTCGGAAACCAGGCGCTGAAGCCAGAGAAGAGTAACTACTTCGCCCTTAACGCCGAATACCACACCGATGTGCTAGTGTTCAGCGTCACAGGCTACATGAACCGTATCAACGACATGGTGGTACGTCAAGAAGTGCCAGTGGAAGAGGCCGAACTCAACCGTCTGCAAGGTGAATTCCCAGAGATGAAACCAGAGGAAGCCGAGAAACTGGAACGCTATTCACTCTATCGCAATAGCGACAAGGGCGACGTAAAGGGCGTGCAGGTCAACCTGTCAGCCAATCTTTTCCCTGGATTCAATCTCTCAGCCAACTATGCCTACACCTACGCTCGTACCAAGAGTGACGGTGAATGGAGCACGCTGGAGCGCAGCATCCGCAACACCGCCACTGTGGCGCTCAACTACCATCATGCATGGGGACTATATGCGCTCAACGCTAATCTCAACGGACGCTTCCAGTCAAAGACATACTACACTGGCACCTATGAGGACGCCCCAGGCTATGGTGTGCTGAATTTCAACACAACCCACACGTTCGACTGCACAAAGTGGGCCCTCCTTGAGCCCAGCATCGGCATTGACAACATCTTCGACAAGACAGACAATCGCATTGACTCGTCAACACGAAAATTCGCCCTCTACAATCCTGGCAGAATGCTCACCGTCGGTCTTAAAGTAAGGTTTAAGCAATAGCCCCATCTGCGGTGCGCCTTGCACTCCAAAAGCGGTGTGAGTCACACCGCCTACCTCGGTCTGAGTCACACCGGCACCCTCGGTGTGACTCAGACCGTTTTTAGAGGTATGGAAGAGAAGAAAAAAGGGCAAGAGAGGAAAGACGACTTCCTTACTCCTTTTCCCTTTCACGCTTCAGCTCCTGAAGCGTTTGAAGCGTCTGTCCAAACGTGGCATTCTTGAGCAGGACACGCTTACTGGCATCCAGCAGATAGAAAGCAGGAGTGACGGGGACGAAATAACGGTTGCCGATATCCCGAGCCGAAGCCCCCTCTGTCTTCAGCTTTGAATCGTCATAAGGCAACACGCGGACCATCTTGAGGAACGAATCGTGAAACAACGGCTCGTGCTTCATTTGTTCTTCCGCCGATTGGCACGTTGCGCATTCCGGGTCGGTAAACATCAGCAACGTCAGCGGAGCATCTATTTCATGAAGACGCCGCTGGCGACCATCGGTGTCGCGGAAACGGAAATCTGCAGCAACGGAACCCACTTGATTCTTCTCCACATTTATGAGGCGGACACGATAACGCTGTCTGTCGGATGCCGAGATGGGGGCGTCAACTGCCGACAGGTGACGAAGCAGATGAGCATAGGTAAGGTCGTTGCGCAATGGAGAATGCTGGTTGTAGAGATAGTGCTCCAGGAGCCCGTCATAGTGTTTCCCAAGTTCGACGGTAGCAAAAGCCTGCTGCACGAAAGAAGCTGCACAGCGGTCGGCCAGCAACGAATCAGCATACTGCATCAGGTTAAGGAAATCGACTAATCCCTGTTCACCCAGCAGCAAGTTCTCTTGTGTGGCATCGCTCCACCGGTAGTGGTTCCAGTAGTGGTCAAGCACATAGGCAAGCCGCTGCTCCTGTCGCTGCAACGAGTCTGGCACGTCAGGCAAAGGGAAAGTCTGTTCTTGAGCTGAGCCGCACAAGAACACGAAAACCATCAAAAAGAGCAGAACACATCCTCGCTTCATCTCACCACACCTCCTATTCACCAATGTTCACATGCGTGTTGCCTGTCACAGCAGCCTTATTGCCACCACCATAGACATTGCCACGGATATTGGCACCTTTGACGGGGATAGGAGTTGTCGTGTCAGCACCTGTCACGTATGTGACTTGGCTCTGCGTACCAATGTTCACATACGTGTCACCCACCACTTCAGCTGCATTGCCACCGCCAAACACATTGTTGATGGCACCTATTTCGCCAGAAGCATGGGCCGGATAAGTGACTTGGCGAGTGGTCATCCCGCCTGATGCGAGCTCATCGTTGATGGTAATAGTACCTTCTTCTGCAATAATAGCTGACGAATGGGTAGCTTTGCCGCCTACCACCTCATTGATGTTCACAACAGGGTCGCCCACCATCACTGCGGTTTCACCATAGCCACCACCATAGATACTGCCAATGCTGGTGAAAGACTTCACATTGACATAAGGCGAAGTGTAAGGAGTGGCAAGTGCACCCGCCTCACCCTTTCTGATGGGCAGCCATGACGTTTTTCCGCCCTCATCAAGAACGGGATTGCCCTCTCCGTCCTGCTCCGGTTTGTACCCATAGATAGAATAGGAGGCACGATTGCCGCCGCCATAAAGTTCACCAATAATGATAGGCCGGCAGCCTGTTTCCTCAATGTTGACAACGATGGAACCACCAATGCGTCCGCCACGGTTATTGCCGCCAAACACCTGAGCGAATGTTCCATTCGTGATATTCAGTGTGACATTATTGTTGACATCAGCATTCTCGGCACCGCCATAAGCAGCATCCAGACCAGGGATGCATCGCATCTCCATCACAGCCTCGCCGTCCATCGTAGCGCTCTTTCCACCACCATAAGCCTGCTCCACATCAAACAGACAGACAGGTTCATCTTCTTCATCCCGGAGTTCTTCGAGTGCCACCATTGCTTTCGTGCGCACATTTCCCTTCGTATTGGAACCTCCATATACATGATGTATCCGGCCTCCGTGAATATTCACATCCACCAGGCCCGAACCATAACGATAAGGAGCGAAGGCATCGGACATACGTTTCTCTTTGGTGTCGTAGGTAGATTCCTCTGCTGAATAATCCCGATAACCCACATTTGCGCCAGGGTTGTCCTTCAGCACACCGTTCATCATAATCTGGTCGCGGCCATTGCCACCACCAAACACTTCCTCTATCTCGAAAGTGCCATTGATATCAACCAATGTGCCCGGTGTAGAGGCTGCATTGCCGCCACCATAGACATAACGAATGCTGGTGCGATCACAGCCATCTATGATGACATGGGCATAAGCGGCATCCACCGCAGCTTTATTCGTCTCATTATACTCCAAGAGTGCATTCGTCGGCTCGTAAGCCGCCAAGTTACCACCGCCATAGACCGCCTTCAGGTCAAAGTCGCCCATGACCTTCGCCGTTTTCTCGCCTTCGGCGGGATTCGTAATGCGCGTAGCCCCTGCTTTCTGAGTCTTATACACATGCACGGTGACAGCGCCCAGTGGTGTGCCATTCAAGTTGTTGCAACCGAATATGCTACCACCGACCACGCAGCCTTTTTCCGCATCGTCCACATCCTTGTTGAGTTCGACCAGCGCATCACCCACCGTAGCTGCTATGCCAGCAACCGTCACTTGGTTCTCGGCATTCCTCACTTCGTTCCGGCCACGACCGCCACCATAAACGTCACCTGCAACAGTGCCACCCGTCAGGCTCACCTTTGTGTTGCCTTCCACATTCGCCACATTGCCGCCACCATAGACATGGCTGACAGTGCCGCCTTCTATGTTGACCGCCGTGTTTCCATTGGTCTTCGACTCGTCGCCTCCACCAAACACACCACCATCGGTGCCTTCATTCACAATGCCGTGCACAATGGTATTCCCCTTGATCGTCAGGTTAGTATGCTGCACCTGTCCCAATGAATGGAGGTCCACATCGGTATAAACAATTCTGTGGTCCAAGTCACTGCCCAATTCTCCGTTGGAAAGGGTGACACCAGCCTCTGCAGCATTTTTCCATTCGCAATGTATCGTATCAGACCATACGGCTGGCTCGAACATACCAGATGACTTGTTGTAATTAGGCAATTTAGTAAAACCAGAGTTACGGACTGGCACCTGGGGCAACGAGGCCGAATACCCTCCACCAAACACACTGCCTTGAACCGTGCAATCTTCCAGCACAGAAGTAGCGGTACCTGTCACCTTTCCAAAGCTTCCACCGCCATAGAAGTTCTGGTTGACGACACACTTCTTCAATGTCGATTCCACATCATTACATTGTGCCAGCGAGAAGGAGGCAAACTTTACATAGAATCGTCCACCAGTATTACCCTTACTCCACACAAAGAACTCATAATCGAAATCAGTAGCCACGCCAATACCCTTCTTGCCATACTTTGCCTGGACCGCAATAGTAGTTTTTCCATCATAATATTTACCTCGGTCAGAAGTATAGGCTTTTTGCCAAGAACCGAAGTTGTAGTTCTGTTCATCATAATACTTCTTCTTGGAATACGAGAGTCCACCGAATCCCGCACCGAAGTAGTTGCCGAATACACATCCCTCCGCACGAGTCGTAACCTTCTTGCCAGTCTGCATGTTACCGAATTTTGGACCTCCACAGAAGGTGGTCACGTGACTATTGAAGATGTCAACCGTGACATCCCCTGTGATAGGTTTTGCCGCATTCGTGCCACCACCATAGAAATTCTCCATATCCGCATTGTAAATCTGCCAGCGGACAGAGCCGTTGATGGCCTCCTGGAATGCTCCTGCCGCTTCGAGAAAATGACCACCGCTGATGTAGCACTCGGCATCATCGTCCCTAACGGTTGCGTCCTGGTTGTATGTGCCCGTCAGATAAAAGCCGTCATAATCGCCGCCCGTCACCGACACAGGCACATGAGGTGTAGACCTGCTGCCATCGCCATGGGTGCCCATGCCAAATTCCTTGAACCATACATTTCCTCCCACATGGATATAAATAGTCTTTCCCGTGACATCATCACTCTGTGTAGACACAAACTGGTCAAACACACCTCCTTGCAAGATAAGCGGTGAATTCACCTTGCTGATATTCTTCAAGTTTTCGTACTCAAACTGAGTGAAGTACATCGAAGACGTGTTCGTAATCTCAAACCAGCCTTTGGTCTTGAAAATACTGACATTACAAATCAAACTTGCGTCATTAGGCTTCTGCGCCTGCGCTGTGCCAGGCACACTCAAGAAGTCGAAACGGATGGGCGCAACCGCCAATCGGTCTTTGTGATGATAAATTAAACTATAATCTGGCTCATTATCATGGTCCTCATCCACCGACATCATCGTGAAAGGGATATCTCCGTTTGATGGTACGGCATCTAGATGGCGGTTACCCACCAATACAACAGCATTGTCATAGACGGTAGAACCACACCCTCCAAGAGTTTTGTTGATATAAGAGAGTGCATTAGAAACAGAAGTTTCTATCCGCTGATCATGAAACTTGGTGGTACCCACAGCGACTTGCTTAGATAGTTGCGTCACTCCTTGTGGGGCAGAGAAGTCTTTCTTGTACACCACATCATAATACTCATCGGCCATGTATGCCGCCTTTCCCCAATAAGGCTCAATTGTGATGGATGTCACACCATAAGGCACATCATAATAGGCACCCTGAGAGAACACTCTTCCACTCACTGAATACAAGTCCTTCTGAGTACATTTGCGGTCGGCAAAGTTATAGCCACCCCAACCGTCCTTCGCTTCAAACGTTCCTGACGTGCCACCGTTAATCTGGGTAATCTTCCAACCCGTCACTACACGGTTCTCCGTGCAGTTTCCTGTGCCCACATCGTTATAATAGGGCAACTGAACCTTGTCGTAATTGAAATTGAATCGAGTGGTGTCCATGTCTGTACGGACAAGCGTCAAACTCGTCTGCTGCACATTGCAGGCATCAGACACAGGCCAACTCTGCCCTCCTGCCGTCTTTTGGCTCTTTGTCAAAATAGCAACAGAAAGAGTACGTCCCAATTTCCCGCCCTGATTGCGGCCTACAACAGCGCTATCAGGTGCATGTTCAACATCAGGATTCACAATAGAGGGGAATTTAGCCTGTTCTTTCAGTATAGGAAAAGGCTTTGGAGATGATTGGGTTCTGTCAGCAGTTTCCAGTACCCATTTGAGCATTTGATTGGCATTGTCCGCCGAACCTGTTGCATATATCGCCGCCAGCTTCTTATTGCTATTCAACAAGTGGCGATAAAGTTCAAAACGCGTCAAGTATTTCTTCTCTACAGCCAATGCACAATTGTATTTTCCATCCGTAATGCCCCCTGTCAGCGTTTCATAACAATAGTAGTTGAATGTGTTCAAGCCATCTAAGTTTCTATTGCTATCATGCCTCACGTTGTTAATAATGTTGCCACCATAGACTGGGGACTTGGTGGTACCGCCCGTGATGTTGCCATAGAAAGCACAGTTCATGACCATGGTGGTAATGTTGCCAGCGGTGGGGGTGCCATCGTTATTCCCAACTAAGCCACCCACATTACTTCCTCCTGTAATGTTTGCAAAACTATAGCAATTGATGACGCGAGCCGTTCCAGCCAGCAGACCGACAAGGCCACCGGTATTAGCCGTTCCACCCACCGAACCACTGAGAACACCTACATTATAAATGCGGGCAGCACCATTGGCTGAACAAGCAACAGCACCCGTATTACCACTGTGCCCACTGATGTTCACGTCCTCCAGCACCAGATTCCTCACAATACCAGTAAGAGCCGTAAACAACGGAGCCTTCAGATTCATGATGCGATAAGGCATCCTTGTCTCAGGGTTAATGGCCGCCTCCAACGTACCCGAGAAGGAAGCCAAAGAGTTGTATCCACTCGCATCTATATCTGCCGTAATGATATAGTTGCCTGTTTCTCCTAAATCACCAAGCGTGGTAAGCGATGCAGGAGTCTGTCCCCACACAGTAACCGATGTACACCCTATCAGAAAAAGGATTAGTATTGTTCTCATATACATCTTCATCCGAATCATCATCTTTCGAGTCATAAATATCTTCTTTTTTCAAATTCAACTATCACCTTACTACAACCTTGCTCTTGTAGCGGCCATCTGCAACAAGCACTACATAAACGCCGCTGACTTCAACAGGAACATCAATAGTTTGGCCAGACTTAACACTGCCAGTAGCCACACACAGTCCATTGGCATTAATGATACGCACATTGGCCACAGAATGCAGATTGGAGGTAACAATCACTTTATGCTTCTTGGCACGAATGTCCACGCCTTCATCCAACTCGTCAGACACATCCTCTGCATCGCCTCCCATTTGCGAGTTCGTATCGTTGAAGACAATACGGCGTGCCTTTGCCGAAGCCGTTGTTCCGAAGTAAGGTCTGAAGGCGCTCATGGATGCACTGCCTCCTTCCACCCTCTCGAATCCACTGCCATCTGCGCTGAGAATGAACACATCCTGACCTGCAGCCACAGGATTATTCAGATAAGTGGGTGTGAAAGAATAGCCGCTGGCTGTGACACCGCCTTGTTCTGCATCACTGACACCTATGGCTGTGCCACTTACAGAGGCAAAAGTGATGTACTGACGTCCAGGACTTGGAATCGTGCTCGGATAGCGACCGACGTTCTCTGGAGTCCATTCGCCACTAAGGTCAAACTCATAATAGGTCGAACCCGGGAAGCCTACCAAATAAGGAGTTCCTGCAGCAGCATACGGATAGTCGGACACTGGATAGTGTTCATTGAGATAACCACCGCTGTAGTATAGCTTTTGGTATTCATCTGAGTTGCGGTCAAGATAGTTGTCCTTACTATAATACCAATCAAAAAGGAACGTGTTTGTATAGTCCTTCTCGTGGTTGCTTTGGGCCAATGGGTCGAAGTCTGCAGTATAGACACCTTCCACTGGAGTATTGTTTTCTTTCTTCTGCACCACATTGCCTTTGAACTCACGCAGCCAGTACTCGTGTCCAATCTCGCTACCTTGATAGAAGTGAGTCAGTTCACCCTTCACATCAGTTGTCACAATCTCTGCCTCGAACGGCAGGGAGATGCCTTCCCAACCAACAGTCCTATTAACATAATTATCAGGAGTACGCTGGTACCACATACGTTTGCTGTCTGCAAAATGATAGGCCATAGGCGCATTGAAATCCTGACGGTCGGCCAGCAAATGGTCGTTCGTCGCTACATAGCTTGCGCCAGACTGCTGTACCCAATGACCTCGGATAGGAGTCGGGTCATGGAATGCCACCGTGCGGTACGATGCATCCGTCTCTGCATAAGCACCATCTGTCAGATAAGCACCCACCACATTTGCTGTCTTTTGGGCAGCTGTAGGCGTTTCTCCCACTCCCTTTCCACCTGGAGTCCCTGTGTATACAAGTAGATTCTTGGTCAAGTCGGCATTGACAAAGGCTGAAAGACCTCCATCGTCAAGCAGAGGCGGATAGAAACGGACTGGCAAGTTGTTCGACGCTGCAGCCAAACCTCGCTGATAGCCTGCCGCCATGTCACCGTTACCTCCACTGAAATCAATAGCCGTCATATCCTTGTACGCCAACTTGGTTTCATCGTCCTTCTTTGACTGGGCAAATACTGCATAAGGATTGAAATGCGCCACGCCCATAGTGCTGGAACGGTAGTAGGCCGGAGCACGGAACACACGGTTGCCCATACTGGTCGACAGTATGCGTCCACCGCCACGTTTGATGGCAGATGGATAATCTTGATGTGTGCGTTTCTCAATATGGCCATAATTTAATGCCTGTCCAAAGAACAGATAGTCATCAGGCCAGATAGGATAGAAGCCCTTTTGGTCTGTATCATATCTTTCGTCTATAACATCAGGTATCGTGCCATTAGCATATTGGAAATCGCCATCTACAAAACGGCTTTCCACATAGCTGCCAAGGTATGCATCTTCCTTACCATAGAACAGATATGGTCCTGCCACATTCTCATAGTAGCCCGTCTGGAGCGACAATGCTTTGTCGTCGCCCACTGTATAATAACTATACGGATGAGTATTGACTGACGACGTATGGTCACAATACCGCTTAAACAAGTAGAATCCATTCAAATCGTATGCTACCTCGCCATTATAGAAAGAACGCATTGGCAACTCTGTAGCGCCGCTACCAGCAAGGTATTGGTTCTCCTTCGGATAATAGCAGTTCACCATATGTACCGTACGCTTTTCTGTATCTATAGGACTTCCAAATAGAGCCTTCTTGTCCTTTGTCGAACAGTCGGTCGTGCCAATCCAGCAGTTCTCTAAATAGCCGCTACCCTCGTCTGCAATACCTGCAGAGGAGAATGACCCCGTAATGCCGAGGTTGTAAACCTCACCACAAAGGTGACCGAAGAGAGAATGGTCAAGACCGCTGATAGTATGGCCATCGCCATGAAGCGTACCCTCGAAGCACTGCCCCATCTCGCCCATTGTGTTGTCATTGCCAATAGGTACCCATCCTGCGGAAGAGCCCCCTGCTACTGAATAAGCTTTCGGACTCACATCGCCACGGAGAAAGAATTCCAAATTGCTGGCCGAATGAACATGACTATTCAGATTAGCATGTCCTTCCAAAGCTGTACCAGCAGCAGGAGCACCACTTAATACACTCAAGTCATAGAAATCCTTGAGAAGATCCAGTTCGCTCTTAGTTGGATCGGACTGACAATCGCGGTTGTCAATATAAATCTTACTCTCGCGCTTCACGCCAGGATTATCCACATACATATGATGTTCCTTATCCTTCATCACGGCATCAAGGTCATGATAGTTGGCAACACTCAAAGGCACATGATTCGAATAGGTCTTACCAAGATATGTCTTAGCATAGTATGCTACATAATAGCCGTCTTGATACCAATAAAGTGGATCAACGCCTGGAACATAGTCGATACCATTTGTATGGCTTTCAGCATCACTAATCTTCTCGAACATCTCCCAGCCACCACCTGTCACTTCATATGCACCTGGAGTAACGTTCGGCTCACGCAAACCAATGAAGTCACCAGGAAGCACTATCTGAGGCGCCTTGATGCTTTCCACGCTTGGCACGCCACTCTTGAACATGATGTGGATATTCACTACATGCCGCTCACTGATAGGTGTTACATGGGTTGCAGACTCATCACTCTCCTCATAGTCGTACTGATAGATTACAGTGATAATCTTTTCTGTGGAAAGGTCAAAGATATCAGAGTTACGAGAAACATACAATGTGCTCGTTTCTGTTGGAGCTATGCCGTGAATGGTGAAATTCGTTTGTTGATTGACCAAACTATTATAACCATAAGTATTGCTGGCATCCTCACCTTCTTGGCTAATCAAGAATCCAACAGGCACCGTCTGGCCTAAAGTCCGGATATCTCCCACAGAGACACCACCTGTAGCTTTAACTGCTTTTACTGGTTGGCCATTTCCATGATGTCCTACTTGATAGCTTTCACGGCAGAAATAGAAAGTCTTGCCTACATCGGAATCATCAAAGTTGATAATCGTGATGCTATTCTGATCGCTCGAGCCCAAACTCTCATAGGTCTGTTGAGGAATAGTAGAACCCACAGCATAAGGGGTATTTCCTATTTGGAAATCACTGTTTACAACATAGACAGGACCTGCACTTGTCACACCAATAGGTGCATAATGCCGTTTCTCATTAGGGATGAGTTCGAACACCGTACGGTCAATCTCTTTGCCATTAGTAATCTCCACTCCTCCATACTCCAGCGTACCGTTCCCATGATACGTGGCCGTATAGTCCACATGCTGAGCCAAAGAATAGCCAGCACGGTTCATACGAGCCTGTCCTTCTGTAGTATAGCCATCACCATCATATTGATACTTCTGCCCTTCAGGATATATCACATTTCCGTTTTCATTCCTGCTGTAGCGAGGGTCAATGAGAACATCAAGTGCATCGTAGTTGAACACAAAGTTTTCTCTGTCGGACGGCGACATGGCAGACCATGCTGTCAAACCACGATAGTTCTTGTTCGGCTCATAATAGTTGCCGCCATAAAGGCCGGGGATTGTACAAATGTATGCCGGTACTATACTATTCTCTATTTCTGTAGCCAAACGAGGATTGCTCTCACTAAAACGACTGATATATTCAGCACGTTCCTCGCCCGTCATCTTGCTGTCTAAATAGATGTATTCGGTCTTACCGATCTGGATAGTAGCAATGCAGACAAATGCAGGGGTGACACTGCCATTTTCCAATTTTGATGCCTGCGTTGCAGAAATGGCTGTACCTGCGTTGAAATGACGAACAGCATCACCCTCGTTGAATTCTACCCGTCGAGTTACAATCCATGCAGGTTCGAACTCCGCCTGGTTTTCTGGCATATCAGATGGGTATTCCTCCTTTATGGATTGATATGTATTATACACCTCCTCTGATACAATGTTGGTGACAGAATACTCACGCTGACCAAGAACACCACCTTTAGAACCACGGAGATGATAAGTAGGGCCATCTTCGTAGCCAACCTCTGCATTATATTCCGCTTGACTCTTCTTCTCATGATCCGCACTCGCCGCTTTCGTATACCAAGTATCCCACACTTTAGGATTATTGACTTTGTACGTGAGAATGTAACCTGTGTCATGACTCAGATTATTAGAAGAACGGAATACAAAATCGAAGTCCACATCTTGTTGCTGTGCGACATGGTAAACTGAAGGAACCCAAGGTGATTCTTCACCATCAATTTGCTTCTTTGGAGCGGACGCTTTCAAGGCTTCGTAGTCTTGTGGCAACAAAACTGTTCCTGCTGGATAAGACGTATCACCAATTTTGCAATCAGCAACACTAACGTATGTATCCTCCACAAACAAAGCTTGCTCTGACTTACTCAGCAAGTACCAATCCCAATAACTAATAGGATCATTCTTGTAGTAGGTTACATCATTGATAATTACCTTCTTGCCAGATTCAAGTGGAACACCCGCTGTTGCATAATATGCATAACGGTTAGGCATAATGTTGAGCAGCTTCATAGTGCCGTGAGAGGCTGCCGTAATTGTCAACGGTATGTCAACAGTCTCACTATAGGCATTGGGAACACCTGTGTAAGCTGAGATATATTGATCATAAACATAGACAGAACCTTTGATATACCAATAGTGGGCTGGAACGGCATCATCTCCTTCATATTTTCCACTGATATTATAACAGTCGTCAATGATAACCTGTGTACTATGTACAAAGTTGCCTGAAGTTTCCCACTCCTTCAAGTCGTTCTCATCGTATGAAAAGTCTTTGCGGGTGATAGCATCTTTATTCAGCGCTGTAAGCGTGTTATGCTTATTTGGGGTATAGGAGGGAGCTCCGTGCTCGTTCTTGGCATAGACAAAACCGCCACCAACACCAGACTGTACATTAATGAGGTCAAGCTCGATAACACCTGTCACATAGCCCCAATCCTTTTCAGTGAGTGTTGCGCCTGTACTCTTTTCGGTAGTCAGTTCCAAATAGACTCCTGAAGCCAATGCCACCTTGTTGAAACTAGTACCATTGTTGCGCCGACGCTCCCGAATGTATTTAGCTTTCCAATCGTAGTAAGTCAAATCATCTCCCACATAGTCCGGTTTAGTCTTTTCCTCATCCAAATATATGGGGTTACCTTGTGCGTCTTTCTTAATCTCTGGTCCATAGGTGAGCTTGTCGGCATTGGTGGTGGTACGAATATCTTCATAGGGTTTAAAGTGGACATCACTGCTCAAAGCGCCAAGGAAGTTCACAATATTGTAAATGCCGAAATAATTACCATGAATGGCTTTCTCCACATCGGCATAATCTTCAGGACCAGTGGGATTAGGCTTGAGCATCAAATCTGACTCAATGATCGAATGCTGCTGATTGAGCGAAACCTCACGCACACGGTTGATGGTGTAGTTGTTATAATCAACAATCTCAGGCACGCGGTCTTGTGCGCCCATCATCACCATGCGACTACCAAACACGCCACAGAAGTCAGCACGCTGAATAGTATTCATCAGACGTCCCGCATAGATTGATACCACACCGTTTTCTTCCCAATAAAGAGGGTTAGGAATTAACTGCCCCGTAGCAGGATCGGTTATCAGAAGTGATTCCTGACCATCGGTAATGCCATCGAACAGCGTCAACGCATCGTCAGCCGTTATAGTGGATGCCTTTGAATTACCGGTCCCTGTCTTATAATGTGTTCCATCTTTATCAGTACATTCTCGTATGCACTTATACTTCAATTCATAGTAAGCCGCCTCACGAGCAGGAAGTGCATGGAACTCGGTGATGCCGATTTCCGGTCTTATACTATAATAGTCCGTTCCATAGTTCGTGATGTTCAATCCACGATAGCCATCCACAAAAGTCAAGTTGCCATCACCATAGAGACCACCTGTACGTCCTGTACCTAATGTGATAAAATCTCGATGATAGGCATCATGAATGGAAGCTGTCGCATTACCAAACACCGTAGTAGTATTTACATACACTGCAGCAGAGCCTGACGAGGTATTTCCGCCTGCAAACACAGCATTATATATGATAATTCCTGCCGGATCCAAACATGCCCATATTTCTTTGTCATTATCATCATTCTTATTCTTCAAAGTATTGAGCACCTCTGTGGGGACATACTCTCCGACAGAATAAGAGTGTCCATTGATAGTAACAGCTGAAGTCACCTTACAATGCGGCTCGATAAGCACCTTACAGTCTTCGGTTAAGACGTTGCTTCCTTCGTCTAGCACAAATGATCCACCCACATATTCACCGTGTTCAAAATGTCCACCTTCATTCTGATAATAGTATCCTTCATTCACTTCATCCACATAACGCTCACCAACTTTCTTTCCTACGCAGACTTTTCCTTCTTTCTCGTAGGCACTATATACATATCCTATATCACCACCACCAAACACGTTGCCATGACCGAGAGATACGCCTCGGGCTGTACCCACTTCACCGCCATGAATATGCACTTCCGTTTGACCAAACACATATCCATCAGAATAAAGCGTACCACCTTCACCAACGTTGTTGTATCCTCGGCCACCACCAAACACATTGCGGTGCACATAGCCTTTGAACATCTCCAAATGAGTCTTACCTGCTTTATAAATGCCTTGTAACTTGCGAGTAGAATTCTCCTCACCGCTAACACTTATGATACCGCGTCCGACAGCAGCAATCTCACCTCCTCCGAAAAGGCTGTTACGTACATGTCCACCCATCATCTTCACATAAGCTTCATCCACACTACTATTATCAATATATCCACCACCAAATATACATCCACTATCATACAGGCGGTTCGTTCCATCTCCTTTCCACGTTTCATCATCTACTTTCTCCTCGTATCGTTCATCTATGTTTGGAGTCTCAACATTATCCGCCCAATCAGAATGGAAGCGATAGCCTACGTAACCATTAAGAAGAGTGATGTGAGTGGCGCCAAAGACTGCTCCACCTTCACCACCACCATAAGCGTTTCGTTCCACTGCCGGTATACCATTGACAAAACTATCACCATCAAGTTTTCCAATGACAACATGAGTCTCTCCTAGAATGTCTCCATCATTTGCAGCAGCAATAGTCCCATTATGGTGCCCTACACTGCCTTTCCATCCGCCACCATAAACATTACGAGCTGTACCACCCTCTACATACGCTGTTGCGCTAGCCACAAAAGTTCTGACACCCAAAGAGTCTTTCACAGAGCCTGTTGTACCTGCTGCATAAAGGTCTTTCACCACCGTTCCTCCCAACAGGTCTATATAGGTCGTTCCATACACGTTACCACTATGCGGAATAGAGCCATCGCCCAAGCCACCACCATAACAGTAGCCCGTTACCTTGGCCCCTTCGTAAATGTGCACATTGGCATTATACTTTTCGGGACGTGACGCATCTGCAACATGAAGCCGGTTGCTCTTGGCCAAAGAACTGCTTAGTCCATTATCTGTATAGCCGTTCAACAAGGTGTAAAGACTCGGTTCATTAATTTTCCACTGGTTAACCGATTCCTTATTAAGCAGCTGTCCATTCTGCCCGCCACCATAAGCCTCATACACCACAGCACCGTCATTCAAGTTCACCTCTGTGTATTGCGACCAAGTATTCACACCATAGCCTGCTCCATAAACAGTTGCTTGATAAGTCCGTTCTGTGTTTGAATAGACCGGGCAGTTGATGTTTACGGTTCCGTAAAGTGTGCGACGATAACTATTGTTACCGCCATAAATAGCTTGTGCAACCAATGCATCAGCACTGCTATAATTCACGATTGCCTCATAGACATCACAGGGTGCATTGTTGGCCATTCCGTATGCGCCACCAAATATCTTATCAACCTGGATGGTAGAACCTTCTGGCACATTCACCATTGTTCTCCGTGTGATCCCCTCTTCGTAACTACCACCATAGACAGCCTTAATTTGTCCACGCACGAGGTCGATGATGGCAGAAGCCTTATTTACGTTAAACCCTGCATCAGATGTCTCAGCCTGTGAATACCGCATACCAAGTCCATCATGGCTACCAGCACCAAAGATTTCTGTGCCCTTAAAGTTTTCCATATCATCAGGTATGTCAATGAGCACATAACTACGGTCCTGACTCTTATCGCCATAGCGGTCTCCACTATGTCCCTCACCTGCACCGAGCACCTTTTTGATAACGTTATCGGAATTGGCAATAGGGCGGATGTTTACAAAAGCATTGCTCAGATAGGACTTATTAATTACACGGTTGACATATTCATCATCCTCATAATCGTAGTCGCCAAAGCATCCTCCAAAGATGTTTTCCATATGTCCTTGGGCATACTCCACATAGGCCGAGGCTGTAGTCATGCCACCATCGTACACCTTGCCCAAGGCTGCGTCACTCACTCTACCGATGAAATCTTGGGCACCCATAATCTGCCCGCCAAAGTCATTACCACCGTAAATATGGTCACGAACCCATGGAAAGCCTGTCACGACGTTCTCTCCGTCAATCCACTGGCCCACATAAGTTTCTGTGTGCCCCAAAATATCGGCATTGCACGCTCCTCCGAAAGAACCGAATATACGACCATTTCCGAGATTGATACGAGTGTTGCCCACAACAAGTCCTTCAAATCCTCCACCATAAATATACTCACACTCTGCCATATTCTCGTCGTGGAACTTCCTAGAGCGTCCCACAGAACCACCGTGCATATTGATACAGGTGCTGTATCGCGGGTTATAACCATTCACCATGTCGTATTCGAGCTCACCCGTCTCGGCATTTCTCGTTCCCTTTCCTATGGCGCCAAGTTCACCTCCTCCATAGACTTGGAACACATATCCTTTGTTGAGATTGATAGTCGTTTTTCCCCATATCTCAGAGTTCTTTCCATAGCCTCCACCATACACGCTAAGAGCAGAACCCAGCACGTCCCACTCCTGCTCGTCAAGTATCACACCACTGCGGGTTGCAAGGATGACATAATCCTCTCCGTTTTCACCCGTAGTTGCCTCGCCATTTTCGTCCACCGCCACACTGTCAAACACACCACGTTCACCATCACGGTCCATAAGGGTGCCATTGATGTTTATCACCACATTGCCATCCACATGCCCGCTCTCATAGCAGCCTCCATAGATGTTGCCCCCAGTCAGTCGGCGGTTCATCGTCGATTGAAGAGCATCACCACCGCTCCAGGTTTCATCATTCCATGCTACTGGTATCGTATGGCCTTCTGCATCGTGGACGTTCTTAACGGTATTCCAAACTAAAGGAAGATCAGGCAGAGCTGCATCATCATCCACTCCAGCCACAGGCCAACGCATCGGACGCATCTTCAAGCCCGAGAGATTTAGAGTCAAATCAACTCCTGCGTTCCCGTTAGTGATGATGCCTCCGTCGAAAGCTGCATTATACTGAGTCTTCTTCACATATGCTTTATTGCATCCACCCACTAACTTATCGAATATAATAATTGAGTGAGCGATATCAATCGTGGTGGAAGTAGTGGATTCGTCCACGAATACACTACCTACGTTTCCGCCACAGAAGAAAGAGCCAAAATAGGTACTGTAGGGCACATAATCGGGGTCGAACACCACATGAGGCTTCACACCCATCTCACATCCCTTCATGTATAAGGCAAACTGATCCGCATCCGTCAAGTCCATTTGGCTGAAGTCGTAGTCATTGTCGTCAGTAGTAATCACGCCTTGTTCAGTGACGTTATGGGCCAGGCGTTTTAACACTTGCTCCGTCACCATATTCTCACCATTACTGCCCAGGAACACATTATCGGCAAAGACATATGCACCAATCTTCAGCTCAGCCTTGGCCGTGCTGCTAGACGAATGCAATGTAGCACTATTACCACCACAATAGACAGCGCCACCAATAATAGTCTGCTTATCAGCCGTGCCAATCAGACGGACTGATACGGCTTCCGCATTGGGGCGGAAGCGATTGAGGGCTTCCGCTGATTGCGCCCCTGTAAAGGCAGTTCCCTCACTCAGTCCTAACAACTGATTGACATCGTAATAAAAGTCCCCATAAAGGTCGCTTCCCTTCAGGTCGGCATTATCTGTATAAGGATACGAGCCGTTGCCGCCACCATACACATTGCCGAGGATGCTACTGTGGATTCCTACAGCATTGCCACCATAGACAACTCCAGAAATATCGTTGCCGCCATAAACATTATGGATTTTTCCTCCACCGATATGTACACGAGCCGCATAGCCTTCAGGACAAAGCACGCCCTCTATCTCTTCTTTGGCAATGGAACGCTTATCTGGATTCACGTCAGCCATACGGCATCCTCCGTAGACGTTACCCACTTCCATCTCGTCCGAGTTGATGGCAAGGAAAATACCTTTCGCATGAGTCATGGCTCCACAGTTTCCACCGGAATAGAGATTGCGGACCTTACCACGAACAAGATGCCACTTCGGGCGAATATCCATAGGAGCTTTGTTGTTGCCGCCAAAGACTCTGGAGAACTGGTAGGCATCGCTGGTGGCCACGTTTTCTCCTGCACCTCCTAACTGATACACTCCCATGCGCCTCAGGCGCTCGTCTGTCAACTTTGTGTTTCCCTCGGCATCTTGTATGTCGTAGGTAATAGCACTAGAGTTGTCTATACAGATGTCAGTAGCCTCCTTCACCGTCACATTGTTTCCACCACCATAGAGAATCACACACGAGCCTCCTCTAATCTCCTGATAAGCCTTGTTCAGTTCTGGACGAGTCATGCCAAGATAAGGACTCCCCTCGGAGAGATAGTCATAATCGCCATTACCGCCGCCAAACATCTGACCAATATAGATTTTGTAGGGTTGTTCGGTCAGAGAGCCCGTAGTCTCTGTCCGTTCCGGGGTGGTCAAAATGAAAGCATTGTAAGAGTTGTCAATGCCGTTTTCTTCTGTTTCGGTAAGTGCCGAAGGCAGTTCATCCGAGGTGCCTATCGTGCCTGCGATGTCGTTACCTCCATAGACGTAATTGATAAGGATATCACCACTCATGTGCTCACCGTCTATGTTCACGAATGTAGAGCCGCCCACATTAGCTTGCCGAGCACCACCAAATACACTACCATCAATATCAGCAGAGCGGATAACAACCTCTGTCTTTCCACTTAGATTTCCCTCATTACCACCGCCATAGACGTTTCCGCCTATGCTTATCTGCGCCTGTGCCACCACGGTAGCCAAGAGCGACATGACATATAATATAATGTATCTATTCTTCAACGTTTCTTTCTCCTCTTATTTTAATTCACCTCAATATGCGGGTTGTCTAGTTCTGGTTCGGACAATTGGTATAGATAGGTCGGATTGACCGTCAACTGTACATTCTTACGTTCGCCACGTTTCACACTTGCCAACAAATTGAGACGGTTCTCTCTGATGCAATTGGAACGCAGCAGGTTACCATAGCGGTCATACACGTCGTAACAGCTCACCAGTTTCATGTCTGCACCTGCCGAAGCAGCGAAATAGCATAAACTACCCAAAGCGACATAAGATGTGGTCAATGTCCGCTCTGTGTCGAGCAGTACAACCTTTCCTGTAGTCGTGCCCTTTTGTGTGAAGGTCACGTTGGCAATAGGCTTAGACTCTGGACGCAACTCAATGTGGGCATCCACTTCTGCGGCAGTTTCCGTTTTCAGCACCACAGACTTGAGACGTATGGTGCGCATGGCTGAATAAGAATTATCGATGCGTATACTGAACTGTACAGCCGAATACAGATGGTCGAACAAAAGATATACGTGGTTCTTGTCACGTCCCTTGCCCAAATAGTAGAAGTTGCCTTGAGTCACTTCCACGTCATCCCACACGTTCTCCACTCCTTTCACGCCCACTATCACGCTGACATCTTCTGCCGATAAACTCTTCAGCCCCTCGAGCGTGAGATTAGCACCATTGCTGTAGCTGTCCGAGACAGAGCTAATGCTTGACTCTTCCACTGCACTCATGGGCATGAACCCATAAATGTAATATGAGTTACCTTCTTTCACTATGACATTAGAATGCCAATGGTTTGTCTCGTACACAAAGTGGCGGAGCACCGTGCCCGAATTGCTGGCCAAATAAGCCCCGATGACATGGCTACCATCCTTTGCCTCGGGGTGTTGAACCGTATAGAGCTGATATCCCGATGGCACGCTGATTGCACGTGTGGTGGGAACATCGGTCAAAGCACGAGTGTAGGTCAGCAGTTCCAGTGCCTCACCATCCTCCGCACCAGCACTATCCTCATCATCAGAGCATGACGACATACCACATGCAACGGTCAGCAGCATGACCGCCCATAGCAGAAGTAAATCTATTTTTTTCGTCAGTCTCATCTTTGTCTTACCAATTATACAGTTCATGCTCCCGGTCCTCCACACTCCATTGAGTGATGTAGGCCAAATTCAGTTGCAACAGTTCACCGCCATAGTAATATACATACACTATCCATGTGTGGTTTCTGCTGAAATTGTATGTTCCAGGAACATCACTCATGCTGAAGTTAGCCGTTTTGTACGTCACCTGATGCTCCGTATCTGTGATGCTATAGTCAATAGAGCCAGCCAGACACCGGTCACTCTCCCTAAAGTAGTAAGGTCCCATCTGGGTCGCTTCTCCACGGGCCACGAACGCATCAACGAGGTCTTCATAGTCTTGTGCCGACTGCGACGTATAGAGTAGGTCTGAGATACGGTCACTTTTAGCAATATCGCTTGGTGGAGCAAAAGAGATGCCATTGGCCACATAGGTAGCACTGACACTATAAGGATTGCTGGTCGTGTTGAATACATGCTCCGTTTCGGGGAACTGGTTTCCGTTCAAATGGATGCCAGTCAAAGATAATCCCGTATCACTCTCATCGCTCTGCACCAGCACAAAACGCAGTTTCGACACACAACGAGTCAGTTTAACCACAGGCAGACTCAACACGGGCAAAGAACCTTGTACAGAGATGCCCTCAGCACAACCCGACATAGGAAGTCCATTTGTGCCAATATCAGTAGTTGGAGACGCGGTGCCAAAATAATTAGAGCCAATGAGCGCCTCTCGTACAGCCGCACGGGTAGATGTTCCGTTCAGGCCGTTCAATCCCACACTGGCCGCATTAGCCAGTACATATACATCCACCAGGTTAGCAGCCCCTGTCAGGGCCTCCACCTGCGTCTCTGTCAGTGCAATCTGGAAGAGCTGCGCCCTGCTGCCCTGCAATTCGGGCTCCGCAGGTGCCAGATAGTGAAGCGGCAAGTCTGTTCCTGCAGCTTCATTATGCTTGAAAATCCATATCTTCAGCGACTTCACATCACGCTCCAGATTGTCCACACTCACTGGACCTATATCCGAACGAGTCACCATGGGATTGTCAGACGGATACACATAGACATTCAGCACACCGCCCTGCCCCGATGGAACGCCAATCGCATCCTCCGAGTCGTGACTGCATGATACAAGCACCAAAACCAAGAGCAGAACAATATATCTCATCCTATCAATCCAATAACACATTAGTAGTTGTACTTTGAATCCATTTCATCTCCATCGACACACCCACCTCCAATTGTGGGTCGCGCGTATCAGGCACCACATTCCAGGCTCTCTTCAGGTCACTGATAACCCCATTCACCTCTGTATAACCATCCTGGGCAAACACTCTGTTCACCTTAGCATCATCTGGATTATAGTTCGTAGCGGTAGTCGGGTCAAGCTTCGCTGTCATGTAGAATTTCGAACCTTTCAGTATCAGTCCATTGGCACCGTAGAACTCCGTTTCACTATCGTTTTGAAATTCCAGCACCATATAGACCGTCTCATTCGCCCGGGTAGGCAGCACTAAGGTTTGAGCGTATTCGGAATCCACAAATGGAACCAAATAAATCGTTTGATTGGCAGCATCCACAATGCGGGGGTCGTACACCGTATGTTCATCGGACGACAGCAACGGGTCAAAATTATAGGCTACATCATATTGAGGTCCCACCATTACAGCTGTCAGCGGGAACGAGTGCGTCCCCACCTCCACGGGGTTGTCCTTACTGTCCATTAAAGTGTTGCTGTTATTTCCCATCCTGAGCTTGAGGCGCAACTGGGCAACACCGTAATTGATAGCATCAGTAATCGCAACAGCCGTTGTCTTAGAGTTGACAAAAGGCAGAGTCCCCTGATATTGTGCCAAAATCTGAGGCCAAGTATTGGTGGATACATAAAAATTCTCTTTTGAGCCATCGTCAGCCGTCTTGATGCAGCTGTTGGCATAGTAGCACAAGAATGGCGGATAGCAAAAGCGGCTCGCACTCATCTGCTTGGCAGAGGCTTTCGTCTGCATTACCACCTGGAAAGCCTGTTCGCTGGCATTCCACTGGATGCCAGCAGCGCCATCCGGCAGATGAATGCTGGCAGGATATCGGTCTCGCGGATTTCTCAACTGAACCGTCACATTGTCAGCATTGCCACTGGTCACCACATAAACAGGATTGGCAATGGCCGTGCGGATAGCTGCTGCCAACTCACGATAGGGATAAATCGTCCCTATAGGGGTAGGGGCAATATTCGTATCATAGTAGTCCCAAGCTGTCGGGTCGGTCATAGCGACAGCATACAAGCGATTATAAAGCACGGTCAGCAGACGGTTCAGCAGCGTTGATGAAGAACCCATCACCCTGTCTTCATTCGAGAAGAACTCGAACGCATCTGCCAGCACACTATGGTCGTAGCTATCAGGATTGCTCCAGTTGAAAGCAGGAGTGCGTTGTACACGGTTGAACATTTCGCCATAATATGCAGTAGGCCACGCACAATGGCAGGTGGCTATACTAGTCAGATAGTCTGCCAGTTCCTGTGCGATAGCAGGCACTTCCGTATCCGAATAAATAGGGTCAAGGGCAAAGGTAATGTCACTTGCCTTCGTAATGTTCTCAAGATTACTGAAGCCAGACATAGAACCATAGGCAAAAGGATCATCACCCGCAGGAGCGTGTCCGTAGACCAAGAAAGAAGCAGTGCCGCGAGGCACAAAAACAGGCTGATAAAATGCCGCATGGTTGTTGCTGACGAGCCGTGCGTCGCTGACGGTACGTCCCACGTTCACCATATGGCTCAAAGGAGTATCGTCCGAACCGATTACTCCCTGTGTAGCAAACGGAATCAGCGTAAACTCGCTGATGCCTCTGAAATTGCCGCTCAACTGTGTTGCCACAGCCGACATGCGGCTCTTATTTGTTGGCCGATGGAAGCTGGCACCCAATTCCACAGCCACAGACTCTGTTCCTCCGACAGAAGGATTACCATCGGAATGAACTGTTGCTGACTCATCTCCACAACCAGTCATCGTCAGCAGCAATAACAAGACGAATATATATTTATATAATAATGAACGCATGTACGCGAACGCTCCTCTACTTTATCTTCCTAAAGGAATGTCAGGATATTTGATGACCGTCCAGTCAACAGCAACAGAAGCACCTGCTGAAACAGATGTAACGGGCTGCACCGTACCGTCATCCTTGACAAACGCTTTCAATATTACTAACTGCCCTGCAAGAATTGGCTTCTGCATGCCCAGCACAGAGCGGGTCACACTTCCATCAGTCAAAGTGACATCCACCTGATACTGCCATAATGATTTGTCAGCATCTGGAACCATGAATGGGTCCTGGCTGTCTATCACCATTCGAGTGTCCAACGGATTCCACGAAGGGAAGTTTACAGAACAAAATAAGTATTGATTCTCTGATGGGAGAGGAATAGAGTTTGCCTGCACCAACGGCGAGTCATCCACAAAGCGGTAGATGCTGTCCGAAATCTCGAATGCAACGGCAAAGCCTTTCGTCTTCACGTCGATGGAAGCAATGGGAGCTGTGCCTTTGTCCAGCAGCAGCGCAGCAGCGCAGTTTGCCATATAGAGCGACACGTTGAAGGTCTGGTTCTGGTCGCCTACAATATCAATAGGCAGACGAGCCGTGAACAGGCCTGTCTGCTGAGAAGGGACCACCCCATCGGTTCCTTCTTGCTGTTTTAACGTCGAAGTATGGCAGAAGTCGTTGTTAAGGAGTTCCGCCACCATATTCTTCTTGATGTTAGCAATAGCGAGGTGGTGATATTGGCGGGCTGACAGACTCAGCGCATAACTGCGTTCACTAGCATCCATCGTCTTCTCTTCGCGGTGCAACAAGATGTCGTTGGCAAGGTTCACGTCATAGAACGACAAATCCACATCCTCAGCAAAATCAGTAAAGATACCTTTCAGCGAGTTGCGGAGTTCGTTCTGTGCCACAACATCTATGTCCGCATCAAGCACAGTCCGCAGTTCCGTCTCCAGATTGGTGACGAGCCACAGCTCATAGTTGATGCGAAAGTCTTTCTTCGGTGCCGCACAGTCGCTCAAGTCTTGGTCAATGCCCAACGAATCACAATGGGTCTGCATGAGTGCCAACAGCAGGGAAGCAAGCATCCAGCCGATTTTCCTCAACCGCTTCATCGCTCTTTTCTCCATCAGAGTGGTTGGGGTGCACCGTCAGTGGTGCACCCCAATCAGTTAATCGATTAGTTCCCGCCTACAGGCACACCGTCAAACACAAGTCCCTGGCGCCACTGAAGGTCAACACTCAGGCCCAATGACAGCTGTGTGGTACGGAGGTCTGGCACAGCCACAAGCGCATACTTCAGCGTGTTCTCTGTAATCACAAAGTTAGCCTCTGTCACATAGTCCTGCATGAACACACGGCGGACTTTCTTCGTGGTTCCTGCTGGGTGCTCGCTTGTTGCTTCTGCTGTCGTGTAATATGGAGGCATCTCGTATGTGGTTGGCCATTCAATGCCTGCAGACTTGTCTGTTGCAGCATTAGGTCCTGCCACAGCCACAGCATCAGGGTTGAGCTCTGCGGTGACATAGAAGGTAGCGCCTGCCTTAATCAGATTATTCATGCCCCAGAAGTCAACACCTGAATTGTTGACAAACTCCAAAGCCACATACACCTTGTTCTGGTCAGCACCATCTACATAGTTATCCCACAGCAAAGTGTAGTTTGCAGGTGTGGTAGCACCCTCATCCGTTGCCGTTGCAGGCACAGGGATGATGCCAGCACCACCTATTGCGTTATCATACACCATATAGTCGAATGAAGGGTCATGTTCTTCCACAGCACCGCCAACCAGCTTGTTGCCTGTTGGCAGATAGCACCAGTTGACTGTTGGATTCTGCCCACCTACCAAAATGCCTGACAACGTGAAAGGAGTGGTTGCGCCATCGGCCGTATTCACCTTAATGACATTGTCTTCCTCAACGGCATGTGTTCTCTCCAACTGAATTTGGGCATTGTTGTCCTTCAGCACACCAGTTCCATACTTAATGGTGGTCTTCAGAAGGGCATTGCCATAATTGATGCAGTCCTTCATAGCCACAGCACGGGTGCTGGAAAGCACGTGTCCATCCTTAGTCCAGTCGCTCCACAAAGGGTTAGCAGCATTGGCCCATGCAGAAGTTCCATCGGGATAGTCCGCCTGAACTTTCTCGTTGTCTGTCACATTCACAGAACTATTACCGAAGTAGCAAAGTTCAGGAGGATAAGCATAGTTGAAGGAGTCGAAGGCAGCGCCAGTACCCATTGCATAGGTTGGGATGTTGCTCATATATTTGTACTCACCTTCTCCTTTTGTGGCATTATAAACGAACTTCAGGATAACGGCACCATAAGGAAGGCCGAACTCCGTCTTGGGGAAGTCAGACAGACGGGCAGTCTTATCCGCAATTGTTGACAGCTGTGCGTCTGTCAGCCCTGTAAAGGTCTGCATTGTCTGAATATTCCTCCAAGGGAAAGATTCGCTGGCTTCAAATATAGCACTGATGTTTGAGCAGATTTGAGAAGCAAGCAGCATGGCCACCTTATCCTCCACATTCGTTGCAGTCGCATCGGCTACAGATTTCACAATGTTGTACAAGTCTTTCAGCATACGCTGGATGTCAGGACCTGCACCTGCACGCAACTCGTTGTGACCACCCACATCGTAGATAGTGTTGAAGGTCTTATAGGTCTGTGCCAGAATTTCGCTCAAGCCATCCATGTTGCGAGCCGAAGCCTCACCTGTGCACTGCACAGGAGTCTTATCAGCCACCTCAATACTTGTGATAGTCACATTGTCGGCAGCAGGAGTTGTCACCACATAATCAGCCCATTTAATCTTACCGCCCGGCCATGTTCTGGAGTCCATGCTCTGCGCGCTCAAGTCCACTTGGGTCTGCACAATCTTCGTCAATGCGGTCTGAATAAGATTCTCATACTGAAGCAATGCAGCCTTTCGGTTGTCCGGCACTACCTTCACAAGAGACAACAAGTGCTTGTTGATATCGCCATCATCAGAAATAGCCATATCTGTCTTACCTTGCTGGAAGTTTGTCGCAGAACCAGAGCGGATAGCCTTACCGTAGAACATCAGCGCATTCGTCTCAGTAGGAAGTGCCAGCTCCAGGACACGGCGAGACTTCGTCGTCCCGGTTCCAGCAGGTGCCAGTCCGTTCTCGGCAATAGCCACACCCAAGTCATATAGCTTGTACTCATGGCTGCCGTCGTCAGGTCTAACTTCATACAGATGGTTTCCATCAGAAGTCACCCAGTTGGGGTTGGTGGGTGTGCCAGTATTCACCTTCAATTTGTAAGAGAAGAGTTTGGCGTTGTCAATACCACGGAACCACTTTTGGCTCGTTTCGTCCAACCCCGTAGAGTTTACTGCGTCAGCCTGTGTAAAGTAAGAAGACATACGAGTCTTCTGGTTGCTTCCCATAGCCACATTAAACACGAAGTCGGCAGTCACCTCGCCTGTCTCAGGGTTATACCCCGGGCTAGGTGCCGCTGTTTTTGCTTCTTGTCCCACGGTATCGTCGGAACAAGCTGTGAATTCCATTGTGCCAGTTAGCGCTATCGCGCCCAACATAGCGTACTTAAGGTTCTTTTTCATAAGCTTCTATTTATGGATTAATACTCTTATTTGATTTTTAACTAAATTCCATTTTCTTACTAACCCCTGTTTCATACTTTGTTTTTCAACTCACTAACTCATCTGTCATTTTATCACTTCCTCACGCCTAGCCTTCTCAGGTTCTCGCGAGCTTCGGCGTTACCATTGGCCGCGGCTCTTCGGAAGTATTCCAGCGCTTCCGCCTTGTGTCCCGTCTGGTAGAGCGCTACCGCCATGGTGTTGAATCCGCGCGGGTCATCCTTCACCGTCTGCATGAGGCGCAATGCCTCTGCGTTCTGGCCTTGCTGCAACAGTTGGCTGGCCCGGTTGATGGTCTGCGCTTTCACGTCAGGCACATGCTCCCAGTAGATGCGCAGATAGCCTGAGTTACGCTGGTCGGCCAGGATGTGCTCACGCAGGTACTTGTAGGTCCATCCCCAACGCATGTCCCGGATGATTTGCTCCCTGCGGTCCAGGTTTGGTTCGGTATCTATGAGGGTTAGTATTTCTTTCAGCTCGCCTTGCGAGATTTCGCCTTCCACATACTTGGTTCCCTTGCCTGTAGCCTCAAGCGCCAGTTTGAGGTCATTGACCTGGTCGCGGAACTCGTTCCACGCCTCACCGCCACTCACGGCTTCGAACAACGAATCAGGCACATCCACATGCTCCTGCACATAAGCCTGCAATGCTTGTGCACGGGCTTTGGACAATCGTTCATTGAGTGTCTGCTTGCCTTCTATTGAGGCTAAACCGATAATCTGGATGCAGCTGACTGACGAAGTACTGTCGGCCATGATGAGACGGGTGATGTCCACTATCTGGTCAAGCACGGAAGCGTTGTCGCGGAAGTCACGACGCAGGTCGGACTTGTTGACGGGGAAATGCACATAAAGCGCGCCCTCTTCCTTGCGCAGGATGCAGGTGTCGTCATACGGACGGTATTGAGAGCGTTCTCTCAGCACCGGATGGGTCTTCGACAAGGACTCGGCCACTCCGCCATACTCGGGCACAACGGCCAAGGCGGGACGAAAAGGTTCCGGAACGGTGTCTATCTGCACAACAGGTGGCGACACTGGCTCCACTTTCTTTGTCGGTGCATAAACCAGGCTCAGGCCTACTTTAGGCAGCAGGAAAGGCTTGGTGTCTTTTGCCAATTCTTCTCCGCAATGATGGCATTCGTACTCTGTGTATCGCGCCAGACCCACATCCAGTCCCAGCTCGCCTTCCAGATAGAGGGAACCTGTCAGATGCCAGATACGCCCATAAGAGGCTCCCACAGCATAGGCATTGCCTTGGCGCCGCTTGGAGCGCAGGTCGCTGTACACGCCAAAGGGGAAGCGCACATTGCCCACGTTATAATGGGTCCAGAGCACGTTGACACCCCAGAACTGACTGTACGGATCTTGGCGTCCAAACCACTTCCTGAGTTCTGGCATCACCAAGAGATGCCGCCACTGCACATCATCTGCAGCATCATGGGCATCACCACGACGGAAAATGCCATGATTCTTGTCCAGTGCGCTGTGCGACCACGGATTATAGCCTAACGTCATTCCCACAGTCCACTTAGGTGCAATGCGTATATCAGCACTGATGTTTGGAGTTAGGGTCAGGTCATAAAGCAAGTTGTGCCTCAACATGAAAGCATGTTGGGCACGAACGACGGTTGCCACCAAAAATAATAAATAAACTATTATGTGTTTTTTACCCATGAGCTACGCAACATGTTCGCCATTCATAGTGGTTTCAAGCGCAAAACTAGCAAATTTATTCTTATTTTAACAACTATTCACTAAATATTGGTTCACTTTTGATATGCCTTTTCTTACAATATGACCAATTATTTTACCCCCCCTAAACGAAATTTATGCTATTTCATGCGCATATACAGCCCAAGAAAGTCACATCATGGGACACCCTGCATGAAGGGCACCGCAAGCCTCAAAATCGGTGTGAGTCACACCGCCACCCCCGGTCTGAGTCACACCGGCACCCTCGGTCTGAGTCACACCGGCACCCTCGGTCTGAGTCACACCGCCTGAGAGGTGCAAGAAGCGCTGTTTGAAAGGTGAAAAAAGAGATAAAATGATGGTACACTTGGCGCGTATCAAAATAATTAGTAACTTTGCCTTCGTATGAAAAAGATTATTGTTGCAGGCATCGGGCCGGGAAGTCCTGACGACATCACGCCGGCAGTCATCAACGCAGTCAAGGAGGCTGACGCCGTCGTTGGCTACAAGTATTACTTCCAGTTTATCACACCCTATCTGAAGCCGGGATGCGAGTGCATCGACACGGGCATGAAGCATGAGCGCGAACGCGCCGAGCAGGCTTTTCAGCTGGCGGAGGAAGGCAAGACTGTTGTGGTCATCTCGTCGGGCGATGCGGGCATCTACGGCATGGCTCCACTCATCTACGAGATGAAACGCGAACGGGGCAGCGACCTGGAGGTGCATTCCCTTCCGGGCATCTCGGCGTTCCAGAAGGCGGCATCGTTGCTGGGGGCACCCGTGGGGCACGACTTCTGCGTCATCTCGCTCTCCGACCTCATGACACCCTGGGAGGTGATAGAGCGGCGCATCAAGGCGGCTGCCGTTGGCGACTTTGTGACGGCGGTGTACAACCCCAAGTCGCATGGCCGCTACTGGCAACTCTACCGGCTGAAAGAGATTTTCCTCTCGGAAGGGAGAAGCGGGAACACGCCTGTGGGCTATGTGCGACAAGCTGGACGTGCTGAGCAGGAGGTGACTGTGACCAGCCTCGCCAACTTCGACCCAGAGGAGGTGGATATGTTCACGATCATCCTCATCGGCAACTCGCAATCTTACAACTGGGACGGCACTTTCATCACTCCACGAGGCTACTACCGAGAGAGCGCTGACGCTCCGCAGAAGGAGAAGAAAGGGGCCTTAATCATGATGGAATCCTTCCGCACCATTGCTTCGGAACTGAAAAGGCAAGATTATCCGCTTGACCACAAGTGGGCATTGCTCCACGCCATACACACTACCGCCGACTTCGACATGGAGAATATCCTCCACACGGACAAGAACGCAGTTTCCACATTATATAATATAATAAGAGACGGTAAACTCAACACCATCGTGACCGATGTGACGATGGTAACGAGCGGCATCCGCAAGGGAGCCTTGCAACGGCTCGGCATTGAAGCCAAATGCTATCTCGGCGACCCACGTGTGGCGGAGATGGCAGAATCATTGGGCATCACACGGACTCAAGCTGGAATCCGCCTCGCGGTGGAGGAGCACCCCGATGCGCTCTTTGCCTTCGGAAATGCGCCTACCGCCTTGATGGAGCTCTGCGACCTTATCCGCAAGGGCAAGGCGCACCCAGCCGGCATCATCGCCGCACCTGTGGGCTTTGTGCACGTGAAGGAATCGAAGCACATGGTGAAGCCTTTCACCGATATCCCCAAAATCATCGTCGAGGGACGCAAAGGAGGCTCTAATTTGGCTGCCACACTCTGCAATGCCATCCTCACGTTCGACGACGCTGAGCAACTGAAACCCGGACGGGACTTGTAGAGAACTGATAGCGGGCAATAGAGAGTTCATCGTTATGACAAAATTCATCGTTATTGGCATTACCGACAGCCCCAAGCCATTCTTCCCTCCCGAAGTGCTGGAGGCCATCAAGAACGGAAAAATATTCTCGGGCGGCAAGCGCCACCATGAGATTGTGGCACCGCTGTTGCCCGAAGATGCGGAATGGATTGATATTACCGTTCCGCTCGATGACGTATTTGAGCAGTACCAACTGGCAGCTGTCAACTGTCAGCTGTCAACTATCATCGTCTTTGCTTCGGGCGACCCGCTGTTCTTTGGCTTTGCTAATACCATCAAGCGCAAGATGCCGGATGCGGAGATAAAGGTGTTCCCTACCTTCAACTCCTTGCAGATGCTGGCACACCGTTTAGTGATGCCCTATCACGACATGCGCATCGTCTCACTCACAGGACGCCCCTGGCAGGAGTTTGACCGCGCCTTGATGGAAGGTGCTACAAAAATTGGCGTCCTGACAGACAAGGAGCATACCCCTGCCACCATTGCCCAACGTATGCTTGACTATGGGTTCACGGACTATCGGATGTGTGTGGGCGAGCATCTCGGCAATCCAGGCATTGAGAAAGTTTCTTTTCTTTCGCTGGAAAAGGCTTCCGTGCAAGAGTTCTCCATGCCCAACTGCCTCATCCTTACGGGCAGTCACCCACGCAGATGGGGCCTTCCGGAGGAGGAATTCTCGCTGCTGGACGGCAGGGAGAAGATGATTACGAAGATGCCTATCCGGCTGCTGACTCTCCAAGCTCTTGACTTGCCCAGACGACAAGTGTTCTGGGACATCGGCTTCTGCACGGGCAGCGTCAGCATTGAGGCACATCTGCAGTTCCCCCATCTTCACATTGAGGCGTTTGAGATTCGGCCTGAATGCGAGTCCATTATCCAAGAGAACGCACGCCACTTTCATGCCCCAGGCATCCACATACACATCGGTGACTTCTGCTCTGCCTGTTGCGAGAACATCCCGGCTCCTGACGCTGTCTTTATTGGCGGTCATGGCGGCCATCTCAAAGAGATTTTGGCAAAGATTATAACGGTGCTGAATGACGATGGTGTCATTGTCTTCAACAGCGTCGTTGCCCCGAAGGTCAGCATCGACAGCCAGAAACTATGGAACGAGGCCTGCACGGAATTAGGGCTCCGACAAGACCCGCCCACAAGAATACAACTGAACAATCATCATCCTATCACAATCTTACGATGCAGAAAATAGCTATCATACCAATCAGCGAGGCTGGCATCGACATAGCCTCAACCCTGCAACGCCAACTGAAGGCGCACGCCATTCAGCGCACGGAAGTAGGCGCTCAATGGAAGAACTTTGACGCCTTCATCTTCATCGGGGCAATGGGCATCTGTGTGCGCACTATCGCCCCCTATGTGGAGGACAAGCACACGGACCCTGCGGTGGTGTGTGTGGACAGTCTCGGGATGAACGCCATCTCAGTACTCTCCGGCCACATCGGCGGGGCAAACGACTTGACGCAAGAGGTGGCTTCCATCATCGGCGCAAACCCTATCATTACCACCCAAAGTGACAATGCGGGGCTGTGGGCACTTGACACACTGGCCAATCAATTCGGCTGGACACTACTGTTCGAAGCACCCATGCAGGACTTGACGCTGAATGACTGCATCTACCGCTTTGTCAACAAGCAGCCTACCGCACTCTATCTCCGTGCCCGCGACGAAGGAACGGAGTATATGGAGAGGACATTGCCAGAACACGTCACATTGGTTAGTGGCTTTGACGAATTGAAGAAGGGGAACTTCCAGCTCTATATCATCGTCTCGCCCCATAACGAGCTGCTCCCAATAGGCATCCCCACCATCCACTATGTGCCACGCGTCATGACGCTGGGAGTGGGACTGGCGCACCAAGCACATCCTGCTGATGAAATCCATCAGGAAATCAACAACCACATAGGCGACATGGGCATCCTGCCAGAAAGCATACGGGAGTACTGCACCATCGACGTGAAAGCCGATGAGCCCTACATACAGCGCCAATTGTACTACGGTCACAAAGTACGCTTCTTCACAGCTGATGAACTGGCAAAAGTGGATGTGCCGAATCCCAGCAAAACTGTCGCCAAGCATGTGGGCACTCCCAGCGTGTGTGAAGCCGCTGCCATCTTGGGCGCTCATCATGGCAGGCTGGTCCTTCGTAAACTCAAGGGCAAGAACTGGACTGCGGCTGTCGCCATCGACAGGCAGTATGAGAGAGAGACGAAGGGACACATCGAGATTGTCGGCGCAGGACCTGGCGACCCGGACTTGGTGAGCGTCAGAGGCCGAAAGATGCTGGAGAAAGCAGACCTCATCCTTTATGCGGGCTCGCTCGTACCAAAGGCTCTGACGGACTGCCACAAACCAGGCGCAGTGGTGAGAAGCAGTGCCGACATGAACCTGGAGGAGCAATGCGAACTGATGAAGAAACACTACGACCAAGGGCACTTCATCGTACGCCTCCACACGGGTGACCCTTGCATCTTCGGCGCCATTCAGGAACAGATGGCTTTCTTCGACCAGCATCAAATGTCCTACCACATCACACCGGGCATTTCGTCGTTCTTAGCAGCTGCAGCTGAGCTTAGAAGCCAGTTTACCATTCCTGAACGGACCCAGACCATCATCCTCACTAGAGGGGAAGGACGCACACCGATGCCTGAGAAGGAGCAGTTGCACCTCCTCGCCCGAAGCCAAAGCACCATGTGCATCTTCCTCAGCGCTTCCATTGTGGACGACGTGCAGGCACAACTGCTGCAAGAGTATCCAGAGGACACCCCCGTAGCTGCCTGCTATCATTTGACCTGGCCCGACCAGCACATCTACCGAGGCAAACTCAAGGACCTTGCCAAAATCGTGCATGACAACAAGCTCACGCTAACGACCATGCTTGTGGTCGGCGAAGCCATCGATAACAGACAAGGTCTTTCCGAACTATACAATAAGAGTTTTACCCACCTGTTCAGAAAAGGGGAGTGATATTCGCATCTCTGCAAGCATGAAGAGCATCTTGGTGTTTGGCGGCACAACAGAGGGCCGCAAATCCATCGAAGCGCTGGAAGAGGCTGGAAATCCCTTCTACTACAGCACAAAAACGGGCGAACAGGACGTTTCGCTCCACCACGGCATCCCTTTGAGCGGTGTGATGGACAAGGAGACCATGATCTCCTTTTGCCGCACACACAACGTAGGACTGCTGGTGGATGCTGCGCACCCCTTTGCCGAAGTGCTGCACCAAACAGTGGCGAAGGTGGCTGAACAACTGGACATCCCCGCCATTCGCTTTGAGCGCATCTTTCCCCAAAGGGAGGCGGACATCATTTGGTGTGACGACTTCGATGACGCCCTCAACAAAGTGGATTGCCATGTGCTGCTGGCTACAACGGGCGTGCAGAGCATTGCCAAGCTAAAGCCGCTGGAAGAACGGGGCATATCCGTACGCTACCGAATCCTAAACCGAGAAAGCAGCATACACTTGGCTCATGAGCAGGGGGCTACGGACGAGCAATTGTGCTTCTATCCCCAAACGCCTGATGCCGATGCCATGCTGATGAAGGAAAGCGGAGAGACTGGCGGCTTTGTGGAAAAGGTGGAGGAGGCCAGAAGGATGGGCATGAAGATGTATGCCATCAAGCGTCCTGAGACGCCCAAGGTATTCCACCAAGTGAATGGCGAGCACGGACTCAGGAGGATGGTGGAGAGGTTTCTCCCCGACTTCTACCCCTTGCACAGCGGGCTAACTACAGGCACCTGTGCCACAGCAGCTGCAGTGGCTGCAACAATACGGTTGATAACAGGTGAAGCTCCAGACAACGTACCAGTCAGACTGCCTAATGGAGAAACGATTCATGTAGCAGTGGGATACGGTGACGGCTATGCCTTTTGCATCAAGGAGGCAGGAGACGACCCCGATGTAACGGACGGCATTGAGATTCGTGCCCAAGTGGAACGGAGCGAACGGTTTGAGATAATCGGCGGAGAAGGCGTGGGACGCTTTACGCTGCCAGGCTTTGACTACCCCGCAGGCGAATCCGCTATCAACAAGGCTCCTCGGCAAATGATGCGGGATAACATCAAGGAAGAGGTCTGCATCACTATCAGCGTGCCTCAAGGTGCAGAGATTGCTCGCCGCACGTTCAACCCACGTCTTGGCATCGAGGGAGGCATCAGCATCATCGGTGTATCGGGCATTGTAAAGCCATTCTCGGAGGAAGCGTTTATTGAAAGCATACACAAATGCTTGGAGGTAGCGAAAGCCTCGGGCACTGAACGTGTGGTTCTTCACAGCGGAATGAAAAGCGAGAACTTCCTGCAACAGAACTACCCTCACCTTCCACAACAAGCCTTTGTAGAGTATGGCAACGCCATCGGCGAAACCTTAAGGATAGCAAACGAGCTGCAACTACCACACGTCACCCTCGGCATCATGCTGGGCAAGGCCGTGAAACTGGCAGAAGGACACCTTGACACACATAGCAAGAAGCAGACGATGAACAAAGCGTTCATCAACGAGATGTTGCTCGAAGCGGGATGTGACACGGAAGTCATTGCCAAAGCCACTGGCATCACCTTGGCCAGAGAACTTTGGAGCATCATCCCTGCTGAACATATCACGGACTTTGCCAAAACGGTAATTGGTCATTGTGAACAACATTGCCGTTCCCTTCTTCCTCAAGGGGAATTGACAATTCTCCTCATTGACGACAACGGGCACATCTACGGTGCATAAGCTACACACCATATCCTGCGATGGCACATCACTCATTACTCAATTCCATTGAAACAAGCAATACAAGAACAATGATACAGCAAGTTGAAATAACCTTGAAGCCTAAACGAAGAGGCTTCCACTTGGTAACAAGCGAAATCATGAGCCAGTTGCCAAAGTTGCCAAAGACGGGCATCGTGAACATCTTCACTAAGCACACCAGTTGCGGACTGAGCATCAATGAAAACTGCGATCCTGATGTGCGAGTGGACATGGAGACAATCTTCAACCGTCTGGCACCAGAGAACGACCCTGCATACGAGCACACCCTGGAAGGTGCAGACGACATGCCCGCCCACGCGAAATCGACTTTAAGCGGCGTCAGCATCACTATCCCCATCACCAATGGTCATCTCAACCTCGGCACTTGGCAGGGCATCTATTTCTGCGAGTACCGCAACTATGGCGGTTCAAGGGAATTAGTCGTAACTATTATGGGAGAATAGCATGAAGAAAGAGATTCTCATAGCCGCAGCAGCAATAGCATTAGCTGCTTGCGGAACAAGCAAGAAGACGGAGACCAGTGCCTCAAAGGCAACAGTCCCCGCATCGGTAAAAACGAAAGCGGTTTCTAAAGCAAGAAAGCATACCGCTGAATACATCCAGCAGCGTATCGCTGCCATCTATCGCTGCTACGACAATCCTCAATATGACGAGACGGGCACGAGGCTGATGGCTCCACGCGCAAACCTTGACAGCATCTACTGCTCTACACGTTACAAGGCCCTAATGAAGGATGCACTAGACTTAGAGGATGAAGACGACATCCTGCTTGACTACGACCACTGGACGAACTCGCAAGACGACACCGACTTCACCTGCAAGACTGTAACCATCAGCAACCTCACTGACTCAACGGCTATCGCCAAGGTGAATGAGGAGAATATCGGGAGTTCCTACGCTGTCATCCTCGCGTTACGCTTTGAACGTAACGACTGGTTTGTTGATGACTTCATAACCGAAGAAGATGGCGGCTCTGAAAAGGAATACTTCAAGCGCTATATCGAACAGAAAAGAGCACAATAGACTTGCTAAGCGAACCATTTAGCGCTGATGCTCTTTACGCCAAGCCTTAGCACGTATGGCAATGTTCTTCGCCAGGCACTCGCTATAGAGCCAAGGTTCACAGCTATGGATATCACCCACATTGATGAAGTTCTTATAAGCATGATACTCCGAACCGCTATAGCCTTTGACTACAAGAACGTGGTGCTCGGGCGACAACGTAACGGTAATGGTATCGTGTAGCTTGGCAGGTGTCGCGTCTGTGCGCCAATTAACAGGATTGATGCCCATACATGTGGCTGCGATAACAGGCTGAATATACTTGATATCCTTCACCGTATTATAACAGATGGTCACACCCGTGTCGGCCTCGCCCTGTGCTGCTTTGATGTGGGTGGTTTGTAGCGTGTCCTCTGGCGTCACCTTATAGCCTAAGACGTAAGCTGCGGCCAACTGGCTATAGGTCTCGTCGCTAATATGCTTCAGCAGTTCCACTACAGCCAGACCTCCCTGACTAAAACCAGCAATGATGAGCGGTCGTGTCTTGTCCCGCTGAGCTTGGAAGTGGTCAAAGGCAGCACACACATCTGTCATCGCTAAACGCGCTCGGTTCCTGGTACTGTCCTCATTCTGCATCATAAAGGCCTCCATCGTCGTGTGGCGATAATAAGGAGCATAAAAGCGATTGCCTGGCGACATATATGCAGCAACCTTATTTATTTCCTTTGCCATGCGCTCACGGTGCGTAGGGTTCCACACGTCAGCATAGTGGCTTGTACGTTCTTCGGCATCTTTCCAGTCCTCTTCCCACGTTGAAACCACATAGAATATATCTGCACCCGTTCCTTGGGTGTCGCCATCTTTCGTTATCCACATCGTCGAGTCCGCGTAGTCAGGGGCTTGAGGAATGAATAATGCCGGCCCTTTGCTGACGAAGATTCTATCAGTGTAATCGGCTACTGGGATGACGGCGGACAACATCCATCCGAGTAACATGATGGCGCATACAAAAATGGCAGCAATCGACCAACGTCTCACTCGTTTCTTCATATATTTCATGATTTAGTTCAAGTTCTTCAGCAACGGAATGACTTTTGATTCTATTCCACGGCTTGATGTCGGCGGAACAGGACACCTGCGATGATAGGCGCACCAACAAGAGCCGTGACACTATTGACAGGCAGGGCTCCTTCGAAACCAGGCATACGGGCCACAAGATTGCACGCCAAAGCAAGACCAGCACCCGTTAGCATGGTGGCAGGCATAAGGATGCGGTGGTCGCTGGTCTGGAGCAGGGCACGACATAGGTGCGGAACCGCCAAACCAATAAACATGATTGGTCCACAATATGCTGTAACAATAGCAACAAGAATTCCTGAACAACTAATGGTAAGCAACCGTGCACGCCGCAAGTTCAAGCCAAGGTTGCTGGCATACCAATCGCCAAGCAGCAGGATGTTCATGGTTTTACACAGCAGCATGCTCAATGGCAACAAGCCTGTCATGAGCAAGACGAAAAGCATCATCTGGTCTCCCGACACACGGGCAAAAGAGCCAAGTCCCCACACCACATAAGCCTTCACGTCCTCTTCAGCCGAGAAAAACTTCAGAACACCAATAACAGCAGTGGCAAGATAGCCTATCATCACACCGATGATGAGCAGGGTGACGTTGCCCTTTACCTTCTGCGACACATACAAAATCAACGCCATCACCGCCAAAGCTCCCACAATGGCAGCCACCGACATGGCGGCATCGCCCAGATAACCGAGTCGACTGAGGGCCACTCCCCCTAATGAGCCCGACAGCAGCACCACAAAGGCGACGCCCAATGACGCACCATTGGAGATGCCCAGCACGGAAGGCCCTGCCAATGGATTGCGGAAGACTGTCTGCATCTGCAAGCCGCTCACCGCCAAGCCTGCACCCGCAACCGTAGCAGTCAATGCCTGCGGCACACGAGAACTGAGGATGATGTTGCGCCATATCTCCGACACCGTATCATCCCCCACTAGAATACTGAGGATGGCATCAACGGGAATCTTCACCGTGCCCAACAACAGGTTGAGCACAAAGAAGATAATGACTACAAGAAACAGTAATATGAACTTGTACAGATGCTTCATGGATATGCATTGAATAAGGGATTACTCCATTTCGTGGTCCTATTTCAGCAATTGATAATACCGGGGTGCATAGTTATCAGGCATCACGTCTGGATGGAAGATGGCCACCAGGTCTGCCAACAACACATCCGGTTCCACTGGCGAGGTCTCGTAATACGGTGTCTGCTTCATGTTACAGTAGATGACATGCTTCTCCTTGAACGCCTTAAAGAGTTCGTTGCGCGGTTCAGAGGCTTTCAGCGCCTCGTATGAAAAGTCTCCTGGATAGCTGTTGAGGATGCGCCAGTAGTCGGCATTGGCTGCCGTAGCATACATCTGCTCGTATTCAATGGGCACTCCGCCCGTATTGTCATCTTTCAAGATATATTCAGCGCCAGCATCTCGGAAGAGTTGGGCCAAGTGGTTCTTGCCTCCCACCGCAAACCAGTTTCCACCATGCATCTCACCGCTAAACACCGTAGGGCGTTCCTTGGTCGCCGAAACTTTCTCTGCTAAAGCGAGATAACGCTTCTTGATACCCTTAAACAGCTCATCTGCTTCCTTCTCTTTTCCGAGAAAGAGTCCCACGTACTTCACCCACTCGGCCTGTCCCAGCGGATGCGACTCCTTGTATCCCAAATGCGGCACCAGCGTCACCCCCGTCTCCTTGATGGCATCATAGCCACCACGTTTAAAGGGTGAGATGAAAATCACTTCAGGATTGGCAGCCAGAATCAGTTCCGTATCGAAGTTGCCCTCCATGCCTATCTTCACCATACGCCCATCCTTCACACGCTGACGGATATCCTTGTTGAAGAGGTTTTTCGTGCCTGTAATACCCTTCACTACATCCAATGCATCCAGCGCTGTGAAGTTGGAAAGCTGCAACATGGTCATCACCAAAGTACGTTCTACGGGCACTTTCACCTTCGTGTAACCCTCCGGCACTTGACAGTCACCTTGTGCTTGAGCAGGGACCAACACAAAATGATAACTTACTGGCATCTTGTCCTCATCTTTCTGCGGGTCGGCTACATCAACCAGCCTCACCCCATTCTCTAACGTCTTTACATGGAACCCTTTGGCATACTCCAACGGCATCACAGCCACAGAGTCGGCCGCATTCGTCGTGTCCTTCTGATTGTTGCCTTGTCCGCATGCCACCATCAGCAACACGCCAGCAAGTGCCAACATTTTACCTACTATCCGCATGTTTATTTTGATTTATAAGTTAGCGATTGTATTCATCTACAATTCTCCCACATCCACCAAGCCGTTCATCACCACATAGATGATAATGTCAGCCAAGGAACGTGCACGGAGTTTCTCCATGATGTTCTTGCGGTGCGTGATAACGGTAGTGATGCTGATATGCAGTCGGTCTGCTATTTCCTTGTTGATAAGTCCCTTTGCCAGCAGAATTGCCACTTCCACCTCGCGAGAAGAAAGCCCGCTTGCACCTGATGCTGGAGGACCCGGACGATGCGCCTCAAGAGAAGAAGGGTGTCCTGCACCATGGACGCCATGTCCGTGTGGAGGCATGGGGGTTCCATGTGGATGTCCCTGCCGATGCACAGCCAGCAGTTCCTTCACCAGCGCGGCCTCGTTTTGGCACACATTCAGCGTCGGCACGCCTGCCACCTGCAAATCGCCATTCACCAGCACAATAACCCGATGCTTTCCCTCACGGAAGAAAGAAGCGTGTTCGAAGTAGATGCGTGATGCCACAAAGTAGTGCACAAACTGTCCTTGGTCAACAGCCTGCAACTCATCGAAAGAGTTGAACACCCGCACTTCAACCCCCGGAAGCATGTCAGCCAGTATCTGCTGCAATCCCATGGCGGCTAAAATGTTCGAATCGACGATGGCAATCTCAAAATGTGGCATACTTATAACTATCTGTGTGACAAAGGTAAGGAAAAGTTGAGAGATTTCACTACTTTTGCAACAAAATTCAGCATTTAGACATGTTCACAACCACACTTCTCGACTGGTTTGCCCTCAATGGGCGTGACCTCCCATGGCGGCACACTCACGACCCCTATGCCATCTGGCTAAGCGAGATTATTCTCCAGCAGACACGCATTCAGCAGGGCATGGACTATTGGTTGCGCTTCATGCAACGGTGGCCACAAGTGGAGGACTTGGCGGCTGCCACAGAAGATGAAGTGCTGCACATGTGGCAAGGATTAGGCTATTACAGTCGTGCACGCAACCTGCACACGGCAGCACAGCAGATTGTGGCTAACGGAAAGTTTCCCGACACCGTCGACGGCATCAAGAAGCTGAAGGGTGTGGGCGACTACACAGCAGCCGCCATTGGTTCTATTGCCTTCGGCTTGCCTGCCGCAGTAGTGGACGGCAATGTTTATCGGGTGCTAGCCCGCCACTATGGCATCGATACTCCCATCAACACCACCCAAGGGAAGAAGCTTTTCACAGAACTGGCACAATCCCTGCTCCCCTCCGACCAACCAGCCGAGTTCAACCAGGCGATGATGGACTTCGGAGCCATTCAATGCACTCCCGTCTCGCCCAAGTGTGACACCTGTCCCCTGCAAGAGACCTGCGAGGCCCTGCGCACCGGACGCATCAGCGAACTGCCCGTGAAAGAACGCAAACTCAAGATTCAGACCGTCCGCCTCACCTATATATATATAAGATGTAATGGCAAGACAGCCATCCGCAAGCGTCCAGCAGGCGGCATCTGGCAAGGGCTGTGGGAGCCCTTCGCTCCACCTTCACCCATGTCGGAAGGAAAGGCCAACCACCCGAACAATACCCATGTTCCCTCTGGAGACTTCAAGGGAGCGGTTCTGCTTCGCAAAGATGTGAAGCACGTCCTCACCCACCGCATTCTCCTTGCCGACTTCTACTTGCTTGAGGTACAAGAGCCGCCCACTCTTCCCGATGAATACATTTGGGTGGACGAGTCTGACCTCGACCGCTATGCGTTCCCACGCCTCATCCAGATTCTCTTCGAGTCCCTTTGAAGGCACACACCGCAACGGGTGAGAACCACGTGACGGCGGAGCATCAAAAGCGGGAACGACACTTGCCGTCAACAGTCCCTTCCTGTGCCTCAAAATCGGTGTGAGTCACACCGCCACCCTCGGTCTGAGTCACACCGATACCCCCGGTGTGACTCAGACCGTTTTCATAGCGCAGGAAGGAGCATCTTAGTCATCGCCCCTCAGACAGGGGCATCGAACCGTCTCACACTCACTCAGAGAGCACAAATCCTCACAAATTAGGATTGCGAGGTATAGGCAAAGTCCGTAACTTTGCAGCGTTTTTCAAACTCACCTCGTAAAAAGAAAGCTTTTAGGTATGAATTTCTTAGGTCTCATCATCGCTGTAGCCACCTTTTTGGTGATAGGCGTGTTTCACCCCATCGTCATCAAGTCAGAGTACCATCTGGGCACTCGCTGTTGGTGGGTCTTCCTTGTGGCTGGCATTGCATTCATCGTGGCGTCGCTCTTTGTGCAGAACGATGTGCTCAGCCCTATTCTCGGCGTGGTGGGTTGTTCATGCCTGTGGAGCATCCTCGAGCTGTTTGAGCAGAAGAAGCGTGTGGAACGTGGATGGTTCCCGATGAACCCCAAGCGCAAAGATGAATATCAATTAAAACCACATAAATAACTATTTCCTAAAACGTATGAAAGCTATTAAATTCTTAGCACTGATGCTTGTTGCGCTGGTCAGCATGACAGCCTGCAACGACGATGACAACGACGGCGACGGTAACAACGGTCCCAAGCCTGTTAACCTCAATCAAAAAGGTTACATCTTCGTGTCTTCCAACTATTTCCAGGACATGTACTATGGCAATAATGCCACGCTGAAAATCTATCCAGCAGAAGAAAACCAGTACAACGTGGAGTTCCACGACCCACAGTGGGGCGACGTGACTTTCGAGAACGTGACACTCCGTCCACAACTGGAGGGCACAGGAACCTTGAGCATGAACTATCGCGGCAAGGACGGCAGCTATGAGGCTGAACTCAGTGGAACCATGATGATGCCTATCATCAGCATGCCCTCAGTAATGGGTGGCACCACCATCACATTCTATGCAGGCACAGCTCCCGTGGCATGCCAGCTGGAAGGCAAGCACAACGGAATCAATTCCGTGATGGTAGGCGACAGCTACGGCCCTTACGACATCAACGCCACTTATTCCATCAGCGCAAACCCTGACGGAACTCTCAACCTGACAATTCCTGAGTATTCTATTGAGGGTACACCTATCGGTGATATTACTGTTGGAAAATCTGTCATCAAGAACATTGCTTACGACTCAAAGAAAAAGGCATTCTATCGCGTCTATGGCGAAGACGGACTTAACATCCACGTCAAAGTGGTCGGAAGCAGATCATTTGAAGATGATTATGCCTTCGCCCAAGACAGCTATGTTCTGATTGAGCAGACAGAAGCTGGCATCAAGGTGAACAACTCGTTCCAGCCAGGTCGTATGCCATTCCCAATCAAAGCAACATTCACAGAAGAAATTGCTGGTGGAAAGGAGTAATCCGACATATTATCTTATATTGACACTAACTGCCCTGTTTTCCCTCTCGGCTTGTCATGGAGTGCTTGACGAACTCTATGACAAGCCCAAAGAGGGCATAGACGTCAAGGAAGGGCAACTGTATATCGATGCATCCAGCTGGACCGACTGGTTCTTCATCGACTTCAATGCAGCCAACAGAAACTTTGCCGAAGGAGGCACTGGAAGTGCCTTTGTGAAGATGGGAATCCCCTTGGGAGACGCTGAGGCAAAGAGCACGAAGGAACACCCCGTGCAGCAAACAGGCATCTACACTTATTGGTACGACGTGTTCGGGAAAGGTGTCTCCAACAACGAGTTTGACAGTTTCAAACCCGCTGATGCACAGCCCGAACCAGAGACATGGCACATTGCCGTACATCGCAACAATGTGCGCACCAATGGCGGAGCCGTGTATGAGACCACCTACACATCAATGAAAAGCCTGCCCGAGAGCAGTGAGGCTTTTGCCGACGCCACATTCACCGAAGACGAATGGAACGAGCTGGATGTGTGGACTATACAGAAGCAGATGCTCAACGGACTCATCGGCAATCAAGGCATTGCCATCAACCCCGTACTGTCAAGGTGGCTCAGCGTGGAGTTTCCTCCACCACCCAACTTCAAACTCAACAATCATGTGTTCATCGTCCGCTTCAACGATGGCACCTATGCAGCCGTGCAGCTGGAGAACTACCAGAGCCCTGCCGGTGTGAAGTGCAACTTGACTATTAACTATAAATATCCGTATTAATCTCGCTCGGACGTAAAACTATCGACGTTTTGAGACACACGCTACTATACATATTGCTCTTTGGAATCACGCTGCTGAGCCATGCAGCGGAGATGGACTCTGTCTTCTACCTAAACGACGTGGTGGTAACTGGCACACGCACCTATAAGCTGTGGAAGGATGCACCCATACAAACACGCATCATCTCCGCCGACGACCTCAAGAAGGCGGATGCCACCAACGTGGAGGACCTACTGCAGCAGGAGATGCCCGGAGTGGAGTTTTCCCTAGCTATGAACCAGAAGAAGCACATGAACTTCTGCGGCTTTGGCGGACAGAGCATTCTCTTCCTTGTGGACGGCGAACGATTGGCAGGCGAGACAATGGACGACGTGGATTTTACTCGTCTGGATATGGCCAACGTGGAGCGCATCGAGATTGTGAAGGGAGCCGCCAGCGCACTCTATGGCAGCAATGCAGGAGGAGGTGTCATCAACATCATCACGAAAGAGAGCACCGAGCCTTGGACACTGAACCTGAACGCTCGGATGTCACGCCACAACGGGCGACGCTTTGGAGGTTCATTCGGATTGAACGGGAGCCACTTGAAGAATATGCTGAACGTGAACGGCAACTCTGTGGACAATTTCAACGTGCACAATGCCGACAACCCAGCTGCGCAAGTGGTCAACACCGTGTATGGCGACCGTACTTGGAGCGTCAAGGACAGGCTCGTCTATACCCCTACCGACAAGTTGAAACTCATTGGACGAGCAGGATACTTTTATCGGGAACTGGTCCGAACAGCCGATACGCCAGAACGGTACAGAGACCTTAACGCTGGGCTGAAAGGACTGTGGGACATCAGCAAAAATAACCAGCTCGAACTCTCTTACTCATTCGACCAATACGATAAATCGGACTATCTCAAGATACCCCACCTGGATGTGCGCGACTACAGCAACGTGCAGAATACCGTAAGGGGCATCTACAACTACCACGACTGGAAAACAGGTAGCATCCTCACCGTTGGCGCAGACTTCATGCACGACTACCTAATGAACAAGAACTTGGGGCAGGAAGAAGTGAAGCAAAACACCTTTGATGCTTACATCCAGTCCGACTGGCTTATCAACCCACAATGGGAAGTGGTGGGCGCTGTGCGCTACGATTATTTCTCAGACAAAAAGGACTCTCATTTCACTCCTAAACTGACAGCACGCTATCAGCCCATTGACAACCTGAACCTGCGTCTCGGCTATGGCATGGGCTTCCGTGCACCAGCTCTGAAAGAGAAGTACTACAACTTCGACATGGTGGGCATCTGGATTATCAGAGGCAACAAGGACCTGAAAGCGGAACTCAGCCATAATTTCAACGCCTCGGCCGACTACACTACAGGAAACTACAACTTCACCGTATCAGCCTACTACAACAATGTACGGAACAAACTCGCTACTGGCGTTCCGCATTACATGCCCGAAGACATACAGCAAAAACAATTATATCTCGACTACGACAACCTCGACAATTATTCCGTCTTTGGCGGAGAAGCCACAACACAAGCACGCTGGGACAATGGTCTGAGCGCCAAACTATCCTATGCCTACACAAATGAGCGGATGCCCAAGGACAAAGCGGGCAACACCATCAACAATCAGTATATCCCCGCCAGAAAGCATGCCATCACAGCACGCATAGACTGGGACAAGCAGTTCACCCGAAACTACGGGCTGCTCGTCTCCCTGAATGGGCGCTTCCTCTCTGGGGTAAAGAACGTGGAGTTTGTCGATTACTACGACATCGCCAAGGGCACCAATACCATCCACTACCCAGCCTACACACTCTGGAAGCTCTCTGCAGTCCAGCGCTTTGGCAAGGCAGTCAAGCTGACGGCTGCCCTTGACAACCTGTTTAACTACAAACCTAAATACTATTATTTCAATAGTCCATTAACAGATGGCACGAATCTGATGCTCGGGTTGTCCATCGACATCAACAAATTGTTCTAAAATCTGCTCCGCCGCTTGACAAAAGCAAGAAAAGCAAACTATTTTCTTGCTCTTCTGCACCTTTCTTCCTATCTTTGCATGTTTTTTGGCCCCAGTGTCAACACTGGGCATTGTTCTATACTATAACCAAACAAGGATATGAAACAACTACTTCTTGGTGACGAAGCTATTGCTTTGGGGGCCATCAACGCGGGTCTTTCCGGCGTGTACGCCTACCCTGGAACTCCGTCAACCGAAATTACAGAGTTCATCCAGACCAACAAGGTGGCACGCGAACGCGGCATCCACAGCCGTTGGTGCACGAACGAGAAGACTGCGATGGAGGCCGCTCTTGGTATGTCTTATGCAGGCAAGCGCGCCTTGGTATGCATGAAGCATGTGGGCATGAACGTATGTGCTGATGCCTTCGTCAACAGCGCCATCACTGGTGTGAACGGTGGTCTTATTGTCTTGGCTGCTGACGACCCATCCATGCACTCTTCACAGAATGAGCAAGACTCTCGCTTCTATGGCAAGTTTGCATTGATTCCCGTATTTGAGCCATCAAATCAGCAGGAAGCCTACGATATGGTCAGCAGCGCCTTCGAACTCTCTGAGAGCATGAAGGTGCCCGTATTGCTGCGCATTGTAACTCGTCTGGCTCATAGCCGCGCCGCCGTTGAAGTAGGCGAACTGAACAATGAGAACGCCCTCAATCCAAGCACAGACCAGTGGGTGTTGCTGCCAGGCATCGCACGTAAGAAGTACGTCGATTTGTTGGGCAAGCAAGCCGAGTTCGAGAAAGCCAGCGAAACTTCTGCATACAACAAGAAGGAAACTGCTGGCCAGAAAGTCGGCATCATCGCCTGCGGTATTGGTTACAACTATGTGAAGGAGAATGTTGGCGACAATGCTGACATCCTGAAAATTTCTCAATATCCTCTCTCGCCCAAAGCCATTAAGGCTTTTGCCGCAGAGCATGAGTCTATCCTCGTTGTGGAGGACGGACAGCCCGTTGTAGAAGAGGCCATCGCTGGCATGGTGGGAGCAGACTATCCCATCAAAGGACGTCTCACTGGAGACCTACCACGCACAGGCGAGTTGACTCCCGACTGTGTGGCAAAGGCACTGGGCAAACCTGCTGGTCCTGCTTTCGACAATGCGAAGAACCTTGCAGGCCGTCCTCCTCAGCTCTGTCAGGGCTGCGGACACCGCGATGTGTACACTGCACTGAATGAAGTATTGGCCACCTATCCCGACTACCGTGTATTCGGTGACATCGGCTGCTATACGCTTGGTGCATTGCCACCTTTCAAAGCACTTTCAAGCTGTGTTGATATGGGCGCCAGCATCACGATGGCAAAGGGAGCTGCTGACGCAGGACTCTTCCCCGCAGTTGCCATCATCGGTGACTCAACCTTCACCCACAGCGGCATGACAGGTCTGTTAGACGCTGTGAACGACAAGTCGAACATCACGGTCGTTATCAGCGATAACCTCACCACCGGCATGACGGGTGGACAGGACTCTGCTGGCACCAACAAGTTCGAGGCAATCTGCCTTGGTCTTGGCGTAGAGCCAGAGCATGTGCGTGTGGTTGTTCCTCTTCCTAAGAACATGCCTGAGATTACCCGCATCTTGAAGGAAGAAATCGAATACAACGGAGTTTCAGTGATTATTCCACGTCGTGAGTGCATCCAGACTGCTGCTCGTCACGCAAGGGAACGTCAAAAAGCAAAGGAGGCAAACAAATGAAGAAAGACATCATACTCTGCGGTGTAGGTGGACAAGGAATCCTCTCCATCGCAACTGTGATTGGCGAAGCTGCCACAGAAGCAGGCTTGAACCTGAAGCAAGCCGAAGTGCACGGAATGAGCCAGCGAGGCGGTGACGTACAGTCAAACCTCCGTCTCTCAACGGAGAATATCTACAGCGACCTCATCCCACAAGGCGGCACAGATGTAGTCATCTCTATGGAACCAATGGAGGCTCTGCGTTACCTGCCCTATCTCTCTAAGACTGGCACCATTGTAACCAGTTCAAAGCCTTTCATCAACATACCTAACTACCCTGAAGAGGCAGCCCTCATGGCTGAGCTCGACAGCATGCCCTCCGTGGTAAAGCTCGATATTGAGTCTGTGGCCAAGGACGCAGGCAATGCCCGTGGCGCCAACATGGTGCTTCTCGGCATGGCGGCTCCTTTCATAGAGATTCTCACGGTTGAACAACTCCGCAAGGCCATCGCCATCATCTTCGCCCGCAAAGGCGAAGCTGTTGTAGAAGCCAATCTCAAGGCTTTCGATGCAGGCGTTGCAGCTTCCAAACAACAATAACCCCAAACACAAACCTTTATGATTCACAACCCCCAAATGGAGTGCATGGACCGAGAGTCTATGCGCAAGCTACAATCTGAGCGCCTTATTCAAACCGTCAAAAGATGCTACGAGAATGTTCCATTTTACAAAAAGAAGATGGACCGCATGGGTGTTAAGCCCGAAGACATCCGTAGCATTGACGATATATATAAGTTGCCATTCACCACTAAGCACGACCTGCGCGACGAATATCCTTTCGGTCTGCAGGCTGTACCTCAGAGTGAGATTCGTCGCATTCATGCCTCATCGGGCACAACAGGAAAACCCGTTGTAGGCACCTATACAGAGAACGACCTGAAGATGTGGGCTGAGTGTGTTGCACGTGTTTTGGCTGTTGGCGATGTAGGTCCCGGCGACGTTGTACAGGTGGCTTACGGATATGGATTGTTCACTGGAGGACTGGGCGCTCACGACGGAGCAGCTACACGTGGAGCTATCCAGCTGCCTATCTCTGCAGGCAACTCTGCTAAGCAGATCATGTTGATGAAAGACTTTGGCACTACCGCTTTGTGCTGTACTCCTTCATATGCCTTGCATCTGGCTGAGGTGATAGAGCAGAACCCCGACATCAACATAGAGGACTTAAAGCTAAGAGTTGGCTTCTTCGGAGCAGAACCTTGGACATGGGGCATCCGTCGCGAACTGGAGAAGAAGTTGCATATCAAGGCCATTGACATCTATGGACTGACAGAGATGTGCGGTCCCGGTGTGGGTGGTGAGTGCCAGTATCAGAATGGTACACACGTGGCCGAAGACATGTTCTATCCTGAAATCATCAACCCCGAAACGCTGGAGCCTGTTGCACCAGGCGAAGAGGGCGAGTTAGTGTTCACGTCTCTTTGCAAAGAGGCCATGCCAATTCTCCGCTACCGTACACGCGATCTCACCCACCTCATCTACGAGCCTTGCGAATGTGGACGTACTACGGTTCGCCTTGGAAAGATTCTGGGCCGCAGCGATGACATGCTCATCATCCGCGGTGTGAATGTATTCCCTTCACAAATCGAGACCATCTTGACAGAGTTCCCTGTATATACACCACAGTACTTCATCACGGTGGACCGCAAGAACAATGAAGATACCTTTGACCTCGATGTAGAGTTGCGTGCCGAATACTTCTCACCCAACCCCGCCAAGCAGATGCCATACATCAAGCCACTTTACGACCGCATCGTCAGCATGGTGGGCATCAAGCCAAACATCCACATCAAGGAGCCTGGCAACATCGAGCGTTCGATTGGCAAAGCAAAGCATGTGCTCGACAAGAGAACACTCTTGTCTGACTGGAAATAAAGCACGAACTGAACTAAAGAACCGATGTGCCCTCACATCGGTCAGTCAAAGTGCCCCACATCGGTTCATCGATGTGGGGCACTTCGTTTTTGGGGGCATTGAGGCCTCTCCTTTTGACACACCCTCTCCGTTTATCGTTTTTCTTATCGGCGCTCTCGCATCAAACGCCATTCACGAGGAGTAAAGTCCGCTGTAGAAGGCTGATAGGAAGGATCGGGCATATACCACCAGAACTGACTGAAAAGTTTTCTCAAAGACGCTTTCTTGAACACATAACCTCTATTAGCATAAGGAAGGTTACGCGCCAAGGACTCCGGTATCTTCTTTCCCTCCTCCGACCAAAGAACGTATGTATCACTACGATCATAATAAGTTCCTGGAGCCAACCCGCTAAAGCTCGTATATGTATCAGCAGATTGGATATAGAAGTCCGCGCTGGGCAGAAAGTCCGTTGTATGCCACTCCACAGTGCCGTTACGCAAGGCAATCTCTACAAAATCTTCATTTCCCCACCCAATCTGTGTGTGCCGTATCTTCCCAGCACCTTCAATGATGCGGAAATCAGAGCCCGAGAACAAAGAGTCAGCCAGCAGGAAATGCTTGGCCGTGTTAGTTGCAGAAATACGCAAAGTGAAATCACCGATATGTCCACCCTTCCAACGCGCTGCAGGTGTTAACCAATAAGGCACTTCAAACGTACGTCCTACACCATATGACATGCGGTAGCGATAAGTGTGGTGAACACGGTTAAGTCCTGCATGAAAAGAAGCCTTGAAGCAGTAAACATAAGAATAGCGGGCAAACTCTCTTTCATCCTCATCTTCTGGCATTCGGAAAGGCTTATCAAACTGCCCTGGCTCCACAACAGCGTTCGTGTAGTTAAGGTACTCTCCATTCATCTCCACACTAAACTGACAGATGTAGGGATGTCCGCCCAACGGATTGATGCTATCGCCCGTATTATATGGGTTCGATGCTTCAAAACCCATATCTACGACCTTATCAGTCCCATGATTGAAGAGTTCATACAGCACATCTACCTGGGCATATCCATCATCACACAAACCGATGGTCAGCACTTCTTTCTCTATTGAGATGTCCGTCTCATGAAGGGGGACCAGCTGGTTCCCTTGAACATAATACACACCATCGTTGGCCCATGCGAATGACGCCACACATACGGTCAGCAAAACAAAAAGCAATCTTTGTTTCATCATCTCGATATCACTATTATTATTTAAGCTCAAAGTGTTGGTAGTCTTTGCATGTGCGCCAATCGCCTCCCCACGCAAAGCCTTGTTCTTTGAAAAGGCGAACACACAAATCATCGCCTGTAATCTTGTAGCGGAACTGTTTCGTCCGGTCACAATAAGGCCTGCCCGTTGACGGCTGCACGAAGCGAGTGCCATCCTTCCTGTCCTTATAATAAGGGTTGTAAAGCGTATTAATATCCACAGCTAAACCACGGGCATGCTTAGAGAGCGTTCCTCCACTCCCCGCTACAGCACGATAGCAGAAGCAGGACGAGTTATTAGCACGCATCTGCGTTTCGTCATCTGCATTATATACATCCGGCAACAGCATTCTCTGGATAGGATAGTGGTTTTCATAAAGCGTGCGCAGAATATGCACCAAACGGGATGCGATTATCTGGTTACACACCATCTCCCCCAAATGAATCTTGCCGTCGTAATCCCAATGCAAGACACGTATATAACGAAGATTGTCACGACCAATATAAGGATTCTCTTTATAGGTTTTTCCTTGCATGCGTTCCCACACCGCATCAGGAATCGGTTCGTTTACAAAGCAGGCGTCCAGTCCTCCGAAAGCTTCCACCTCCGCCGCTGTCACAATGGCCCCCGCACGCCAATGAGTCAAATCATCACCATTTGGATGCACAGATGCAGCCAAGCACGGAAGAACGCCACACAGCAAGAGTGCCGTACAAACCACGCCGAAAGATAAAACGACAGCCCTTCGTTTACAATTCATACCATACACTTATTTGATTTGTTTAACCGGAATATTGAAGTACGTGTCGGGATATGGTTCGTTCTTCAGCGTAAAATGCCACCACTCCGTATCGAGCGGCTTAAAGCCATGACGCAACATGGCACGGCGCAAAATCATACGGTTCTCAAACTGCTCAGGTGTGATGGAACGCCCCTGTGGTGATTTGCTATTATCCCCAGTATATTCACCTGTCTCTGGATTGCCACAGAAATCAGGATGGCTCTCAGGGCCAAACCAATCAAACGTGCCGCCCATATCCAACTCTTTCTCTGTTGTCATGTCAAAGAGGGTCAAGTCAACAGTACTGCCACGAGTATGACCACTTTTCTCCATGATATACTCCTGTTCAAACAATACAGACTTGTCCAAGTCTGGGTAGAAGTATTCTTTCATCTTTGTATCCGGAATATCAGCCGCCCACCGCACAAAATGGTCAACAGCCACTTGAGGGCGATAAGCATCATAAATCTTCAACCGATACCCTTGCTTCACCACATCATCGCTCACAGCCTTTAGCGCGGCAGCAGCCTCCTTTGTCAGCAACGCAGTAGGTTGTTCGTAACCGTCAATACGTGCCCCAACGAAGTTATACGTCCCATAGTAACGAATTTCCAAAATGGCATCAGGCACGGCCTCTGTCAGCATGACAAACTTAGAGGAATCGTTCTGCACACTCGTGTCGTCCGACGAACAAGCCGCCAACAGAGCACACACGACACTAACACAGAGACACATCAAATGTTTCATAGATTTCATAGGCTAATACATTATTAGAAAACAAATTCAATTCTGTTTCATACGTCTCTTGCAAAAGTACATCAATTCACACACATACACAAAAGATTTTTTGCCTTTTAAGAAAAAGAGCGACAATAAGACACGCTTATCGTGCATTTTTTGTAACTTTGCAATCGAAAGAATCTGTATATCATTAAGCAAAAATGACAACTCCATTAGATTATAACTTGGTGACGGAAGCCATCGATGGAATGGGCTTGGGCGACTTCGCTGAAGCGACCATCCGCGATATCCAGTCACTTTCGCGCGTGTTGGAAGAAAAGACCGGACAGCCCTTCATCCATTTGGAAATGGGTGTGCCAGGTCTGAAACCATCAGACATTGCCTTAAAGGCAGAACAAGAAGCGTTAGCCAATGGCTGTGCCACCATTTATCCCCCAAACGGAGGAATCCCACGCATTAAGAATGCGGCGTCACGATTTGTGAAAGCCTTCATCGGCATTGACATCGACTCTCTTTGCTGTATTCCCACAACCGGCAGCATGCAAGGCACTTTTGCCGTCTTCACCGCTTGGCACCACGCAATGCCTAAGAAGGATACGGTGCTGTTCATTCATCCTGGTTTCCCTGTACAAACCACACAATGCGACGTGATTGGTTTGAAGCACATCGGTTTGGACATCCATGACTTCCGCGGCGAGGCTCTCATCAAGAAACTTGAGGAAATATTGTCGGCTGGCAACATCTGCGGCATCGTTTATTCCAACCCCAACAACCCATCATGGGTCTGCTTCAACGAGGAAGAGTTGAAAGGCATTGCCGGATTAGCCGACAAACACGACTGCATCATTTTGGAAGACCTTGCTTACTTTGCCATGGACTTCCGCCGCGACCTCTCGCATCCATTTGAGGCGCCCTATCAAGCCACCGTTGCACGATACACAGACAAGTACATCTTAGCAGTGTCTGGCTCAAAAGCATTCTCCTATGCAGGTCAACGCATCGGCGTGGCTTGCATCAGCAATGCGCTCTACCACCGTGTCTATCCATCACTGGAGCAGAACTTTGGTGTAGGCGAATTTGGAAACTTCTTCTGCAACCGTCTGATGTACACCCTCAGCAGCGGCACGACACACAGTGTACAGCACGCCATGGCCGCTCTGATGGAAGCAGCATGCGACGGCTCATACAACTTTCTGGCCGATGTGCGTGAGTATGGACGCCGAGCTAAGTTCATGAAGGACGTGCTGCTGGCCAATGGCTTTTACCTTGTCTATGACAATGACCTCGGTGCACCCCTTGCCGACGGATTCTACTTCACCGTGCAATACCCTGGCATGAACGACCTGCAACTGACTCGCGAGCTTATGTACTACGGCATTGCCGTATTCCCACTCGACACCATGGGCTCAAACGAACAAGGCGTACGCATCTGCACGTCCTTCTTCTCTAAAGAGCAAGAGCCATTGTTCAAGGAAAGAATCGAAACATTCAACAAAAACCATCAATAAGACCTGTCGGGCATGCTGGCACCATGTGACCTGCAAGTCCCATCAAAAACCAAAACCTCATGGACGATAAATCACCTTACCTTCATCCGCAGTACGAAACACTGTCACATGAAGAATTGAAAAAGCTGCAACTGGAACGGTTGCAAGCAACGGTGAAACACTGCATGAATTCACCGTTCTATAAGAAACGGTTTGAAGAGAACGGCTTAAAACCAGAGGACATCCAGACGTTGGATGATATCCGCAAGATTCCCTTCACCACTAAGCAAGACCTGAGAGATACCTACCCGTTCGGCATTGCCAGTGTGCCACTCCGTCAGTGCGTACGTCTTCACTCATCATCTGGCACCACAGGCAATCCGACTGTTATCCTTCACACACAGAAGGACCTAGACGAATGGGCGAACCAAGTGGCCCGCAACCTTTGGATGGTTGGCCTCCGTCCCGATGACGTGTTCCAGAACTCATCCGGCTACGGTATGTTCACCGGCGGTCTTGGTTTCCAATACGGTGCCGAAAGACTGGGCATGCTCACAGTACCAGCAGCAGCAGGCAACTCGCTCCGTCAAATCAAGTTCATCAAAGACTTCGGCACCACGGCCATCCATGCTGTCCCCTCGTATGTGACCCGTCTTTATGAGGTGATGCAGCAGGAAGGCGTAGACCCTCGCAAAGACACAAAGCTGAAGGTCCTGGCCATTGGCGCAGAGCCCCACTCTGAAGAGCAACGCAAGCGCATTGAGCAGATGATGGGCGTGAAAGCCTACAACTCATTTGGCATGAGCGAAATGTGCGGCCCTGGCGTCGGCTTTGAGTGCCAGGAGCAGAACGGCCTCCATTTCTGGGAGGACTACTACATCGTTGAGATTGTTAATCCCGAGACCCTGAAGCCGGTGCCAGAAGGCGAGATTGGAGAGCTGGTGCTCACCACCCTCTGTCGCGAGGCCATGCCGTTGCTTCGCTATCGTACTCGCGACTTGACCCGTGTATTGGGCCACACCTGCCCATGTGGACGCAACCACGTCCGCCTCGACCGCATGCGCGGACGCAGTGACGACATGATAGTGCTCCGAGGGGTAAACATCTTCCCCATCCAGATTGAGAAGATTCTCATGCAGTTCAAGGAGCTTGCCAACAATTACCTTATCACCTTGACCACAGATGAGGACAACGACAACATGACCGTCGAGGTGGAACTCGAAGAACTCTTCACCGACGATTACCCACGACTTATTGCTTTGCAGAAAGAAATCAAACGCCGTCTGAAAGACGAGATTCTGCTCACTCCTCATGTGAAGCTCGTGCCTAAGGGCAGCTTACCTGTCAGCGAGGGCAAAGCCGTAAGAGTTGTAGACAAACGTAAAGTATATCAATAGCCATGACAATCAAACAACTTTCCATCTTTATTGAGAACAAAGGCGGCACCCTCATCAAGGTGCTTGACCTTTTGAGCAAGGCAGGCATACAAATTATAGCCTCGACTGTAGCCGACACAAAGGATTACGGTATCTATCGTGTACTCACCGACAATCCAGGACAGGCATATCTTATCCTAAAAGAATCAGGCATTAACGTACAACTCTCTGACGTGTTCGCTCTCAGCATCGACGATCAGCCAGGCCGTGCCGCTAAAGCAATCAAGGAGATATCTGATGCAGGTGTGAGCATCCTCTACCTCTACTCCTTCTTATGGAAAGGGAAAGGAGTTCTCGTCTTCCGTGCAGACCAAAGTGAAAAAGCAAAGGAGACCATCATTCTCAACAAGCTAACCTTCCTGACAGAAGCTGAGTTTAAATGATACCGCCTCCACCATACGAGAACACAACGACAACAAAAAGGCTGAAATGCATGTGCGCATTTCAGCCTTTTTATTCGCTATTCCCATTCACTATTGCCCTTGCGTATAAAATCATCAAAGCAGATGCGCACAAAGATAGATAGAATTATTCACGACGATCTACCACACCAGCACCTTTTGATGCTTTCCATCAGACTCCTTGACGATATTGACACCCGGCAGGGGAAAGGAACGGCGCGCCCCAGACAACGAGTAATATGCACGAGATGCGTTTTTTGCAGATGGTTGACGGATGGCATCAGGTTCCTCTTCCATCAACGCTAACCTGAAATTATCGAAAGCACAAATGCGTTCACCCTCAGAGTCAAGATGCAACGTCTGGCACCCCACGCGAAAAGACTCCTCTGCATCAGCATTAAAGTCAATGGAAACGGTCTCCCATGCATGAGCGGTTGACACCACTTTCTGCACCTTATTCACATACACATAAGTCCCGTCACTTATGTCGGATGCATAAATATCAGCCGACAAAGTGTAACGTCCTGCAGCCAACTTTACATCTTGGTAGAAACCTATGCTCGATTGTCCCCAACGTTGACGTATCCAAAGAGTCTGCTTACCACCTCCTGCATTCTGGGACTTAGCGGCAAAAAATTGGTCATACAATAAATCACCTCCCTTGAAAGCATTGAAGTCATTCTCGTTTCGTACAGAATAATCAACCGTCCACCCTTCTGGCACATAGATAGCCCGACTACTGCTTACGCCACTACCAGGCAATACAGTGTATGTTCCCTCGAAGTCACCGTTCTGCAAGTCTCCCGGCAACTCCGCAACCTCAAAAGGGATACCTTGCAACTCACATATTTCTTTACGGGTAAGACACACGTTGTACATTCTGAACTGGTCAATCTTCCCCACAAAATCCACATTGTCGGCAGCATAGTCGCTATCCCACCACTGTGTACGGCCAATGTAGTTACGGGCATCTCCTGAAAGCTGTTCCAACTGATACGCTTCCACTAGATTCGCCATTCCACTCGTACTCACCTCTCCATCTACATAAATGGTCGTCAACTTGGTTGCTGCATCGTAACTGACCGCCAACTTATATTCCTTCCCCGTGGTCAGTGGGGTACTACTATTCACCATCGTCGTCGTACCGCCGTTGTACTTCACACCTGCCGACAAGGGGGCTGCGCGCAAGAAAAGGCTATTACCACTACCCGACCCAAAGTCATAGATACGTGGCGCTTTAGCGAGACTCTTAGCATTGATAGTAACAAGGAATGTAAACGAACGCAGGTCTTTCAACAGCCCCTCGGGAGCGACCTCGTACCGATTTGAGTTCCATCCACCAGCAGTATTGCCCGTCTGGTCAAGTTCTTCTTTCGAGTAGAGAAGGTTCTTCTCTATATCACGAGCCAGAGCCTTTACCTTAAAGGTACGACTTTTCTCGCCAATACTAGCGGTAAGCTCCACGTCGGCATCTTTCTTCAAAGGCATGAGCACGCCATCTGAAGTGATGATATCTTCGTCAGACGATTTCCATACTACATTTACTTGATTATTCAGCATCGTCTTAGGCAGCACAAGGTCTGCACGAGTTTCTTGGGGCAACTGGATATGTTGAAGAGCCTGTTGATATTCCTGTTTCTTATATTCTGCCTGCAAATTCTTGACACGCTCCTGCACTGTAAGAGGTGATGCACAGGCATAGAACTCCTCTGTCACCCATAGCCCTTGACCGTAATTCTCTCCATTGCCATTAAAAACAATATCGTTCAACCCTTCAACCTCGATTACTTGGTCAACAAGCCCATTGCGGTAGGTGGTCATCACTTTACCATCATAAGTCATCGTGAGAACCCACATGGGAAGTTCCGTTGGATGATTATCGCCATTAGTTCCATTACTTTGAGTAGCCCAATTATCCGAAGTAAGCAAACGGTTCTGGCTCTTATAGCTCTTACCGCCGATGGTGAAGACCGGATAATAGTCCTCGCCAATAGCATATGAACAATCGCTTCCATTTGAAAGAAGTGTTCCTGTATAGTTTTTCCATGCTCCACTCGTATGGAACACAAAACTTAACGTGTTATCCTTACAAAGACAGAAGCGGTCTTTCTGTGGCGCATTTTCCATTTGAGGAGTCAATTGTTCCTCCCACGCATAGTCACACCTGATGCTTGTCGGATACCCTTTCGGATAGCCCTGCTTCACCATCCAATAATAGTAATCGCCATTCATCCAAACAAGACGCATCTTAGAATTTTTAGAACCAGGAAGGATGAAAGGGCGCATGTTGTTCTTCTCACTATTCTTCGTGACTTGCTCCGAACCTGCCACTTGTCCGTCTTCTCCAATCGTGTACTTCCAAATCTCATACACTCCATCTTTATTGTACCCCCCATCTCGGGTAGGAATAGAGAGATATAGGTCATTGACATTGTCTGGGTCTATGGCCATGCCACCGCTATAGCACCGCTCGGTCGAATTCCAGTTCTGATGAAAAGCATGACCACCATTCTGCACCCTTGTATTCTGCCATGCCGAACCAGTCCATCGTGCATACCAATAGACATGAGAGGTTTTGGCATTATCAATGTGAGGATATGCAATGACAGGGTTCTCATCCTTATCAAACGCTATTTGCCACACCCAGTTACGAACATTCGCTGTTCTGTCAACGATGGTAGCAGGATAACTGCTTGCGTAAGAATCCGTCTTATTCACATTGAAGACCCCGTTGCTGATGACACTCAACAGTTTGCCGTTCATGTCCCGCAAAACAGGACCATCGCCATGATTGATGTCAATCACATTAAAATAGAGCCAGTCGGGCATCTCGTTATCAGGATGTCCCGTCGTGTAGCTCACGTAAATTCTATCCTTTCCGTTGCTCTGGTACTTTGCATACGGACGTGCGCCTGTACTCTGTACTATTTGCTTAGGGCCAAAGTCAAACTGGCAGTTGTCATTACCATCAGGCATGGTAATCCTTGCTATGGTCGGATGCCAGTTGATGCCACGCCAACATAGATAGATGTGATTCGGGTCATCACTCAAAATGAAAGGAGACGGGTAGGTTGTGTTGTTTGCTGTAGTCAAATACTTCTCATCCCCCAAAGCGGTGATGTCGCCAGGTTTCTGCGAGATGCGGTACCAAATCTTCGGCTCATCCGTATGGCGCGTATAGAAAATCATTACCCGTTCATCTGGCAGCACCACAAAAGTAGGGTTGTTATGATCGTCTGGTTGAAAATAGGAACGAACCAGCACATCCGTCTTCCGCTTTGTGAGCCAGTCATACTGCGTAGCCTTCACATTGCCATGCACATCAATGTAGCCAATATAAGACGCGTTGATAGTCCCCGCCTCGTTTTCATAGTGTAAAGCACGAGGGGCAGCAAACCAGCACCAGGCGCCCTCTTCCGCCATCACCGTGCCACTGTAGGCCTCTGCGTCCTGTGCCATAACGGGCAACAATGAAGCTACCAGCAAAAATGCTGGAAATAATAGTTTTGCCATTACCATAGGTATTAATTAGTTAGTTGTCGTGCAAAGATAGGCAAACTATTCAAAATAGAAATAGGAATCGCCCCAAAAAAGGAATAAAATTCCTACATTTGCAGCCAGAAAAGAAGAATAGACACCATGACACTACTTGAAACCCTCAACGCAAACGACCACTTTGCCCACAGCATCGGGGCACAACTCACCGAAGTGCGGGAAGGCTATGCGAAAGCTGAGCTGACCGTAGAGGAGCAGCACTTGAATGCGGCAGGCGTGTGCCAAGGGGGAGTCATGTACACCTTGTCCGACCTGGCCTTTGCTGGAGTAGCCAACTGCCACGGCACGCTCACGCTGGGCATCAACAATACCATCACCTTCTTGAAGTCAGGACAACTGGGCGACCGCATCATTGCAGAATGCACTGAGCTGCACGACCACCACAAGCTGCCCTATTGCGACATACGGGTAACCAACCAGAAGGGAGAACTGCTGGCCGTGATGACAGGACTTGCCTACCGCCTGAAGCAAGACTACCCCTTCGAGGCACTGATGTAACCCACTAAGCCTCCAAGAGGCAGGATTCTCTATGCAAACATTACTTGACGTTCATACCCACACCATCGTGTCAGGCCACGCGTTCTGCACCCTCAACGAAATGATAGCTGAGGCACAAAAACACGAACTGACACTGTTTGGCGTAACCGAGCACGGGCCTGCCATCCCTGGCACCTGCACCGATATCTATTTCCGCAACCTCCATGTGGTGCCACGCCAATATGGCAACATGCGCTTGCTGCTGGGAGCGGAACTGAACATTATTGACTATGAGGGCAACGTGGACATCACAAACCCGAACACGCTTGACTGCATGGACCACGTCATCGCGGGCCTGCACCTGCTCTGCTACACCGATGGCAACCGCGAGCAAAACACCTCTGCCCTGATTGGCGCCATTGAGAATCCACGCATCCACATCATCTCTCATCCTTGCGACGGAACAGCCTCCGACTTCGACCTCGAAGCGGTAGTGCTGGCAGCTAAGCGCACGGACACGCTTCTTGAGCTCAACAGCAGCTCGCTCAATCCTGTGCGCCACAAGGAACTGGCCCACCCCCTATTTGTCAAGATGCTCCAACTCTGCAAGCAGCACGAAGCACCCATCATTCTCGGAAGTGATGCTCACCACACTTCAGCCATCTGCGACTATCGCTTTGCCTTGCCACTGCTCAAAGAGACAGCCTTCCCCGAAACGCTTATCATCAACGATAAGCCGAAGGAGTTCCTACAAATCATCGGAAAATAAGGAACAAAACGCCCTTTTCCTGCCTTTTTTATGTTGAAGAGCAAAAAAACATGGAAAAAGTTTTGCCAGTAAAGAAATAAGCCCTACCTTTGCACTCGCAAACGACAAGGACGTAAGTCTGAGTCACAAAGCAACCACGTTGGTGCCATAGCTCAGTTGGTAGAGCATCGGACTGAAAATCCGTGTGTCCCCGGTTCGAATCCTGGTGGTACCACAAGCAACTCCTGATAAGCAAATTGTCTATCAGGAGTTTTCTTTTGCAGGAAAAACGACACACCATATATAAAATATCTGGCAAAAAAAGAAGCATACGTAAAGCATTATCCCTACATTTGTACCCAGAGCCTTTAAACAAGCCTATAAACCTCTTAATACAATCTGCCAGATACTGATATGGACAAACAATTGAGCATTACAGAATCGCTGAGCCAAAGCGGACTAGAAGCAATAGACTATCTGATACTACTTATCTACATCGCCATGCTCATCAGTCTCGGTTTCTTCCTAAACTACAGTCGAGAGAACAAGAGCAAGGACAAAACAGCTGCCAACTACTTCCTTGCCGGCAACACGCTGACATGGTGGGCTGTAGGTGCCACTATTTTCACAATGGACATTTACCGGAAGAACATCAATTCCAAAGCCAGCGGCGAGAAGCTGGTGAGCATCGGTCGCACCTTCTCCATCTTTGCGCTCCTCGTTGCAGCCATTGCGGTCAACCCCATGCTGTCAGGGCGCGACCAAGCCTTCCTGTACATCCAAGAATACTCAGGCCTCATTTTCCCTGGCATCGTTATCGTTTGCGGCTTCGGCCTCCTCTGGAAACGGGCTTCAACATTAGCTGCCATCTGGAGCGCCATCCTGACTGTGCCGCTTGGCCTGCTGCTCAAGCTGGGCTTCCCCGACACGCCACTCATTCTCCGCACAGGTTATGTGTTCATCATCCTGTCGGCCATCTTCATCATGCTGTCATTCACCAACGAACATGTTGAGCCCAGCCAGAAGATACCGGACATGGTTCTCAACTCCATGAAGAAGTGGAGCTACATATTAGGCGGCATCGCCGCTTTCCTCATTGGGATAGCCACCTTCGTCAGCATCGGCTCTCTCCTGCTCCCTCCCGACGCAACGCCCTGCAACAATGCCATTGCCTATCTGGACGATATCGGGTTTCAGGCATTCTATTTCTTTGGAGCGTTCATCGGCTCATGCGCCATGCTGCTCTATTCCAACGTGTTCAGCAAGATGCAAGACCACAAGGCACTCACCATCAAACTGAGCATATTCAAGACGACCAGAGGCTACACGATTGGCACTATTGGCATTTGCCTCATCACACTCATCCTGTACATCATCTTCTGGTAAATCCGTGACACCATAAAGCAATGAGGAGGGACGTTCGTCTGAACGTCCCTCCTCATTGCTTTATGTCATTGGAGAGAGAAGACCAACAGCCCTTCCCTCCGCTAAATACTAATTAAAGTAGTACAAGAAGGTAGCGATACCCTCAAGCGCCTGCTTCTTCTGGTTCTCAATCTCCAGTTTGAACTTGATTTGCGCCTTGCAGATGCCACGAATATTGCTGATATCATGCAGACTTGCCGTCAGACGCACACGTTGACCAGCCAACACGGGCTGACCGAACTTCATCTGGTCCATGCCGTAGTTGACCAGCATTTTCACATTGTTCACCTGAATCAGTTCCTGCCAAAGGTGAGGAAGCAGAGAGAGCGTGAGATACCCATGAGCAATGGTCGATTTATAAGGGCTCTCCACTTTGGCGCGTTCCGGATCCACATGAATCCACTGGTGGTCGAGGGTGGCATCGGCAAAGAGATTGATGCGCTCCTGCGATACTTCAAGCCACTCGCTTGTACCAATCACTTCGCCCAAATGCGAAGCAAACTCGTCGTATGAATTGACTACTAGCTTTCCCATATCAGTCTTTTAGGTAGGTTTGTTTGATTGAACTGCAAAGGTACAGAAAATATTATGAACAACGAATTTCTTGTCAACGATTTGCGCCTATCCGGACAAAAATAAAAGATTTATCTTACATTTAGAACAAAAAGAGAAAGAGGAAACCGTTCCCAGTTTCCTCTTTCTCTTTTTGTTGTCCTCAAACAGCTCCATGCGGAGCCACTCAAGTTTAAGCCTCGTTCTTCTTGCCAGAAAGCTTTTCCTTGATACGAGCCTTCTTACCAGTGAGCTTGCGCAGATAGTAGAGCTTAGCGCGACGAACCTTACCAATCTTGTTCACCTCGATAGAATCGATGTTAGGTGAGTTGAGTGGGAAGATACGCTCTACACCTACTGTACCAGACATCTTGCGCACTGTGAAGCGCTTCTTTTCCTGGTGACCAGCAATCTTGATGACTACACCGCGGTAGAGCTGGATACGCTCCTTAGTACCCTCGATAATCTTGTAAGCTACTGTTACAGTGTCACCTGCCTTGAACTCAGGGAACTGCTTTGGCTCAGAGGTCTGCATTGCCTCTTCAGCCACTTTAATCAAATCTACTGCCATTTGTTTTGAGTGATTTTAATAATTAAAGAGTTACAGCGAAGCATTCTCCTTTTCAGAACGTTGAAGCCATGTGCCTCAAATCCTTGGGCTCTCTCCCTATCGGACAGCGGCTTCGCCAAAAACAGCTGCAAAGGTACGAAGAAATCCAAATACCGACAAGTGATTTTACACTTTTTTGCATTTCAGGCCCTTTTCAGCGCACCTTCAAGAGCATCTCCTCAAACGTCGCACCCGCAACCACAAAATCGGTGTGACTCAGACCGACCATGCCGGTGTGACTCAGACCGGCACCCACGGTGTGACTCACACCGCCTGAGCGGTGCAAGAGGCGCTGTTTAGCCAACCGCTGCAATACACAAGCAAGTCCTTAGGAACGAGCCATTTACAGAAGAGCGCTATCCTTCTTTTGCAAATGCACCTCTGTAACACTCATTATCCACCATATTCGAACCCTCGAAGTGTTAAATAATGTTAACAGAAGAAGGATGATTTGGAACATATATTAGAATACCATACCTTTGTGCCCTACACATAGCAAATACAACATTCTATCACCCTAAATCTCAACAACATCATGAAAGGAAAACATGTATTCAAACTCATTCCCATGATCTTCGTCATGCTGATGGGCTTGGCAATGAACACCTCGTGCAGCAAGGACGATGACGACGACAATGGCAGCGGCAATACCTTAAATTATATTCCACTTGAAGGTAAGACTGTGAAGGAAGTTCATTCGGATATGATTACTTATTGGTATTTCAAAAGGGATAATACATTCACAAGATACCTCTATCATAAAGATTGGGATAGTAATGACGAATCATACGAACTTTGGAGTAAAGTGGAGAATCACTATTATCCAAATCCTGAAAGACCGAACACTTATAGGTATAGCAATGATCAATGGAGCGATGACAACGGAGTCATGTATTTATATCAATTAAATAGCTACGAACTCAGTTTTGGAAACTATTGGGGTACGGGCAGTTCATGGACACACCATTATGTAACACTTGAAAATAATCCTCCAGTAGGATATGATGCCATTTATGCAGATGGCTCTCCTTACTATGGCGAATCACATGGAGGTTCAAATGATGATACAAATACACCAAGCATTGTTACAGGAAAGGTTACAGCTACCGTCAAGGCTATTGGGCCAGGAGTTGCCTATGACAGTTACGCCCAATATGTCAACGGCAAAACAACCAAAGTTGATTATGAATATTATCCGAAAACAGGCAAATACTATGTGTATGGAGGCATCTATGACTCCCACCCCGAGTCCAATGGAGGAAAGGGGCTCCGATACGATGCACAAAAGGGGTACAACTCCATCACCATTTACTATGACTACTACTACGATTATTCCATGAGGATTTCATACCAATGGGAATTAGTGCTTAAAGTAACATTACCATAGCATCTATTTACCCAAAAGCGTAACCAACAAGACTATACATTCATCCCTCATATATCTCTTATCTGAACCAACAAACAATGAGAACTGATAGATATAACATGAGCGATGAGCATTTGGCAGAGACTCTAGCAACAGAACTGCAACTGAAGTAAAAAAGAGTGGACATGCCTGATCAGACATGCCCACTCTTGTGTTGAAAGAGAATAATTTACTTATTCACAATCACCAGTCCGCCATTGGTTGGAATAGTGACAGTTATTTGCTTCTTGCCCTTGACGGTGGCAACGCTGCCGTTGAGTTGGGCATCATCGCTATAGACAAGGAGTTCTGTGCCTTTGCCGAAGAGGCTGAGGTCGATCTTCGTCTTCAAAGGCTGCTTGTCGGCATTGACACCCACGATGAACCAGTGGTCGCCAGCACGACGGGCGATGATGGCGTACTTGCCAGGATAGCCGTCGATGAACTTCACCTCATCCCAAGTAGTGGGCACGTTCTTCATGAAGTCAATGGCCCATGCAGGTGCATCGGTGAGGTTGTTGGGCGCAAGAGCGAAGTGCTGAACAGCGCTCTGGAAGAGCACAGCAGTAGCGAGAGCATAAACGTCGGAAGTGACACGATGTGTGCCGCGCTTGTTGCTGGCGTCATAGTACTTGTTGAGGGTAGAACCACCGAAGTCCATAGAACCGACGGTGTTGCGGATGAAGGTATGCAGCGTAGCGTTCATAGCCTCAGCGTCGCAAGAGCCCTGTCCGAAGTGGAGGTTCTCCGAAGCGAGCACAGCCTCGCTGGCAGCATAGTTGGGGTACATCTTCTCCCATCCGCGTGGAAGCGTGCAACCGTGGAAAATCACAAGGATGCCGAAGTCGTTGGCATCAGAAAGGATGTCTTCGTAGAGTTGCATCATGTTCTGCTTGTCGCCACCGAAGAAGTCCACCTTGATGCCGCGGATGCCCACTTTCTTCATCCATGCCATCTCTGCACGGCGCTCACGGCTCTTGTCCATCTTGCCAAGAGGTGACTGAGGAGCGTCGTTCCATGTGCCGTTGGAGTTATACCAAAGGAAGAGGCCTACGCCTTTTGTTTTGCCGTAAGCAGCCAGTTCAGCGATTTTGTCATAGCCAATCTGCTTGTCCCAAAGGGCATCAATAAGCACGGTCTGATAACCCATGGCAGCAGAGAAGTCAATGTAACGCTTCTGCTCGTCGTAGTTGCAGCTTGGGTCCATGCCGATAATCCAGCTCCAAGAGCCCTTGCCGTAGATATATTCCTGCGAAGCCTTGTACTTCTGCTCGGTCAAGTCGAAAGGAACGGTGGTCTCGACGATGTTAGCCAAAGTCGTGCCCACGGTAATGGTGCGCCAAGGAGTCTCACAGGGCAGTGCCACAGAAGCAGAGGTGCTGCCCCAGCCGTTGCACTCACCCTGCTGAGGGAAGCCTATCTTGTAGAGGCCATTTGTCACATTGAGCAGTCGGCTGGCCACATAACTACCATCGACGCCAGTCTCGCTGATGAGCGCCCATCCTTTGTCGCCCAAGTGGAAAAGGCAAGGGAATGAATAGCCTTCGCCCCATCCGTTTTTGCCCATTTGGTCATCGAGCGTGTAGCTAGTCTCGTAGCTGGGCGATGTGCGTGCAAAACCACCCATTGGGCGAGACTGAGGACACAAGAAAGTGGTTGTGCCTTCAGGCAGCTTGAAACCACTAGCTTCACTGTTCACTACACACACCTTTGTATCACGCTGGGGCAAGATACGATAGCGGAAAGCCACATCACGGTTGCTGACGCGGAAGATGACATCCATCACCTTCTTGCCCTTCTTCTCGAAACTGCACACAGCCTCGGTAGCTTCGTAATCAACGTGGCTCTGTTTGATGTTGCGCAAGTCATAGGATTCCTTCACGGTCTTCACTTCGCAACCAGCCAAGGTCAAATCCGTCGTGTAATTGCCCATGTTCGTTTCCAAGCCCAACGGTGAATTCTCAATAAATACGGTGGCGCCTAGATTGACACGATAGGTGGCAATTCCATTCTGATCATCCACCACCACGGTCAGTTTCCCATCAGGACTTGTAAAAGACTTCTCTGTCGCCCAAGCAGACGACCATACGCTTGCCAACGCAAGCACTGCTAAGATTGTTTTCTTCATATTCATATTTTGGAAATAGTTTTATGTTAGAACAATTGCGTGTGCAAAGATACACTTTTTCCCCCACTCCATCCAAAAATCATGTAACACTCCTTTTCACTTATGTTACGTATAGCCTTATTGGAGTCTCCGAATGCTCCGCAAATAGACGCCTTCGGTCAGCGCCTTGAAGGTCAACGTGTGCTGCATGCCTGTTCCTAGCGCGAAACGAGCATGCCGCTGTGCATAGTTGCGCAACACATTTTGCTTCCACTCTTCGCTACGGTCGTAGGTCTGATAGTCGAATTGTTGCTGTGCGCAGCCATCCACTGATACGGAAAACGAAAGACGGCTGCCACCGACAGGGTGTGTGGGTAGCAAACGGATGTCGAAACAAACAGAATCTTCTGATGTCTCAAACACAAATGCCCGCTCTTCGCCCAATCGTACCAATTGCCATGTGTCAGCATCATACAAGTCAATGGCTGGCTGCGCTTCGGGATAGGAAAGAGGAACTGCCACCTTACCAAACACAGGCAGTTTCCGGGGTGCCATGTCCATGATGCCCCGCCACCGCGGATTACTATTATATATATGTGTCAGCGACACGATGCTGTCATACGCCTCGCAGCTCTTTTCGGGGCAGAGGAACTTGAAGTTCATCTGCGCGGTAGCCTGCACAGGGTACTTCACCAACTGGAAATAAGCCTGCTGGCGATGGGCTGGCACCCGCCTTTCTAAAGCCTCGACAGCATTGGACAATCGCTGATATGCCTTCGTACGGTGCAGGACATCTGCTTGCGACCAACCTAAGATAGGGCGGAATGTGCTCCAATACTGCTTGTCAGCCTCTTCCACCCGAGTCCCTCCCATGTGTTCTGGCTTGCAGTCGAAGGCTAAACGATAGTGGTCAACCATGATGGAAGTGAGCGTATCGGCCAGCGCCTCACCAAATTCACGAGCATAAAAATGATGCATGGCCATCTGTTCAAGCTCCGCCGCAGAGGCTTCTTCCTCATCACGGAAGAGGGTTTCACCCCATGCCATACTGAGGAACGCTTCCATCTGATATTCTGCCGGCTTGATGTCACCCACGTTCAAGACCCACATCTGCCGGATGCCACGCTCGTACGCCTCGGCAAGCTGCTGGCGCATGAGAAAAGGAGAAAACGTTCCTAGCCACAGATAGTCATGCGGTCTCCCCCAATAGGAGACATGGTAATAGAGTCCATTTCCACCTTGGCGCGACCGCTCTTGTTCGTCAGGGAAATGCCGAATATAGCCATAATTATCGTCAGTCCACATCAAAGTCACATCATCGGGAACATTCAGACCCGAATGATAAATGTCCAGCACCTCTTTATAGGGCACAAACACCTGGGGAATATTGGCTGCATCTGTCTCCATTGCCGTAGCCAATAGCTCACGTTGGTCATCGATTACCTGCTGCAGATACTTCAGCTTCTCCTCTTTCGTCTTCACACCCTGCATCGCCCCATCATGAACGCCACGCATGCCAATGGTATAGACCATATCCTGCCCCTTCACCTCATCCACACGTTCCCGCCAAAAGTTCAGCACATGCTCTCGGTTGGTGACATAATTATAGTCACCAACACCCCTCATCTTCCATTCTGTAGCAGGCGATGTCCCCATCGGTTCGCAATGGCTTCCACCTACATAGATACCATACCGATGCGCCATTTCCCGATTCCCTTCAATCGTGAAGAAAGGTCTGCTCACTTCGTGCATTGAGGGCCAATAGTAGTTGGCCCTCAGCCTCAACAGCAACTGAAATATCCGTTCGTTTGTTTCAGGGCCTATCACGCCCCCGCTCCACGGCAAAATACCCCAGTCCTCATCATTAATGAAAATACCGCGATATGCCACAGCTGGACTTTGAGCCATCGTATATCCTTCTTTCAGTACAAACCGCTCTTGAGAACAGGGCACACAATCAGCCCACCACTCCCACGGAGACACCCCCAAGAGTCTGGACACCTCCAGCAAGCCATACGCTAAACCATGGGCATCGGCTCCTGTCACCCATAGACGTCCCTTATCCACATCCACACGAAAACCTTCACGCGGAAGCGTCCTGTCAAGAGTCGCAACTATCTCCGAGCGTTTCGGGTTCTTCACTACCACCATCTGTGCATCCAGCACCGTTTTCACATCTCCACGCAACATTTCCAGCGCTGTGCTCGACACAGGTTCGCTTGTTTCTTCCACATACACACGCACCTCTTTGCCCCTTTCGAGCAAAAAGTCTTGTGCCTCAGCACCAAGTACTACAGCAAACAGTAACCAGCAGATAAAGCCTCTTTTCATGGAATTATGTTCTATTTTATGGGCAAAGATACGACTTCTTGATACACTTTCGAATGTTTTTGTTACAGAAAAACAACTTTCTTCATCCTTTTTCGCTTATCTTTGCACCAAGAACCTAAATACAATTATACTTATATGGAAAGAACATGGCGCTGGTTTGGCAAGAAAGACAAGATTACGCTTGCCATGCTGAGACAGATTGGTGTGGAGGGCATTGTAACAGCCCTGCACGACGTACCTCTTGGCGAGGTGTGGACCCGCGAGAAGATTCACGACCTGAAGACGTACATTGAGAGTTATGGAATGCGCTGGAGCGTAGTGGAGAGTTTGCCTGTAGTGGAGACCATCAAGTACGGCGGCCCCGACCGAGACCATCAGATTGAGGTCTATAAGGAAAGCCTGCGCAACCTTGCAGCCGAGGGCATTCATTGTATTTGCTACAACTTCATGCCCGTACTTGACTGGGCACGCACAGACTTGCTACATGAGAACCCTAACGGTTCTACAAACCTCTATTTCAACTATGCTGAATTTGCATACTTTGACATCTACATTCTGAAACGTGAAGGTGCACGTGAAGAATGGGCCAAGTTCGAGTTTCCTGCAGGCGTAGGGGCAGGACGCAACGTGCTTGCAGAGTGTGACGAGCTTGCCAAGACAATGACACCAGAAAAAGACCACAAACTGGTGGAGAACATCATCATCAAGACCCAAGGTTTTGTCTCGGGCAACTTCAGCGAGAACGATGCTGCTCCGATTCAGAAGTTCCGCGACTTCCTCAACCTCTACAAAGGCATTGACAAGGCACAACTGCGTGCCAACATGAAATATTTCCTCGAGGCCATCATGCCAACGTGTGAAGAGTACGGCATGAACATGTGCGTACACCCTGATGATCCTCCTATCGAGATTCTCGGTTTGCCACGCATCGTGCGCACAGAAGAGGATATCGAGTGGTTCCTCAACGCTGTGCCCAACAAACACAACGGACTCACGTTCTGTGCCGGTTCCCTTTCCGCAGGCGCCTACAACAACGTGGTGGAAATGGCTAAGAAATTTGCCTCACGCACCCACTTTGTACACTTGCGATCCTGCCACATCTTCCCCAATGGAGACTTCACCGAAGCTTCGCACTTAGGTGGGCGTGCAGACCTTATCGAGCTGTGCCGTATTTTCGAGAAGGAGAACCCACAACTGCCCATGCGTGTCGATCATGGCATGACCTTTACGGATGAGCCAGGCGGCATCATGGACGAGAGCAACCACGGTCACAATGCAGGCTACACCCTCCTAGGACGCATGTTCGCCATGGGGCAGGTGCAGGGCATCCTCGCCACGGTGGACCGAGAGTTAGGAATAGAGTATAAACAACCTGGATTCTTCGATTAAGATGAAACTCAACGATATCTTTTCCAGCAACTTCAACGCTGCTGAATGGGAAGCTAAAGGCTATGAGCTTCCCAAGTTCGACATCAAGGCTGTACGAGAGAAGACCGCCAAAGAGCCAACATGGGTACACTTCGGTGGCGGCAACATCTTCCGTGCCTTTCCTGCAGCCATCCTCAACGACGCACTCAACACGGGCAAGTATGACCGCGGTGTGATTGTGGCAGAAACCTTCGACTTTGAGGTGGTAGATAAGGCTTACACGCCTTACAACAACCTTTCCCTTCTGGTTTCCCTCCAATCTTCTGGCACCATCGAGAAGAAGGTCATCGCATCTGTGACTGAAGCCCTTAAGGCAGACTATCAGTTCAACGACTGGCAACGACTTGTTGAAATCTTCAAGAGCCCATCGTTGCAGATGATTTCCTTCACCATCACAGAGAAGGGCTACACATTCAACGACGCGGACTTGGCACGCGGCCTAAAGCCAGTCCTTGCCATGGGTAAGGTGTGCGCACTGCTGCTGGAGCGCTACAACGCCGGGCAACTACCACTCACCGTTCAAAGTATGGACAACTGCTCTCACAACGGCGACAAGGTGAAGGCAGGCGTGTTCGCCTACGCAGAGCGCTGGGTTGCAGACGGACTTGCACCCGATGCTTTCCTTGAGTACTTGAAGGACGAGACAAAAATCACGTTCCCATGGTCAATGATAGACAAGATTACTCCACGTCCACATGAGAAGGTGAAGGAGATGCTGGCAGCAGATGGATTCGAAGACAACAACTACATCGAGACAGAGAAGCACACCTTTACGGCTCCTTTCGTGAACGCTGAAGAAGTGCAGTACCTTGTCATCGAGGACAACTATACCAATGGACGCCCGCCACTCAATTTGGGCGGTGCCCTCTACACTACTCGCGAGACGGTCGACAAGGTAGAGACCATGAAGGTGACTACCTGCCTGAACCCGCTCCACACCGCCATGTCCATCTATGGCTGCATGCTGGGCTATACGCTTATTTCAGCAGAGATGGCAGACGAAGACCTCCGCGCCTTCATCCAAAAGATTGGCTACATGGAAGCAATGCCCGTTGTGACCGACCCTGGCGTGCTCAATCCCTACGAGTTCATCGGAGCCGTCATCAACCGCAGACTTCCTAATCCATTCATGCCCGATGCCCCACAGCGTATTGCTACCGACACCAGTCAGAAGCTCCCTATCCGATTCGGTGAGACCATCAAGAAGTATTTGGCACGCGGGCTTGACAAGTCGAACCTTGTGCTCATTCCACTCACGCTGGCAGGCTATGCACGCTATCTCAAGGGAATCAAAGATGACGGAACGGCTTTCGAGCCTTCATCTGACCCACTGTTAGCCGAGCTGCAAGCTATCGTGGCACCTCTCGAAGTAGGCAAACCCGACCAAGACTACAGCTGTCTGAAGGCACTCTACAGCCGCGCTGATGTCTTTGGCGTCAACCTCTACGATGCCGGTCTTGGTGAGCAAATCGAAGGAATGGTGAAGGAACTCTATGCTGGCAACGGTGCTGTAAGAAAGACCTTGCACAAGTACGTGACAGCAAGATAACCCCACTATTTGGAATCACATATATATAGAAGAGCCTCCGAAGTCGTTGCAGACTTCAGAGGCTCTCTCTTTTTCCAAGAGTCCACCTGTTCAATCCTTCATGCCCTTCATGCTCAGCTGCATTCGCCCACGCTGCAAGTCCACACCGATGACACGTACCATCACGTGCTGATGCAGCTGCACCTCTTCCGATGGGTCTTTCACAAAATGGTCAGCCAGTTCGCTGATATGCACCAGCCCCTTGGTGTGGACACCTACATCCACAAAGCAGCCAAATTGTGTAATGTTCGTGATGATGCCAGGCAAGACCATGCCCACTTGCACGTCCTCCAGCTCCTTCACGTCCTTCGAGAATTCAAACACGGTGAGTTGCTCACGAGGGTCTCTGCCAGGCTTTTCCAGTTCCTGCATGATATCCTGCAAGGTAGGCAGTCCAACCTTATCCGTCACATAGCGGTTAATGTCGATTCTTGCACGCAGTTCCTTGCTATTCATCAGTTCTGGCACAGTACAATGCAAGTCCTTCGCCATCTTCTCCACGATGGAGTAGCTCTCTGGATGCACTGCGCTGTTGTCCAATGGCTGCTTTCCGCCACTCACGCGCAGGAAGCCAGCAGCCTGTTCATACGCTTTGGGGCCCAACTTCGGCACTTTCAGCAGGTCTTTGCGCGATGCGAACGCCCCGTGTTCCGCACGATACGTCACAATGTTCTGCGCGATGGCGGGACCGAGACCCGAGATGTACGTCAGCAGGTGCTTGCTTGCCGTATTCACATTCACGCCAACTTTGTTCACACACCTTTCCACCGTCTGGTCAAGCGAGTGCTTCAGCTCCTTCTGATCCACATCCTTCTGATACTGTCCCACACCAATGGAGTTCGGGTCAATCTTCACCAACTCAGCCAAAGGGTCCATCAGTCGGCGACCAATGCTCACCGCGCCACGTACCGTCACATCATAATCAGGAAACTCTTCTCTTGCGACCTTCGACGCAGAATAAATGCTCGCGCCATCTTCACTCACCACATAAATCTGGATTTCCTTGGGCAAGCCCAGCCCTCTTACGAACTCTTCCGTTTCGCGGCTTGCAGTCCCGTTGCCAATTGAGATAGCTTGAATCTTATATTGTTCCGTAAGCGTCCACAGCTTCTTTGCGGCAGCCTGTCGTTCATTCTTGGGTGGATGCGGGTATATCGCCTCATTGTGCAGCAAGTTGCCCTCTGCATCCAGACACACCAGCTTGCAACCAGTTCGGAAACCTGGGTCAAGTGCCAGCACGCGCTTCTGTCCTAAAGGAGGCGACATGAGCAACTGTTCCAGATTCTTCACAAAAATGCGGATAGCCTCCTCATCTGCCCGTTCCTTCGACCAGCTTGCAAATTCCGTTTCGATACTCGGCTTCAGCAATCGCTTGAAACCGTCTTCTACCGCCTCCCACACCAGTTCCGCGCATTCTCCAGAGTTCTTCAGGAACAAGCGGTCCAAGCGGTCCAGGCAGCGTTCATCGTCGCCACTGATGCTCACACGCAGCACACCTTCCGCCTCGCCACGACGCATGGCCAGCAGACGATGGGAGGCACAGCGCGACAACTTCTCCGAGAAATCGAAATAGTCACGATACTTCTGAGCCTTCTCCTCCCAACCTTCGGCCTCCTTATCCTTGGCCGGTGCAGGCTTTTTCTTCGATACAATCACAGCCTCCTTCTTGAAGTTGAAACGTACTGCATTTCTCGCCTCCTCATTCTCGCTCACTTGCTCTGCAATAATGTCCTGTGCACCTTGAATCGCCTCCTCTATAGTTGCCACGCCCTTCTCGGCACTCACAAATGCCTGCGCCTTGCGCTTCACATCTGCTTGCGGCTGTTGCAGCATCAGGTAGGTTGCCAATGGTTCCAATCCCTTTTGTCTAGCCACCTCTGCCCTTGTTTTCCGCTTGGGCTTATAAGGCAAATAGATGTCTTCCAGTTCTGTCGAGTCCCATGAAGCCTCTATGCGCCCTTTCAGTTCTGGGGTCAACTTGCCCTGTTCTTCAATAGTGCTCAAGATAGTCTCTTTCCTTTTCTCCAACTCCCGCAGCTTCTCCAACTGGTCGCTAATGCCTGCAACCTGCACTTCGTCGAGGGCTCCCGTGATTTCCTTCCTATAGCGGCTGATGAACGGGATGGTGCATCCCTCTTCCAACAGCTTCACCGTTCCTGCCACTTGTTTCTCGCTGATGCCAATCTGCTTGGCAATTAATTTTGCAAATATCGCATTCATTTCTGTACGTTCTGATTATTGAAACTACTGCCACACAGCACACCGATGGCTGTTGACGCAACAAAGTTACGCCAATCCTTCCACATACACAAGGATTTCGGCGATACAACACTTGCCGTTGTCCTTTCTGCCAACTATTCTTTCTGCATATCCTTCCAAGCTTTCATCAAAGCCTCGCGTTCTGCATCGTCGGCGCCATATTGCTGAATGAGTTTCTTCGCCCGCTTGTAGCTACGGATTTTCTTATGGTTAATGAGAGAAGAGAGCACACCTTTCATGTTCACATCGGGCGCCCAAGCCTTCTCCACCACCTGCTGGGGATTGTACTCACTCCTTCCAAACATCCGGTAGAACTGGTCAAGATTCGTGCTGCCAATGACCTGCACCTCGGGCAGATGGATACTGCCATCATCCACTGAAGAAGAGGGTTTCTCCGCATGCCGCCGCGCCAAGGCCATATTCATGAAAAGAGACGAGTGGTCTTGCCGAGTAATGCCCAGGTCTTTGGCTGCATAAGCCGAATCCATACGGGCAATGCCTTCTGGAGTATCTGCAGCATAGAGGTACTGGTCGTAGTTCAGCACCTGCGTGTGCTCATAGCTCTGAATGAAGGCAGGAAAGAAGCGAGACACCAAATAGGTGCTGTCATCAGGCTGCATGTCCTCCACAAAACCATAATTGGCCAAGTCAAGGATAGCAGCCGTTTCCTGCTCCTGTTCAGGAGTGGTCTGCCACCCCGTTTCGTGATGACAGGCATAAGCCAGCAGCTCAGAAGCCCTCATCGGGGCATATTCAAATATCCACAGTCCAAACTGCAGCTGCACGTTGCGACGCGCAAGGTTCCGTTCCTCATCCGAGAATCCATAGCGGTCACCCACACGGCTCACACTATCGAGAGCCACCTGCATCTTCTGCTGCACACGAGCCACGAACTCCGGGAAACGCTGATGCTGCTTATCTGCCGCGAAATCATTCTGAGTGTAGAACATCTGATTGGAAACATCGTGGCGCAACAGGTTCTCATACTTCACGGACTGCCCGCCTGGCCGCTCGTATCGCTCCACCCGGCCGTTCTTCCCCACTTGAATGACAAGCGTATCGCCTGGCTCCACATAGAAAGGGATGCGCCGATTACCGCCAACAACAATCTCGTCATAAAGTGGATGATAAAGAGTGAAATCAAGCGTTGCAGCACCATCGCGCAAAAACTCCGACTTCACCTTGCGTTCCTCTTTCAGATAAAGATCGGTCAGCCAGAAATACATCAAGCGGTCATACCCCCACTCATGCCGCACCTCGATGTGCACGGGCTTTGATGGAGGTGGGGAAGACGCATTCATTACACAAGCTGGCAAACAACTTGCGAACCAAAGCATTATATACGAACGGAGGAACTTCATTCTTCCAATGATAAGACGCCACAAAGATACATTCTTTCACCCCTTCCCCACAACTTTTTTATTCTTCTTTAGCACAAACCAACGTGCTTTTAAGGTCTTTTAAGCCACCACGCTTTCCCGCAGAAAAGATACTGAACAAAGAGTCCAAGTTCGTTATTCATAAGTTATGAATAATTGTTCACAACTTATGAACAACTTCCCCACCGCCTGCAGCAGAAGAGCGACACACGGCAAGACAAGACACAGCTACAGGACGCATCAGGAGTATAGCTCGCGAAGAACCTCCAATGACCTCAGCTCGGGGAAATCGGGAATGTGGAGGCGATAGTACTCGTTGAGGACATGAAGAATGCGCCGACGCTCTGACTGCGAGAAGCGGAAAACGTGCATGGTGGAATAGTCCATACGGAAAAGGCGAGGAAGAGCCTGCGCCTCGGCATTCTTCAGATAGTGAGAATGAGAGGGCTGCCGGTCGCAGTATGTGCCTGCCATCAGGTCGAAATAGAGAGAAGAACCGAATGGCGCAGAATGCGGAGACACCCCATCCATATCGAGATTGGGATAGATGCCAAGGAAACGGCTGAGGTGCATAAGGAAAGCCAGATGGAAATTGGCATACGACGCAGACGAGTCGGCCAAATCAAGCCATTGGAGAGAGGACTCAATATAATAATAAAGCGGGAGGTTTTCCTTTTCTTCTCGCAAGGCAGCGCTGAGAAACTCGGCCAGGAAGAGGGCAAGCGTGGACTTGACCGGTGAAAAAGGCAGGTCGCTATAATTATAATAGGTACGCACGTCAGCGGGACGTGGCAACTTGCCCGCATTCGGACGCAGTTCGGCACTGAACTCCACCATCGCGAGTGGCTGCCAAAACGACACGCTGCGAACAGAGCGCTTGGTGCGCGCGGTAGTGGTCATGAACGATTGCCGCCCATGACTATCAGTGAAGAGGTCCACAATCAGCGACGTGTCACCATACTTCACCGTCCGGAGCACGATGCCTCGAAGCGTTTCCTGCATAATCTGAGCGCAAAAATAAGGAAAAGTCGGGAGTTAGGAGACAGAAGCACAGAGTTTTTTTGCAAGTGAAAGCGAAAAAAGCACCGAAAAGTTTTGCAGGTATGAGAAAAGTTCGTACCTTTGCACTCGCAATTTGAAAAGGTTGCCTTTAGGTTGGCCCGTTCGTCTATCGGCTAGGACGAGAGATTTTCATTCTCTAAAGAGGAGTTCGACTCTCCTACGGGCTACCAGCCCATACGCTGGGCATTTTTTGTTTTAGAGACAAAAGCAACATGGAGATGGGTGCGAGGTCACAGCGCCATACCACATCGGACTCCCCCCCCCCACAAGGGCAAACAAAAAAAAACATTAACAACTTAAAAAAAAACAGAACAAATGGCACACCACAAGTCATGTCTGAAGCGCATCCGCCAGAACGAGAAGCGCAGACTCCACAACCGCTACTACGCAAAGACAATGCGCAACTTCCTCCGCGACATCCGCAACGAGAAGGACAAGGCAACAGCACAGGAAATGTTCCCAAAGCTCCAGAAGATGCTGGACAAATTGGCAAAGCAGAACATCATTCACTGGAAGAAGGCTGCAAACCTCAAGTCAAACACAGCCAAGCTGATTGCCAAGCTGGGATAACCCAAAGAAGGAATCTTTTAGACGCAACTAAAATATTCATTAGAGGCAAAAGGTCGGGACTCGAAAGAGCATCCCGACCTTTTTGTATGCTGCCCCAGCAGACCGCCACACCCTTTTTTCCCCTACGGGGAAATTTTCTTCATGTTTTCTTTCGGCATATCAGGATTATTTCGTAACTTTGTAACGTTTATAATGAGAATATAAAGCGAAGAACAACAATGGATGAAACTCAAATGAACGGGGCGGAATACTCCGCCAGCAACATCCAAGTCTTGGAAGGCTTGGAGGCTGTAAGAAAACGCCCCGCCATGTACATCGGCGACATCAGCGAGAAGGGCTTGCACCATCTCGTGTATGAGACCGTCGACAACTCCATCGATGAAGCGCTGGCAGGCTACTGCACGCACATCGAAGTGACCATCAACGAAGACAACTCCATCACCGTACAAGACAACGGACGCGGTATCCCTGTTGACATGCACGAGAAAGAGCATCGCAGCGCCCTCGAAGTGGTGATGACCGTACTGCACGCCGGCGGCAAGTTTGACAAAGGCTCCTACAAGGTATCTGGCGGCCTGCACGGTGTGGGTGTGAGCTGTGTGAACGCATTGTCCACACACATGACCTCACAAGTGTTCCGCGATGGCAAGATCTACCAGCAGGAATACGAGAAAGGAAAGCCACTCTACGACGTGAAGGTAGTGGGCGAGACGGAACTGCGAGGCACTCGTCAGCAGTTCTGGCCAGACGGAAGTATCTTCATCACCACCACCTACAAATATGACATCCTGGCAAACCGCATGCGCGAGCTGGCATACCTGAATGCAGGCATCAAAATAACGCTGACCGACATGCGCCTAGACAAGAACGCCGAGATGGGCATCGAAGGCGTACGCCAAGAGGTATTCTACAGCGAAGGCGGCTTGAAAGACTTTGTCCGCTACATCGACTCCACTCGCACCTGCCTGTTCGACGATGTAATCTATCTGAACACAGAGAAGCAGAACACGCCCATTGAGGTGGCTATTATGTACAACACCTCATACAGCGAGAACATCCACTCATACGTCAACAACATCAATACCATCGAGGGTGGCACACACCTGCAAGGCTTCCGCACAGCATTGACCCGCGTGCTGAAGAAATACGCTGACGACAACAAAATCACGGAGAAGCTGGAGAAGCAGAAGATTGAAATCAGCGGTGAAGACTTCCGTGAAGGTCTCACAGCCGTCATCAGCGTGAAGGTGGCCGAGCCACAATTCGAAGGCCAGACAAAGACAAAGCTAGGCAACAGCGAAGTTGCTGGTGCCGTACAGCAGGCCGTAGGCGAAGCTTTGGCATACTACCTGGAGGAGCACCCCAAAGAGGCCAAAATGGTCATAGACAAGGTTGTATTGGCCGCAGAAGCCCGCGTGGCAGCACGTGCAGCACGCGAAAAGGTACAGCGCAAGAACCCAATGACAGGCGGCGGCCTGCCAGGCAAATTGGCCGACTGCTCAGACAAGGATGCAGCCAACTGCGAAATGTTTATTGTCGAGGGTGATTCCGCAGGCGGTTCAGCTAAGCAAGGCCGCGACCGCCACTTCCAAGCCATTCTCCCTATCCGCGGTAAGATATTCAACGTGGAGCGCGTAAAATGGCACCAAGCTTTCGACCACGAAGAAGTGAACAACATCTTCCAGGCACTCGGTGTGAAATTCGGACTGAACCCTGAGGACCAGAAAGAGGCCAACTACGAGAAGCTGCGCTACTACAAGACCATCATCATGACCGATGCCGATGTCGATGGTTCTCACATCGACACCCTTCTGATGACATTGTTCTTCCGCTTCCTGCCACAGCTGATTCGCGACGGACGTCTATACATCGCCACTCCTCCACTCTACAAGTGCACAAAAGGTAAGGTGAGCGAATACTGCTATGACGAGGCAGCCCTGCAGCGCTTTATCGACACTTACGGCGAGGGCTCCGAAGACAAGATTAAGGTGCAGCGATACAAAGGTCTTGGTGAGATGAACCCTGAACAACTTTGGGAGACCACCATGAACCCTGAAACGCGCCTCCTGAAACAGGTGACCATTGACGATGCAGCTGAGGCAGACTACACATTCTCCATGCTGATGGGAGAAGACGTAGGTCCACGCCGCGAGTTCATCGAGAAGAACGCCACCTACGCAAATATCGACGCGTAAGCGCAACAAGACATACGCGCCACAAAGAGAACATTTCATTCAATTCTTACATATATTCTCGTGCCGACCGACCAGAAGTGATTCTAACCGAGCCGGCACATTTCTTTTTCCCTCTATTAGAGACGAAAACACAAAAAGGGCTGCACCACATCGTGCAGCCCTTTATCATTGAATACAGCCCGTTTCTGGGCCTTTTTATAAGCTATCAGAAAACAATTGTCGTACCCGGTTCTGGAGAATTGCGGCTGGGACCTATTTCGTTGAGCTGACGGAGCGCCTCTTTCGAACGCTTATATGTAGGAGAAGTCTCCACCATGCTGATAACATCTTCATTGTCCAAGTCTTCTTCCTTGAAGATATAGCTATAAACTGGACGGCGAATGGAACCATTGTTCTTGTCGGCGCCATAGATGGCAGCACGGCGGAGCGCTTTGACAGCTTCCTCCTCGGCCTTCTCTGCATCACGCTGCTGCTGTTCCTTATCACGGGCCATCAAACGGTTGCCCAGCTCGTCTGAATCGATGTCTTCAACACCAAATCCTGTAGCAAGAATTGTAATCTTCACTTGGTCGCTAAGCGATGGATCAATAGAGAGGCCCCACTTGGTCTCCACATCGCTACGCATGATCTTAGCCATAAATTCATGCACCTCATTCATCTCATCCATCATAAGTGCGCTATTGCCCTCCCCTGACTCGTCAGGCACAGAGATGCGCAACAGAATCTTGTTGGCACGATAGATATCGTTGTTATTGAGCAATGGAGAATTCAGCGCATCCTCAATACCTTTGGTCACACGGTTCTCTCCTGAACCATATCCTGTACTCATGATGGCCACGCCGCCATCTTTGAGCACGGTGCTGACATCGTTGAAGTCAAGGTTAATGATACCGTGCATGGTGATGATTTCAGCAATAGAACGAGCGGCATTACACAAAGTATCATCAGCTTTAGCGAAGGCCTTAATGACGGTGAAATCCTGATATATCTCGCGCAGACGCTCGTTGTTGATAACCAACAAGGCATCCACATTCTTGCTCATCTCTTCTACACCATCCAACGCCTGGTCTATCTTCTTATTTCCTTCCCAACGGAATGGAATCGTCACAATACCAACCGTAAGAATGCCCATGTCCTTTGCAGTCTTGGCAATCAATGGAGCCGCACCCGTACCAGTGCCACCTCCCATGCCTGCAGTAATGAAAGCCATCTTGGTTCCATCTGAAAGCATTGCCTTGATTTCCTCGATAGACTCTTCGGTTGCCTTACGAGCACGGTCGGGACGGTTACCCGCCCCAAGACCTTCGCTACCTAGCTGAATCTTCTCCGGGACAGGAGAGTCCTGCAACGCTTTATTGTCAGTATTGCAAACAACGAATGTAACATCGTGAATACCTTCGTTATACATGTGGTTCACGGCATTGCTGCCGCCACCGCCAACACCAATCACCTTGATGATGCTTGTGGTGCCTTTTTCAAAGTTGAAAACACCAAGATCTTCGATTTCTGCCATATTCTATCGGATGTTACTTAGTTATTATCTTCGTCATTTACAATCTCTGTGATGAAGCCAGCCAAACGACCCCATGCACTGTTTTCCTTATTGGCCTTATTTACTTTCTGGCCCAACTCTTTCACTGACTTCTGAAGAATCTCAGCCAAATCAGCACCTTCCTTAAGGCTCTGTTTAAACTTGTCTTTACCCTCCAAAGCCTTCACAGCCTGCTCATACTTTGCGCCGACCGTCTCGTCCAGAATAGACAATGCAAGCGCCTGAGCTCTACGACGCACTTTCTTGTCACGACCATATTCTTCGAGTTCCTTGATCTGCGTCTGTACCTTTTCATAGGCAGCACGAATATCCCCCTTGACTTTATCGAAAGCAACAGCGGCCTGCTCCTCTGCAGCAGCTGCTGCCTCAGCCTCCCGCTGACGTGCCAGACGCTCTTCTTCTTTCTGCTGCTGGTCAAACATATCAGGCTCGCGGTTAAAGGTCTCTCCACCACATGGAATGGTGCCAGCCAGCAACAAGGAAAGAATCGTGGTTGAACGAGCGCTATCAAGGTTCATATTGCCTGCATTTGAGGTCTTAACCACTTGGGAGTTCACCTTGTTGGCAATACGTATCTTGTCTATTTTCGTGCTCTTACCAAAAGCTTTCACAACATTCTTCATATTGCTGCCACCACCGGTAATTATCAAGCCCGCAAGTAGCTTATCGCTATAGTCAGAGTTCACTATCTGCCTGCTGACATTGGCAATAATCTCACCCATACGAGCCTCTATCACGTTCTTGATCGTTGTCACTTCAATCTGACGCCCATCTGAAGTCGTGTAGGTCTGAGGCTCACTGTCATCCACTGCATCCAAGTCTTGACAAGCATCACCATACTTCAACTTCACATCCTCTGTCTCGGTCTCATCGATAGGCAGTGTTGACAAATCCTTATTGATGTTATTGCTACCTAGAGGAATTGTCACCAAATAACGAACGATGTTGTTCTTGTACACAACAAGAGTTGTTGTATCTGCGCCTAAATCCACAAGAGCACATCCTGAACGCTTCTCTGCATCTGTCAACACGCAGTTTGCCAACTGAAGCGGTGATACCAGCTCTTCCGCAATGGCAATGCCAACATTGTCAAACACGGTCTCAACATTCGCACGGAGATTGGACTTCGCGATAACATCCAGAAACTCCCCTTCGATATTTGTCCCCATTACGCCAACAGGATCTGCAATCACATTCGAATCAACTACAAACTCTTGAGGATAATTCTCCAAAACTGTATAGTCGTTGAACGGGATTTCATAGCTTTCCTGACGGATGGCGTCAATCGCATCATTAGTAATATAGCTCTGCGTGAGCATGTTGCGACGAACAAAACTCTTATATGAGCGTACCGATTGACCGCCTACACCCACATAAGCACGAGTGATTTTCGTCTTCAGCACCGACTCAAGCTTGGCAATGACGCTATTGACGCTCTGAAAGGTCTTCTCAATGTTGTAGACAACACCACGCTTCACACACCCAGCAGTTTTCTCCTCCGCATAGGCCAAAATCTGCATCGTGCCATCTTTCTTCTTACCGGCGATACCTGAAATCTTCGAGGAACCCAGCTCTATCGCCACAATGAAATCTTTATCCGATACATTCATATATGCTGTATATTCTTAATTGTTTAACTTCTCCTCCACAATCTTTAAGCGCCTTAACGCTTAGTACATATTATTTGATTATCATACTCAAGATTAACCCTTGCGTATTTCTCCCACCCTACGGCATCAATCGCCTTAGTATAAAATAAGCGCAATCGACGAAGCTTACTCTCAAAATCATCCAACGGACCAAGATACACTATCTGCTCTCCCACCCGAGGGATTAACTCCACTACACGTTCCCCCTTCTTGTTTTTCGTCACATAAATTTGCTCTATCTGACGGTTCCAAAACTCATTCTTCTGCAAATAGCATCCGAACTCGGCCAACTTTGTGCTCGCATATTTATTATCAATATTGCCTGAAGCTACGACGAGATCCATTGTACAATTGCGGTTGGGAATAATCTTTCCCTTCGCATCCACGAAATAGCCGTCTTTTTCATCAGGAGAGACATATATGACAGGGATGCGCTGCTTCACATTTATGCACAACTTGCCATTCGCTGATTTGTAGCACTCTGCTTCTGCAATGAATTCGTTCTTGCGCAAAGTTTCCTCTATCTTCTTTGTATTCACGTCCTTCATCAACATGCCTGTCGGATAAATGCGCGCATTCTTCAATATCGTCTCCACTTCTTCCTTGTCCATAAAGGGAGAATCTGCTCCTTGCTCCACAATGAGTTCCACCGCCTGGCATTTTTCTCCTTCATCGGGTCGTGAAAGGAATAAAGAGGCGCACACCACATACACTACCAGCCCAATAGCCAGCAGCATCATCAATATCACCTTTATGACCTTGCTTCTCTTCATATTTTCTCCTTGTTCACGTTCGACTCCTTTGAGGCATTAGCTCATCTTTGCAAGAATATCGGTTATCTGAGGAACATAGTTTTCTATATCACCTGCCCCCAACGACATCAGCACGTCAAAGTTCTTTTCCTTTACCACTTGAAGAATGTCCTCCTTATGAATCATGTGCTTCTCAATGCCTGGACGCAAATTATCAAATATCAGTTTGCTCGTCACCCCTTCAATAGGTAATTCGCGCGCTGGATAGATATCGCATAAATATACCGTGTCGAGCAACGAAAGCGCGGAAGCAAACTCTTTGTAGAAATCGCGAGTGCGTGTATAAAGATGGGGTTGGAAGATTGCTGCAATCTTTTTGTTTTGATACAGTTCTCTCACAGACTTCACACTCTGCTCTATCTCATTCGGATGATGTGCATAGTCACTAAGGAACACAACCTTATCTGTTTTCACCTTGAAGTCAAAACGACGGTCAACTCCACGGAAACTCTTCATCCCCGCACGCAGTTCTTCGTCGCTGACACCATTCAAGATAGCCAATGCCATTGCGGCAATACCATTGTCTATGTTGATGCTCACAGGAACCCCCAACTGAACATCCTTCACTACGCCATTAGGGTGCACAAAGTCGAAGACGATTTCCCCACCGCCAATACGAATATTCTCAGCATGGAAATCACCCTCTTCACGCGAGTATTCATACACCTTCACACCTTCCTGCACATCCGCCTTCATTGCTAATCCCTTATGGATAATCAGCGCACCTCCTGGCTGGATAAGCGTCGTGTATTTACGGAAGCTTTCCAAATATGCTTCTTTGGTTCCATATATATCCAAATGGTCAGGATCCGTCGCTGTGATGACAGTCATGTATGGACGCAACCAATGGAAAGAACGGTCAAACTCATCTGCTTCAATTACCACATAGTCACTATCACTAAGAATATAGTTCGTTCCATAATTCTTTGAAATGCCACCAAGGAAAGCGTTACAATCCACATTACTCTGATGCAACAAATGGGCTGCCATTGTTGATGTGGTGGTCTTTCCATGAGTTCCGGCCACACAGAGTCCTTTATGTGACTGTGTCAAAAATCCTAACACCTGCGCACGTTTTTGTATCTCGAAACCATTCTCTCGGAAATAGACCATTTCCGCATGTTCCGGTGGAATCGCTGGTGTATAAACCACCAACGTGCTCTCCTTTTGTTTAAAGCAGGCATCTATCGCCTCCACATCCTCCTTGTAGTGAATCTTCGCGCCTTCTTCTATTAGCTTCTCCGTCAATTCGCTAGGCGTCTTATCATAACCACCCACATTATATCCCTTCGTCAGGAAATAGCGTACAAGGGCACTCATACCAATTCCGCCTGCCCCCACAAAATACACGGACTCAATCTCTTTCATCTGCATCAGTTCTGCTTATTTTGATTTTTGTATTCAACTGCTAATTTATACACTTCTTCCGCTATCACATCTGCGGAATCAAAGAAGGCCAGCATCTTCACATTGGCACTCAGCGAAGCCAAACGTGCATCGTCTTTCACTGTCTCTATTGCCAATGTAATCAAGTTACGTTTAGCATCCTTGTCTGCAACAAAGATAGCTGCGTCTCTATCCGAAAGAGCTTGAGCATTCTTTGTCTGATGGTCCTCTGCCACATTAGGCGATGGCACTAGAATACAAGGTTTCCTCAACAGACACAATTCCGAAATGGAGCTTGCGCCAGCACGACTCACAACAATGTCTGCAGCCGCATACGCATTATCCATGCTACTGATAAAATCCATCACTTTCAAGTTCTCAATGGTTTCCACCTTGCTCAGCTCTTCGGATATATGCTGGCTATAGTATTTGCCTGTCTGCCAAATGAATTGTACACCGCTTTCACGAATACCATCCAAATGAGACAACACGCTCTCATTCATGGTACGAGCGCCCAAGCTTCCACCAACAATCAACACGGTTTTCTTGTCGGGGTCAAGACCGAAACTCTTTCTCGCTTCAGCCTTCGATATCTTCGTATCAAGAAGATTCTGTCGAACAGGATTGCCTGTAATGACAATCTTATCGGCAGGGAAAAAGCGGGACATGCCGCTATAGGCCACGCACACTTTCTTGGCCTTCTTGGCCAATGAGCGATTTGTTACACCAGCATAGGAATTTTGTTCTTGAATCAGACAAGGAATACCCAACGCATAAGCAGCATTCAGTGTCGGAGCTGATGCATAGCCACCTACACCGACTGCCACATGAGGCTTGAAATCACGGATTATCTTCTTCACCATCCGCTCGCTCTTGAAAAAGTCAAGCATCACACCTATATTCTTGTAACTCCACAATGGACGCACCAGCCCCCGAACGGGAAGTCCCACAATTTTGTAGCCGGCAGCTGGCACACGCTGCATTTCCATACGGCCTTCTGCACCCACGAACAAAATCTCGGCTTCAGGATGCTGCTTCTTTATAGCATTGGCTATAGATACGGCAGGGAAAATATGTCCACCTGTTCCACCACCACTGACAATTACTCTAAAAGGCTTGTTCTGTTCCATTTTCCGCAACACACTTATGTGTGTAATGTTTTAATGAGCAAAAATAGCAATAATATCTGGAAAAATCATCATAAATACATCAAAATCAGCTATTCACACTGCTATAAAAGTCCTTCCAACCCTGTTTTGACGTCAAGACATACCACCGTCTGTGTAATATTCGCTAGTCTCTCCATTAGGGACTGCCTCCACAAGAGGAGCCTTCTTCTCCTTTTTTTCAGCATATCGGCTCACGCTCAAGATGACTCCGATATAGAAACTTGTAATCAAAATGGATGTTCCTCCCTTACTAATGAGCGGCAATGTTTGACCCGTTACCGGTACCAAGCCAACAGCTACGCTCATGTTTACAAATGCTTGCAACACCATCATAATGCCAAAACCTAATACTAAATATGCAGGAAAGAAACTTGGACATTTTTGTGCAATACGCCCTACACGAATCAACAACGCCAAATATAGAAACGCGACGAACAATGCACCTGGAATTCCTAATTCTTCGACAATTATAGCATAAATAAAGTCTGATTCCGCATGCTGCAAGAAGTCTCGCTGAATGGAGTTTCCCGGTCCCAAGCCAATCACATTCGAGTTCGCCACAGCGATAAACGCATACGTTGTCTGAGAGTTCTTATCATTCAGCAAGTTCTGGATATCCGTCTTTTGAGCCTTCCGCTGTTCATCCTCATCCTCTGAGCCCAACATTCGTTGGACACGGTGCTTCACCGTCACCACACGCTTAAAGCCAGGAATCTCTTGTAATGTCTCATCAGGCATCACCATTGAGAGCATCACAACAAACGTCACCAATCCAAAGATTGACAGCAGTCCCTTAAACATCAAATCTTTAGGTACTTGACCCAGAAACATCATTATAACCACAACCAAGAAAAGCATCAAAGCCGTCGAGACATTGTCCAAAAAGATCAGCCCACAAATCGACAAGGCCGCTCCACCTACAATTGCAAAAGCCAAATAGCGCTTTCCTTTGATGGCTCCCACCACCTTCCGCTTTTTGCCTCTAACAAACTCCTCCTTTTCCGTCTGCGTCTTGGCCAATACCACTGCCGCAGTCATCAACAGAGCCGCTTTGGCTATCTCTGAAGGCTGAAAACTAATAGAGCCGAATCGCACCCATCGGTGAGTTTCATTAATATCACTTCCGCCGCCCAACACCGCCGTATAAAGGAGCAGCAGCAATGACACGGGCAAAAGGACAAACGGAAACAGCATAAACCATTTACAAGGGATACGGTGCACCACCAAGATGATGAGTAGCCCCACGAACAGGAAACCAGCCTGACTAGCCATTGGTCCCCAATGATGGCCACCTTCGAACGTCAGTCGGCTAGACGCACTGTATACTTCCACCAATGAAATCATACAAAGGAAAAAGTATATCATCCATACGCCTTTATCACCCTTAAAGAGCTTGCCGCCCAAAAAGTCATTCACTAACGTCCCCATATTTCTGCTATTAAAATCAAACTTCAAAAACCCGACACAATCCATGCGGACCGATTACAAGTTCCTCACGCACTCCTTGAATTGCTCGCCTCGGTCTTCCATATTTTTAAAGAGGTCAAAACTTGCGCAACAAGGGCTCAGCAACACAGTGCTACCAGGCTTAGCCATCTTATAGCACTCATCCACGCAATCCTTCATGCTCCTCACGTCGGCAATTGGAATACCAAATCCGTCAAATGCCGCATGCAGCTTCGAATTATCCACTCCCAAAAAGACAAGGCCAATACACTTTTCCTTAACCAAGTCAAATATCTCCGAATAATCATTTCCCTTGTCCTTACCTCCAAGAATGAGGACAACTGGGGTGCGCATACTATCCAGAGCATACCAACAGGCATTAACATTAGTGGCCTTGGAATCGTTGATAAATTCCACTCCACGCACTCTACCAGCCTTTTCCAGGCGATGCTCCACGCCCTCAAAAGTCTTCAATCCCTCACGAATCTGCTCATTGCTCACGCCTGCCAAATCTGCGGTGATACCAGCAGCAAGAGAGTTGTAGAGGTTATGCTTCCCATGCAGCGCTAATTCCTCTTGCTCCATATTGAAAGGAGTTGGTCCTTCTATCACGTATGAGTCCTCATCCACATAGCCAATCACACTATCACTCTTGAACTCACTAAACGGACAAAGCTTCGCCTTGATATTGTATTTCTTCAGTTCTTCCGCCACAATCGGATCATCGTTCCAGAAGACGAAAGCGTCTTGAGGTGTCTGATTCTGAATGATGCGCATCTTAGAATCAACGTAATTCTGCATCTTGAAGTCGTAGCGATCAAGATGATCTGGTGTAATATTCATCAAGACAGCGATATCCGCCTTAAAGTCATACATGTTATCAAGCTGGAAGCTGCTCAACTCAATCACATAATAGTCATGCGGTTCCTCCGCCACTTGCAAGGCAAGACTTCTGCCTATATTGCCTGCCAAACCCACATCATAGCCTGCATGTTTCAGGATGTGGTAGATAAGCGAGGTTGTAGTTGTCTTACCGTTACTTCCTGTTATACAAATCATCTTTGCATTTGTATATCGGCCAGCAAACTCAATTTCTGAAATAATAGGAATATTCTTTGCCTTTACCTTCTGAATCATTGGAGCATTATCAGGAATTCCTGGACTCTTCACAATCTCATCGGCATTGAGAATGAGTTCTTCTGTATGATGTCCTTCTTCCCAGGCAATCCCATGACTATCAAGTAACTCTTTATACTTATCTTTAATGGTTGACATGTCACTAACAAACACGTCGAAGCCCTTGACTTTAGCTAACACAGCTGCTCCTGCACCACTTTCGGCAGCACCCAATATAACAATTCTTTTCATCTTACTTCTTTTTGATATTTTGGAACCTTCCACCTATATATTTATCTTATCTTTAATGTAATAATCGTGATTGCTGCCAACAGAATGGTAACAATCCAGAAACGCGTGGTAATCATCGACTCAAACAACAAGCCATGTGGCCGTTTGATGATATACTTCACACCATTCTCCATTTTGTGGCGATAGTGATCATGGAAAGGAGCGCGCTTGAACACACGCCATTTCTGCCCACGCTTGTTGCCCTGTCTAGCATAAGCCAATTGAAGCATTACGGACACGCTCTCCATCAAGAAGATACCACACAGGATGGGCAGCATCAGCTCCTTATGAATAATGACAGCCGTAACAGCTATTACACCTCCAATAGCAAGGCTTCCCGTATCACCCATGAACACTTTGGCCGGATATGCATTATACCAAAGGAAGCCGACCAATGCGCCCACAAAGGCAGACAAGAATACCACAATCTCTTCAGAGCCTGGAATATACATCACGTTCAGATAGTCGGCAAAACGAATGTGGCCGCTCACATATGCAAGGATTCCCAACGTAGCGCCTATAATAGCAGAGTTACCAGCGCACATTCCGTCCATGCCATCATTCAGGTTGGCGCCATTACTTACTGCAGCAATGACAAATGTTGTCACTAAAACAAAGAGAATCCACCCACATGCACGCTTCGTCTTACCATCCTGAACAAAGCCGAACACCTCATAATAGTCAATGTTATTGCTCTTCACAAAAGGTACCGTCGTCACCGTGCTCTTACGCGCTTCACTCTTATGATAGACTTCAACCTTATCTCCGATTTCCAGTTCCACATTTTCACGTACCACAGCATCAGGGCTCAACCATAGCGTCAAGCCTACCGCCACGCCAAACAACAGCTGCGCCAGCATCTTCCAGCGCGGAGCCATACCATCCTTGTTGCCTCCAAGCTTGATTTTATCGTCCACAAAACCTATCACACCAAAGAACGCAATGGTAGCGATGAGCAACACCATATAGACATTGCTAAGTTTCCCAAACAGCAAAGCAGGAATGAGTACTGCAGCAAGAATCACGACACCCCCCATTGACGGAACGCCCTTTTTCTGCACGCCATATGGGTCAATAGCTGCGTCACGTGCTTCTTCAATATGCTTACGTTTACGCATATACTTGATGAAGTACTCACCCGCCACCATCGAAATCACCAACGAAAAAATCAATGATGCCAAAGCGCGGAAGGACACGTAACCAAACATGCCCGTCCCTGGAATGTCAAACTGTTTTAGATATTCAAATAAGCTGTATAACATCTGGAATAATATAAATAATACAATGTCTAATAGAGAAGTGAGATGCTTGGCGTATCTTCATTCATCAAAAACAAGCTCTCACCTCTTCCTTGTCATCGAAGTGGTGCTTCACACCCTTCACGTCTTGATAGTCCTCATGACCTTTACCGGCAATAAGAATCACATCACCACTCTTTGCCATCATACAAGCGGTCTTAATAGCCTGACGACGATCCACAATGGCAATCACCTTTTTCATCTGTTCTTCATCCAAACCCGCCAGCATATCGTCAATAATGTCCTGAGGCTCTTCAAAACGTGGGTTATCACTTGTGATGATGACCCGATTGCTCTGCTTCACAGCTTCACGGGCCATGAGCGGACGCTTACCCTTGTCACGGTTACCTCCAGCACCACAAACAGTAATCACTTCACCCTTTCCGTCCAACACACCATGAATCGCATTAAGCACATTCTCTAAAGCATCAGGCGTGTGGGCATAGTCAACAATTGCAGTGTATCCAGAAGGCGATCGCAAGGCTTCAAAACGCCCATTCACAGGCTTCATTGCGCTCAATGCCACCAACACCTCCTGCTCATCCTTACCCAGCATCACAGCTGCACCATATACAGCCAAAAGATTGCTCACATTAAACTTGCCAATGAATTGCACTCCTACTTCTTTCCCATTAATGTTGAGATACATGCCCTCGAAGTGGCACTCAACAATCTTGGCTTTGAAGTCTGCTGGACTCTGCACCGAATAGGTTTTCACCTGGGCTTTGGTGTTCTGCACCATCACCATACCGTTCCGATCGTCTGCATTCGTGATGGCGAATGCATTTGCGGGCAGATTGTCAAAGAAGAGTTTCTTTGCCTTTATATAATTCTCGAACGTTTTGTGATAATCCAGATGGTCTCGTGTAATGTTTGTGAAAAGCCCCCCCACAAAAGTCAAACCGCCTATGCGATTTTGGACAATACTGTGGCTGCTCACTTCCATGAAGGCGTATTCGCAACCAGCCTCCACCATCTTAGCTAATAATGCATTGAGTGTGATGGGATCTGGCGTAGTATGTTCCGTTGGGATAGCCTCGCCATCTACATAGTTGCACACCGTAGAAAGCAAACCGGCCTTGTGTCCCATGTAGCGGAACATCTCGTACAGCACCGTAGCAATGGTCGTCTTTCCATTCGTGCCCGTCACACCCACCAACTTCAACTTGCTCGTTGGGTCACCATAGAAAGTAGTTGCCACTTGTCCTACCACCTGCTCCACATTCTCCACGCGGACATAGGTCACTGCCGCGCTCTGCTCTGCAGGCATCTCCTCACACAATACAGCTACCGCACCTTTTTCCACTGCCTTTCCTATGTAATTGTGTCCATCGGCCACAGTTCCACGCACAGCCATGAAGAGATTTCCTTCCGTCACTTGGCGAGAGTCTATCTGTACACCACAAATGTCACGGCCCATGTCGCCCTTCACTTCCAGGACGTTGAGCTTACCAACAAGTTCTTTCAGTTTCATAACCATATCATTGATTAGAAGTCAAACTTCACTTTATTTCAGTTCCAAGATGACAGTTCGGCCTTTCACTACCTTGCTGCCGCTCGGCACGCTTTGGCTCACCACTTTTCCACGCCCTTTCATCCGCACTGTCATGCCACGAGCGCTCAAGGCATACACTGCATCTCTTGCGCCCATGCCTGTCACATTCGGCACCACATCTGCACTCACATCCACTGGCTGGAATGCTACCATGCCCTTTTCGACTGATGCAGTTCCCCATTCGTAGCCCTTGCCACCATCTGTCTTCAGGCCCAACTCTTTCAACACATATTGCGCTGCCAACACATTGCCATCTTTCACACGTGGCACATGCACCGCCAGAGAGTCCTTCGCCAAGTTAATGTCGGTGGTTACATTCTTGGAGTAAATACGCTGGGCAATCTTAGAGAAAACCACACCAGCCTGTCCGCCACCACTCGCCACTGCATATGCATGTCGAATAGCCACAATACAAGAGTATTTCGGGTCTTCCGACGGATAATATCCACAGAAGCTTACCAAGTGCTCGTTCAAGCCGCCTTTATAGCCTGCGCCATTTGCAACCTGAGCCGTACCTGTCTTTCCGCTGACATGGAAGTAAGGATTACCCGCTTTCTTACCAAGTCCTTCTGGATCGTTCACCACTCTATAAAGGATGTGCTGTATATCCTCAAGTGTACTTTGTTTACAAATACGCTGCTTGATGATCTCCACAGGGAACTCCTGCACCATCTCGCCATCTTTGGAAATTCCCTTCACAAATCGTGGACGGACCATCTTTCCGTTGTTGGCAATCGCGTTATAGAAACTGACCGTACTGATAGGAGGAATCTGTGTTTCATAACCAATCGACATCCAAGCCAAGGCCGTTGCCGACCAGTTGTCAGACATTCTGTAACCTCCTTTATGGTCCTTGTGAGGCATACGGATAACAGGATTAGCCGCGCCATCGAACGGAAGTCCAAGCGGAGTGCCGATTCCTATTCTTCGCAAGCCTTCCACAAATTTCTCCGGCTGATTATGATAATGACCATCCACAAGTTTGCTCACGCCAATGTTGCTGGAGAACATCAACACATGTGGAACATCTATCACGCCATAGCCACCTCTGTACCAGTTGTGGTCTTTCATCTTGGCGCCATACATATTACAGATGCCACTACCCGTATCTACGATATCCTTCGTCGTGATGTAGCCATCATCCAATGCCACCATGATTGATGCGGTCTTGAAAGTAGAGCCAGGCTCCATCAAGGCAGCCAAAGCATAGTTTCTTGCCTCATAATATTCACCGTCATCATAGCGCATCAAGTTCACAATAGCCTTCACATCTCCGGTCTTCACTTCCATCAGTACCACTACTCCCATTGAAGCATCAAGCTCGTGCAATTTCTCACGGAGTGCGCTCTCACAGATATCCTGCATGCCCACATCAATGGTGCTCACCAGATCATAACCATCCACTGGCTCTTTATCAACGATAGAGAGGTACTTAGACAGCACCTTTTTGTTATGCTTTCTGCCAGGTTCTCCACGCAACAACGAATCGTAGGCAAGTTCCAGGCCCGAACGCGCTGAATCTTTTGCGCCAAACATCTCGCCCAACGTACGCCGCGCCAGCGAGCCAAAAGGCTTGTTGCGGTTGTTACGAGGGTCAATGGTCAGACCACTTGCGTATCGATTCTTGAGATTGAAGACAGGCAGCTTCATCAACTCATTATACTGAATGAAGTTCAGCACCACACGAGGCGATACATCCCAATAACGCTTGTGCTCCCTCAGCCCCTTCATCATATGCTCGTAATGCTCTTCGTAAGTGTAGGTTGGACATATCTCGGCCAATCCTCGGCAGATTGAATCCATGTTTGTAGCCCACATGGAATCCTTCTCATGCACCTGCTTGGGGTCATACCTTCTCACCTTCGAGCCATTGGATGCAATAGAGTCGCTCACCCGGTCAACACCCGACAAGAAATCGATGTACACCTTATAGTCTGGCAAACTGCTGGCCATCAGCTGACCATCGGCACTCAAGATGTTGCCACGCGCTGCAGGCATGGGTAATGTATCGCTCACACTCACCGCACCCACCTTCTTCCACTTCTCGTTCTGTACCGTAGCCGTGTAAACAGCACGGGCGATGATTGCTATCATCGCCAACGCCGCAACGACCACGATAACTGTGATGCGTGTGTTAATATATTTCTTGTCAAACTTCATTCTTGCTCAGTATTTATTGCCTCCGTGTTTACTTCTTCCTCTTCTTCCGGCTGCGGCTCAGGCTGCTTCTCAGTCGAATCAACCAGAACCTCTTCCACCTCATCCTCCGAGAAAGAGCGGCGATTATCGCTTGCCTTTATCAGGAAAGGCGGAGTGATAGAATTGTGCAGCAAACTGTCGGGAGTGCCCACCAGCATCTTTTCCACATTCGACTGGCGCGATAAGTTCATCAGTTCACTAGATTGGGTCAACACGTTATACTTTACCTCTTGCAAACGGCCCCGCAAGCTATCTATCAAGATAGCGTCCTGCTGACTATCATAACGGTTGCCCGTATAAAGAATCATCAGCACCACACAAAACACCACAAACACGATTTGCCGGATAATGAAAGGGCTCATCAAGAAATCACCACCAAGAATCGACTTGACTGATATTTCGCCAAACTCATCATCGTCGTCTTCGCTGGTAAACTTCCGGATGGCCTCTATTGCTTCTTGCTCTTCGGCACTCACGTACGGTTCAGCCCCAACTGATTCTGGAGGAATCATCTCCGACTCTTCCATCATAATGTCTTTCTCTTCTTCTTTTTTCGACATAAGGTTGTTTTCTTACGCACCGTTTTTGGTGTTTCTTAAATATAATAATGTGTATCTCACTTTATCGCCTGCTTTAAGGCGTGGATTGTATATATATATCATTAGGGGGGCTATCCCCGTGTTGTGATCACAATTTTTCTGCAATTCTCAACTTTGCGCTACGGCTTCGTGGATTACCAGCCAGCTCTTCATCACTCGGCACAATCACCTGACGGTTCACCAGCCGGAATGGTGTATTCACCTTGCCAAAGAAATCCTTGTCTTCCTTTCCTTCCACATTGCCTGTCTTCATCAAGTTTTTCACCATGCGGTCCTCCAGCGAGTGATAAGTAATCACTACCAGACGTCCTCCCGGCTTCAGCATCTCAGTCGCTCCTTTCAGCATATCGCGCAAGGCATCCATCTCGTGGTTCACCTCTATGCGCAACGCTTGAAACACTTTGGCCAGTTCCTTTTTCTCTCGCTCGCTGCGAAAGAAGGGTTTGACTATCTCCAAGAAATCGCCAATCGTCTCCACCCGCTTTCCTTGTCTTGCCTTCACGATGGCTGCAGCCAATTTGCGGCTCTGCTTCAGTTCGCCATACAGATAGAACACATCCGCCAACTGCTTCTCATCATAGGTGTTCACCACATCTGCGGCTGTGCGGCCAGCCCGCTGGTTCATCCGCATATCAAGCTTCCCTTCAAAGCGGAAAGAAAAACCGCGTTCGCTGTCATCAAAATGATGCGAGCTCACGCCCAAGTCTGCCAGCAAACCATCTATCTGCTCAACACCATAATACTTCAAGAAGTTCTTCAGGAAACGGAAATTGCCCCTCACAAACGTGAACTTTCCTTTTTCAAACCCCTCGGCATTCTTCTCCGCGTCGGCATCTTGGTCGAAACTGTACAGATGGCTTTGATGGTCCAAACGTGATAGTATTTCACGACTATGTCCGCCGCCACCGAATGTCACATCCACATAGCAACCCCCTGTCCCTATGTTTAGCCCATCAACACTCTCCTTCAACAGCACCGGCACGTGATATACAGTCTCTTGTTCAGTCATTGTATTCTTCTTTTTTTCGAGGTTCATCCCGCAGGACGTTCATTGTCCGAACTGCTCTTCCATCAACTCGCCGAGTCCACCGCTCTGAGCCATCAGTTCTTCCAATGCCTGCTTGCTCCAAATCTCAATACGATCCACCATTGCCAAAAAGCGCACCTCGCCATCTATGCCCGCATACTGCAACTTACGCTTCGACAGCAACAGACGGCCCTGAGCATCCAGTTCTATCGGTTCCGCATCAGCTTCAAACATACGGAGCATCATTTGCTGCTTGCTGTTCCACTGGTTCACTTGGGCACGAAGGCCGTCAAGTTGCGCGTTCCACACCGACTCTGGATAAAGCACCAGACATTTCTGGAACACATCATTGCGTAAAACGAGCCCCTGCTCGCCTTCCGCCTCGAGTATCTTCCGGAATGCCGCTGGGAGAAAAACCCTGCCCTTAGCATCGGTCTTTGCTGGATAATCGCCAATGAATCGTATCATAAGTTTTCTTCATGAGGCTCCTTGTGCTTTTCACCACATCTTCTCCACTGATTTTCAAATGCTTTAAGGCGCCTTTTTATTATCAATGTGCAAATATAGGCATTCTCCCCCACATTTCCCCACACTTTTACACTTTTTTTTCAAAAAACTTATCAACAGTCGTGTTGATAACTATTTATCTTATTGATTATCAATGCATCAATCATCACACAAAAAGGTGGGGGATGGCCGCAGTTGCAAAGCCGATTTTACCCTACACCCATCCTAGCAGATGCCCTTACGTCTTCAACGCCAACAGAGACCTCCCGTTTCCTTCTTTTTCACTCCCTTTTTGCGCCCCTTCAGGCACCGAAAATGTAACACTTGTAACACACCCTATGTAACATTTGTAACACACAGCGTGTAACACTTGTAACACAGGGCATGTTACAAATGTTACACAAGGCAATGTTACAAAACAATGCAGACTTCATCGGCACCATTTCACACCCTGACGAACATTTTTCATGCAAATATTTCCGTATTCGGGAAAAAAGTTTTTACTTTGCTCACAAATCCATTCATTAACCACCTAAAAGGTACAATAACAGTACGTATGAAAAAGAATTTACTGAGTATGGCTGTCATCGTGGCAGCGCTTGCATTCGCTATGCCCTCTCAGGCACAGGTGAAATTTGGTGTCAAGGCCGGTCTCAACGTAAACCAGGTCAATTTTGACGGTCTCAAAGGCAACTTTGACGAGAAGAACAGAAACGGTTTCTTCGCTGGTTTAACAGCAGACGTTACTATTCCACTCGTAGGACTGGGAGTCGATGCATCACTGCTGTATGACAACCGCTGCGTAGGCGTAAATGGTGAAACTCCCGAAGGGGAAAACATCAACACCCACAAGACCTTCCATTACATTTCATTGCCCATCAACGCTAAGTACACCTTCGGTCTCAGCAGCTTGGCCAGCATCTATTTTGCTACTGGTCCACAGTTCTCCTGGAATATCGGTGACCGTCATTGGACAAAAGACAACTTTAATCAGGATTGGGAACTCAAGAAATCTTTGTTCAGCTGGAACGTAGGTCTGGGAGCCACCGTTCTGAGTCATGTACGCGTAGGCTACAACTACAACATCGGCTTTGGCAACACGGCTGAAACGACTCCAAAAAGCGCAGTTACAAGCGCTGTGAAGGGCAAGCTCAAGAACAACACACATCAGATTTCATTGACTTATCTGTTCTAAGCCACCATTGATGTTTGCCGACATCATCCTACCCATACCATTCGACAGCTTCACATACCTCGTTCCTTCCAGCATGGAAACGCGAGTGATGCGAGGCTGTCGAGTTGTTGTACCCTTCGGCAAGAACAAAATCTATACAGGCATCGTCCGCTCCGTCCACAATCAAGCGCCACAGGGCGTGGAGGCGAAGGCCATCATCAGCACACTCGACGGGCATCCCGTTGTGAACGAGCAGCAATTCACCTTCTGGCAATGGATTGCTAGCTACTACATGTGTCCTCTCGGCGACGTGATGAAAGCTGGACTTCCCGGCGCCATGAAGCCCACGGACGAGAAAGCCCTCAAAGCTGCAGAAAAGCCTCGTGCGCAAAAGGCGACCAAGCAACAGGAGTTTGAAACCATTGCGCCCCAACCACTTTCGCCGGCACAGCAAACTGCGATGGATGAAGTGGTGGAATCCTTCCAGACGAAGAACGTCACCCTCTTGCACGGCGTCACTTCATCGGGCAAGACTGAGATATACATCCACCTCATTGACCAATGCCTCCGGCAAGGGAAGCAAGTGCTCTACCTCCTTCCGGAGATTGCGTTAACCACACAAATCACCGACCGTCTGCGCCGTTTCTTTGGCGAACAGATGGGTGTCTATCATTCTAAATTTACGGATGCTCAGCGGCTTGCCATTTACAAGCGGCAGGCATCCGACAACCCCTATCCACTGATTTTAGGCGTACGCTCCAGCATCTTCCTCCCTTTCCAACAACTCGGCCTCATCATTGTGGACGAGGAGCATGAGCAGAGCTATAAGCAGCAAGAGCCAGCCCCACGCTATCATGCGCGCAATGCGGCCATCATGCTGGCACAACAGTTTGGCGCCAAGACACTGCTCGGCACCGCCACACCCTCTTTCGAAATTTACCATTGGGCACGCAAAGGGCGGTACGGATATGTGCAACTCACCCAACGTTTCCGCGACATGCAACTGCCCATTGTTGAGGTAGTTGACGCCAAAGAAGCAAAACGAAAAAGGCAGATGAGGGGAGCGTTCTCTCCCCGCCTCATCGAAGCGATGCGCACTGCTCTTGACCGTCATGAACAGGTCATCCTCTTCCAAAACCGGCGAGGATTCTCTTCTCTCATCGAGTGCAAGCAATGCGGATGGGTGCCACGGTGCCCCCACTGCGACGTGACCCTCACCATGCACAAGAAGAGCGCCACTATGACCTGTCACTATTGTGGCTACACCATGCGCATCCCCGAACGGTGTCCCGCTTGCGAAGGCGAGAAGTTTATAGACATTGGCACAGGCACCGAGAAGATTGAGGAACAAATCACTCAACTCTTCCCTGAAGCCACCACCCTGCGCATGGACCTTGACACAGCCAAGACACGCTTACAGCACGAGCGCATTATTGACGGTTTCGCCAAGCACCAAGCAGACATTCTCATCGGCACCCAAATGGTCACGAAAGGACTTGACTTTGACAACGTGTCTGTCGTGGGCATCCTTGATGCCGACACCATGCTCAACCTGCCCGATTTCCGCAGTTACGAGCGCAGTTTCCAGACCTTCAGCCAGGTAGCCGGACGTGCCGGACGCAACAAGACGCCGGGCCTTGTCATCCTGCAGACACGCTCTGCTGACAGCGACATCATCCGGCAAATCACCCAAAACGACTACTGGCAGATGTTCTACACACAGATGACAGAACGCCAGATGTTCCACTACCCGCCTTTCTTCCGACTGATTTACGTCTACATGCGGCACCGAGACGACCACTTGCTTGACCATCTCTCAGACGACATGGCAGAGCGTCTGCGCAAAGTCTTTGGTGAACGCGTGCTGGGCCCCGACCGTCCACCTGTAGCCCGCATCCAGTCCCTATACATCCGCAAAATCATGCTCAAAATAGAGCTTAACGCATCCATCGACAAGGTGCGCGCCTCTTTGATGGCCATCCAGCAGCAAATGCAGGCTATGCCTATTGCCAAAAACCTCAATATCTACTACGACGTAGACCCCCTATAGCCCAAAATGAAAGAAAAAGGAAGGGAAACTCGTTAGTTTCACTTTTTTTTCGTTTCTTTGTGCTCAAATTTATGTTTTACTAACGATTATCTACTTATATGACGAACCACAACAAATCGGCCTTTTGGCAAAAGGCAGTGCTTCTCTGTATCCTTTCCACAAGCATCCTTACAGCACAAGCAGCGCTCACCAATGGGGGCGAATATTACCTTTGGCTAAATATCTACGAGAAGCTGATAGGCTCCAACAACGACGACACCGCACCCGCCCTGTCCGCCTTCGGAATCAACACGAATGCAGACAACTATATATTTGTGGCTGAGGAATCTGCTACAAGCGGCTACGTGTTGCTGCGCCAAAAAAGCAGCGGAAAATACTTGGCTGCCAGTGGGGCAAACAGCTATAGCGTTGTGTTCGAAAGCGCTGCAGGAACGGCTGACCGCTTCCTGTGGAAGGTGGACGAGGGTGTTTACACTTATTTGACCAATAAGAAGAATGGCAAATACGTCGGTGTGGATGGAGCGAACAAAAGCAAAGACTATGTAAGCATCTATTACGACAAGCCCAAAGGAAGCCACTCACAATTCTCTGTCATTCCAGCCACAGGCAACAACTGGGACGAGGCACGGCAAGCTTATGAGTCTTCCGTTTATACCAATGCGCAAGGCATCCAAGAGATTGACTACTGCCAGCTCAATAATGCCGCCATCGACCGTTCGGACGCCATTGATATCCACATCACAGCAAACGAAACGCCCATCATCGACAACACAACAATCAATCTAGGTAGCGACCGAACTTGGCTGGTGTTTGACAACATTGTGCCCAGCAAAGTCATCAGCACCTACCTGAAATACGTGACTATCAACGGGCAAAAGGCCTCCAACGGAAGCAACTGCCGTGTGGCCATCTACTTGAACGGTGCTGTTGTGATTCCAAAGCCATCCCCTATCATGACATGCCAAGGCACTAACGGAGAGTTCACCCTGAATGTAGGCAACAAAAAAGACTTGAGCACTCAAAGCAATACAATGACCAGCTTTGTACTGCGACGTGGCTACATGGCCACCTTGGCAACAGGCACAGAAGGCAGCGGATACAGTCGCGTATATGTAGCCGACCATGCCGACCTGGAAATCACCCTGCCCAAGGCTTTGACCAAACGAGTTTCTTCAGTGAATGTAAAGCAATGGCAATATCTCTCCAAGAAGGGATGGGGCAATCAGGGTGGCAAGAGCGGAACTGACCAACTGCGCGCCACCTGGTTCTGGACATGGAGTGCCGACCAATCCTCAACGGCCGACTTTGAGTATGTGCCTTGCCGCCAGCATCGCTACTGGCCCAGCAAAGACGATGTGAACAGTCACACAAGCACAGCATCCGTATCACTCAACGAGCCCGAGCACTCGGAGCAGCACGATAACTGCTCCTGCAAAGGAACCACCGATGAATGGACGGCATACACATTCAACAACGACTTTCTCCCCAGCGGTGGCCGCATCGGTTCTCCGCAACCAACCGACCTGGGATACCTGACCAACTACTTCAAGCATGTGGACAACATGGCCTCACGCTGTGACTTTGCCGTCACTCACGCTTACTGGGACCTTGCCGACTACGACGAAGCCAGCTATGCGAACTGGTTCTGCAACACACAGTGCAAGAGCGTGTGGAACAATACCGGCCGTCCCCTCTGGCTCACAGAGATGGAAATCAGCGCATCGTGGAACAGCAATAAGGTGAAAGACTACGAACAAAACCGCAAATACCTGCAGGTGCTGCTGCAAAAGATGGAAGAGTGCCCTTGGATTGAGCGCTACGCCATCTATGGAACAGATATGTGGCAGACCTACATGTTCTACGATGCGAACCCCAGCAAGGGACTCACTCCGGCAGGACAAGTCTATCGAGACCATCGCGCCACCTTTGCCTACAATGCCAAATACACCAAAGAGCCTACATGGTGGACTCCTGGCGTAAAAACACCTACGCTTGCCCTGAAAACAAATTCCACCCGAAACACCATTACCTTCACCATCGGCAACACCAATGGCGATGCGACCGAGACATTGGTACTGCAACGCAAGACACCGAGCGGATGGGAGGACCTCTATGCAGTGGAAGACCGCTCACAACTGGAAAAGGCCTCCTTCACTTACACCATGTCACTGGATGACATCGACCGCGAGAACGACATCTTCCGTGTCGCTACTACCACCCTCTACGATACCCATGCTGAAAGCTCTGAAGAGAGTGCCGGCTACATCAAGAATGCCAACATCACCACCAGCAGCAAGAGCGAAGTGCCAGGCTGGACCTGCGAGCGCACCGCTTATGCCGGCTACACGAAAGACGTTGGGAACACCTACCTTGAGGTATGGAATGAATCAGCAGCCAACATTGACTTCAATTACTACCAAGATATTGAAGACATTCCAAACGGCGTTTACACCTTGTCTGCCGCTTGCTTCAACTCAACGACTGGCGTAGAAGGAGCTACTATCAATGGTGCTATGGGACTCTATGCCACCGCCGACGGTGTCAGTTACTTCGCTCCCGTAACGACCGACAGTGAGATTGACTATAACACTCGGACAACCATCCCTACTATTGTGGTGCGCAACCATACCATGCGCATCGGCATCCGCAACATCGCACGCATGACCGGACGATGGGCTGGAGCCGACGAATTCTCGCTTATCTACCTCGGCACAGAAAGGGCGGTTCTCACCGACATCACCTATCAAGACATCGTCAATGCCGCTGACCAAAGCATCGCCAAGCAGTTCCCTACAATTGAAGAAAACCTGCGCGATGCAACAGGACTCATCAGCAACCCAGACTGCGCCCGTGGCGATGCCACGTTCTGGACGCTCAAGAACCTTGAAATCGGTGAAGGAGAAAGCTATGACGGCAACAGCAGCAACAAGTATTTCAACATCTGGAAGGGCAGTGCATACACTTCCTCGCTGGAACAGACCATCAACACCTTGCCAGCAGGTGAATACACCGTCACCGCCCTACTGAGAGGCAGTTCCAACCAGCCGCTAACTCTCAAGGCTATACATACGCCAGCTAATGGTAATGCCATCATCTACTCCAAAGTAGCGACAGGAACAGGCAGCACTAGCATCAGCGGCAGCGACTACCAAAAAGGCTGGCAAAAAGTGGCATTAGAGCCCATCACCATCCAGCACGGCGACCAATTGGCCATCAGCGCAGAATTTGCCCCAGCTACGGGAGGCTGGTGGAGTGTTGACCACTTCCAACTAATCTATGCGCCACTCCCCGAGCAACCTGATGCCATCACCGCACCCAAAGAAGGCAATGAAAGCCTTGTCAGCGGCCAAACCACCTATTACACCTTGGACGGGCGACCGACCTCTACCATCACGGCACCAGGCCTCTATCTCAAACACACCAATGGAACCACTCAGAAAGTTTGGATTCGTTGACAAACAACCCTATAACACAAGAAAAAGGGCAAAGCAACATGGCTTTGCCCTTTTTTGCACTCTTTTCCGCTTTGTGAGCATAAAAACTCCCGTTTTCATTGGCGAACTTAAATAAATGTCGTACATTTGCAACGCATTATGCGGTTACAAAACCTCGTCAATATTTCCCAAAACAATCTATAAAATTAACTATGAGTTTAAAAATTATTGTGCTCGCAAAGCAGGTTCCCGACACACGTAACGTCGGTCCCGATGCGATGACTCCAGAGGGAACAGTGAACCGTGCTGCTTTGCCAGCAGTGTTCAATCCCGAAGATTTGAACGCCCTTGAGCAGGCACTCCGCCTGAAGGACGCTAACCCTGGTTCTACCATCACCATGCTCACCATGGGTCTTCCCAAGGCTGCAGAGGTGTTGAAGGAAGGTATCTACCGTGGTGCCGATGACGGCATCCTCATTTCCGACCGTCCTCTTGGTGGTGCCGACACCCTTGCCACTTCTTACACTTTGGCTCAGGCTATCAAGAAGGTTGGCGACTACGACATCATCCTTTGCGGTCGTCAGGCAATCGATGGCGACACCGCACAGGTAGGTCCGCAGGTGGCCGAGAAGTTGGGTCTCACCCAGATTACCTATACCGAGGAAATTATTTCTCTCGACAAGGCAGCCAAGAAGATTGTGGCACGCCGCCACATTGATGGTGGTGTTGAGACCGTTGAAGGTCCTCTGCCAATCGTTGTTACCGTAAACGGAAGCGCTGCTCCTTGCCGCGTGCGTAACGTGAAGCGCGTATGGGCCAACAAGAACCGCGAGTTCACCACTTGGGGTGCTGCGGACATCGAGGCTGATCCAGCACAGATTGGTAAGGCAGGTTCTCCCACCAACGTGAAGGCCGTGAAGAGCATCGTCTTCAAAGCGAAAGAAAACAAGACCCTCACTTCATCAGACGCAGATGTGGAGAGCCTGATTGTAGAACTCATGGAATCAAACACTATCGGATAATGAACAACGTATTTGTATATTGTGAACTTGAAGGCAACAAGGTTGCCGACGTAAGTTTGGAGCTTTGCACCAAAGGTCGCAAACTCGCCAACCAGCTCGGTGTACAGTTGGAAGCCATCCTCATCGGTGCAGGCCTCGATGGTGTTGAGAAGCAAGTCATTCCTTACGGTGTGGACAAGGTACACATCTTCGACGACGAGAAGCTGTTCCCCTACACCTCTCTTCCACATACTTCAGCCGTAGTGAATCTCTTCAAGGAGGAGAACCCACAGATTTGCCTTTTGGGCGCAACCGTCATTGGTCGTGACCTCGGTCCTCGCGTGTCTTCTGCGCTCCACTCTGGTTTGACAGCCGACTGCACCCAGTTGGAGATTGGCTCATTTGACATGAAGGTAAAGGACGCTGAGGGCAACATGGTTGACAAGCACTACGAAGACCAGCTCTATCAGATTCGTCCAGCTTTTGGCGGTTCCATCATCGCTACCATCGTCAATCCAGAGCATCGCCCACAGATGGCAACCGTTCGTGACGGTGTGATGAAGAAGGAAATCCTCGACGAGAACTACAAGGGTGAAGTGGTGAAGCATGATGTGGCCAAGTACATCCCCACTACCGACTATGTAGTGAAGGTTCTCGACCGTCACGTGGAGAAGGCAAAGCACAACCTCAAAGGCGCTCCTATCGTCATCGCCGGCGGTTATGGCGTAGGCGGTCCTGAAGGCTTCAACCTCCTGTTCGAGCTTGCTAAGGAGCTTCACGCAGAGGTAGGTGCTAGCCGTGCTGCTGTCGATGCAGGCTGGATTGACCACGATCGTCAGATTGGTCAGACTGGTACTACCGTTCGTCCTAAGGTGTATATCGCTTGCGGTATCTCTGGCGCTATCCAGCACGTGGCAGGTATGAAAGACTCTGGCATCATCATCTCCATCAACAACGACCCACAGGCTCCTATCAACCAGATTGCCGACTACATCATCAACGGCACCATTGAAGAGGTCGTTCCAAAACTCATCAAGTACTACAAAAAGAACTCGAAATAATCATGGCTAATTCCTATACAGACGTTCCTGAGATTAAATTTCACATGGAACACCCTTTGATGAAACGCATCGTTGAGTTGAAGGAGAGAAATTACGCTGACTACGGTCAGTATGACTATGCACCCAAGGACTACGAGGATGCACAGGAGAACTATGACAGCCTGCTCGAAATCACAGGCGACATCAACGCCAACATCATCGGTCCTAACTCTGAGGATGTCGATGCTGAAGGCCCTCACTGCGAGAACGGCCGTGTGCGCTATGCCTCCAAGACCTACGAGAACCTCGATGCTACCATCAAGGCTGGTCTCTGCGGCATGACTATGCCACGTCGTTACGGCGGTCTCAACCTGCCTAATGTGGTTTATACCGCTGCCAACGAAATCATCGCCGAGGGTGATGCTGGCTTCGAAAACATCTGGTCACTCCAAGACTGTATCGAGACCCTCTATGAGTTCGGTGACGAAGATCAGCGCAAGCGCTACATTCCACGTGTTTGTGCCGGTGAAACCATGTCAATGGACCTCACAGAGCCTGATGCAGGTTCCGACCTCCAGTCTGTGATGCTCAAGGCTACCTTCGACGAGAAGGAGAACTGCTGGCGTCTCAACGGTGTGAAGCGCTTCATCACCAACGGTGACGCAGACATCCACCTCGTGCTGGCTCGTTCTGTAGAAGGCACACGCGACGGTCGTGGCCTCTCTATGTTCATCTACGACAAGCGCAACGGTGGTGTTGATGTGCGTCGCATCGAGAACAAGCTCGGCATCCACGGAAGCCCAACTTGTGAGCTCGTTTACAAGAACGCCAAGGCAGAACTCTGCGGCTCTGAGAAACTCGGTCTTATCAAGTACGTGATGGGCCTCATGAACGGTGCCCGTCTCGGCATCGCCTCTCAGTCAGTAGGTGCAGAGCAGGCCGCTTATGAAGAAGCCATCAACTACGCTCGCGACCGCAAGCAGTTCGGCAAGGAGATTATCCACTTCCCAGCCGTTTACGATATGATTGCCCGCATCAAGGCTAAGCTCGACGCAGGCCGTTCACTCCTCTACATGACTGCCCGCTACGTGGACATCTACAAGTGCCTCGACGACATCAGCAAGGAGCGCAAGCTCACTCCTGAGGAGCGCGACGAGTTCAAGAAGTACAGCAAGCTCGCTGATGCCTTCACGCCACTCGCCAAGGGTATGAACTCCGAGTTCGCCAACGAATCTGCTTACGACTCCATCCAGGTGCACGGCGGTTCTGGCTTCATGCTCGAGTACAAGTGCCAGCGCGTTTATCGCGATGCCCGCATCATGTCCATCTACGAGGGCACCACACAGCTCCAGACCGTTGCAGCCATCCGCTACATCACTTCTGGCTTCTATGCAGGTGTCATCAAGGACTTCGAGGCAGAACCCGTTGCAGCCGAGTATGCAGCTTATGCAGAGCGCATCAAGGCCATGAACGAGAAGTTGACTGCAGCCATCGAGGCCGCAAAGGCCCCAGGCAATCAGGACTTCCTCGACCTCTGCGCCCGCAAGCTCTACGAGATGACTGCTTACGTCATCATGTCTCACCTCCTTCTCCAGGACACTCAGCGCGCTCCCGAACTCTTCGGCAAGTCGCTCAATGTCTTCATCAACTACGCTGAGAGCGAGGTGGCTAAGCACAGCAACTACGTCAACGCCCTCGACCCCGAGCAGTTGGCAAGCTACGTACAAGAATAAGATACACACATATTATAATAAAAGGGCTGGCTTCGACGAGGAAGTCGGCCCTTTTTATGCTAAAGAAAAAACAAAGTCCATATCAACTTCTTCTCAACCAAGTCGCCATGAACTTATCATAAAGTTCATAAACTCCTTGATAGTGAGTCAGCAATTGCTTGGCCAGAAGGATTGAAGCCGCTTTCTGCACACTGCTGGCAGAAGGCAGGTGATGACGTTTCAGGAAAGAAGACCCAGTGATCTGACTTGCCTTCCCTTCCTTGCTGATAGCGATGAAGAGGTCACGCTGCTTAGTTGTGAGTTGGAAAAGCATATCCTTATAGGCTTCCTCATTCTGATGGACGATTTGACTCTCAGCCTTATCAATGTCAGCAAGTGAGACGGTATAACCTTTCGGAGTAATGGCAAACAATTGATTGAGCATCTTCTGGATGTACCATGTGATACCGTCAAAACGTTCATATATCGTGCCGACCACCCCATCTGCTATCTCTTTCCCATAGTCCAGAAAGTGCTTCTTAGCAAAATCCTCATACGCTTCCAACGGCACAGGTTTCAAAAACATCAGTGACACACTCTGGTAGAAAGGACGAGCGGGAGAGGAAAACATCTCACTCATCATACTTTGTTGTGAGCCCGAAAAGACAAAGACCGCATTACGACACTGCTGAACGTAGGTACGGAGCATTGCCTCCACATTGCTCTCCTGATATTGAGAGATGGTCTGAAACTCATCTATAGCCACTACACATGGCCTCTCCGCTGACTGAAGATAACTGAAAATCTCTTCCAGCGTGAAAACTGGAGATTTGATGTCACCAATGCCAAGATTCCAACTGGCATTACCCTGTCCATCAAAAGAAATGCCTGTGCGCAACGATGTGACCACTTGCAAGAATTTGTCAATAGCCGCCTGTCCCCGAGGTTTCAGCCGCCTCACGATGCCGTGCCCCAACTGATACACCATGTCCTGCAACGTCTTGGTTGCATAGATGTCAATCAAGAACGTGTAGTAATGCTCACTCAAACGAGGATTGGCAAAACAATGGCGAATCAGCCCCGTCTTTCCCATGCGGCGAGGAGAAATCAGTGCAGTATGATTGCCATTCACAAGCAGAGACATCAGTTGTTCCGCCTCAGCCTCACGGTCACAGAAATATTCTGGCGACTCATATCCATAAGTGATGAAAGGGTTTTCTATCATGACCACAAGCATTAAATGTTATTTTCGCCACAAAAATACCGCTTTTCCCACAATCCAACAAACTTTTATCCAAAAAAGATAATCTCAAAAGGATAATTTACAAAAGAAAGTCCACAAACCATGCTGAGAGCGAGGTAGCTAAGCACAGCAACTACGTCAACGCCCTCGACCCCGAGCAGTTGGCAAGCTACGTGCAGGAATAAGACATACACATATTATATATAAAAGGGCTGGCTTCGATAGTGAAGCCAGCCCTTTGTTTATTGCTCTTTTGTAAAACAAAAAGCTTTTATTCCAAAAAGACGGAGCCAAAGCCCCGTCTTTTTCATAATAGTAGATGTGTGTGTTACCACAGATCTCTGTCGTAATCTGATCCGAAGGTATTACGGCGACGAGCTCCCATCACTATTCCATCTTCAACGTCCTCTGGTTCTGTTGCAGCGGATTCGGAGCCTCCACGCATTACTTTGAGCCCAGATGTGCAGATGAGCCTTTCCACGTTCATGAGAACTGTTGTTGTCTCAGGTTTGATATATGTCTTTTTCATTGTCTTATAGTCTTTAGAGTGAAACATTAATTATTCAGTTTAGCCTTGCGATTTTGGATGATGATGCCCTTATAGCTGCGGTTCACACGCTGGCCTGCCAGATTGTAGAACACACCGTCCTCGCCATTGGTGGCGTTAGGAGCTTCAATGCCTGTTGTGCCCTCTTCCTTGTCGAAGAAGATAGCATTACGCTTGGCAGCAGAATTTGGCAAAGCGAGGTAGCAACGATAGGGCGTACCTGTCAATGTGGTTGCAAGAGGATAGAAGGCCTGTACTCTTGTACTAATTGGAGTTTGCAGCACGTAGCTTCCATCAGGGATAGTGGCATCGGTGTAGATACCTATGAGCACATCTTTAGCATAGCTATCCCTATCGGCTGTTCCGTAGCCCGTAAGAGAAGTGCTGGTAATATCATCTCCCGTGTTGTTCTTCAAGATATAGGGCACATTCGCAACTGGGCTTTTTACCTCTGTCAGTTCAAGCGCATCTCCGTTAACTTCTGCGGTATATGCCACCAAACCATTTGGAAGCTCTGGTGCGAATGGGAAGATGCGTGTAGCCCATTTGCCATCCTTGATGTTGATGTCAACACTAGCTTGAGAGGCCTCGTCAAGAGTGAAATCAGCATTACCTGATTCCGTGTAGAGATTACCTGGATTCTGACAAGCAATGGAAGAATTGGTCTCTGTATTATAGATGTTAAACACGTTAGCTGTAGCCGTGGCAACAATGTCAAAGCCCATCTTTTTTGAGGGGTCTGTTGTTCCTTGAATCTGAGAAGCTTTCCAACCAGCAGCACTTCCCGTCAGTGTTCCATTGGTTAGATAAAGCGTGCCTTCTGGACCTTCAAACGTGATATAATAGCGATTGGGGTGTTCAGCATCCTCTGCAGAGATGAAAGCAACTGCTTGTGCCAAATATGCAGCAGGAGCCGCAGAAGCATTGAATGTATAGCCTGTAGGATTATTATTGCTTGTAGAGCCCAAAGAAACCACAACAGCATTGCCTTTTTTGGCATGTCCTGTAGTTGCGACCTTGATGTAGTACTTCGCGCCTGCAGCTGGTGCAATAAGGGCAGCATTATTGTAGGTCGTAACTGCGGCATTGAGGGTTTCTGTTGCATTTTCATATGCCGCCTTTGTGGAAGTTCCTTCATCATATACACCTTGAGCCGAACTGATTGCTTCTTCAAGTGCTGTCTGAGCATCTGATGTAATCTGGAAAACGCCACTACCGACATTTCCAGATGTCTCATTTTTTCGATTAGTAGCAGCCGTAATTGCCGCTTGTAATGCGTCTTTAGCCTCTCCCTTTTCCAATTCTTCCAATTCTTCGGTACCATAATTGGCAAGGGTTACGTTATCCCAAAAAAGTTGACCTTCACAACTTCCTGTATTGTAAATATATGTAGTAGTCAATTTAATGTTCGCATCACCATCAGTTCTCATATAAAAAACTAATTCTTGTTTTGATGCTGTTGTTATTTCTGCCGATTCGCTTTCGTCGGTATTTACACTAATTTTAGCTTTACATTTTGAGCTGTTTGCATTGTAATTATTCACATCAGCAGTTAATTTGTACTTACCTCGAGGAAGATTCACTAAAGTTTGAGAAATGCTATATGTATCAGCTTCCCAGTTGAAACGTATCTTAAAAGAGTTGCTGCCATCTGTTGCGTTTTCTGGTACTTTATAGGCATAATGCCATAAGTCGCTACCCCAGACTTTGGAACCCGTCCAACCTGCTGGATTCTTTTGAGCACCACCCTTAGTCGTCATTATTGTAGTTTCTGTCCCTTCAAAACTTGGATTGACAATTATTGTGTTCCAATACACAGGAGAATCTTTAGTTCCTGGAGTTGTTGCTACAGCTGTTGTTATTGCGGCTTTCAATGTTGTTACAGCATTGTTGATTGTCTCTTGGTATGCAGGGGTATCGTCCTTATTATCTAATACAGATTGTGCCGTAGTTATTGCATCCCCTAAGGTTGCATTTGCCAATGTAGAGTTAATCTCAGTAGCATGAGTTATTACGTCTGAAAGAGCTGTAGTGTAGTTAGTATAGCTTAAGGTAAAGTTATCAATAAAAGCTTGAGCGGACTGTTTTCCACTCAATGCAACAGAAATTGTTACTGCTGTTGAAGATGTAAGTACAAAATTAGTACTAGCATTAGAATAACTATTAGTATTGTATGGAGTGCTTTGCTTTGTCTTGAACGTACCAGTGACAGAAGACAACGTGTATTCAGATGTTTTCGCAGCAAATGTCAATCCGTATGCACCATCATTTCGGCTTGTGAAAGCATTGTAGTCTGCAGAAAGCGTATAGTTTCCAGCAGGAAGTGTGGATAAAGCTTGCGAAACCGTTAAGGTATGACTGTTGTCATTCCAACGAAGGCGTAAAGATAAAAAATATGTTCCTACTGATGCATCAATGTTGTTACCTGCACTACCTGGCTTGTCCCCCTTTTTTGCAACTGCTACAACATTATTGTTACCAAGTTGGCTTACATTGGAGGATGCACTCCAATCTTTGGGAGCGGTTGATCCTTCAGAAATAGATTTTCCATCGCCTTCAAATGATGGATTTTTAATATACGTACTTGTCACATCTGTCTGTGCATGAAGAGAATTCACCCCCCCCCATTGCACCTACGACACATAGTGCCGCCAAAAGTAGTTTTCGTTTCATAAAAGGTTAATTTAGATTGTTAATATTGTTTTTATTACGGTTATTCGGTTGGTTCTTATTGTTTTGCGGTTATCAGGTTAAGTGTTGGGTGTTTTGTCACTTCACATTAGTTTCAGGCTCAAATATATGGCTTTTTCACGTTTACTACAAATAAATAGGAAAGAAAATACAAAAAAGATGATTTTAGGAAAAAGAATCATACAAAAGAACTACCCGAGAAAGCATAAAAGACTTGTTGGTTCACACAGAACCTTTTGACGGAATTAAAGCATCGATTCTCCTTTTTGAGGTGCTCCATCAGCGCACCTTGCACCACTACAAGCGGTGTGACTCACACCGAGGGTGCCGGTCTGACTCAGACCGCCTATGCCGGTGTGAGTCACACCGCCTGAGAGATAATTGAGGAACAAAAAAAGCGCACTTTCGTGCGCTGATGAGAAAAGACATTCTTTCTGTCTGTGACGCTACCCTTATCAAAGCATGGGCAGCAGACTGTCGATGAGATAGACAATGAGGCAGCAGATAATGGAGACGGGAAAGAGTCCCAGCCTGAACCAGGCTGCTACAAGACCAACAACGAGGGCGACAACACCGGCAAGAGGGGTGAGCGTGGTCTCGATGATGGCCGGGAAGGTCATCACGGCGAGGGTGACGTAGGGAACGTAATAGAGGAAACTCCGCAGGAAGGTGTTGCGGATAGGACCCTTGATCAGCAGCATGGGCAAGACGCGAATCAGGTTTGTGACCAGAATCGCCAATAGGATATAAAGGATGGGGTTATTCTGTTCCATTTGATTCACGGTTTTTGAAGGGTCGCAGCCATGCCATGACGGACGAAATGAGCAACGTGAGCAGAATGGTGCGCGTGCCGCTGCTCCACTCACTGACCACGGGGGCAATAGCACAGAGTCCGCTCAGCACGAAGCTGGCGATGAGGGCATAGAGCACATTGGGAGCACGACGGGCAGGAGGCACGATGATGGCCAAGAACATGCCATAGAGAGCCACGCTGAGGGCTGAAACGATATGAGTGGGCAGCATACCACCTGCCACAATGCCGATGGCGCAGCCCGATGCCCAGAAGAGGGACGAGATGAGGGCTGCAGAATAGGTATAGGCTGGGGGTGTATAACCGCGGTGGCCAACAGAGATGCCGAAGACCTCGTCGGTGATGCAGCACGCCATGAACAGCCGATGAAACCATGAGGTGCCGGGTGCCAACTTCTGCGAGAAGGCAGCGCTCATCAGCATATAACGCAGATTGGTGACCAGACACATGGCGATGAGTTCCACATAGGTGGCGTGGATAGCCACAAGGGTGTAAACACCATACTCACCTGCAGAGGCACGGGTGAAGAAGCTGCTGAAGAAGCCCATGGAGGCTGTCAGTCCTGCCTTCTTGGCTATGATGCCCAAGGAGAAGGCCACAGCGAAGTAGCCGAGGGCAATGGGGGTTCCATCGCGCAGCCCCTTAAGGATATCTTGCCCGAGTGTATTAGAATTTGTATGGCGTCTGTTATTCACGTCGGTGACCTCCATTTTCACTTAGAACTGGAAATAGATGAAAGGCTGCACGTCGCTGGACTTGATTTGGATGACTATCCAAACGAGAATGACGATGAGGAGCGCCTTGACCACCAACGGGCAACGAGTCACAAAGCCTCTTGTTTTGGCAGAGAGGGACTCTGGCATGAAGTGGAGCACATAACCCAACAGCATCAGAAGAGCGACGGCCTTGTAGGAAGTACACCACTGAAGGAATATCTGTGGCTCGAACTTATAAACAATCTGGTGGAACACCTGCTCTGCAATGCCAAAGGAGGATGCACGGAAGAGTACCCACAGGGCGGCAACAAGATGGAAGGTGACAAGACCGCCTACCAGCCCAAGCACTGGACGTCTCCTGCCATTGGGATTCTGCTTTGAAGGCAAATAAGTCAGGGGGCTCAGCACGGGACATATGGAGTGCCACATCTTGTCAAGACAGAGGAGCACACCGTGAATGCCGCCCCAAAGGATGAAGTTGAGCGAGGCACCATGCCAAAGACCGCCCAAGAGCATGGTCATGAGCAGATTGAAGTATTGACGGATTTTGCCGTGCCTATTGCCGCCAAGAGAGATATACAGATAATCCTTGAGCCACGAAGAGAGGCTGATGTGCCAGCGCCGCCAGAACTCGGTGATGGAAGCAGACTTATAAGGACTGTCAAAGTTCTGAGGGAACTGGAAACCGAGGAGGAGGGCTATGCCGATGGCCATGTCGGAGTAGCCAGAGAAGTCGCAGTAAATCTGGAGGGTGTAGCCATAGACGGCGAGGAGATTCTCGAGTCCGCTGTATAGGTCGGGCTGGTCGAAGATGCGCTCCACAAAGTTGATGGAGATATAGTCGGAGATGACGGCTTTCTTGAAGAGTCCTGCAATGATGTAGAAGACGCCGGTGCCAAACATCTGAGGGGTGACGAGAAAGGGACGGCGTATCTGTGGAATGAAGTCGCGTGCACGCACAATAGGGCCAGCTACGAGCTGAGGGAAGAAGCTGACGTAGAAAGCGTAGTCGAGCAGGCTATTGAGTGGACGTATGTTGCCACGATAGACATCAATGGTGTAGCTGAGCGACTGGAAGGTGAAGAAGGAGATGCCGACAGGCAGGAAAATGTCACGCGGTTGCCACGCAACAGCTTGCAGATAGGATCCGCTGATGGTGGCTGGCACATGGATGCCCCAGTCGGTGAGCAGGGTGCAGAGGGTCTCGCCAAGGAAGTTGGTGTACTTGAAGAAGAAAAGGAGACCGAGGTCGAGCACCAAGGAGAGGGCGACAAGGGTCTTTTTTAAATGAGGAATGAGGAATGAGGAATGAGGAATGGAATGTTCTGCAGTTGAGGGAGTATCAATTCCTAATTTCTCATTCCTCATTCCTAATTCCTCATTCCTAATTCCTAATTCTCCTATCGCCTTTGCGATGAAGTAATCGCTGGTGGTGACGAGGGCCAGAAGCCAGAAGAAGAGTCCGCTGGACTTGTAGTAGAAGTAATAGGAGAAGCAGGTGACGAAGAAGATGCGCCAGCTTATGCGCTGGGTATCTGATGTCTGGCCGCCTCTCTCGCCTGCTGCGAGGAGGGTGTAGATGAGGGTGAATCCTAAAAACAAGAACAGGAAGATGCCCGAGGTGAATATCATGGGAGAGTCGGGCTGATAGAGCAACTGTTCTGTAAGGCGTGAATAATCGATGTCAAACATATCCTAAAATCCTTTTACCGTTCTGTAGGGGCGCTGTTCCTGCGGAGTGGAGCCGTGCATCATGCGTGTCTGGCTGCCCGAGGTGGCGGTGCCCATATATGCTTTGTAGATGGCTTCACCTAAGAGTTTTCCCTGCAGGATGTAGCCATGTGAGAGATAGTGTATTTGGTCGGTGTTCATCATGCCCGCACTGCGCCAATTGGTGCAAGCAGAGGTGGAGCCTCCGGCAATGGTGAAGATGTCCCATACGGCCATGCGGTGGCTGCGGCAGAAGTTGACGATGCTGCGTGCCACATTGGCCGTGTTTGCATTAGGCACCTTGGTTGTGGTATAGCGGGTGGTGCGTCGGCGTCCACTGCCTACGGTGCGGCTGCCAGTGCGCTGGGAGATAAAACTTCCGGGAGGTGTGGTGAAGAGGAAGCACACGCCAGGGCAACGTTCCACGATGCGGTCGGTGAGCGTCTGCATGGTCTCAGCATGGGTGCGCTCGTTGAGCGTGGCGCCATGAGCCTCATTCGTACCGAAGGAGATGATGACGAGGTCTGGACGTTCGTTGGCCACGCGATTGACCATGTCGTTGTCGTAGAAGCGGCGTGCCCATGCCCCATTGATGCCATAGTAAGTGAACTGCACCCGAGGAAAATAGCTCTGCAGGGTGCTTCCTACGGAACGGGGCAGGTAGTTGCCGCGCACATGGGAGTCGCCTATCTGCATCACCTTGACGGTCTTGTTTTGCTTAAGCTTCTTGAACACGGGCGCTAATGAGGCTGATTCAATGAGCTCGTTGTTGCGCGTGTTGCGGAAGCTGGAGGGAAATGACGTGAACAACGACTGGGCGGATGCGGAGGGCATGCACCATGAGCTGGTGAACAGGCACAGGAAGAGGAGCGCCCAGCATACCGCTGGAAGCTTGTTGACCTGAAGAAGTCTGTCGTTCATGATGTGCAGCAATGGATGCATGGTCTCTATCGTGTGCGCTGGTCGTAGTTTGTTTTGCCGTTCATAAGCACATCGAAGAGGAGTCCTGCCAGATAGCGTCCTCCTGCAAAGTTGATGTGTGTATAGTCGAGATTGGCTTGTTTCTTTGCGGTCATGCGCGCAAGACTTCCATCGCCGCCCATCGCCTCGTAGAGGTTCCAGAAGGCAACACGGTGATCGCTGGCCATCTTACGCTCGTAGGACACCATTTCCTTCACGCCCCCCATGGTGTGCATCTGCCCATCGGCACCGCGTGCATCGCGGTCGCCCATGCTGACAATGAGGATGCTGGCATGGGGATAGGCAGCTTTGAGGTGTTCCACGACCTTGCCCAACTGCTTGACGTAGGCGCTGTAGTCTTTCTGTTTCTCACTGGCCACGTTGAGTCCGAAGTGGAGGATAATGAGGTCGTAAGGACGCAGCGAGGCGAAACTGTTGAGCGTCGTCTGCGGAATTTTGAGCAGATGCTGCCCGCCACTGCCGCGCATACTGAAGTTGTCAACGGCCACTCCTCGGTGTCCATCAAGGGCCACGCCATAGAAGCGAGAGCCACGGCCACCAGTTACATCCAGCGAGAACTTGCCGATGCGTCCTCTCACGGTCTTGGCCATCACTTTGCCTGGTGCCTGCTGCTCGGGCTGGACCGCACGTACGACTGTCTTCTGATGGGCTACAGAATCGGAGTCAAGCACGGTGACCACTTCCTCGTAGGTCGTGGGCTCAGGCTCTTCACCATTGGAGAAGAGGGTGTTGGAGGTGTTCCCATTGAGGGCATAGTGGATGTTCAGGCCATCACCGGGAGTAAAGAATACGGTCGCTACTTCAGCTGTATCGAGCAGATGCCCATATGTGCTCTTCTGCCCTCGTATCTCGTAGGTAGCCGTTCCCGATGGGATGAAATAACTGCCGGCAGGGCCCTGCATGTCGGGCTTGAAGCCACGGCCACGCTCGTTGGCATGGTAGCTGTTCCAGCCCTTGCGCTTGGTCAGGACAGAGCGGCGGAAGTCGGAAGAGACGCAGTCTATCTCGACAAAGCCTGCACCACGTCCACCAAACTTCTGCTGGAGCAGAGCGCGCAGATCAAGAGTCAGGATGTCACCTTCAATATAGGAGTCACCAAAGTATGCCACACGCACGGGACGGTTTCCCGCCTCACCCAATGCGGCATAGAAATGGTCCATCTCACGGTGGATGCCTGCGACATCGGCAAAGTCCTCAATAGGGGTCATTCCCGTAGGGACGGAATCCACAAATGTGAGCTGCTTGACCTGAATGGCGGCCGAATCGACGCCTTTCTCCACATAGCCATCAAGCGAGTCGGCCACCACTTCGGCACGTATATTTCCCTCTTTGTCACGATGCTGCACATCGCTCAGGATGTTCACACGGCGCGTATCAGCACCCATTACATTGAAACGAGGCAGATAGAAAAGTGCCAGCAACGCTGCTACAACCAGCAGCGTGAGCAAGAATGTCTGCCATTTTCGATTCTTCATTTTTCTTACAACTAATCCTGTATTTATACCTTTTTGCTATTGTCTCCACCACGGAGAGACTGAGAAGGGTTTCTTTTTCACAACACACTCTCTGTCGCCTCTGCTAATTCGGGATAGGAGATGCGTGTGTGGTAGATGGTCTTGAGTTTCTCTTTTAGTACCGATTTTGCCACAGAAATCTCTTTGAACGTAATGGAGCACTCGTTGAAGAAGCCTTCTGCCATTTGTCCGTCTATAATCTTGTCCACCAACTGATTGATGCTGTCCTCTGTGTATTCTGGCAACGAACGAGAGGCTGCCTCAACGGCATCGCACATCATGAGGATAGCTTCTTCCTTGCTGCTGGGATTAGGCCCAGGATAGGTGAATGCCGCCTCATCTATCTCTTCATCTGGATGCTCGTTCTTATAGGTGATATAGAAGTACTTGGCCTTGCCCAGTCCATGGTGCGTCATGATGAACCGCTTAATGGATTCTGGGATGTGATTCTTCTCTGCTAACGCTACGCCATTCTTGACATGGGCGATAATCACCTCGGCACTCTTCAAGGCACTCAAGTGCTTGTGAGGAGACACACCGCTCTGGTTTTCGGTGAAGAAGACGGGACGTTCAATCTTTCCAATATCATGATAAAGCGCGCCCGTACGCACAAGTTGGGTTCTGCCACCAATCTTGTTAGCCACCTCAGCGCTCAGATTTGCCACCTGCATAGAATGCTGGAAAGTGCCTGGAGCAACTTCTGTCATCCGCTGCAGCAATGGATTGCGCACACTACTCAACTCCACTAGCGTCACATCGCTCGTGAAGCCGAATACTTTCTCCAGCATCCACAGAAGCGGATAGGTGAAGAGCAGCAACAGACAGTTGACACCGAAGCAAACATACATCCATGAATCCATCTTGATGTCATTCTCATGATGGAGCGAATAGCCTGTATAGACAAGAACATATACCACAAAGAGAATGAAGGCCGTACGCACAATCTGGGAACGCTGGGAGAGTTCACGCAAGGTCTGTATGGCCACCATGCCTACCACCAGCTGCAAGATGAGAAACTCGTAGTTGCTCGTCAAGAACAGGGAGATAATCAACACCATGCCGCAATGGAACATAAAGGCGGTACGCGAATCCATAAAGACGCGTATCACGATAGGCACAATACAATAAGGCAGCATGAAGACATTCATGGTCTTGTGTGACACCATCAAAGAGGCCATTACACAAAACAAAACGGGCAACGCAAAAAGGAGTGTCACGTTGCGGACATTCTCGAAATAGTCTAAACGGAAAAGGGACAGATAGACCGTCAAGACAATAAAGACAATCAACACATAGAGCGTCTGCCCCAATACCTTGTAGGGAATATTCACTTCGCTGGTGTTGCGCCGCTCAAAATCTTTCTCATAAGAACGCAACACGTCATACACCTCATCAGTCACCGTCTCACCACGATCTACAATCTTTTGGCCCGCCTGCACAAATCCATTGTAATAAGAAAGGTTCTGCAGGTTCTCAGCCAACTCTTCCTCCGAACGCTTCTGGTCATATGTGAGGTTCTGCTGCAACAACTCGGTCATGTCGTAAGTTCCCAACACTCCAGGATTGTAGCGAGCAGTATCCTTTGTCATGATATAATCATAGGCCGATTTAGGCGTGAACACATCACTCAACTTCAAAGACACCGCCACGTTGTCATCTACTACACGAATCCGCTTACGAGTCTCTACGTTCTTCAAGCGCTCGTAGTCATCAATCGACATGACGCCATGCTTATAAATAGTGTCAAGCAACGCCGCTATGTGCCGCATATACACCACCTCGCCTTTCCCAAGCTTCCCGTTAGAGTCATGCTGATACAAGCGGTTCATCATATTGTCTCTCACCAACTTGTCACGATGATAATAAGGCTGGAAAGCAAGGCTGGTTGCCTCGCGTTCCTTCCTAATCGTAGAGTCGTTCTTCAGGACAGGGAATTTGGTATTAGCAATTAACAAGCCATAATTCCAGGGCTTATTCAACTCATACTTGTAGCCAAACTCATCACCTCGAGGCATGAAATAGACAATCAGCGCCGTCGAGACATTCACCAAGATGAACTTCATCAACAAACGAGTCCACTTGGTGCGTTTTTGTTGCTTGATGGATATCATTTCAATCTGTTATTAAGAGGTGAGATAAGAACAATCTGTTGTGAGAAGCAGAATAAGAGGTGTGAGACGGAATGCACGAAACACGCTACATACAATGACAATAGCGCTTTGACCTTTGCTCCACTGAAGCTGGAGCCTGAGAGGGAATCTCTCAGCTCTCCAATCTCATTCCTTTAGCAGGAATTGCTTGAAGTCAGCAAAATCCTTGCTCATAGGAACACTCTGCTTAGTGCCCTGCATGAAAGCTTTGAGCTTAGCTGGAATCTCAAGATTGCCACCCAATATACCATCTACGGTATCCTTGAACTTAGCGGGGTGAGCTGTCTCAAGGAACACACCAACTTCACCGGCTTTCAGTCCTTCCTTCAAAGCACGATAGCCACAAGCGCCGTGTGGGTCACACACATAGCCAGTCTCGGCTTTTACTTCGCGGATTGTTTCGGCTATCTGCTCATCCTTGTAGGTGGCGCCACTAATATCAGCACAAATAGCTGCATGGCTCTTGCCATAGAGTTCATAAACGCGAGCAAAATTGCTAGGATCACCTACGTCCATTGCATTGGCTATGGTCTGCACAGATGCCTTGGGCTCATACTTGCCTGTCTGGAGGTAGTTGAAGAAAATGTCGTTGGCATTATTGGCAGCGATGAAACGTTTAATGGGCAATCCCATCTTTTTACCAAAGAGCGCTGAGCAGATATTGCCGAAGTTGCCTGAAGGTACACATACCACAAGCTGGTCGGCCAAACCAAGTTTCTTCATCTGAGCATAAGCATAGAAATAGTAGAATGCTTGTGGCAAGAAGCGTGCCACATTGATGGAGTTGGCTGAGGTCAGCTTCATATGCGCATTAAGGTCGGCATCCATAAAGGCATTTTTTACCAATGCCTGACAATCGTCAAACACGCCATCCACTTCCACTGCCGTAATGTTCTGGCCAAGTGTAGTGAACTGGCATTCCTGAATAGGGCTCACCTTTCCTTTAGGATAGAGCACATACACGTGAATGCCATCCACACCAAGAAAGCCATTGGCAACAGCAGAACCCGTATCACCAGATGTTGCAACCAGAACGTTTACTTGCTGAGAGCCTTCCTTCTTGAGGAAGTACTGGAGAAGGCGTGCCATGAAACGTGCGCCTACATCCTTAAATGCAAGTGTTGGGCCATGGAAGAGCTCTAAAGAGAAGATGCTGTCCGTCACTTTCACGCATGGGCAGTCGAAAGCCAACGTGTCATACACAATCTTCTTCAAATCTTCTGCTGGTACATCCTCACCAAAGAAGGCGTCAGCCACGGTATATGCAATCTCTTGGAATGAGAGGCTCTCTATCTTGTCGAAAAACTCTTTGGGCAGGGGTTTAATGCGCTCTGGCATATATAAACCTTTGTCCTCTGCAAGTCCTTTCACCACCGCTTTTTCGAGCGTAGCGATAGGGGCTTGTCCGTTGGTGCTGTAGTATTTCATTTGCTTTGTATCTACGTTATATTAGTTGATTTTCATAAACTCTTTGATAAACCCATCTTTCTCCAGCAGCCCGTAGCAGCCTTGCTTGCAAGCCACTTCATCGAATGTTTCTACGCTGTCGGGCTCGATGCCTGGGGCATACATAAGGAAAGGAATAGGCTCGTTCGTATGGGTACGATGTGCCACCGGTGTCGGGTGGTCTGGCAATACAGCAATGGCCACCTCTTGATTCTTCAGCGCACTATAGATGGGTCCCACCATGCGGCTATCCAAATATTCGATAGTTTTCAGTTTCAGTTCCAAGTCGCCATCGTGTCCCGCTTCATCAGAGGCCTCTACATGCAAATACACGAAATCATCCGTCTCCAAAGCCTTGATAGCTGCTTGTGCCTTGCCTTCGTAGTTGGTATCTGCCAAACCTGTAGCTCCGGGCACATCAATCACTCTCAAACCTGCCAATGAACCAATGCCGCGAATGAGGTCCACTGCGGTAATGACAGAACCTCTCTTAATCTGCGGGAAGGTGGTCGTGAGCGGTACCATATGAGGACGATAGCCACCAGCCCATGGCCAGATGGAGTTTGCAGGGTCTTTACCCTCTGCCAAGCGCTGTGCATTGAATGGATGCTGCGACAACAGTTCTTGTGACTTTACAATCAGCAAGTTCAACAGGTCTGCAGTTTCGGTTGCGCTCAAGCGAGTGGTCTTTCCGGACTTTGCCTCGCCTTCAAGGTCTGGTTTCACCAAGAGGGGTTTCCAAGGCTTCAACGGTACATCATGCGGAGGTGTGCACTGGAGATACTTACTGCCCCCATTGATGACCAATAAATGGCGATACTGCACACCGGTATAGAAATGAACCACAGGTCCGTACTTCGCCAGAATCTCTGGGTCGTTCGCTAAATGCTCCTGCAGGTATTTGATGAGGATATCCCCCTCTTCAGTCTCCAGACGTCCGCATGAGTGATTCTTGATGTGATCTCCTTCAATACAAATGATGTTGCAACGGATAGCCATATCATCGGGAGCCAAATCAACTCCAATGCTGGCAGCCTCCAACGGTCCACGGCCTTCATACACTTCGTTCTGGTCATACCCAAGAATGCTGCTATTCGCAACCTCGCTGCCTGGATGGAAGCCATCCTGCACCGTCTTCAGCATTCCGCAACGCCCCATCTTCGCCAACATGTCCATATTGGGGGTATTGGCATACTGCAGCAGCGTCTTGTTTCCGAGCGACGCTACTGGCCAGTCGGCCATTCCGTCGCCTAATATGATGATGTGTTTCACTTTAAACTTCTTATATATTCGCAATACTCATGATGTCCGCAAACACGCCCGCTGCAGTCACAGAGGCACCTGCTCCATAGCCCTGAATGAGCATAGGATATTGGTTATAGCGTTCGGTTGTGATGAGGATAATGTTGTTAGAACCTTCAAGGTCGTAGAATGGGTGATGCTCCCCTACCCGCTGCAATGAAACGCTGCCCTTTCCGTTCTCCAGCTTTGCCACGAACTTCCAATGTTCATGAGCGGCCTCCACTTCCTGACGTTCTTTCTCAAACTGGGCATCAAGGGTCGGCAAGTTCTTCCAGAAATCATCCAATGTGCCCTCAAAGAACGACTGTGGGATGAAGAGCGTCTTCTCTACATCTTCTTGATTCAATTTGTAGCCAGCCTCACGGGACAGGATAACAAGCTTACGAACCACGTCCTTGCCACTCAGGTCAATGCGCGGATCGGGCTCGCTATATCCTTCTTCCTTGGCACGGCGGACTGTCTCGCTAAAAGGAACGTCTGCAGAAATTGTATTGAAAATGAAGTTAAGAGTGCCTGAAAGAACGGCCTCCAACTTCAGAATCTTGTCGCCAGAATTAATGAGGTCATTAATCGTGTTGATAATAGGAAGACCCGCACCAACATTGGTCTCGAAGAGGTATTTCACACCACGCTTGCGAGCTGTGGCCTTGAGCTTGGCATAATTATCGTAATCGCTTGATGCAGCCACCTTGTTGGCTGCCACGACAGAGATGTTGTTGCTCAGCAAATCTTCATACAGCCCAGCGACATCAGCACTTGCTGTACAATCCACAAATACGCTATTGAAGATGTTCATGCCAATAACCTCATCCTTCAGACGCTGAATATTACTTGAAGGAGCTGCCTTCAGCCCTTGGCGAAGCATCGCGATAGAGAACTTGCCGTCCTCAACATACTGAGACAAGTCGATGCCGTTGCGGTCGAACATGGCATTATGTCCACTGGCTATACCAACCACATTCACCTGCAAATTACGTTCCTTCATCAGTTTGGCACGCTGACCAGCAATCTGCTCCAACAAGCTGCCGCCCACCGTACCGACGCCACAAAGGAACACGTTCAGCACTTGGTATTCAGACAGGAAAAAACTGTCATGAATGACGTTCAGCGATTTGCGCAGGCTCTTTCTTTCCACCACAAAGGAGATGTTCGTTTCGCTGGCACCTTGTGCACAAGCGATGACGCTGATACCATTACGTCCCAACGTTCCGAACAATTTGCCGGCAATGCCAGGAGTATGCTTCATGTTCTCACCCACAATAGCAACGGTTGCCAAATCGCGCTCCAACTTCATCTTGTACATCGCGCCCATTTCTATCTCCTTGGCAAATTCTTTGTTCAGCACCTCACAAGCACGGTCCGCATCATCATCGGTCACACCAATAGATGTACTGTTCTCCGAGGATGCCTGGCTCACCATAAACACACTGATGCCATTCTCCGCCAATGTAGTGAAGATACGGCGGTTCACGCCAATCACACCCACCATCGAAAGACCGCTGACGGTAATCAGACTCGTGTTGTTGATGGAAGAGATACCCTTGATGGCACGTCCATTATCATCTCCCTCTGCCAAGTTCGTGATGATGGTGCCTTCGTCTTCAGGACGGAAAGTATTCTTAATCAGAATTGGAATATTCTTGATGCACACAGGGTAAATCGTAGGAGGATATACCACCTTCGCACCGAAGTTGCAGAGCTCTGTTGCCTCTACGTATGAAAGCTTATCTATAGGATATGCCGTGTTGATGACACGTGGGTCGGCGGTCATGAAGCCCGACACGTCCGTCCATATCTCCAAGACATCGGCATCCAATGCTGCAGCCAAGATAGCCGCTGTATAGTCAGAGCCGCCACGACCGAGGTTGGTCACCTCGCCTGTCGTACTGTCTGTTGAGATGAAGCCACCCGCCAAACAAACCTTGTGATTGGCTGTGCCGTTCTTGAAATCCTTGAATGCATCAAGAATCAAAGGGTTACTAATGGAATTCGAGAAGAGGTTACGACCTTGCTTGTGCTTAGTCTTAATAAACTCCAATGAATTGTACCAACGCGCGTTTTCAATCAGTGTTGCCACAATGTTGCTGCTGATACGCTCGCCATACGACACAATGGCATTGCTTGTCTTTTCACTCAGGTCGCCAATCAAGTAGACACCCTGATAGATGCTCTTCAACTGCCCCAACAGTTCGTCCACCGTTGCCAGCAATGCATTCTTCTTGGTTGTGTCTGTGATAATTGCGTCAATCATCTGGTGGTGACGCTCCACCATTTCATTATATGCTGTCAAGTACGCTGCATCGCCTGCCACCGCCATCTTCGATGTGCCAATCAATTTGTCGGTGATGCCACCCAGTGCCGACACCACGACAATAACAGGCTCTTTCTGCGACTCTACAATCTTCTTTAAGTTCAGGATACTCTCCACGGAACCTACGGATGTTCCGCCAAACTTCAATACCTTCATCTACTTACTATTAAGAGTTATAACAATCGGGTACAAAGGTACACCATTTTCGTATCATGGCAAAAAGAAAAAGCCGCAAAGTCACTTGACTCCGGGGCTTTTCACACGTTTGTACTATAAATTAGTGCTATATCGGGCACGGCATCGTATCAAACAAGATTCAAACAGAAACCGTTTTTCATATTTTTATCCATTTAACTCCACCCACATACAGCAGCAATATCACATTCATCATCAATGCATACACAATAGCGGGGATAGCAATGACCTCATTCCCGAAAATAAGAGGACTACATGCAATCGTTATTGCCTGGGCTGCATTTTGCATACCCACCTCTATCACCAGGGTTCTCCTCTCTTGAGCAGTCAGTCGAGTCAACCACGCAAGCAAAGCGCCACTGGACGTGGCAACCAAAATCAGCACGGTCATGGCCAATCCCAATGCTCCAAACTCAGCCACAATCGTATCACGATGCTGAATAAAGAACACCGTAGCCAGCAACATCAATGCAGGCATTGCCAAACGGCGCAGAACACTGTGTATTTTTGAGGCGACCCGAGGTTTATAAACCGACACACACAGGCCAATACCTATCGGCACCGCCATCAGCACCAGGTTCTGCACCAGCAGATTGCCTACGGGCAACTCAATCTGCGCTGCCTCGCCCACTTGCTGCGTCACCCATGCCATGACCAAAGGCAAGGAAAACAAGGTGATAATGCTGCTGCACGCTGTTAAGGTGACTGACAGCGCCACATCACCTTTCGCCAGCATCGAGAAGACGTTGCTCGAGCTGCCTCCTGGACTACATGCCACCAGCATGATACCAATCATGAACAAGGGCGACAAGTGAAACAGGTGCCCCACCCCCCATGCAATCAACGGCAACAAAACAATTTGGCCCACAAGCCCAATCACAACAGGCTTCGGACGTGACACAATCAACGCAAAGTCGTGTGGTTTCAATGCCAACCCCAAGTCAAACATCAACAGGGTCAATATCGGTAATACTATAAAAATTGTATTCATAATTCGCCTGCAAAGTTAGTCATTCTTTTTCTTCCAAATCACATCATCAATTTAAAAACGTGTGTTTACAACAGCGAACCATACAAATAATTGACGAGAATTGACGTTTAATATCCAACTACACTCTATCCATATTATAGCCTCGGTGTTGCCTCGGTGTTGCTTCGATGTTCCTTCTATCACTGTCCGCTATTTGCTCGTTATATCATCGGTACTTGTCCAGTCATTTACCGAACATATACTGGACAAATACTGGACAAATACCGGACAAGAATTGAGGGTACTCCTTTATTGTATGCTTATTACATTGAGGCTGCATACAAGATCGATATAAGTTCTTCCATTGTTTTACATAAGACAGAGCATACATCCAGAAAGAGTGACACCTCAGAAGCTCCCAACGGTAGTTTGTCCAATTATCTCTTTCGTGTATATATAGAACGCATTCGTACTTTGTGCGACATAATACAGTGATTAAAGTCGCAGATTATGCAGCATAAAGTACTAATAAAATGTCAAATCACCAAATAAATTCGTAAAATATCACATTATGCGAAGTTTTTGTCTCCAAAACGTCGAAAGCATACTTGAAGACACAAAAAAGGACTGACGAAGATTGACGTCAATCTTCATGAATATTTATCAAGAAACAGAGAACGCCGGAGGCTTCGCTTCACTCGCGAGACCTCCGGCGTTCTCTGTTTCTCTAATTATTAATAATTAAAATGGACGAGATGTTTGACCTTTGCCCGTCAAAACAGTCCTTTCCTGCATCAATGCCGCTGCCTTCTGACAGAGACACGTGGAGCGCCACCTGATGATGATCGAGATGACTTTTCAGACTTGCCCGAAGAGGCTGAAGATGCACGGCGAGCTGTCCGAGCAGCAGACGAAGAAGCCTTACCATCAATACCGGCTTTGGCTTTCTTGCCCTTGACCGAAGCCGCTGCGATAGAATCGAGTTTGGCCTGCTGAAGAGAATCTACAGGTGTGCGCCAGATGTGCTCCTCAAAGTCGGATATTTGCTTCTCGATGCGTGTCTGCTCCTTCTTCAAGAGAGAGTCTGTAGCACAATATTGCTGGAGAGACTTGTTCTGCATGTTGGTGGTCATGTAGATGTCACCTTTATAGTGGTTGGTTGAGAAGAAATCATCCATGGACATGCGGGCAGCATTGTTGAGGTTGCTGGTCATCACATCCTGACCACTCAGGTAAGTCTTGACATCGTCGTATTTCACCCAAAAAAGAGGGAACTTCTGCACGTTCTGATTCTGCAAATTCTCTTCTCCGTATTCATTCCCGTAACTGCTGATGGCGAATTCGTCGGCAGCACGATGCAGCACTGGGCAAAGCGCCACAATACGGCTATGATAAGTTGCTGTGTTCTGATCGTAGTAAGAACTCTCCTTCACGTAGTAGCTGAGCACCTCTGCAGAGGGAATGTCTGCTTGATTCACCTTGATGCTGTTACCGTCCACCTCGTAGAAGATGCCTTGACGCTCCAACATATCCTTGAAGTGCATGCGGTTGCTCTGCTGGAAATTCTCCACACCGTCCAACTGATATTCGTAAGCAGGAATCTTGCCTGTATTGAGCAACCTGAAGAGCAGGGTGAAGAGGTTCATCTGTCCACCTTGTGGCTCCACAGGATAGTAAAGGGCTGCGTTCTCGTCCTTGGTGAGGTCGATGGAACGGTAGATGTCACGACGCCAACTGGGATCTTCAGGCACATCTACAGCTGTAGGGAACATAAGACTTGCGCGATCCGTACCTGCAGCTGCTGTTTTGTTCCTGGCAGCAGTTGGACGGTTATTGTTCTGCACTCGACTCTTCTGTGGCTGGGCACTCACTGCGCCCACCATGCAGAGTGTTGTCAATATGAATAATATACGTTTCATAATCGGGCTAATTTATAAGGACCTCCACTGGAGTTTTCAAAGTTCGTTCGATACCATCAGGACCTACTACGCGGATTTCGCTAATATTGAAAAGTTTGCCTCGTGTGAGGGAACGGATGCGGGCAAGCTGATTGGCAGTAAAGGAAGCAGAATTGCTGACTTCTGGCACGACATTACCCATGTTATCCATAAAGCGAATCTGGAATCCTATCACGCGGAAAGAGATGTTGAGCAACCCATCGTCAATAGCAGCTCCAATGCCTCCAGCCGACACAATGGCCTGCTTGGAGATGCGGCCACCCTTGAAGCGGTTAGTGCTTCCCTTGCCATCGGGCACATCAATAAAGCCTGTTGGATCAGGAAGTTTACGCACATGAAACGTGAACTTACCCATTTCCTGCTGGCGTCCCTCATTCTGTGCCGTAACGGTAAAAGTGACGTCTTCGCCCACTTTGGAGGGGACTGCCACATAATTACCGCCATCTTTCTTGGTAAGATGGCCATTCGTCATGGAAAGAGAAATCTTATTGTTAGGCACACCAGGTACACTGACGCTAATCGGGTTCTGATAACCAGCATAGAGCACATTCATCATGGTGGCGCTGACGGTTGCTGAAGGCTCTACCACCGTATAAGGCTGAGAGAACTCGCGGCGGATGGTCTCGCCATTGCCATTCTTCATCACGAGATAACCTCTAAGAGAGAAGTCACCCGTAGAACCACAAATTGTCTCATAGCGGCCATTCTCCGATTTAAGCAATGTATTGCCCACATATATCTCTGGACGTTGGGTAGTATCAACTGCAGCCATAATGATTTGCGCAGAGAACTTACCACCACGAACCACGGTCTGCGATGTAGGAATAACAAGCGCCTGAATCTCGTTCACACGCACATCCTTCACGTCAATATTCGCGACGAGTTGATGCAACATCTCTCCTTCGGCATGACGCACATCGGTCTGAAGTTTTGTGAGCAACGTCACTGCAGCCACAACAGGTGTATTCTCAAACATATACTCCTGCCAATTCTTACCAAGCAGCTTTGCTTTCTTGGGCACATCGGTAGAGAGATTGCTCTTGATAATCTTCTTTTGAGCCTCATCATTAATCATGGCGGTAATACCCTCACGATAAGACTCAATAGCCTTCTTCAGCTTCCCACCCTTACCGATACCAGGAGCAAGCATCACATGAGTGGCAGCTTCAAGATTGTCACGCCCCTCTATATCATTGAGGTCTGCATCATCACCATCAGCTTCACGCACAATTTCCCACTTCAAATTCTCAGCGAAGGAATAGAGCGAGTCAGACATCTGACGCACCTGCTGAGCCTTCTTGTACCATTGGCGCGTTTTCTCTGGGTTCTGCTTCATGGCAGCCTCCAGTTCCTTGTATATGGCTTCATTCTGTGTGGCAGAATTGACCTTGGTACGATTCAGACCTTCATCCACGAGTTTGAAGCCTTCGAGTACATCAGATGAAACGTTGAGCGCCAACATGGCCATGAGCACAACGTACATCAGATTAATCATCTTCTGACGTGGAGATAGTTTCTTTCTAATCATTCGTTTAGCTGTTTAGTTTGTTAGCCGCTTAGTTTGCCAGCAGCCATTCAAAAGCCCTGATGAACTAACCACTAATATACTAATTACTTCCAATTTACGATATCTTCATTTTAAGCGCTTCTACCATCTTTGCATAAACTTCATTGAGTTCCTGCAATTGGATGGCAAGTTTCTTCGTTTGGTCATTCACCTCATCGATAGTGGCAGACTGTGTTCCAACACTCTTCAACTGCATCTCATAGAAGCGGTTAATACCCGTAAGCGTGCGGTTCATATTCTCCATCTCCTCGGAATCACGCGTGAGACGTGCACTTTGCTCAGCCACCTTTTTAAGCGTATCGGTCAAGTCGGTCAATTGCTCCACATACGCGCGGGTTGCTTCCTGCATTTCAGGAGCCATACCCTGGAACTGCGCTGAACTGAAGACAGGAGCAGAAGATATATTCTCAGCCAACTGCGCCGCATCAACAGGAGATGCAGAGCTTACAGCAGCTGTTCCAGCCACTTCCCCTGTCTTATTTGAATCACCGCCATTGATGACGATAGTACCACCGCTCGGAACACCACCACCTACAATCACTGTACCACCACCAACAGGAGCATTAGCCATGCCAGTAGCTGCATTGGCCAAAGCCGCCACAGCCTCTTCTGAAAGAGATGCGTTAGTCTGCGCTGCGATAGCTGCATTTTCAGCTACCTCCTCAGCCAACTCTTGCGCATCCATACTTTCTTGAGGTTCAAAACCTGCCAAAAAGAACACAATGACCTCGGTACCCATACCTAAGAAAAGCATGATATCTGCGCCATCTATATGAGTGAGTTTGAACAAGGCGCCAGCAATCACGACTGATGCACCCCAGCTGTATGCATAATTCAAGAAAGTTTGTCCGCGCTTTGTACGGAGCCACTTCTGTATGCCTGTATATTGTGTTGCCATAAAAGACACATCCCCCGCCTCCCTAAATGAGAGGAGTAGAAAGTTTGTGGGAGAAATTCTACTTATGTTTTATTATTATCTAATGAATGATGAAGGTTTCCACTCCCGCCCTCAACAGGGAGGGTGAGGGGAGGGTCTGTTACTTTTTCGCTCTCGAAGCAGTTCCGACTTGCGACCTCACGCAACGGAAACCAATGAAAGAACGACCTACATTTTGGTACTCATACGAACGCCATGCACTCTTAATGAAACTCTCGGGGTCTTTCCATGAGCCACCGCGCACACTCTTCTTCTTCAACGCATAGGGGTCTTCCTTCGCAGCATTGTATGTCAACGTCGGGTTCATATCACTCATCGAGAGCACACCTGCCTCAGTAAAGACGGTGCTCGTCCATTCAGCAACATTACCCGCCATATCATAAAGTCCATTAGAGTTAGCGCTATAGATGCCTGTCTTAGAAGTAATGAGGTTGCCATCCTTGGTGTAGTTACCGCGGTCAGGCTTAAAATTGGCATAATAGCACCCCTTATCGCTTGCCACGCCATCCTGCTGCCAGGGAAGTTCATTGCCCTCTTTACCACGAGCTGCAAACTCCCATTCTGCTTCGGTGGGCAGGCGATAGCGCTGAATAAACTTAGCCTGCGAACCCAAACCTTTAATCAAGAAGTCGGTGCGCCAGTTGCAAAAAGCATTAGCTTGCTCCCAATTGACACCCACTACAGGATAGTCATTGTAGTTAGAATGAGTAAAGTAAAGTCGCATATACACCTCATTCTCAGCATTCTGGAAGTCATTAATCCAGCAAGTGGTGTCAGGATAGACATTCACAATGTATGTGTTGACAAAGTCCCACATGCTGCTGAGCGGACGCGTAATGGTCTCACGATGAATCAGGCCCTCGTCATCCACATAGGCCGTATCCTTTGAAATCATCACCACTTCATTAGGATCGGTCTCAAAATCTGTGTTCAAATTGCGCTCCGAAGGATTGAGACGATACTTGCGTTTGGCAGCCATCACATAGTCAAACACCTCATAGCGATAGTTCAACTGGCTTGCATCCAGCATTCTCTCTCCTGTAACAGGATGCGTAATATACACACTCTCGATAGCACGCTGCTGATCTTCATCAGGATTGCGAGGCAAGGGCTTGTTCCAATTCAAATGAGGAGTGACGGGATCGCCATTCTTATCCTCCTCTATCTTATATGTTTCATCACCGCCATAGGCAGGATCAGCTAAACGTTCACGGATGATAGAATCACGAACCCAATAGACAAACTGTCTATACATGGAGTTCGTCACCTCCTTCTCGTCCATCCAGAAAGCATCCACACTGATGTCGCGCGTAGGTACATCCTTGCCCCACAAGCTGTCGGTCTTGTCCGTGCCCATTTTGAGACTACCACGCTTCACCAGCACCATGCCATAAGGAGCAGGCTCCGCCATTGACGTGCCGCCCACACCGGTCACCTCACCGCCTGACGCACTTGAGCCTCCCCGGCTGGAGAAGCACGACGCCACTGCGGCAGCAACCAATACCAAGCATATTACAATGAGAATCTTTTTCATCTTTATTGTAGATTATACATTATCTAATATATATAAGTTCGGCCTCATGTATGAATTGGTTAAAGCCAACGCACGCTCTTATGACGATTACGTCCCTTTTTGAACAAATCCAGGTCTGTTTGATATCCAACGACCAATTCGTGGCTACCATTCACCATACCCACACCCGAAGTGTACATCTGATAGCTGTAACCTAAGCTGACGCCATGAAAAACGCCTCCAGCCATAAAGGTCACCGATGTTTCGGGACTATACCCTAAGCCGCCATAGAACTTACGCCCCTCATATTCATACCACACTTTACACTGCACATCCTCACGCCAAGAGTCCAAATCAGACTGCACAAGGAAAGAGGGCTGTAAAAACATTAACGAATTTTTTATTTTAATATTGCATCCTCCCATCAAATAAAAGACCCGAGGCACTTCAATCTCATTGGTTTCACCAAGCTCGATGGTAGGGGCCAACAAGTGCTGGCTGGAAAGACCCAGCCACATCTTGGGATGATAATAATACAGCCCCGCGCCCAAATCGAAACAATTCCCATCCTGCTGCGACTTAGGGAAAGCAGGATCGTTGTCGGTTTCCAATTTCACACCACTCGGGTCAACCTTCTCCGACAACAAGCCTCCCTGAAATCCCACTGCCAAGCGCCCACGTCGGCTCACTTTCAAATTGTAGGCATATTGTATAGCTATCTTGGTCGTGGTGAACATTCCGATATTGTCATTGAAAAGACTCACGCCCGCTCCATGGCGAGGACTCAAAAAATACACTGGCAAATCAGCACTTACATACATCGTGGCAGGCGCTCCGTCATAACCCACCATTTGCATGGAATAGACGCCACTTATGTTCAGCATGCCATCCGTACCCGACACAGCAGGATTATAAAACGAACGCAGGGCTGTGTAGTCCGTAAACTGCACATCCCACTGTGCCCTCACCTCCAGCACCAATGCCGTCAGGAGAAGCAACAACGCACAAAAACGCTTGTTCATCATTAGAAATAACCCTTTCCCGCGCATTTTATTGTGTAAAAACACAAAGAAATCTTCCCCAAAGGCTCTCCCACAAAAGCCCACAGGTCACCACCCACATACATCTATACATTGGCCGCATAGAAAACAGCAGCTGCACATCTTGAGCAATTCTGAACAATTAAAAGAACAAAGAGAATTGCGGAACGGCTTGGAATCGGGGAAATAAGGATGGGAGAATTGGGACATAAAAAAAGGAAGCCCTAGATTCACATCTCAGACTCCCCACTAAAAAACAGAGTTAGTTAATATCCAATCATAGGTACTTATCTTGTTGCAAAGTTAAGGAATAAGAACCATTCCGTCAACTTTCTGAGAGAAGATTTTCATAACAAATTCCAAAAAAACTAAAAATATGTATTCTTTTACGTATTTTGCACTTATTTTGTTACTTTTGGTGAAAAATGTCACCTATTCGTAGTTACCGCAAGGCGTTAGAAGGCATTACCACCACCGAAGTTGCCCCCTCCGAAACCTCCGCCAAAGCCTCCTCCGAAGCCGCCAGCAGGACGTCCCATACCCCCTTGTTGAGAGCGAGTGGACTGCATGCCCGAGCGCCGGAGATAGACTTGTGCCGCCTGTACCGGCGTGAGCAGTTGCAGGAACTTGGGCAAATAGTCTTTATCTACAGCCAGCTGCGCCTCCTGTGCAGCGAATTGCTTTTCAATCAAAGCGGTTGCCTCCTCATCTGTCATCTTCTTAAAATCAGGGTTCGTCTGATTTGCATTCTCTCCTTGGGGCTTCTCCGCATTCTGCCGTGCAGTCTGATAATCAAGGTAAAGCACCTTGAATGCTTCTGCCTTGTCGTCATCAAGCTTCAACTGTTTAGCAAGACGCTCTGCCATTCGATTATACATCTCTGTCGGATCAAAGCGTTGCCGCTGTCCTCCATTGGGGTTCTGTGCCATTGTCGTCAGTGACACAAATGCTAACAAAGCTGCTAATATCAGATTTTTTTTCATGCTTGTGTTGTGGCTTGAAAGGATTGACGTTTAGCTTTTTTCATCCTCGCACAATACGAGTGTTCAGTCTGTATGACGCCAAAGAAATAAAATGGTTTAATGAATATGTAAAAAAAATAGCCGTACCCTCAAAAAAAAGGATACGGCCATTTGCTCTTTATATATAATAATGTGGAACTACCCGCTTATTTGCTCTCCTCAATGAAGGTGGCCACACGGTTCCAGTCGTTCTCGTCGAAAAGTTCGTCTGTTACACCAAGTCCCTTGTGAGAAAGACGCTCTGGAGAAATCTTGTAAGTGTTGACCAGCATGTCGTACACAGCCTTAGCACGAGCGTCAGAAAGTTTCTGGTTGAGCTCAGCATTGCCCTCAGGAGAAGCATAGCCATAAACAGCCACCTTGCTTGTTGGGTGGTTCTTCATGTATGTGGCAATCATGGCTACAGATGGACGCTGTGAAGCATCAACCGTGCTCTTGCCAAGCTGGAAAATCACTACTGGAGCAAGCTGAGTGGTTTCCTTAACCGTCTTGACGACCTCAACAGGCTTCTCTACTTCTTTGATGACCTCAACTTCCTTAATAACCTCCTTTGGCTTCTTAGCAAGCTCTGCATTCAGGCGATCGATTGTAGCCTGCATCTCACCGACATTGTATGTCTTGAAGTAGTGGAGGCCATTCGCGTTCTTGAAGTGGTATGTCAGACCTGCAAGCAACTGAAGGTTTGATTTATTGGCATGAAGACCGGCAGCCACATCCCAGAAAGAGATGGCAGGCTTTACATTCACAGAAAGCGCCTTTGCCTTACCCACGTTCACGTTGAAGTCGAGACCGAAGTTGGCAGTAACAGTATTGTATGCGTCAGAGCCTTCTCCTTGAGGATAGCAGTTGCCCATGATGTAGCCCCAGCCAGCACCAGCACGCGCAACGAGTTCAAACGCGCGAGGCTGTCCCTTGTAACCATAGAAGAGATTGTGGAGGTTAATCAGAGCGTTAGCACCAAGGTTGCCGAAGTCGAAAGCAGTCTTAGGAGTCACATCGCCCCATGCGTTTTCTTTTCCCCAGAACACATAAGAAGTAGGAGTTGCGTTATTGGCATTGATGCCAGCGAAATAGTTGGCGCTGATGCCAAAGACTGGAGAAATCTGCTTTGCAATTTCTACATTCACGCCAGCACGCATTGTTTTGAACACATTCTGTCCTACGGTTGGTTCAAAGACACCACCCTGAATACCTAATGACCAGTTGTCAAGGAACTTGCTTTCCTCAACCGCTACTTGAGCGTTTGCTGCAATAGAAGAAGCAGCAACTACGATTGATAGAAGAATCTTTTTCATAACTCTCAGTTTGTTTTTTAATGAATTAAATACCTATTTATATGTATCTAAGTGCAAAGTTATGGCATTTAAACTTCTTTTCCAAACTTCCAAGCACCTTTTGTAGCATTTCTCTACACAAAAAATCGGCTTATTCTCCGAGTCAGACCACATTCAGATGCACCTCCATCGTCGCCTTATACTGCTTTCCATCGGTGTGCGTGTAAATGAAAGCCTGACGGAACACATAGCTTTTCCCTTTGCGCAGATGGCCAGGGTACTGCCCCACCTTGCAGCTGTAGTTCTCTGTTGAGAGTTCAGCGTAGATTGCAGATGTAGTGGTATTATAATTAATCACGTCACCCGTCGTCTTGAACCAATGACCATACACTTTATCGTTCGATGTTGAAGTTGTAGGGCCATACGTATCATTTCCATTGGTACTTGTACCTACAAAGTCAAGTGTTCCTAGTACCCCCTTGCTGGTAGAGCTGCATTTGAGCGCCTTCATCTGCTGAGTGCTAACGCCGAGCGCTTTGCTGATGGCATCCATATCATATGGTACCTGTATGCTGCTGTACTGGCTTGCACTATACGCCAAGTTAGCGTGAATCACCACCGTTGTATCCTTGCGTGCATAGTCTTCTGGATAGTCGCCATAGAACTTGTTAGCGCCAAAAGGATCGGTGCCATCGAACTTCACAGCATAGGGCCACTGTTCGTCATTGCTGGTATCCTCATCCCATGGATGACGCCAATAGCTTGTCGGTGCGCCCATCACCACAAACCACAGATGAGTACAATTCTCCGGTACAGTCAGCGTCACATCGCCTTCCGCATCGCGTCCCATTTCACCATACGTGCGAGCACCATTGCTGCTGTAAGCCACAAAGCCATAGCGCCAGCCTGCTCTAAGCCTGTTGACTGAGCGGTAGCCTTCAGCACGGACGATTCCTTTGAAATGGGCCTTAATCTCCGTACCCGCTGCAGGCACCTTCATGGGATTAGCATTATAACCATAGTTTTCTGGGCAGAATTGCGGGTCCACTACCCAATAGTCGTTGTCACCATCAAGGAAATTCTCCAAGATAGATGCTGATGCCCCTATCAGACGCTGACGTTCACTACCAATCAGTCCTTGTCCGTATTGTTTCCAGCGGTCAATGTCCATGCTGGCGATGTGGGCATAACCCATGTATTGCTCATCAGCGAATGTCTCGGGTGTCAAATCGAAAATGCGCATATAAGCTTCTATCGGATCCTCTGGCTTGATGGATTCGCGCCACACACGAGCAATAGTATTCAGTCCGTGCAGCTGGCACCACCAGTCGTGGTAGTAGCAGTTGTTGTATCGGGCATTCTCGCTCATGATGTTCATGTGGTGCATCTCTTGGTTGTTGTCCCAGTTCGTAGCAAACTGCTCAGCGGGATACACCTTGTGAGCCTGCCAGTTGGCGCAGTCTTCCCACCATCCATTACCTCCAGAAGCATTCGCACCAAAACCATAGTTCAGTCCATGGGTGTCGCCCAAGTCGGCGCTAACCAGATACTGGAAGGTGTGACCTATCTCGTGTGCCACCGTCACATTGTTGCTGGCCGCCCATGCATTGCAGTGGAACATACCTGTCCTGTATTCCTTAGCGGTCTTTGTCGAACCCGAACCAGCTACCCAGTATTGACCTCCTACGCCACTGCCGTCAGCACGCCATTCAGACTGATTCACTACATACATGTGAATTTTCACGTTGTCGGTCGTGGAATTGCCAGGCTCCAAGAAGCCCAACTCCTTCACATACACATCCCAAATCTTCTCTGCGTTCTTCAGCAGCGTGTTCACATTGCACACAGAAGTGGATGCGCCACCTGTCAGATTGCCGTTCCTCTGCAGTGTCAAGCCCTTTGCCCAAAAGATGACAAAGTGCTCGCTCTCGGCACTGCGCTGAAAGCAGAACTGAGAATTCTCGTTTGTATAGTCGTTAGAGTTATATGTCCAAGGCTTCACCAAGTAGCGCTCGGGGGTGCCCAGTTTATACGCCGCACCAGAACGGTAAGTACGCGATGAGGTAGTCACTTGGTCAGTATTCTCCGAATGCTTATAGAACCTCATCGTCGCCTTCTTGAAGTCGATAGAATCAACGTTAGAGAGGTCTATCACTTCATTCGCTGTAAAGCGGTCATCAAACTGAATCCACAATGCCTGAGGCTTCTCCTGAGCATTCACAATCATACTGACGGTCATGCCCACAACTGCAGCCAGCACTGAAAACAACTTTTTCATATAGCCGTATTTTATTTTTATTGCCTTTGGGGATTACTTCTTCATCACCTTGAAGGATGCCTTTCCCGTACTGATAATGTAAACGCCACGCTTCAAGCCGTTGAGCCCCACAGAAACGAGGCCATTCGCCTCCGTCACGTTCGCCTGCACCTCGGTGCCGTTGTCCGCATACACTTTCACAGCCTTCACTGCATCAGCATTGATGATGAATGTGTTTGCGCTGAAGTGAGCGCCTGCCGGTGCTTGCGCATCGTCAATGCCCACGGGGTCGTCCTCATTCGAGATGTAGAAGTTCTTGATGCCTGAAATCTCGTACACATCAGTGTTGACCTCAATCTTTCCCTCCACAAAACGCATGCGAGGGTCCGTTTCGCCACCTAACAAATAATAAACAAGCGTGCCATCACTCAACGTGAGCACAAGGCTTTTGGCCATTGCTCCCATTGAAGCCAGGCACAGAAGACATAGGATAGTAAGTTTTTTCATTGTTAATAGAGTTATAATTAGTTTTTATAGATGTTTCTGACATTGATGCCGAACCATATCAGCGCCAAGAAGAACGCTACCATCAGCGTCAGGGACATGTTGTCCTGCAGCACCGAATAGAGCCATACGCACGCGCCAAAGCAAATGACGATGAACACGAGCGATATGGTCATGAACACTTTTTTCAGTTTATCCATCTTTCTATTACTTGTTCAGTTTCCAAGTGAAACCGTCCTTGGTGTCCTTCACCTCAAAGCCTAGCGCAGCCAAGTTGTCGCGAATCATATCGCTGGTTGCCCAGTCCTTGTTGGCTTTGGCCTTTGAGCGCTGTTCGAGCAGCATGTCCACCACCTTGCCGAAAGCCTCTTCGCGAGCATCGCTCACACCGGCGCCAGCAGCTGCCGATGTGCTCTGCTTGATGCCCAGCAAGTCGAAGGCAAAGAGCTTGAAGATATTCTTGAGGGCTTCGAGTGCTTCCGCTGTGATGGTTTCTTTCTTGTCCACAATAGAATTGATGGTCTTCGTGGCCTCAAAGAGGTGGGAGATGACGATAGGCGTATTGAAGTCATCGTACATCGCGTCGTAGCAGTTTTGCTTGAGCGTCTCCACAAAGTCCGTTCCCACAGAGCCATTCGCTGCAGGCTGGATGCTCTGCAACGCCTTCCATGCGTCGAGCAGGCGTTCCAATCCCTTTTCTGCAGCCTGAAGAGCATCGTTGCTGAAATCCACCGTAGAGCGGTAGTGCGCCTGCAGGATGAAGAAACGGATGGTCATAGGCGAGTAGGCACGGTCAAGCTTCGGGTGGTCGCCGCTGAAGAACTGAGGCAAAGTGATGAAGTTGCCGAGCGACTTGCCCATCTTCTGTCCGTCGATGGTAATCATGTTGTTGTGCATCCAGTAAGTCACCATCTGCTCGCCCTGGCTGGCTACAGACTGGGCTATCTCGCACTCGTGGTGAGGGAAAATCAGGTCCATGCCGCCACCGTGAATGTCAAAGTGGCTGCCGAGATACTTCCTGCCCATGGCGGTGCACTCGCAGTGCCAGCCTGGGAAACCATCACTCCAGGGTGATGGCCAGCGCATGATGTGTTCAGGCTGAGCAGCCTTCCACAGGGCGAAGTCAGCTTGATTCTTCTTCTCGCCCACACCCGCCAAGTCGCGACTTGCGTCCTTCACATTTTCCAGATTGCGTCCTGAGAGGATGCCGTACTTATGCACCTTGTTATATTTCTCTACATCGAAATAGATGGAGCCGTTGCTTTCGTAGGCGAAACCATTATCCAGAATCTGTTTCACCAGCTGCTGCTGTTCGATGATGTGGCCCGTAGCATGCGGTTCGATGCTTGGTGGCAAGCAGTTGAGGGCCTCCATTGCCTCGTGGTAGCGGTTGGTGTAATACTGTGCCACTTCCATAGGCTCCAGCTGCTCCAAGCGTGCCTTCTTAGCAATCTTGTCCTCTCCTTCGTCGGCATCATGCTCCAGATGGCCCACATCGGTGATGTTGCGCACATAGCGCACCTTGTAGCCGATATGGCTGAGGAAGCGGAAAACGATGTCGAACGTGATTGCTGGACGTGCGTGTCCGAGATGCGCGTCACCATATACTGTAGGTCCGCAGACGTACATGCCCACGTGTGGCGCATGCAGTGGGCGGAACACCTCTTTCTTTCTGGTCAGGGTGTTGTAGACGTAAAGTGCCTGTTCCATTCTTTCTTTTCTTATACTAAATCAGCTACAAAGGTACAACTAAGAGCGCACAGCACCAAAAAAAGCCCGCCTTTTTTACGCAGCAGCAAAAAAAGTACCCTATATATGGTATAAAGAAACGCTTACAGACACACTCACAAAAGTCTCTCTTCATTCTGCTCGACAAGCTTATTCATAGGTTGCGAATCAAGATTCATAACTGACGAACAAAATTTCTAAAGTTTAAAAAAATTTTTCCTAAGTTTGAAAAAATTATTTCCAAGTTTAGAAATTTATTTTGAAAGTTTAGAAAGACATCCGCATCGGCACCTTCTCCATTCCGATTGCGGGGGTGTGCCAAGACGTTCCATAGCGTTTTAGCAAAAAAAACGCGCGTTTATGCCTGTATTCGAAAAATAGTTGCTACATTTGTGCCCCAAGCACATTATATATCTTTTATCAAAACAAACTGATTATAGAACCTCTACCAAAATAAAACTGATGCTAAAGCAAACCCGCAGGATTCTCGCCATTGTTTTTGTGCTGGGAATCACTCTTTTGTTTCTTGACTTCACAGGAACCGTCCAGCCGTTCATGGGCTGGATGGCCAAACTGCAATTCCTGCCCAGCATACTGGCTCTCAATTTTGTTTCCATCGGCATCGTGCTCATTTCCACACTGTTGCTGGGTCGCATCTATTGCTCCGTGGTCTGTCCTCTGGGCGTTCTCCAGGATTTTTTCGCGTGGATTGGCAAATGGCGCATTTTCCGCAAAAGCAAAAGGGCAAAATTTGCCAACCGGTACAGCTACTCGAAGCCCAAGACCTGGCTACGACTGGGCGTGCTGACGCTCTTCATCATCATGCTGGCAACGGGTTTCAATGCCGGAGCCATTTTCTTGGCGCCTTACAGCACGTACGGCCGCATGGCGGCATCGCTCCTGCAGCCTATCTACATCGGCATCAACAACTTGCTGGCGCTGTGGTCAGAAGCCAATGACAATTTCATGTTCTATCAGGTGGAACCGCACAACAACCCCACCCTGCTGGTCATCATCTCGGCTGCAACCATGCTTATCCTCTTTGTCCTGGCCTTCATGCACGGACGCACCTACTGCAACACCATCTGTCCTGTGGGCACCGTGCTCGGCTACATCGCCAAGTTCTCCCTGCTGAAGATGCGGGTGCAACGTGAGAAGTGCCTTAAATGCGGACTCTGCGCCAAGAACTGCAAGGCTGCATGCATCCAAGTGGAGACAGGAAAGCCAATCACGATAGACTACACCCGCTGCGTAACTTGTGGAGACTGCCAAGGAGTGTGCAGCACCGGAGCGCTGCATTTGGCGCTTCCAAAGCATTCTCAAAAGGCAGAAACCCCATCCGAGAACAACAAAAAAGCAGGTCAGTCAGACAAGTCGGGCCTCTCACGCCGGTCATTCCTGGCCATCACAGGCGCCACTGTAGCTGCCGCCACCCTCAAATCACAAGAGAAAACAACAGACGGAGGACTCGCTGCCATCGAGGACAAGCAGCCCCTTATACGCATGGCCGCACTCACCCCTCCAGGGTCGCTCTCGGCAGCCAACCTGCAGCAGCATTGCACGGCATGCCAGCTCTGCATTGCCAACTGCCCGAACGAAGTGCTGCGCCCCTCCACCGAACTGGCGCACTTCCTGCAACCTACTATGGAGTATAACAAAGGATACTGCAGGCCTGAATGTACACGCTGTTCCGACATCTGTCCCACAGGAGCCATCCGGCCCATCACCAAAGAAGAAAAGACGGCCATCCAGATTGGTCATGCGGTGTGGATCAGACAGAACTGTCTGCCAGCCTCACAAAACCAGAAGTGTGGCAGCTGTGCAGCCCACTGTCCAACAGGAGCCATTCAGATGGTGCCAGTTGATAGCAGTATCAAGCAGAATGCCAAAGACGGGCAATGGTATGACGGCGAGGGCAACCAACTGGACTGGCGCGCGTTGAACGACTTGCCCATGATACCCGTTATCAACGACGAGAAGTGCATCGGCTGCGGCAAGTGCGAGTATCTCTGCCCCGCCCGTCCCTTCAGCGCCATCTATGTAGAAGGGCACGAACAGCATCGAGAAATCTAAAAACAAGGTTCCACTCCTTTTTATCTCTCCACATTCGCTCATGAAAGACTTAAATAGAAGAGACTTCCTCAAGATAGCAGGCACCGCCACTGCAACAGCCACGCTGGCAGCATGCGCTGGCAAGACGGGCCTCGAAATCGGTGACACAGACCCCGCTGGACACCACACTGGCGCCATTCCAACGGACAAAATGACCTATCGCACCAACCCCAACACAGGCGATAAGGTCTCTATTCTCGGTTATGGCATGATGCGCCTGCCCAACAAGCCCGTGGCTCCTACCAAAGACCCCAGCGCACCACCCGTTGAAGAGATAGACCAGGAGCAGGTCAACAAGCTGGTGAAGTATGCTCTCGACCACGGTGTCAACTACTTCGACACCAGCCCAGCCTATTGCCGAGGATACTCTGAAGAGAGCACCGGCATTGCGCTGAAAGCGTCGGGCTATGACCGTTCCAAATACTACATTGCCACCAAGCTAAGCAACTTTGCGCCACAGCAGCAGACATACGAGGAAAGCGTAAAGATTTTCCAGAACTCGCTCAAGTACCTGCAGACTGACTATATCGACTATCTGCTGCTGCACGCTGTGGGAGGAGGCGGCTGGGAAAACCTCAACCAGCGTTTCCTCAAAAACGGCGTGCTCGACTACCTGATGGAGCAGCGCAAGAAGGGAGTCATCCGCAACCTCGGATTCTCCTTCCACGGCGATGTGGAAGTATTCGATTACTTATTGGCGAACCAAGACACATACCACTGGGACTTCGTACAGATTCAGATGAACTATGTGGACTGGAACTTGGCAAACGAGACCAACCCCAGCAACGTTGATGGCAGATACCTCTACAAAGAACTGGAAAGACGCGGCATCCCCGCTGTCATCATGGAGCCACTGCTCGGAGGACGCCTCTCGAAGATGCCAGACCACATCGTCGCCACCCTCAAGCAGCAACGTCCCGAGGACAGCGTCGCATCGTGGGCCTTCCGATATGCAGGCACCAAGCCCAATGTGCTCACAGTTCTGAGTGGCATGACCTATATGGAGCATCTGCAGGACAACATCCGTACATACAGCCCGTTAGTGCCCGTCAGTGAAGAGGAATGCGAATGGCTTGAGAACGAAATAGCCAACCTCTACGTTTCCTACCCTACGATTCCCTGCAACGACTGCAAATACTGCATGCCTTGTCCTTATGGACTCGACATCCCAGCCATCTTCGTGCACTACAACAAGTGCGTGAACAAGGGAAATGTGCCAGAGAGCCAGCAAGCCGAAAACTATCGTGAGGCACGACGTGCCTTCCTCGTTGGCTACGACCGCGCTGTGCCCAAGCTTCGTCAAGCCAGTCACTGCATCTCCTGCGGCAAGTGCGTCCCGCACTGCCCTCAAAATATACGTATTCCACAGGAACTGCGGCGCATTGACGATTTTGTAGAGAAACTCAAACAGAACACGCTTTGAACAGCCTTGCACTGAGCCACTCAAGCAATCAATGACAAACAACTCATAAACAATCAAAAGACGAACATGATACCACCTCTATTTCTCGGTCTCGGCATGCCTGAGATTATCGTTATCCTCCTTGTCATCCTTCTCCTTTTTGGCGGAAAGAAAATCCCCGAACTCATGCGTGGAGCCGGCAAGGGTGTCCGTGCCTTCAAGGACGGGATGAAAGAGACAACTACCGACGAAGACGCTGAAAAGGACACGAAAGAGTGACATTTTGGGATCATCTTGAAGAACTACGGCGAGTGCTGCTGCGATGTATCATCGTGGTAGCACTCTTTGCCATCCTCGCCTTTGTGTTCAAGGACGAGGTCTTCACCATCGTCTTCCTCCCGAAAAGCCCACACTTCCTGCACGACATCTTCGGCAACACCCCTGACGTGCAACTCATCAACACCGAATTGCCACGCCAGTTCATTGTCCACATGATGACCAGCTTCTACGCAGGCCTCATCGTGGCAGCCCCTTACATCATCTACGAACTGTACCGGTTCATTTCACCCGCATTATACGAAAACGAGCGGCGCTACGCAACGCCACTCGTCCTGTCCTCCTATCTGATGTTCATGACAGGAGTGCTCTTCTGTTATTTCATCCTTTTCCCCATCACGTTCCGCTTCCTTGCAGGCTATCAGGTGGACGCATCAGTACAGAACCTCATCTCGCTCGAAAGCTACATTGACACACTCGTATTCCTCTGTCTAGCCATGGGCATCGTCTTCGAGATTCCCATTCTTTCATGGCTACTGGGGCGCATCGGCATTCTTCATCGTGGACAAATGCAGCAATACAGACGCCATGCCTTCGTGGTCATCCTGATTACCGCAGCCATCATCACCCCGACATCTGACGCTGTCACCCTCGCTGTTGTGAGCCTGCCCATGTACCTGCTCTACGAGCTAAGCATCCTACTCGTACCATCCTGCAGGTGCAACACTCCCAACTAGCTTATAGATGATGAAGAGATAAAAATCCAACACAATATTTCTTTTCTTAAGAAAAAGACGTAACTTTGCACGGAATTTGTGGTTCACTCTTTCGAGTGATGAAAAGGGAATCAGGTGAGAATCCTGAGCAGTCCCGCTGCTGTATGCTGTTTTTATACGGATTGCAAAACAAAAAGCCACTGAAACCTGCTACTGCAAATAGATTTTGTATACGAGAATGGGCTTCGGGAAGGCATTTGCAATCGACAGCAAGCCAGAAGACCTGCCACAGATGGATTATACGTCTGTCTCGAGGAAAGGCCGACTTACTCTATCGTCAATGAAGCAAATTGTATTCATGGGATTTGTGTGCTCAATGGCCTGCTATGCCACAGCACAAAACTCAACCGATTCTCTCAACTCCGATATCCGGGCTCTGCACCAAGTGGTGGTGGAGGGACATCGCACACCCATCAATGTGGCTGTGACGCATCCACAGCAGGAAATGAATCGTGAGCAGATGGAACTGACAGGAGTAACCTCCATTGCCGATGCTGCCAAACGGTTCGCTGGAACGAACGTGCGAGACTATGGAGGAATCGGCGGCATGAAGACGGTGTCTGTACGGAACATCGGTGCCCATCACACGGCGGTGAGCTACGACGGTATCTGCATGAGCAATACACAAGCCGGACAGATAGACGTAGGACGACTTTCGCTTGACAACGTGCAGACTTTGTCTTTCTCTATTGGTCATCACTCTGACTACATGCAGAGCGCTCGTCATCTGGCTTCAGCAGGCATTCTCAGTATTGAGACCGAACGTCCCGTGTTCAAGAATGGAAGACCTTGGGCTCTACGCACCCATGTGAGCGGAGGCTCGTTTGGCATGGTGAACCCGTCTCTCCGATACTACCAGCAAGTGGGCGGTTCTACTTTATTGTCGCTAGATGCCAACTACACTCATGCAGATGGCTCCTACCCTTTCACGCTCGTGAATGGTGCACGCCGTACCCGAGAATATCGAAACAACTCCAACATTAATGCATTCCATACGGAAGCAAACATCTACCAAACCTTTGCTGACAGCAGCACGCTCAATGTGAAGGCATATTGGTTCCATTCCAACAGAGGACTGCCTGGCGCCGTCATCCTCTACAACAACATTTCACGTGAACGCCTGCATGACGAAGACTTCTTCACGCAAGCTATCTGGAAAAAGCCTCTTTCAAAGCAATTGCAGCTCCACACACGCCTGAAATACACCCACTCATGGAGCCTGTACGAAGACACGGACGTGAAATATGCGGGAGGCCACAATGAGGAAATCAACCGGCAGGACGAATACTACGCTTCAGCGACACTGGGTTGGGAACCGTTCAGCGGGCTACAGTTTTCTGTGGCCGAGGACCTTTCCGTCAACACGCTCCGCAGCAATGTGATTCAAGGGAATAACCTTCTGCCCCTTTCACCACGCCGATTCACTTCACTCACAGCATTAACCGCTAACTATTCATGGTGGAGGCTAAAGGTCTATGCGACGCTTCTCGGCACGTTCGCCACGGAGCATGTGAAGAACGGAACCAATCCTGAAGACAAACGCCGCCTTTCCCCATCGGTAGCAGTGAACTTCCGACTGCTACAAAATGAGCCTCTTTATGTGCGCGTCATGATGAAGAACACGTTCCGTATGCCATCATTCAACGACCTCTATTATCTGCGCATGGGCAATAGAGGGCTTCTGCCAGAACGGGCAAACGAATGGAATGCAGGAGTGACCTGGTTTCATAGCAGTCGAGGATTCATCCGCAGTGTCAGCCTTACGGCCGATGCTTACTACAACAACGTGAAGGATAAGATTGTGGCTTTCCCTGGCACTTATGTGTGGAAAATGGCAAACTTCGGGAAAGTGCGCATGCGTGGCGTGGACATCACCGCAGCAACGGAGGCCGTACTCTTCAAGCGCACTTCTCTCTTGATACAAGCAACCTATACGTACCAAAAGACAGAAGACGAACTGAAAAAAAGTGCATCATATGGACGACAACTGCCCTACACGCCACAACACAGCGGAAACGGTTCCATACTGCTCCGCATGCCTTGGTTCAACGTGGGGTACACGGTGCTGATGCAGGGAGAACGCTGGAGCATGGCACAGAACACACCCCAATATAGGCTCAAGCCTTATTGGGAACAGAGCATCACACTCTCACGAGATATCCAGCTGAACAAAACGTCGCTCCATATCCAAGCCTCGCTGCAGAACTTGACCGACGAGCAGTATGAAATCATTCGTTACTATCCCATGCCGGGGCGGCATTTCGTAGCGTCTGCAACTATGACGCTATAGCCATCACAATGGAAATCGGAATCTATTTACCAATATAACTCTATGTACAAACCATTTAAAAAACAAAGCAATGAAAATTAGAAGCTTTATCTTCGGTGCGCTGAGCATGCTGGCTCTCGCAGCAGGTTTCACCTCTTGTAGTGACGACGACAATGACGACATTAGCAAACCGAATGTCGAATTAGCTAAAACACGTGCCTTTGTCTTGGATGAAGGCAACAAAGGCAATAACAATGCAGGCATCACGTACTTTGATTGGACTGAAGATGCTACTTTCTCATCCGATTTGTTCGTAGCACAAAACAAGCACCAGTTGGGAGATGTCGGCCAGGACATCATCGCCGACGCAAATGGGAACATTTATGTAATTGTTTCGGTTTCCAGATACATCACTAAACTGGACAAGAACTGTGTAGAAAAGGCTACACTTCAAATGCCCGAAGAGTTGGGTGACCCACGTTATGGCGTGCTGGATGGCGAGAACCTTTACGTGACTTGCTATGGCGGATACATCGCAAGAATCAATACCAAAACCATGAAAGTGACGGGCAAAGTGGCTATCGGCCAGAACCCTGAATACATCATCAAGGAAAATGGAAGCCTTTACTGCACAAACTCTGGCTGGGGTTCAGACAACCGTGTGGCAAAGGTTGAGATTCCTGCATTTGAAGCCGTAAGCTATTATGATGTAATGTATAACCCCGACCGCATCATTGCCGTAAACGGACACATCTTTGTGCAGGGTTATGATTATGACTATTCTTATCCATGGGGTGAACTCAAGAGCGATGGCACCTTCTTGAATAAAGGACAAGCTTCTGCTTGGGCTGCTTACGGAAACACACTCTACCTTGCCTACAGCGAAACAAACTGGAGCACATATGCCACTACAACGAAGTTCTATACGTATGACGTAGAAAACGGAACACTTAACGAGGCTTCTCCTCTGAAGAACGCTCCTGAGGAATTGGCAACGGCAAGTGTATATAGCATGAACGTAAACCCATATACTGGCGACCTCTACATTACAACTTCAGACTTCGTTAACAACGGCAAGATTTACCACTTTGCCAGCGATGGTTCATTCATCAAGAAGTTTGATTCAACAGGTCTCAATTCACGCAAGATTCTCTTCTTGAACGACTAAAAAGAAGCAGAGTCACAAGCTCTTACTATCCATGAGACATTTTTGTCTGACATTATTAAGCATCGTTATTCTGTGCTCCTGCTCAGGCGGCTTCAGCCGCTCGGCAGGAGCGCAGGATGGCGATACTCTTCAACTCAAGTATGCAGAACACCTCAAGATTATTCGTCACCAGAACTATACGGAAGTACGCCTGGCAGACCCTTGGAATGAGGGAAGAACACTGCATACCTATCTGCTGGTGCCACAAAAAGACAACTCCGGGAAGCAAATAGACCTTCCTGCACATCTTCCTGAAGGCACCGTCGTTCGCACCCCACTCCAACGAAGCGTGGTAGCTACAAGCGTGCACTGTGGCTTAATCCACTCTTTTGGCAAGGAGAATAACATAGCGGGGGTATGCGATTTGCAGTACATCAACATTCCTTTTGTCCAACAAGGGTGTAAGAACGGGCGCATTGCCAATTGTGGCAGTGGACTACAGCCAACGCTGGAAATCATTCTTGACTTGCAGCCTGACGCCATGTTTTTGTCACCGTTCCAAAACAGCGGAGGTTACGGACGACTGGAAAAGCTTGGTATCCCCATCATTGAAACGGCAGACTACATGGAAACAAGCGCTTTGGGACGAGCCGAATGGATGCGATTCTACGGCATGCTCTTTGGAGCAGAAACGGAGGCTGACAGCATTTTCCGTTCGGTAGAGGCCAATTACCTACATCTAAAGGAGAATGCAAAAAATGACCCCGTGAAAGTGAGCACTATCATGGACAAGCTGACAGGCAGCGTATGGTACGTGCCTGGAGGGCAAAGCACTATCGGGCGGCTCATTCAAGACGCCAACATCGATTATCCATGGAATGACGATACACACAGCGGAAGTCTTGCATTGCCTTTCGAAAGCGTCCTGGAACAAGGAGAAGAAGCCTCACTATGGTTCTTCCGCTACAACGCACCCACTGCCACCACTCTCAAAACCCTCCTGACAGAGGAAAATGGATACAAACAGTTCCGCGCTTTCCAATCAGGAGCCGTCTACGGCTGCAATACTAGCACAACGACGTTTTACGAAGACACTCCTTTCCACCCAGACTTATTATTGCGTGACTTCATCTGTATTGCCCATCCACGCTTGGGACTTGGCGAACCCTCTTATTTCAAGAAATTAAATTAGACAACAGCGCATCATGAGACTCGACAGCCTTCTCCTTCCTGCAATGCTATTGGTTACAGCCGCATTATTCACAGCAAACTTATTGGTGGGCGCAGTACAAATTCCAGCTATAGATGTATGGCATATTCTTTGCGGAGATGATGGCATCAAACACTCTTGGCAATACATTGTGCTGGAGAGCCGTGTTCCCCAGGCCGTGACGGCAATGCTGTGTGGAGCCAGCCTGGCTGTAAGCGGACTGATGTTACAAACTGCTTTTCGCAATCCTTTGGCAGGGCCAGGCATCTTCGGAGTCAACAGCGGCTCTTCGTTAGGTGTGGCTTTAGTCATGCTGCTGATGGGCGGCAGTGTGGGAGTGGGCAGTTTCACTCTCACTGGATTTTTTGCCATTCTTTTTGCCGCTTTCATGGGAGCAATGGTGGTGTTGCTACTCATCCTTGTAGCTTCTTCCATGGTACGCAATAATGTCATGCTGCTCATCGTGGGCATCATGATTGGCTATATTGCATCCAGTGCTATCGCATTGCTCAACTTCTTCGCCACAGAAGAAGGCGTCCAATCATATATGGTATGGGGAATGGGCAACTTTGGAGGAGTGAGCACAGCGCAGTTACCTTGGTTTGCCGGAGTCTGCATTGCGGCTTTAGTGATTGCGCTCCTTTTCGTCAAGCCTCTCAATGCCTTGCTATTAGGTGAACAATATGCCACGAACCTTGGCTTTAACGTAGTCCGCTTACGCAATCTTCTACTTTTTGTAACCGGCATACTGAGCGCTATCGCCACTGCATTCTGCGGCCCTGTCGCCTTTATCGGCCTGGCAGTGCCTCATATATCACGTCTCCTATTGGGAAGCGACAACCATCGTCCATTACTGCCACTGACTATGACCACAGGAGCTGCTATCGCACTTCTGTGCAATCTCATCTGTGTGCTACCAGGAGATGCAGGCATCATACCTCTTAATGCTGTCACGCCCCTCATTGGCGCACCTGTCGTCATCTACATTATCACCCGCCACAGAAGGTAACAAAACCAAGCCACAGCATCAAGGCAATAAACGCTATAAAGCCCCTAACCCTTTAAAAATAAGGTATGGATCATGCGTGATGGGACAAGTGATGTCAGGTGAGAATTGGAACGTATTCCCTCCTGTAATAAAAACATGAAGGTCGGGGAACTCGTGCCAAAAGGAGCGAATATAGCCCTCAATCTCGAAACGAGCGCCATTTACCGATGCAGAAAGCATGTGAGTACGGGTATCATGTCCCAACAACGGAGAATCGGATTCGGCCTCTACCTGCGGAAGAAGTGCTGTATGTTCATGCATTGCATGAAGCCTCAGCTGCACTCCAGGAGAGATAGCTCCGCCTAACAGAAGGCCGTCGGAAGAAAAGAGATCGTAAGTAATGCAAGTTCCTGCATCAATAATCAGCAACGTGTGATTAGGGTCTTGCGTAAAAGCACCTATATCTGCAGCCCAACGATCGGAGCCATAGGTGAGCGGAACTCCTACGACAGACTTAACGGGACAAGGAGTAGCAGATGTAAGCCGGATGACAGGAAGACCTAATGAATCCAAGGCAATCTGCAACGAAGGGTCTTCACCCGCCACGGTAGATAGACGCACATCGGATATGGAGTATTCTGACAAAATCCGACAGAAAGTGTCATGCCATGATTCGTGCTTGCGCTCAAAGTGAACGATACACGTATTCGGGTTCATGACTGCGAGTTTAGCTGATGTATTTCCGATGTCTATAAGTAATTTCATGGTCTATTTCGCTTTTGTAGCTCAACAACAATTACTATGGCTTTGCTTAAGGCAATCTTTTACCAACTTCCTCCTTCGCCGCCGCCAAAGGAGCCACCTCCTCCACCACTGCCGGAGCTACTATCGTGACGAACCGTAGCAATCGCACTTTTTGCCGATGAAAAGAGACTATCTGCCATATGGGAGACAGAAGCGGCATCATGGAGTTTACACTGTCAAATCATTATCGATAAACTGAATAAGACGTTCTACGGCTTCCTTCTCTGGAATATTCTTCTCTACACATACTTTCTGCTTGTAAAGCGACACCTTACCAACACCTGCACCAACATAACCATAGTCTGCATCAGCCATCTCGCCAGGACCGTTTACAATACATCCCATGATACCAATCTTCAACGTTGCAAAGCGCTTGTCATTTAAGGCGCGCTCACTAACTGCTGCACGTATCCGAGCAATGGTATCTTCCAAATTGTAGAGTGTACGCCCACAACCAGGGCAACTAATATACTCAGGCTTGACAAACTTAATACGGGCTGCCTGCAAAATAGCATCTGCCAGTTCTACCAGTTTTTCCTCTGCGTAACCTTCGTTTTTAATAATCAAGTGATGAGCTAAATGATCTATGAAAATGGCACCAACTGTCATGGCCGCCTTCAATTGCAAGTCTTCCCAATTCTTCTCGTGAAACTCTGCTATAACTGTATCATTGGCGATTGTATCTTTAAGTTGCTCGCGCAAAACAGCACATTCCTCGATGGAATCGACCAATTTCCTTGCCACTGGTATTTCTCTCTCTGGAGCTTCTGATAACGAAACGCGAATGGTATCTCCAATACCTTCGCAGAGCAGAGCTCCGATTCCTACGGCACTCTTAATACGGCCGTCCTCACCTTCACCAGCCTCTGTCACACCGAGATGCAAGGGGAAAGCCATCCCCTCCTTCTCCATCTGCTTTACCAACAAGCGCACTGTACGCACCATCACCACAGTATTACTTGCCTTAATAGAAATGATTACATCCGCGAATCGTTCACGCACGCAAATGCGAAGAAACTCCATACAGGACTCCACCATTCCTTCTGGAGTATCACCATAGCGCGACATGATCCGGTCGCTCAACGATCCATGATTCACTCCGATACGGATTGCCGTATGATGCTCTTTGCAAATCTTGAGAAATGGCACGAAACGTTCATCTATTTTCTTGATTTCATCGGCATATTCAGCATCCGTATATTCCATCTTTTTGAACGTACGAGCAGGATCCACATAGTTTCCAGGATTGATACGCACTTTTTCGCAAATAGTAGCAGCAGTATCGGCCACAGCGGCATTGAAATGCACATCTGCCACAAGTGGCACAGAATAACCAGCAGCGCGTAGGGCTTCGCTGATATTACGCATATTTTGTGCCTCACGCTGCCCTTGTGTGGTAAAACGCACGATTTCACCGCCTGCATCCACGATGCGTTCTGCCTGCAACACAGACCCTTCCGTATCCATCGTTGAAGTATTGACCATTGACTGGACACGGATAGGGTGGGTACACCCTATCAATACATTACCCACCCTCACTTCAGTCGTCTTCCTTCTTTGATATGCCATAAGAAAGTGTTTCGAATTGTATACTTAGTTGCACTTATAGTTAAACTTCACTTCCTTCAATTCCGCATTTGCTTTTTCAATCTTCTGGCGCAATCCATTTTTGTAAGCAGCAAATCTTTCGGATAAGCTATCATCAGAAAGAGCCAACATCTGTACAGCCAATATGCCCGCATTCAGTGCACCATTGATGGCCACCGTTGCTACAGGAATGCCAGGGGGCATCTGCAACATAGAATAGACGGCATCAACACCTTCCAGCACACTTCCCTTTACTGGTACTCCGATGACAGGCAACGTAGTACTAGCAGCAATCACACCGGGAAGTGCCGCAGCCATACCGGCACCAGCTATAATCACCTTGATACCACGCTCCTTTGCGCCCTTAGCAAAAGCTTCTACCGCATCAGGAGTACGATGGGCTGAAAGCGCATTAATTTCAAACGGAATCTCCATTTCATCGAAGAATTTAGCAGCTTTTTCCATCACAGGGAGGTCTGACGTGCTGCCCATAATGATTGACACGATTGGTTTCATTTTCATTTATTTTGTTAATCTATATGATTCACATCCAACTAATCAACACAAACACCATAGTACATACATAACCGATGCCAAAACCGGCCAATACTTGGGCTAAACTATGCTGACGAAGGACAATACGACTAGTTCCCAATGCACCCGACAATAGCAACAACACACAAAACGGGAAAACTGGATTATAAAAGAATAAGATGCTAAAAGCATTCAATGCGCCCACTAGACCGCCCATACCGACCATGTGAGTGCTAACCTTCCACCATGCATTAATCGTTATGCAGATAATCTGGGAAATCAAGGCTGCCATCACGATACCCCGGAAAAACATCGCAGTGTTCATTTTAGTCATGATAGTCAAACACGCTGCATAACTCAACAACGCCACGACATAGGGCATGTGTCGATGTTCACGGTGGCTGAGTTCCAAATGAGTCCATTTCTTCACCTTTCTGACCAAGCTAATGCCCAATGTTGGGACAAACACAGTAAAGAAATATACCATACACAAAACGAACAGTTTATATCCCCATGGCAACATCTTCAGATAACTGAACATGAACAACCCCACAAACACCCACAATGGAGCGTATAGCGGCATGAAGAGTGTAGACAGCAACTTCGCAATCTGTATCAGTCTCTTATCATCCATAAATCATATTATCCATGTCGGCCATTCACGGAAGGTATTCCCAATTCCATTCTGTACTTTGCAACCGTTCGACGAGCAAGCGCCAGCCCCTGCTCTTTCATCAGCTCCACTATCTTATCATCAGAATAAGGATGCTTTTTGTCTTCATTTTCAACAATCTCCTTCAATAGCATTTTGACCTGTCGGCCATCAATTTCTTGTCCCTCTGCATTTTTTCGGGTCAGCTTAAAGAAAGACGACAACGGATAAATGCGGCCATCCAGCAATGCATATTTTGAGCTACATACACGTGAAATCGTTGACACATCAAAACCCGTTCGTCTAGCTACATCTTCAAGCACTAGACGGGCCTTGTCATTTTCATCTTTTGACAAGAAATATGCACGTTGCAAATCAATGATGGCTTTCATCGTCTCATAGAGCGTCCGCCTACGTTGTTTTACCGACTCGATAAACATTTGTGCGGCTTCAATTTTTTGCCGCGTATAAACCAGACCTTCCTTTTCGCCACGTGTCATCTTCTCTCGAGCATGCTGAAATCGCTTCAATTGGTCTATATACTCCTGACTGACATGCAAGCGCGGAACCTCTCCATTACTCAAACGTAGTTGTATTTCTCCCTCCGGATCCGTCTCAATGATAAAATCCGGAATTTGAGTTTGAGCACGCTCTCCTGCCGCCTCATTCAATGCAAACCCTGGATTAACATTCAATTTCTTGATGTCTTCAAACAGAGCATCTATTTGAATAGCAGACAACCCTAATTTGTTCTTTAATCTTTCTTTGTTCTTATTAAGGAACAAATCATAATGCTCAGAAATAATGTTCCGTTCCATTAGAAGCATTCTCTGCTTATAATCTTGCGCTGAAGCCTCTGGACTCTTTAGTTTCCGGTCTATTTGGAGCAGCAAGCATTCCTGGGTAGAACGTGCACCAATGCCTGCTGGATCAAAACTTTGCAAGACATGCAGTACATCTTCCACGTCCTTATTGGTCACATACAAATACTCTTTGAAAGCCAACTCCTCCGTCAAGGCCTCAATCGGCCGATCAATAAAGCCCCTATGATCCAATGACCCTATTAAATACCTCAAGACTCTTTCCTTATCATCGGTCAGTTCATAGTTTACTATTTGAGATTCCAAATACTCTATAAAAGAGCCTCCATCTGCGATGGGGAGTTCCCTCCGCCTATCCTCTTGCCCCCCTGACGAATAAACGGGCAAATCATCGTCGTCATAGTCCAGAGAGCTCCAATAGTCATCACCTTCTTGATCACTGTAAGGATCCACCCCGGTATCATTAGATTCTGCCACATTGGAAGAGTCCGCACCTTCCTTTGAATCATCAAAAAGTGCTCCCTCCTCTAATGCAGGATTTTCCATCAATTCCTTTTTCACTTGCTCCTCAAACTCCGCAATTGGCATCTCCAGCAGCTTCACTAATTGCAACTGCTGCTGAGAAAGGCGAAGTTGCTGCTCCACCTTTTGGCTTTGTGTTTGAGACAACGACTGTGGCATCTTCCCACTTTTTTCTTGCAAAGTTAGAGAAAAACCTTCACAAAACAACAAAAGGATTGATAAAAATAGCTATCTTTGCCCCAAAATCAAAAAGATGGAAGACTTCGTACACCTACATGTACACACCCAATACAGTATCCTTGACGGACAGGCAGCCATTCCCAAATTAGTAGACAAAGCCATTAAGAACGGAATGCGCGGCATGGCTATAACAGACCATGGCAACATGTTTGGCATCAAGGAGTTTTTCAACTACTGCAACAAAGTCAACAAAGGCAAGTCAGATACCGAGATGTTCAAGCCCATCTTTGGATGCGAAGTGTATTGTGCTCGACGCGACTTGCATTTTAAAGAGAACAATGGCATTGACAAAAGTGGATGGCATTTAATTTTGTTAGCTAAAAATGAAATAGGCTACCACAACCTTGTCAAAATCGTTAGTGAAGCGTGGGTTGATGGCTATTACCACCGTCCAAGAACAGATCACCACTCAATTGAGAAGCACCACGAAGGAATCATCGCCTCTTCGGCATGTCTTGCCGGTGAGATTCCAAGATACATAAAGAATGGCCAAATAGCAGAAGCAGAAAAGTCCATTGAATGGTTCAAAAGTATTTTTGGCGAAGACTTCTATATAGAACTGATGCGACATGAGGTGAAAGACCCCATGCAGAGAGCAAATCGGGAAGTCTTCAAAGAACAAAAAGCGATTGAGCCTACCCTTATAGAACTTGCTCGCAAGCATGGCGTAAAGCTCATTTGTACCAATGACTCACACTTCGTGGACGAAGAGAATGCTGAAGCGCATGACCGTTTGCTTTGTTTGTCCACAGGCAAAGATTTAGATGACCCCAAACGCATGCTTTACAGTAAGCAGGAGTGGTTCAAGACTAGAGAAGAGATGAATGAAGTGTTCAAAGACATCCCTGAAGCTCTGAGCAACACTATCGAAATTCTCAACAAAGTAGAGACTTACAGCATAGACCACCCACCTATCATGCCTTTCTTCGCCATTCCAGAAGATTTTGGAACAGAAGAAGAGTGGCGAAAGAAATTCACCGCCGAAGACATCTTCAACGAATTTACCCGTGATGAAAAAGGACAGGTGGTGCTCTCCCAAGAGGAAGCAGAAAAGAAAATCAAGAAATTAGGTGGAATAGATAAACTATACCGCATCAAATTTGAGGCGGACTACTTGAAGAAAATCACCTATGATGGTGCCAAGCGGCTATATGGAGACCCTGTACCAGACAACGTGAAGGAGCTCCTCGACTTTGAACTTCATGTCATGAAGACCATGGGCTTCCCAGGCTATTTCCTTATTGTGCAAGACTTCATCAATTCCGCACGAAAAGAGCTTGGCGTATGGGTGGGGCCTGGACGTGGATCTGCGGCTGGCAGTGCGGTAGCATACTGTTTAGGAATCACCAAGATAGACCCAATCAAGTACGACTTGCTGTTCGAACGTTTCCTCAACCCCGACCGTATTTCCCTGCCCGATATCGATACGGACTTCGATGATGACGGACGAGGGAAAGTGCTACAATGGGTAACGGAGAAATATGGTGCTGAGAAAGTGGCACACATCATCACTTATGGCACAATGGCCACCAAACTCGCCATTAAAGACGTAGCACGTGTACAAAAAGTACCGCTCTCTGTAGTTAACGCTCTCTGCAAAGCGATTCCCGACAAACTACCAAATGGCAAAAAGATGAATTTGGCAAACGCCATAGAATGCGTGCCCGAATTGCGAGATGCCGCAACATCGCCAGACCCGTTGCTCAGAGACACCATGCGCTTTGCGCAAATGTTGGAGAACAACGTTCGCAACACAGGTGTGCACGCCTGTGGAACTATCATTTGTCGCGATGCGATAGACGACTGGGTCCCTGTCAGTACAGCCGATGATAAAGAAACAGGAGAAAAACTCCGATGCACACAATATGATGGGCACGTTATCGAAGAAACAGGACTCATCAAGATGGACTTTTTGGGATTGAAAACACTTTCTCAACTTAAAGAAGCCGTCATCAATATCAAAGAAAGCCTTGGCATTGAAGTAAATGTTGACTTGTTCGACATCCAAGATCCTGCCACCTACCAACTCTATTGTGATGGACGCACCGTTGGCACGTTCCAGTTCGAATCAGCCGGCATGCAGAAGTATCTGCGCGAGCTGCAGCCAACTGTCTTCGAGGATTTGATTGCCATGAATGCGCTCTATCGCCCTGGCCCAATGGACTATATTCCCGATTTCATCGAACGAAAACAAGGACGGAAGCCCATTGAATACGATATTCCTTGCATGGAGAAATACCTCAAGGACACTTATGGCATCACCGTCTATCAAGAGCAGGTCATGCTGCTTTCACGCCAACTGGCGGATTTCACCCGCGGTGAGAGTGACGCTCTCCGAAAGGCCATGGGTAAGAAGAAGAAGGATATCGTTGACGCCATGAAACCCAAGTTCATCAATGGTGGTGTCAAGAACGGTCATGACCCCAAAATTCTGGATAAGATATGGACTGACTGGGAGAAGTTTGCCTCATATGCATTCAACAAGTCCCATGCCACTTGTTATTCTTGGGTAGCCTATCAAACCGCATACTTGAAAGCGAATTTTCCTGCGCAGTTCATGGCAGCAGTCATGAGTCGTTCCCTCGATAACATCACCGAGATTCGGAAGCTGATGGACGAATGCAAGGCAATGGGCATCAGCACATTGGGACCAGACATCAACGAATCGCGCCACAAGTTTTCAGTGAATACAGAAGGTAACATTCGTTTCGGTATGGCTGCCATTAAGGGTGTAGGTGAAGCGGCTGTACAAGCAATCATTGATGAGCGACAGCAAGGTGGCATCTTCCATTCGCCATTTGAGTTTTTCGAGCGTGTCAACTTGTCGCAATGCAACAAGAAGAACATAGAGAATCTAATTATCGCAGGCGCCTTCGACTGCTTCAAAGACATTCCGCGTGAAGCATATTTCGCCGCGGGACAGAAACAAGGCGAGAACTATCTAGATGCCCTTGTGCGATACGGGAACAGCTATCAGCAAGATAAATTCCAGGCACAAACATCCCTTTTTGGTGGCATGGAATTAGCTGTCAGCCACCCTCCCATCCCTAAAGACATCCCAACATGGGGAAACCTTGAGCGTCTCAACAAGGAAAGGGAACTCGTCGGCATCTACCTATCAGCACACCCGTTAGACGAATATTCTATTATTCTTGATTACGTATGCAACACAAAACTGCCCCAACTTGAAGAACAAAAAGAAGAGCTTTCCCATTTAGAGGACGTTACCATAGGAGGCATTGTCACCTCTATCCGTGTGGGCGAGAGCAAATCTGGCAATCCATACGGCATTGTCAAGATGGAAGATTTCACTGGTAGCGGTGAGATACCTTTGTTCGGACGCGATTGGCTCACCTACCGCAGTTTCTTCATGGAAGGAGCCTCCCTCTTCATCCGCCTCAAATTTGAGCCTCACCGTTTCAAACCGGGAGTGTTCAACATGGTCATATCCTCCGTTGAACTCCTTGCTGAGATAAAGGACCAGCTCATCCAAAAAATCACCTTTGAAGTGCCTCTTGACAAGTTGACCGTTAAAATGGTTGAAGACCTAGCTGAAATCGTTAAAGAGAATCCAGGCAATGCAGACCTTGTCTTCAACATTCACGCAGCAGACAACACTCAGCTATCCCTCCTCTCTCGCCAAACGAAACTGCACGTAGGACGACCAATCGTCCAGTATATCCGCGAGCATTCTGACATCAACATACACATCAATTGATAGCACATTATATTAACCTTTTAAAACGTTTTATTTATGGTAATCAACGATTCTAATTATGGTGAAGCATTGGCACAGAACAAGCCAATGGTTCTTGACTTCTGGGCAACATGGTGTGGACCTTGTAGAAGAGTTAGCCCCATCATCCAGGAGCTTGCCGACCAGTATGAAGGACAAGTCATTGTAGGCAAAGTGAACATCGAAGAAGAAGCCGACGACCTCGTGGCAGAGTTTGGCATCCGCAACATCCCTACCATCCTCTTCATGAAAGATGGCCAAGTGGTTGATAAGGTTGTCGGTGCAGCCCCCAAAAGTACACTTGAGGAAAAACTCAAAGCCCTCCTCTAATGGGAAGCATTGACGACGAGATCCTCCGAGGAGCCGAGGAAGACGCCAAAGAGGTTGCCTTCATCCAAAACTACATGGGCATTGACAACCGCGAGCTGTTCACGGAAGAGGACATTTACTATTGCCTTGACGTACTGTTGGAACACCTTGACCAGCTGAACGAAAAGGCGGATGCAGATGGCTTCATTGACATTGACACCGAGGAAATTGCCCGCCACATTCAGAAGAAGGCAAAAAAAGAAGGCATGGGTCCTTACGAACTCGATGCCTTAATACTTCTGATTGACGCAGAACTCGAATACAACGAACAGCTAGAAGATTAAAGCTTCACTGTTCTACTCCCATCTGCCTCCTCCTCTATGACGACCTTTACAGCGTCATCGGGGAGGAGGTTTTCTATTAATTCCGGCCATTCCATGAAACATACGTTACCAGAATACACATAGTCTTCATAGCCCATGTCCATCACTTCTTGCATGTTCTTGATTCGATAGAAGTCGAAATGGTATACAGGATTCCCCTTCCCATCCACATACTCATTCACGATAGCAAATGTGGGCGAGTTGATGACATCCTCCACACCCAATTCTTCACATACAGCTTTAATAAACGTGGTCTTGCCCGCTCCCATTTTACCATAAAAGGCAAACACCGTTCTATCACCCATAGCCGCCACAAACTCTTTAGCTGCGGTGCCTATTCCATCAATTGAGTCTATCTTTATCTCCATAATCATTTTCTCCTTTTGCTTTGCATCGTCACCAGTGGCACCAGCATCTCCTCCATAGAGATGCCGCCATGCTGGAACGTGTTCTTATAATAGTTTACATAATAGTTGTAATTGTTAGGATATGCGAAGAAATCGTCATTCTGAGCAAAAATGTAGGCTGTACTGATATTCGGCGATGGAAGGAAGACCGCTTTCGGCGCCTTCACCTCATATACCTGCTTCTGGTTATAGCTAAGATTCTTGCCCAGCTTATAACGCAGATTCGTATTTGTATTCTTATCGCCTATCACTTTGATTGGGTTGTTCACCCTGATAGATCCGTGATCCGTTGTCACTACAATACGGGCATCTGTTTGGGCCAACTCTTTGAACAATTCGCGTACAGGCGAGTTGCGGAACCAGGAAGCAGTAATGCTGCGGTAAGCCCTCTCATCACTTGCCAATTCTCTCACCATCCGCGATTCCGTACGAGCATGGCTGAGCATATCAATAAAGTTAATGACCAGCACATTCAGGTCATTGTTCATCACATTCTTGAAACGTTCAACCAGTTTCTCCGAGTCGGAAGAATTATTCAGTTTGAAGTACGAGAAAGTGTTCTTGCGCCGATAGCGGTCAAACTGTGTCTGTATAAGAGGTTCTTCATTCAAGTTCTTCCCCTCGTCCTCATCTTCATCCACCCACAGGTTCGGGAACATATCTGCGATTTGACTCGGCATCAACCCTGAAAAGATAGCATTGCGGGCATATTGCGTAGCAGTAGGAAGAATAGACAAGCACATCTGCTCATCAAAGTTGAAGTCATCAGCCAATTCCTTCGCAATCTCGCGCCATTGGTCATAGCGGAAGTTATCAAAAACCACTAAGAAGACCTTCTCTCCCTGATTCAGTAAAGGGAAAACAACCTTTTTGAAGATGTCAGGCGACATGATTGGACGCTCATCGCTATTCTGTATCCAATGCTGATAATTTTTCCTGACGAACTTAGCAAACTCCTTGTTCGCTTCAGCCTTCTGCATGTTCAGCACATCAGACATCTCACTATCCGTTTCCGACAATTCCAGCTCCCAGTAAACCAAACGCTTATATACATCCATCCAATCTTCCAGCGTATAAGAGTCGTTGATTTGCATACCAATCTTAGAGAAGTTCTGCTGATATCCTGTATTCGTGACCTCAGCCTCAATAGCACGCTTATGCAAGTGCTTCTTCAGCGTCAGGAAAATCTGGTTCGGATTGACAGGCTTAATCAGATAGTCCGCTATTTTCGAGCCAATTGCCTGGTCCATGATGTTCTCCTCTTCACTTTTCGTCACCATCACTACTGGCACTGTCGGACAAAACTCCTTGATGCGCGACAGCGTTTCCAGACCGCTCAATCCAGGCATGTTTTCATCCAGAAAGATGAGGTCAAACGAACGTTCCCGACACAAATCCAATGCGTCCTGCCCGTTGGTAGCGGTCACGACTTCATATTCTTTCTTTTCCAAGAAGATGACATAAGCCTTTAAAAGCTCAATCTCGTCATCCACCCATAAGAGAGTTCCATTCATATCTTAAAAGATGTAGTTTTCCTCGTCCCAGTCGCCTTCCTCCTCGTCACCATCCTCCTCTGAAGGCTCAGGCAGTTCAGTTGGTTCATCCAGACTTGTCGGCTCGTCTTCATCCAGACGCAACGCTCCCACACGGTCAAAATGTTCATCATAGAAATCGAAGTAGTCGGCAAAGCTCAATCCTCGCGACAACTTCTTCAGGTTTTCCTCACTGATGATAAAACATTTCAGTCCCTGCAACTTATAGGCCATGCTTTCATTGTTCAACAGACGATGCAAATAAATGTATGCCTCCTCGTAGTTCAGAAACGTCCTCACCTGCATCATATTGATGCCATCCCCCTGTTCCTCTGCGATATCGAAATTGCGCACATTAAACGCCGTGAAGTTGTATCGAGCCAACTCATATAACAATTGGTTGGCATTCACCGAATCACGTTCATAAGCAATCACACATACAAAATCCACGTTCTTCTCCTTGCTGAACGTTGAATCGGCCATCAACGAATCAGCCTCTTCATTCCATCCCCCACGGCGCTCCCACACACTGCCCATCTCAAAGCGGCCACCTTGCAACAGTCGCCCCTCTTTCAGTCCCTTCACATACAATCCTGCCAATTCACTCACGCTCGACTGCGGATACTTCTCAATCAGCGTCTTCAAGTCGGCCATGAAGTGCTCCCGGTCTCCCATTTCCAAGCGGCTCATTGCCTCCAAGAACAAGAAACGTGCACGATTCTTTCCATCGGGATAATCCCTCTCCATTTGCTGGCTGTGATTAACCACACTTGTATAGTCGCCTTGCTGGAATGAAGCATAAGTCAGTTGATAGACCGAATCTTCCACTTGCACGCCATAACGTCCTTTATATTCGAAATCGGGGTCAGCCAATCGTTTCCCATGCTCATCTTCTGGGTATTCCGTCAGCAGCTTCTGCCTATAAGTTTCCGCGTCATCACTCCGCTGCGTTCGGGCATATAGCTGGAACAGGTTATAATAGACCTCATTCATCTTCTCGAAGTCAGGAAAATAAGTCAAGATGCGCTGGAATGTCCTTTCGGCCAATGGGAAGTTATCCATACGGTCCTTATAGATTACAGCAGAACCAAAAAGCCCCTCCACCAACGCGGCGTTCGATGCCGCCATCTGCTCCTCGCTAAAAGGCAAGTCTTTCAGATAGAACTCCGGCCGATGAGGGTCGTTCGCATACTCCTCGGCCTTCAGCGAGTCCTTCATCTCCTTCGTCATCTTCTTGCCGCGATTGGCTTGCGCCATGCTGTCTTCCACCGCAGCGATGCTGTCCATTGCCGCTTGGGCGCTATCCGACAATTCCTCTTGGTTGAAGTCATTCAGCACCGTCTTGTTATTTCTGCGCCAATCGTCACCCAGTGTTCGCTTACCCCATTTCCTCTCAAACTCCGTCTTACCTGCCGCCACAGCCGTTGGATTATAGAAATACCACACCGCCGCCTGCCGAGCAGTTCTATTTCCCACACCTGCCTGTGCAGTTCCTCCAGACCGTTGTCCGTTGGCACGGGCACCATTTGCAGCCTCCATCGCCTTCTTCTCCTCCTCACGCTCTTTTTTCTTCAGGTCCTCAATCATCAGCTTAATCTTCGCCATTCGAGTCGCTGAGTCCAAGCGCACCATCATCTGCAAACTGTCTTGCAGTTCCACAGCCGAAGAAAAAGGCAGCAATTCATCAAGTATCTTGCTCCGTTCCGAGATGTCCTTATAATCTTCTCGGTCCTTATCCAACAGACCAATCACCTGAGAATAGCATTTTTGTGCATCCACAAACTTCTCCGTCTCCCAATACAACTGTCCTAAGTGCAGCATCACCACACCCTTCTCGATACCATTCCGTGCACTTTTCTCCACACCGTCCTTATATGCCCAAATAGCCCTTGTTGTATCCCCTTTGGCCAAGTAGATATTGCCCATAGCATAATAGACTTGGTCCAGATATTCCTTGTTCTTCGGGTTCTTCGCCATCGATTTCAGCTTCCGCACCATCTGCTTTGCCTGTCCCTTGCCCATCACTTCTGTCATCTGGATACGGGCATTGAACTCCATTTCATACGGTGGATTCTTGCTGATGACCTTTTTGAAATAGCGGTAAGCCTCTTCGTCACGGCCTACTTTATGGCACAACTGCCCTAACAGCATATACATCCGCGCTTTGGGCAATTTTCGATGCTCTGCTTTCAGCGCCGTCTCTATCAGCCCGATGGCATCGTCGTATGAACGCTGTCTCAACCGCACATCAGCCAGCACAGAGGCTTTCAGGGGAGCCAAAGAGGCAGGCATACTGTCACGCTCAGCCCTTGACACCAGGTCTTCTGCCTCATACAGCCATTCCAGCTCCGCATAGCAGCGCGCCTCCAGCAATCGTGCACGGGCCACCAAGTTGGGCTTTGAGAAATACAGACGCTGGATATAGGCATAAGTTGAAGCGGCCTCCATGTATTCACCTTTGCGGAACTGTGCCTCCCCCATCAGGAACCAGGCACGCCACAAAAACGGGTTGTACTCTTTCTGGCTCAGCCAGATTTTGTCTTTGGGTTTCTTTGGGCGGTTCTTTTTCCATTCGGGCCTCTTCGTGATGCTGTGCGTCTTGATGGTCTTCTGGCACTTTTCGATGGCTCTGCTGAAATTGCTCGACCCCATCTTCACTGTTCCCTTATTGCCCGTGAGGTACAAGGGAATCAGCTCGGTATAGTTGTCTTTATTGCCATCCTCCTGCTGCTGACGGCCTTCCTTATAGGCCTCATGACCATTGAAGTAGGTGTTATAACGTGCCTTGAAACCCTGTATATTACGAGTGAGAGGCGTATTCTTCTGGTTAGAACACGCCACAAGCAGCAAAAGCGCCACAGCACCGAACAATATGTTTTCCAAATGCTTCAAGGCAAAATGCTCGTTGTTTCAATACTCTTATATAACGAAGATGCACCTTATTTATTGTCAACAGGCTGAACGACAAAGCCCCAAGGCACAAACATCAGCCTTCACGCCGTTCGCCTACAATCAAGAACACCTCATCCTTCAGTTCATCGGGCAACAGCACGGCACGCAACTGAAGCGAACGCACCCAGCCCGCCACTTCATCGTCCTTCATCGTGTAGAGCACCTCGCGAAACTCCTCGATTTCATCGGGCGAATACGCATCACTTTCACGCCCACGGAAGCGGTCCAGCTCCTCATCATCATAGTACTCAATCTGCTTACTCACAGCTGCCAGCAGACTTTCCTTCTCACACGTTTCATGTTGACCGCAGCACTCCATATTCTCCACTTGCTGAATAGTGGGGAGTTCTGCGATTTCACCGTTCTTCAATTGGTGCTTCAGCTTTTTCTCACGCAAGAAACCTGCCACCCAAGCAACGGCACCTAATATAATCAGTCCAATAATCAGATAAGTCATAGCACTTCTGCCTTAAATTTCTTCAATCTCGAATCCAACGGCCTCCAAATCCTCCCAATACTTTGGATAAGACTTCGAAACCACTTGCGGATTATTCACCAACAGCGCGCCACACCTCAATGCTGCTGGCGCAAACGCCATTGCCATACGATGGTCTTCATACGTATCAATAGGAAGCGGGCTTTCTACCGGTGAAGACAGACCGTTCCACAGCAATTCACTATCATTGAGATCTTCCAGCACGAACCCCAACTTTGCCATTTCCTTCTTCAAGGCCTCGATGCGGTCCGTCTCCTTTATCTTCAAACTCTGCAACCCTGTGAAATGGAAGGGAACCCCCAGCATGCAGCAAGTCACCACAAATGTCTGCGCCAAGTCTGGCATGCTGACAAAATCATAGTCAAGACGTTCCACGCAGCGCCCCGTCTTTCTCAATACGACATCCTCACCGCGATGTTCGGTAGAAACGCCCAGCATTTCAAACACCTCTGCGCCATGACTGTCACCTTGCAAGCTCTCAACAAAAAGTCCTGGCAGCACAATCTCCGCATCAGGATCGAGCGACAGCGCAACCATCTCGTACCAGTAGCTGGCAGCGCTCCAGTCGTTCTCCACTCTGTAGGACTTCTGCTGGTAAGGAACAGGCTCAACCACAATAGTACGCTCGTCCACCCATGACGCCTTAGCACCAAAATGACGCATGACAGACAAGGTCATATCGATGTACGGGCGACTTATCATTTTGTCCGACGAAACCAGTTTCAATCCCTTCTCCAAGTTGGGGCCAATCATCAGCAGTGCCGATAAATACTGGGAACTCACGCTGCCGGACAACTGCACTTCACCACCAGCCAATCGGGGATTTCCAACGATACGGAGTGGAGGATACCCTTCTTTCTCCACATACTCCACCTGTGCCCCCAACTGGCGCAATGCATCCACAAGCACTCCGATGGGACGTTGCTTCATTCGCGCGCTGCCCGTAATGATGTGCGTGCCTTCACTTACCGACAGTAATGCCGTTGAGAAACGCATCGCTGTACCAGCCGCACCAATGTCTATGGTAGCGGGGCGATTCTTCAACCAAGCACGCATCACACACGTATCGTCGCAGTCGCTCACATTCTCCACCAAATCCATGCCACAACCTGCCAAGGCACCAATGGCCAAAGCACGATTGCTAATGCTTTTCGATGAAGGAAGTTGGATGCGCCCCCGCATACCTTGTGGGGCTGTAACCTTTATTTGCATTGTCCTATTTATTTTTCCGTGCAAAGATACTGCTTTTTCCAATCTTTTACTCTAATTTTGTGGACAAATAAACACGAACACATGAGGAATCAATGGTTAAAAATTGTATCAATCACGATGGTGTGCGCCTGTCTAGTTGCACAAACAGCCTGTGAGAAGCTTGAGGCACCAGAAGAAATCAGCAAAGAGGAGGCAGAAAAGCCTGAAACACAAACAACAACAAATAGCCCGAATATAGAGAGTTCCGATGGGCTATACACACGCGAGGACACCATTCGCTATGTGGAAAGCAGAGGAATGACAGAGGAAACGCCGTTCACAGTTTTTGACGTGCGCAACATCATTCCTCACTACCTCAAGATACACGGCGTCAAGCAAACGACTGACTGCTATATTGTCGGTTTCATCGTCGGACACATCCCGCAACGTCAGCAATATCTATCCAAGACAGTATTCTCCGCAGGACATGTAAAGACAAACATAGTAATAGCTGATTCTCCCGATGAAATCGACTATAATAAATGTATTGCCATCCAACTCACCACGAGCACTCCCAACCAAAAGGTGGTACGAGAGGGACTCAATCTGTTTGACCATCCAGAGAACCTAGGACGATATGTGACGGTGTACGGGCACATACAAGAATATATGCACGCCATGGGCGTAAAGAGTGTTAAGGACGCTATTCTATACCTGGAGGAGTAGGTCGCTCCTCTCACATTCCGTCTTTGAATACAACCCAAAGTCAGGACTTCTACATTCGCCCTTACTGCGCCTCGAAATCGGTGTGAGTCACACCGGCATAGGCGGTCTGAGTCACACCGGCACCCCCGGTGTGACTCAGACCGATTATGGGGCACAAGAAGCACCTCTAAAAAGGAAGAGGCTACACCGATGTGGATGCAGCCCCTTTAACATATTGGGAGTTAAGGAAACTCCTCATAGGAAATGATTATTGCAGTTTTTCCTTCACCAACTTCTTCACACCTTCAACACCTGAGGGGTTGGTGATGACTTTACCGTTGGAATCGAGAAGAAGATAGTAAGGAACACCTACTACCTGATACTTGGAAAAGAAGTCCTGATAGCCTTGTGCAGTCAAGCAGTATTGAGTCCAAGGCATCTGGTCTTTCTCCATCGCGCTCCGCCATGCATCATCTTTCTCATCACAGGATACAGAGATAATCTCGAACTGATCGCGGGAATAAGTCTCGTAGAGCACCTTCAGGTCAGGCGTGGCTGCACGGCAGATGCCGCACCAAGATGCCCAGAAGTCCACCAGCAGCAATTTGCCTGCATGCTCCTTGACCACATCGGCAAGCTGGCAGGATGTACCCTCTGGTGTAACGAGGTCGAGATTAACAACACTATTGCCGGTTACCGTCTGATGAGCGATGGCTATGCGCTCCTGGAAACGAGCAAATCGAGCCGTATCGGAAGGGCAGCCAGTGATGGCCTTCTCCAACTGCTGAAGCTGTTCAGACGTAAGATTATAACCATTAGTGAGCAGCTTGTTGGCCACATAGACCGAAACCACTGACTGAGGATGCTCCTTCATAAATTGGATGGCCACATCGAAACGCGGTTCGTAATCTTCCACACCCCCGCAAAGTGCTACATAAGCACAATAATCATCGTGCGAGGAACTACCCACGATGTGAAAATCCTTCGTTTCGGGCGCATCAGGCACCAAGTCATAGGCAGGCACCTGAATCTCCATGTCTGAATTGTCCACAAACACGGGTGTATAAGTCCACTTCACGCTTGCATAGTTGTCCTTCTCTGCCTCATCGCCCAGCTTTGCCAGATTATTAGTGGTCAACGTACAAAGCGTAGGATGGCTTGCAGTGCCTTCGAGCAGAAATTCACCATCCTTCTGGACAATGGCCACTGCGAGCGTCTCGTCCGAGGAACGATTTTCTGAATTAAGAAGAGCCAGCTCCACACCAGCCTGAAGCCCAGGAATGGTGCCATGAATACAGAAGGTCTGCCGCTCAGCCTCCTTGCACCCAAGCAATAGGACTGAACAGCAGGCCAGCATGGAAAGTATTGATAATTTACTTCTCATACTAATACCGGATTATTTTGCATACTTCACCTGGCCACCGACAATGACAAGACCCTTGACAGGAGCAGTTACCTGCTGGCCATTGATGGTGTACACGCCCTTGAACACGGGAGCCTTCTTGGCCTCTACACCAGCGATGCCATCCGTTGGGTCATCGGTTTCATCCAGGTAAATCTTCTCAGGCAAAGGATAATCTGTTGCATCAAGCTTCAAATAGCACTCATCTTTGGCAACTGTGCCCGAAGTGGCTTTAACGAAAGCATCTTCCTTGAATACATAGTAAACAATAACGTTGTCATCATCATCTTTCGTAGGCAGGTTTGCAATCTCAACGGCACCTGTGCAAGTGGCAACCAGTTTGTCCATGTCGCTAACATAAGCGTTTTCATCATCATAAAGAACAACTGGAAGGATACCTTTTCCATAAAGAACAGCACCATTGCCTGCTACATAATCAGCCACCAAGCCTGAAACACTGTAGCTGGGGATGTTGTTTGGAATTTCTCCTTGATATGGATGGAAATCGTAGCTGATCAGATTGAATTGGTCATCATATTCTTCGTTATCAATCCAACCCCAAGCATTCTCTGTGGCTTCATAACTAATAGTATGGCCCTCAAGGTCTTCGAAGGTTTTTACTATTGAGTTCACTTCATACTTGGTAATGCCATCAGAGAGCCTTGCACTACGGCTATTTGAGAAAGGAATGTATTTGCCTTCACCGAAGTCAATATACTTAACTGCATCTCCTGTATAGTAAGCCGTATAGGTGTTTATCCCTTCCACCGTGAATGTATAAGGATTCTCGGCAATTTTATTTCCTTCTTCATCCATCCAATAGGCAAACTTCACATCAGCACTTGCAGGAGTGGCAGTAATAGTAATTTCGTCACCAGCATCATTCGCCAATTTGCTGATAGACAGAGCACCCAGCTTGTCCATAGCAGACGCTGCCTGAATCTTCACTTTGCCAAATACACCATAGTAGGTTGCCTCTGGCTCAAATGGATAATACTCAACATCATTACTTTCAGAAGACACTGTAGTGGTGATAGATAAACCATTTCCATCAGACACCTTATCAGCCATGCTTGCCTCTGTAGATGGCTTCGTAAACCAACCCACGAATTGATAACCTTCAGCAGGCTCTTCATAAGTCCATACAGGGAGTGTATTGAAGCCGTAGTTAACATACTTAAATTCCATGTCATCCTGACACTCAAACTTGCCATCTTCAAGGGGACCATCTGAAATATAGACTTTTCCTTTACCCGTTGGATCGGCAACAACCTTGTCGTAGAACCAATAGTAGGCATCATCCGTCTCTGCAAAGGCAGAAACACTAAGAAGTGCAAAAAGCACAAATGAGTAGAATTTCTTCATATTGATGAATGATTAATAAATTTGAATAATATTATTTTTTTTACTTGATTACGATGATGATATAAATAATAGAGCGCCCGCACAAAGAAACCTAACACGAAGAGCAATTGAGCAAGACTGTAGATGTCGCCCATATGACAGAGCATATAGACAATGCCGACAGGAGCAGTCAAAGGGAACAGGGCCAAAATAAGCCAATTAAAACCGATGCCTGAAGCATGGGAAAACACCGACAATAGAATGAATAACAACAGAGAAAGAATCTGCAAAGGCACAGCGAGCCAATCTACTTGACGGAAAGGCAACAGGCACAGGAGGAAGAACAGCACCGATGCAAGAAGTGGAGTGAGCCACGCACCATCGGAAGAAGGGGCTGATTTCTCTTGTTTTGCCACAATGGTCTCTTCTATCACTAGCCCTGCCTCGCGGAAAACAGCGGCAGCGTCTTGCGGCATCACAACAAGACGGCGCGGAGACACTTTTTCATCTGGATAGTAAGAATAGCACGAATGAAGCAAGAAGCCCCACCATGTGCTTTGGTCAAAATAGCGAAGCACAGCTTCACGACGCGTCTGGACAGGAATCGTCTTGCGAATAACCTCGTCTATCTGCAAATCAGAACGAGTGCGCAACTGTTCATACAGTTGGTCTATGGCCACCTGCGTGCAACTGTTGTTTACGTAGTCAAGATCAAGATAGAGTCCTCGTGCGACTTGCCCATCAAGCTGTTGCCACAAACGGCGGGTGTCATCAAGGGAAAGAGCAAGGCGATATTCAATGATGCCACGCCCTTCCTTCATATATGTTTGGCGAAAATGTGAGGTCTCTTCGGGCACAAGTCCTATACGGAGATGGCCAAAGATCATATCAATAACTTCTTCTCTGATTTCAGGAGTCTTGATAGTGAAGCAATAGTCCAAACCTTGCGAAGGACAAGACATGCGAATGGCTGCATGCCCTAAGATGGAAGAGGCCGTCTCCCCTGGCGTGACCAGTACGTAGTGAACAGACACATCAGTAGGCAGAGATGCCGCCGTTGTATCTGCGGTCTCTTCCTGCGCCGCCACTGTCAGAACAGAGAGGAACAATGAGCAGCAGAGAAGTATGCGTTGGAAAATCACTGAATGAGGGAATCAATAAGCGCGCGTGTCTCTACGCTGCTTGGACGTGGAGCAGCAGATTTATAGAGTCTGCCTTGAGCATCAAACAACATGAAGCGAGGAATGCTCTGAATGTTATAGCCTGTAAGACCCACACAATTCTCAAGGTCTGGAATGATATATTGTTCCCATTGTGGGTTGTCGGCTTCCAGCTTGTTGAGCCACTGGTCACGATTGGCATCCATTGAGACAGAGATAATACGAATCTTTCCTTGTGGATTTTCTGCAGAATAGAGCAGACCTTTCTCTTTATATTCGGCTACCATTTTGTCAAGATGAGGAATCTCGGCCTTGCATGGACCACACCATGTAGCCCAGAAGTCAATATAAGTGACGTGTCCGCCACCCATAAGAGCAACAAACTGAGTTGGAGTGCCATCGGCGGCCTCGAGGGTGAAATCTATGGGCGCTTCACCTGGTGCCTGTGCCTCCATACGAGCAAGATTCTCACGAACAAAGGCATAATAGGTGGTATCTGTGCAGACTGCAAGATATTGCTCGTAAAGGTCTTTTAACTCTGCGCCAGCCGTATCCATTCCCCATCCGGCCAAGTACAGCACATTCATCAGGTATATATTGGCCACTTTGTTGCGGACATCTTGATTCTGGGTATATTTAGAAAGGAACTTTACCTTCGCGCCTTCGGCAGACATCGGTGTATAAAGATTGGGATGGGCAGCATAGTACCATTCGATGTAGGGATAGATGCGTGAAACTTGCAGCGTATCGTTCGGATTGATGCCGGCTATATAAGCCTTGAAGTCTGCATCCGCGAGCATCTTGTGCCCCATCTTTTCGCTGCTGATAGCATAGCCCCAAAGAGCGCTTTCTCGCTGATCATCAAGTGCACCTTGAGCCTGCTCAGCAAATGTCTTGTCGGCGATGGTCTTGACGGTAGCTTCCATCTTTGCAATCTCAGCATCGACGAATGAACGTGCTGCAGCAAACGATGTGGAAGGCTACAAAGCAAAGAATCATGGTGAATGAAAGTTTGGAAAAATAATAAAAGAAAAAGGACTAAGATAGAAGGATAAAGAATTTGAATAGGACCGAAGGGATAAACTGGCGATAAGCGATAGGCCAACAAAAAAAGGAGCCCTCCACATTATTGTGCGGAGGGCTCCAGAAAGAAGGCGGCGACCTACTCTCCCGCATTGCGGTGCAGTACCATCGGCGCGCCCGGG
>ONLY01000006.1 GCA_900318775.1 uncultured Prevotellaceae bacterium | reverse complement strand
GACATTTCTGTTGTGCAAGAAATATGTACAATAAAATGAATTTTGTCGCTTTGCAAGCAAAATCCCACTAAACCCTATAGGTTGCGGATTTGAGGATAAGTACTTCGATGGTGGCGATTGGGGTAAAGAAGCTTGGGATGTAAGCCTTGAGCAGGAGATTACTCTTGACCCAGGTAAGTATATGCTCACCGCTATCGCCCGCGCTTCTGGCGATGTTGCATTCTCTCTGTACGCAGGTGAAACAAAGGTGACAATTCCTGCTATCGGCGCATCTGGTGGTATATTCAACCGTGGTTGGAACGACCAGTTCGTTGAGTTCGAAGTGGAACAGGCCGGTGCCGTGAAGATTGGTGTTCAGGGTGTTACTGACAAACAGCACAACTGGATGTCATTCTCTAACTTCCGTCTCGTACAGCTTGCTCCTGCTCCAACTACTTACGCTATCACAGTTGCTGAAGGTATCGAAGGCGGTAAAGTTGAGGCTGACGTAGAAGAGGCTGAGGCTGGCGCAACTGTTACGCTGACCATCACTCCTAACGAAGGCTATGAACTCACAGCTCTGAGCGTGAAGGCTGGTGAAGACGACGTTGAAGTTGCAGAGGGTTACACCTTTGTAATGCCAGCTGCTGCTGTTACAGTATTTGCTACATTTAAGAATCCTAACGACTACACCAACATGATCGTGAATGCTGACCTGACTGGCGAAGGTGGCTTCGACGCTACTGGCACTAAGGGCATTGACGGTTCTGGCGTTGTGAAGGTTGGTAACGCTGCTGCGTTCGACTTCAAGCAAACTATCGCTAATCTGCCTGCAGGTCAATACAAGCTGACTGCACAAGCTGCATACCGCTACGGTGGTGACGAAGCAGCTGAAGCTGCCGCTATCGCTGGTGGTACAGAGACGAAGCTCGTTCAGCTTTATGCTACTGTAGGTGAGACGACTGTTGCCGCTCCTGTTCAGAACCGCTACGACGGTGCTTCTGAGACAGACTATGCTAACGGTGAAGGTTCTGTAGTCGTAAACGAGAAGTACGTTCCTAACTCAACTAACGCTGTGAAGGCTTGGTTCGCTGCTGATCAGTATGTGAACAAGGTGATCTTCAACATCGCTGAAGCAGGTGACGTTACTATCGGTATCAACAGAACTGGCACTCCTGAGTCTGACTACACAGTGATTGGTCCTTGGACACTCACTCGTTTGGGCGACGCTGTAGTTCCTAATCCAACTTACGAAATCGCTATCAAAGGCGGTATCGAGAATGGTACTGTTGAAGCTGATGCCACTGAGGCTGAAGCTGGCGCAACCGTGAAGCTCACCATCACTCCAGCTGAAGGCTACGAACTGAAGAGCATCTCTATCTCTTATGGAGAGGATGAAGACGCGAAGACCATCGAGCCGGATGAAGAGAACTCATTCATCATGCCTGCAGCTCCTGTAGTCATCGATGCTGTATTCTCTGAGATTATACCTGACATTGTGCTCAGCGCTCCTACATTCAACATGGAAAGCGGCACACAGAACGAGCCAAGCTTGTATCCTGCAGGTACTGCTCTCAAGGTGACTTACACCGCTGAGAACCTCGAAGCAAACGGTCTCACTGCTGACGACGTGCAAGTGAAGATTCTCGTTATGCTGTCTGGTGACCTGCCAGAGGAAACCATGAACATGCAGTCTGAGACGAAGCACAGCATCATGCCTCCTCAGACATTCTACATTCCTCTGGGCGAGACAGACTTCCCAGAAGCTCTCAAGAACGGTTATGTTTATCAAAGCATCAACATCTTGTCTGCCGAGCTCGTGAAGCCTGAAACTGAGACAGAACCCGAAGAGATCCTCGCTGCCTATGTCGGCGCTCCTGTTTCGCTCCGTTGGGTGGGTCTCGAAGCAGAGGAAGAGGAAATCGATCCTAACCTCATTGAGATTGCACAGGATCAAGGCAAGACCCTCGACACTTTCACTCGCACAGACTTTGAAGAAGGCGAAAAGTACAATACATACACAGCCAATGGCGACCTCAATATTGCAATCAAGATGCTGAACGTTGATGTAGCAAACTGTGACTATGTAATTGTGAAGTTCGCAGAGCCAGTAGCTAGAGGTTGGCATCTCGCATTCTGGGGTGGTCAAGAATTGGTTGCTATTCCAGAAGGTGCAACTGAATACAAGTATGTATTTGCTGACGATAATAATTGCGCTATTCAGAACGGTGTTCTTCCACAAATCTGCATGATGACCTTCATGGGCGAGAATCCTACATATCCTCTCGTAGCAAAAGTCAAAGGTCTCTACAAGCACCTGGATGAAGAAGGCCAAGTACAGATCAACGACATTGACGCTGCAAAGGCTAAGCGTAATGGCAAGTTCTACAAGAAGGGCCAGTTCGTTATCCTTAACGGAGGCAAGGCTTTCTCTCTCAATGGCATTGAGACTAAGTAAGCTGACTTGACGAACTAATGTTCTATATAAAAATCCGCCGGGCAATTTGCTCGGCGGATTTTTTTGTTTTACGGCATGAAGCTCCAAGACCCTAGAAGGGGACACTTCTTCACTTTTCCGTTCGCTTATTTGGCACATTCACAAAAGAGCGTTATCTTTGCAAATTAAACACACTAATCAACAACCAACTATACATTACTAACTTATGAGGAAAATCATTTCAATGTTTGCCGCAATGGCTGTTGCCACGGGCATGACGGCACAGACACACACGCTGGATGTGAACACTACGAAGGTGGGGGCGCCCATCCCTTCAACGATGTACGGCATCTTCTTTGAGGATATCAACTATGCTGCCGATGGCGGCTTGTACGCTGAGCTGGTGAAGAACCGTTCGTTCGAGTTCCCTAACCACTTGGCTGGTTGGGATATCTCAGGACAGGTGACCGTGAAGGACGATGGTCCCTTCAAGAAGAACCCACACTATGTGCGTCTGGCTCCCTCTGGTCACAGAGACAAGCACACCATGATTGAGAACCACGGTTTCTTTGGCATGGGTGTGAAGGGCGGTCAGGAGTACCGTTTCTCGGTGTGGGCCCGTGTGCCTAATGGAGGCACTGCTAAACTATGGGTGGACTTGGTGGACAATGCCACCATGACCGACGACCAGAAGCTGGGCAATGCCGGTGTGGAAGTGAGCGGCAAGGAATGGAAGAAATATACGGCTATCGTGAAGCCAAGCCGCACGTTTGCCAAAGCGCACTTGCGTGTGTGGGGCGACGCGAAGGTGACCACCGATGTGGAGCACGTGAGCCTCTTCCCCGTAGATACCTACAAGGGACATGAGAACGGCATGCGCAAGGACTTGGCTGAGAGCCTTGAGCAACTGCACCCGGGTGTGTTCCGCTTCCCTGGCGGCTGCATCGTGGAGGGCACAGACCTGGCTACCCGCTACCAGTGGAAGAACAGCGTAGGTCCTGTGGAGAACCGTCCACTGAACGAGAACCGCTGGCACTACACATTCACGCATCGCTACTTCCCTGACTACTACCAGAGCTATGGCTTGGGCTTCTTCGAGTACTTCCAGCTCTCGGAGGAGATTGGCGCAGAGCCTCTGCCTGTAGTGAGCGTAGGTCTCTCTTGCGAGTTCCAGAACGGCGCAAACCGCAGCGATGCACACGTGCCTGTGGACCAGCTGCAGCCTTATATTGACGATGTGCTCGACCTCATCGAGTTTGCAAACGGTGACCCTGCAAAGAACATGTGGGCGAAACTGCGTGCAGACATGGGACACCCTGCCCCATTCAACCTGAAGTATGTGGGCATCGGCAACGAGCAGTGGGGCGCTATCTACCCTGAGAACCTGAAGCCTTTTGTGGAGCAGGTGCGCAAGAAGTACCCCAACATCAAGATTGTGGGCACGAGCGGTCCTGACTCGGAGGGCAAGGAGTTTGACTATCTCTGGCCTGAGATGCGCAAGATTGGCGCGGACCTGGTGGACGAGCACTACTACAGAAACGAGCAGTGGTTTCTTGGCACACCTGAGGCCAAGCAGCGTTGGGGCAACTGCGGCGCAAACCGCTACGACAGCTACAAGCGCGGCAAGGGTCAGCCTAAGGTGTTTGCTGGTGAATATGCCTGCCACGGCGCTGGCAAGAAGTGGAACCACTTCAACGCTGCCTTGATGGAGGCTGCCTTCATGACGGGTCTGGAGCGCAATGCTGACATTGTGGAGATGGCTACGTATGCCCCACTCTTCGCGCACGTGGAGGGCTGGCAGTGGCGTCCTGATGCCATCTGGTACGACAACCTGAATAAGTTCAATTCTTGCGCCTACTATGTGCAGCAGCTCTACTCGCTGAACAAGGGTACGAACGTGCTGCCGCTGACCATGCAAGGCAAACCTGTAGCAGGCAACCCTGACCAGGACGGTCTCTTCGCTTCAGCAGTGCTGGACAAGAGCACGAACGAAGTCATCATCAAGGTGGTAAACACAGGCGACAAGCCTCAGCCTGTGACGCTGAACCTGAAGGGCATGAAGGGCAGCCATGCAGCACAGCTCATCACCTTCCACAGCGACAACCTGAATGCGGAGAACACGCTGGAGGAGCCTACAAAGATTGTACCGAAGACATCGGAGCTGACGGTGACTGCGCCACAGCAGAACATCACGGTTCCCGCGCGTACATTCTATATATATAAGATTAAGAAGTAGGAGATAAAGGGGGGCCTTAATCAATAACTATTAATTAAGGCGCCCCTTTAATTTCCCCTTTTAATTCCACCTTTAACAATACACAAACAGCAAACTATGAAGAAAATCTTTGTAACCATCATCCTTTGCACAATGGCCCTTTGCTACGCTCAGGCGCAGCAAGCTAAGGTATACTTCACGAAGGAGATTACACCGGAATCGTTAGTAAAGATTTACGAGGCGCTCGGCGTCAAAGAGCATGGGCGCGTGGCTGTGAAGATCAGCACGGGCGAAAGCGGTGGCAACAATTACTTGAAGCCTACCCTCATCCGCAACTTAGTGGACAAGGTAAACGGCACCATCGTGGAGTGTTGCACCGCCTATGGTGGTAGCCGCCAGGACAAGGCGAAGCACTGGGAGACTATCCATGAGCATGGTTTCGACAGCCTCTTTGCCGTAGACATCATGGATGAATTTGGCGACCTGCGCATTCCCGTGCAGGACAAGACCTGGATTAAGTATGACATCGTGGGCGAGCATCTGGGCAACTACGACTTCTGCATCAACCTGGCTCACTTCAAAGGACACATGATGGGTGGCTTTGGCGGTGTGCTGAAGAACCAAAGCATCGGCTTCGCTTCAACGGCAGGAAAGGCGTACATCCACTCGCACGGTGTGACCGACAAGACACCTGACTGCTGGCAACACACGCAACCACAGGATGCGTTCCTGGAGAGCATGGCGGCAGCAGCTCAAGCTGTGGCTAACTGGTTCGGCAAGGGCAATATCGTTTACATCAATGTACTGAACAACATCTCTATCGACTGCGACTGTGACGCGCATCCTCATGCTCCAGAGATTCAGGACATCGGCATCGTGGCCTCTACAGACCCCATCGCCTGTGACCGTGCCGCCTACGACCTGATTTATCAGGTGAAGAAGGACGACAAGAACAATCCTGACCCTCTGAAGCGACGCATCGAGAAGCAGCATGGCATCCACATCGTGGAATGGGGCGAGAAGATTGGCATGGGCACGACTGACTACAAGTTGGTGAAGCTTGACAAATAACACAAAATAACTACATGAAAAGAACTTTCTTAATGACTGCCGTTGCGATGGCGACGGCAGTTTGTGCGAGTGCACAAGACAAGAACTATGAACTACAGGATGTGGTCGTGACGGGCACGCGTAACGCTACCGACCAACGTCACTTGCCACTGACCGTAACGGTGGTGGACAACGAGAAGCTGAATGAGCAGTACCGCACATCGGTGTTGCCGACGGTGATGGAGCAGACCCCCGGTCTGTTCACTACCAGCCGTGGCATCTTAGGCTATGGCGTAAGTACGGGTGCGGCGGGCTCGATGAAGATTCGTGGCATTGGCAGCGGCGCTGAATTGCTGGTGCTGATTGACGGTCAGCCTCAGTATGCCGGACTGATGGGACACCCCATCCCTGATGCTTATCAGACAATGATGGTGGAACGAGTGGAGGTGCTGCGCGGTCCCGCTTCCCTGCTCTATGGAAGCAACGCCATGGCGGGTGTGGTGAACATCGTGACCCGACAGATGCACCAGGATGGCGTGAAGACGTACATCCAACTGCAAGGAGGAAGCTACGGCACTTTCTCAGCTGACGCGACTAATCGCGTGAAGGCGGGCAAGTTCACAAGCATCGTGGGAGCCCAGTACCTGCGCACCGACGGCCATCGACCGAACAGCGAGTTTGAGCAGCTGGCTGGCTATGTGAAACTGGGCTATGACTTCACCGCTAACTGGAAAGCAGTGGGTGACTTGAACGTGACACACTTCAACAGCAGTAACCCTGGCGCTATCAATAAGCCTTTCATTGACAATGATTCAAAGATAACACGAGGACTCGCCAGCATCAGCATCCTGAACAACTACAAGAAGACCAGCGGTGCTTTGCGTGCCTACCTCGACTGGGGACACCATAACATCGATGATGGCTATAATCCTGGTGGATCTCCGAAAACAACACTCTACAAGCATAACGACTACATCGGTGGACTGACTTGGTACCAGAGCGCAAGCTTCTTTGAGGGCAATCTGGTGACCGTAGGCGTGGATTGGCAGCACTTTGGCGGCTCTGCGTGGAACGAGGACAAGGTTACCAGCAAGAAGACATATTTGGCTAAGGACGGGAGCGAGAAGCTGCATGAAGATGAGGTAGCTGGCTATATTGATTTCCGCCAGGACATCACCTCATGGCTCTCTGTGGATGCTGGACTGCGACTGGACTACCACTCTGTTATCGGCACGGAGCTTGTGCCACAAGGCGGTCTCTCTTTCCACCTCAACCCAACTGCTGACCTTAAAGCACTCGTCAGCAAGGGTTTCCGCAACCCCATCATCCGCGAAATGTACATGTTCCCTCCTGCCACTACCGATCTGGAGCCTGAACGCATGATGAACTATGAACTCTCGTTCACACAACGTTTCAATGGCAGAGGACACTTCGGCGCGAACCTCTTTTACATCAAGGGGGACAACCTCATCACCAACGTACGCATCGACGGCAAACCCCGCAACGTGAACTCGGGCGAGTTCAAGAACTGGGGGTTGGAACTCTCGGGTGACTACCGCATCGACAGCCACTGGAGCCTTAACGCCAACTATTCGCACCTGCGAATGGACACGCCACTGGACGGTGCCCCTGAAGGCAAGCTCTATGTGGGCACGAACTTCCAACAAGGGAAATGGGCTGTTGCTGCAGGCTTGCAGAGCATCAGCGGACTCTACCTCACCACAGGAGATGCTCCTGAGAAGGAGAACTACACGCTGCTGAGCGCAACGGTTAGCTACAAGGTGGTGCCATGCGCTACTCTCTTCGTGAAGGGCGAGAACATCCTGGCTGAGCAGTACCAAACCTACGCAGGCTTCCCCATGCCGAAAGCCACCTTTATGGGTGGCGTGAAGGTGTCACTGTAAGCCACAGAACCATCTATAAATACAACAAGCCCCGCACAGTTTCGTCTGTGCGGGGCTTGCTTTACTTCGTTGGTTTCTACTGATGCAACAACTTCTTGCCATTGTGTACGTAATAACCTTTGGCGGTAGGCTGGGCTAACCGACCATCCAATGTGTAATATTTGTCATCACCTTGCTGAGCGGCAGACTCAGCTGTGGGAGCAGCTATCCCCACCACGATGCGGCCAGAGTGACCTACTTTCTTCAACTGCATGCAGTCTATATTGGGCATCCACGAGGAGGAAGACTTGCCATAGAGGCGGACAACGTTCTCGCCTGGTTCGAGCGTGACACGCACAGAAGTAGAGCTCACCGAACCCCAGCCTCCAGAGTTGCAAGAAAGGGTCTTCACATCGGAGCCATTCACATTGACGGTAACGCTGCGAGAATCGCCTGAGACATAGCGGATGGTCATCATGTAGTCTCCACCATCAGCACTATATACATGACGCCACTGCAAGTCATTCTTCGGGTCGGAACCTAACCATGTGGCATAGGCTCCTCCCGAGCAAGCAGAGTTTGTCTCATAAATGCCAGACTTGTACTGCTGATTATTCTTAATCTCCTGGTACTTGCTCAAATAGGCGGTCTCTGCCTCGTAGAGCACACGCTCTAAGCGTTGCTCGGCCACCAAACGATAGATGCGGGTGCCATGTGCAGGCACGGTTGCGGTCAATTGTCCCTCCACGGGAGCTAAGTCCTCTTTCGCGAAGAGGTCGCGCACTTGCACCGTTCCTCCCAAATCGAGGTCAGAAAGCTTGATGCTCATATTCACCTGCTGGTCTGAAGGATTGTAGAAAGCTACTGCACGAACTGTGCCATAGAGTGTCTCCAAATCCTTCACCAACACATAAGTATCACCTACATGCTGCACCACATAGGCCTGCAAGCACAAGGGGTCTTGATTCAGCGCTATCAGCTCTGTGTTCTTCAACAACTGAAGCGCAGGCTTCTTGTCTGAACGTTCCCACAGGTCCTTCATATTACAGCCAATGAGCAGAGGGCTATCCATGATGCACCACATGCCAAAGTGTGTACGGTCTTCCTCCAGTGAGAGGGTTCTGCCTACTTCAAGCATGTCCATGTCGTTGTAATGGCCGTCGTAGCAATAGGCAGAAAGGTAGAGGTTCTGCGCAAGGATATCCTTCACCGAGCCCCATGAGGCGTTAATGTCGCCGGTGGTGCGCCATGAGGTGGCAATGTCATGCACCCAGTTGCCTGGATAGTCCCAGCGGCACACGTTCAACCGCACATCTGTACGCCCTGTATTGGCGATGGCCTTTGCAATCGCAGTATAGCGCTCTTCCTCGTCAAGATAAAGGTTCTCGCTGTTGTGGTAGCCCACACCACCACAGAAGTCAACCTTGATGAAGTCGAAGCCTAACTCTGAAAAGAAGAGATCGCAGTCTTGCTGGTCATGTCCGTAGAGTCCCACACCCTCGGCAATCTTATCGCCACCATGATAATTGCCACAAGTGTTCTTGCCACCATCGGAATAGATGCCGGCTTTCATGCCCAAGCGATGAATGTAGTTCACAACTGGTTTCAACCCGTTCGGGAAACGTGTAGGATGAATCAACAACTTACCGGTTTCCTTATCTCGGCCTCCAAAGTAGCCATCGTCGATGTTGATGTGGTTGTAGCCCGCTTTCAGCAGACCAGACTGCCTCATGACCGCAGCCTGTTCTTTGATGATTTGTTCACTAATATTCAGGGCGAACGTGTTCCAAGAGCTCCAGCCCATTGTAGGGAGGTCTTGTGCTGCCACATCCCCAAAACACAACATGGCCCATGCCACGAGTGCAGTTTTTTGTATGACTTTATTCTTCATATCTTATTTTATGTTTACTTCATTTCTATCACAAGCTGAGCTTCTTCAAGTCCAGGAGCTTTGACCGTCAGGGTTACTTCGCCCTGCTTGTCCTGCGGCTGAACAATGGCAAGTGCTTTACCACGGAAGGTGGTAGGCTTCAACGAACGGAATGAATACATATCATATGGATGGCCAGTTCCGGCAATGACACTGGCAGCACCCTTTACCGCAATCTCTACTGGAATTTCTGCCGTAGAGCACTGATTCCCGTTTTCGTCCTCAATGCAGATATTCACATACGACAAATCATTGTGAGACGAAGAAATCGTGGTGCGGTCGGCCTTCAACACGATGCGTGCCGGCTGACCTGCAGTCTTGAACTCTACGGATGCCGCCTGCTCCTTCTTGGTCTGAGGCACGGTCTTTGCCTTGAGCGAGCCGGGCTGATAGGCTACATAGAAAGTGGCGGTATAATTATTAGGATCAGTGTCTTTCTCACCTACAATAGAGTCGTTGACAAGCAACTGCACACGGGGAGCACGGCTATAGACATTGACCCGAAGAGAATCGCTGCGATGCGCATTGATGTCATGCTGCAGATGGCCCACTATATTCGTGGTCTGATAGTTCTCTGGACGGAGCTCAACAGGAAGATAGCGCTTTCCATCAGCAGAGAACCAATTCCAGTGAGGCTCTTCCGCTGTCCATCCCCATGCCTCCACGTTTTCGTACTCGCCATCCGGGATGGAAGGACGTACAGCCATAGCAATAGGAGTACGACGCCAGAGCACATCCCGATAGTAGCTTGGCGCCTTCTTGTCACCCACCAAATCGAGTTCACCGCAATTTGCGTTGAACCAAGGCCATGACAAGAATTGAATCCAACGGTTGTCCGAACGCTCGAATACATGGCCAAGACCCGCTTCTCCCACATAGTCCACAGCTGTCCACACGAAGTCGCCAATGAGGTAAGGATGCTTATCAATGAGGTTCCAGTTCTCTGCCATCTCCTTGGGATAAGACTCTGAGCCAAAGATAACGCGGTCGGGGAAAGCATCATGGTCACTCTCATAGTGACGCCACTCATAGTTATATCCTGCAACCTCCACATTTGCGAAGGCGTCAGGAGAGTTCTTTTCCCAAGTGTAGCCCTGACGGTCCCAGAAGGAGTTCACGCCCATCGTCGTAGGACGTGTGCCATCGTTCTGATTGACTATGAGGTTGAGTTCAAGCGCGATTTCCTTGCCACGAGGAATGTCTGCACGCTGAGCCACCTCATTACCGATACTCCACATGATGATAGAAGGGTGATTGCGGTCGCGACGCACCATGAGTGCCATGTCCTTCAAATGGTCACGCTTGAAGTATTGGCTATAGTCGTTGGGGCGCTTGGCCTCTTCCCACTGGTCAAACACCTCATCAATGACAAGCATACCAAGACTGTCACAGGCATGAAGGAATGCTTCGGTGGGCAAGTTATGGCTACAACGCACAGCATTAAAACCGGCAGATTTCATCAGTTCTACTTTATGCGTCTCGGCACGGTCAATGCCTGCACCACCCAGAAGTCCATTGTCGTGGTGCACACAGCCGCCACGGAGTTTAACTGTCTTTCCATTGAGTTGGAAGCCATTCTCTGCTGTGAACCGGATGGTACGAATGCCGAAAGGAATGGTTAGCGCGTCTTTCTCTTCACCCGACTTGCTGACATAAAGCCTTGCCGTATAGCGGTATGGGTCATCCAAAGACCAAAGATGAGGCGACTTAACAGTGAGTTCTGTTGACACATCTGTGCCATCAGGAGTATTGGCTTCAACATTTACATCTACCTCCTGATGCGCCACACGGATTCCGTGTGCATCGAAGATGTCAGCTCCAAATTGAGTGACAGTTGACAAATTGCTTTCGTTGAAGATTTTGGCAAAGACCTTTATATGACCATCTTTTCCCTTGTTGATAAGTTCGGAAGCATCCACATAGGCATCCCATTCATCAAGGTGTATCTTCTCTGTTGTCTCCAACCATACATGGCGGAAGATACCGCTACCTGCATACCAACGAGAGTTTTCCCCTTCGTTGACAGCTTTAACCACCACGGTCACCAAACGGTCGTGATCAGCTTGACGATGCGCGGGGTCCATCAATATCTTATTGAGATTGACGACAAAAGGCATATAGCCGTAAACATTCACAGCAGCCTTGACTCCATTAACCCACACTTCCGCCTGATTATAGACGCCATCAAAACGGATGTTCACTTGGGTTTGAGAGAGGTAAGTATCAAGTTTTGTGCTCCCATAGACGGGCAGCTCAAAAGTCTTGCGATACCACCCCGTACCACCTACGGTCTGCCCCGTATCTCCATCACCGAAGTTGAGACGAGAGAAAGGACCTATTTGCACGTCTGACCAACTGGCGATGCGCTGGCGACCATTGGATGGGATGAAAGCAGGCTCCATACTAAAGTCGTGAGGAACGGTAAGGGTACGCCATCGTGTGTCGTTGAAATCTATAGCTTCACCATTGACAACATCACCACGATGGAACTTCCATCCCTGATCAAGACTCGTCTTGCGTTGTGCATGTGCAATAGATACAGCAAGCAACATCGCTAGCAGAAAACAGATTTTTTTCATACTATGGTTTTGTTAGATTGTTAGATATAGATAAAATGAATGATTAAGCAGCATGGAAGGGGAAGGGGAAGAATAAGGTATAAGGGAGGGCAACCGCCCTCAACCTCATGCCTCAAGTTTTTAGGGATTTTGCCTATCAATTGATAGGCTTTAGAACTTCTTGCTCAATTCTTAAAGCTGTGAATCGGAGCGGGAATGCGCCCGCCTCTATCAACGAAACGCTGGCTGGAGAAAGTGTTGACTGGCATGATAGGTGCATAACCTAACAGTCCGCCAAACTCAACGGTATCACCAACAGTCTTGCCAACCACCGGAATAATGCGCACAGCGGTCGTTTTCTGGTTCACCATACCAATAGCGCTCTCATCAGCAATGATGCCGGCAATGGTAGTGGCAGGCGTATCGCCAGGAATAGCAATCATATCCAACCCCACAGAGCAGACACAGGTCATCGCTTCCAGCTTCTCAATCGTCAGAGCTCCAGCTTCCACCGCATCAATCATGCCCTGGTCTTCGCTCACAGGAATGAAAGCTCCGGAGAGACCGCCCACATACGACGAGGCCATCACACCACCCTTCTTCACTTGGTCATTCAGCAGCGCCAAAGCCGCTGTAGTGCCAGGCGCTCCAGGATGCTCAACTCCTATACATTTGAGGATATCCGCTACCGAGTCACCTATAGCAGGTGTTGGCGCCAAGCTGAGGTCGATAATGCCAAAGGGGACGCCCAAACGGCGACTGGCTTCCTGTGCCACCAACTGCCCCACACGCGTAATCTTGAAAGCTGTACGCTTAATCGTCTCACACAACAGCTCAAAATTTGCGTCAGGAATCTGTTCCAATGCATACTTCACTACACCAGGACCACTCACACCCACATTGATGATGGCATCAGCCTCGCTCACGCCATGGAAGGCACCTGCCATGAATGGATTATCATCAGGTGCATTGCACAATACCACAAGCTTTGCACATCCCAATGAATCCACATCTTTTGTCTCTTCTGCCGTCTGCTTGATGATGTCACCCATCAAGCGGACAGCATCCATGTTAATACCAGTCTTTGTAGAACCCACATTAATGCTTGAGCAGATTCGTTCAGTACGCGCCATCGCCATTGGAATGCTACGAATCAGTAATTCATCACTTTTCGTCATGCCTTTTGACACGATGGCAGAATAGCCGCCAAGGAAATTGACGCCAACCTCTTTAGCTGCCTTGTCCAGCGTCGTGGCAATCTGAACATAGTCACCAGGAGTGCGGCAACAAGCGCTGCCCACCAATGAGATGGGTGTGATGCTGATACGCTTATTGACAATCGGAATACCAAATTCCTTCGATATCTCCTCACCCGTCTTGACGAGGTCACGCGCCAAGGTCGTGATTTTTGTGTATATCTTCTCGCAGGTCACCGACAAATCCTTGTCGGCACAGTCAAGCAGGCTGATGCCCATCGTTATCGTACGGACATCCAGATTCTCCTGCTCTATCATTTTATTGGTCTCAATGACCTCTTGTAGATTGATCATCGCTTCATTTACTATTTTTTCAATTTACCATTTACAATTTGTATGAGCGCATTTGCACGCCGATAGCAAATGGTAACTGATTTTAGATTCGGTGCATCTTGTCAAAGATGTCTTCCAACTGGCATTTCACCTGCACACCTGTATCTTCGCCCAACGTGGCCAGTTCGTCACTCAGTTGGTTAAAAGCCTTGACCGACTTGGTCAAATCCACAATCATCATCATGTTGAAATATTCTTGCACGATGGTCTGCGAAATGTCAAGGATGTTGATTTGGTTGTCTGCTAAATAGGTGCAGACCTTGGCGATGATACCAACTGTATCTTTGCCCACGACTGTGATAATAGCTCTTGTCATATTGTTGTTCTTCGTTAAAATGTCTTTGTATAAATTCCGTCATAGGTATAAACCGTAAAAGATGGATGCTCCTCTCCTTGAGGAATAGGCATGGACAAGTACAGATGCTCCGTGTATGACTCGGCATCTTCTTGGGGGCGCAAGTGAACCAGCGAATATGCACCCTCACCATCACGGCAGAAAGCATAAGCATGTACACCATTACCCGTGGTCAATACCCCCAAATGCAGATTGATGTATCCGCCGCTCTTCCACATGCTGATCAATTTGACAGGGTCCCGTGGAATAAGGCTCGGGCTATGCACAGCCACACCGTCTACCACCACATAGAAAGCTTCCTGTGGATAGGGATTGTCCGAAAACACATGAGCAATGCCATGCAGTTTCAGCCGTCCATCTTTCAAGGTGTAGGATGCACGGCAACGCAAGGTTGTGCTACAAGCATCCGATGTCATTCCCTGAGCCGATACATCGTATTGCTCGCCATTGTCCAGCACAACAGTTTTCAACGTGCCGTCTTCCGCTGTGGACACACAAAGCATATCGGTGTAGAGGGCGGGGAAGTTTCCGTCCTTCTCATCGTCCTCGCAGGCCACACAACCCAACAAGCATCCTATCAGCAATAGACTATTGAACAGCTGCTTCATAATTACGGAGCGGGTTAGCATACATTGCCGAAATCTTTTCCCGCAAGAAAGGCACATCGGGATTCTCCACGTCCACCATTTTGATGCGCGACTCAATGTAGGCATTTGTCCTGCCTGCCAAAGCATCACGATTAATATCGTAGATTCGATAGTTCTTATGTATTTCGTGGTCAATATGCTCTGCCACAATGCGGAAGATATCCGCTTTCTCTATCGTATTAGCGTCAAGTGTGTCAAGCCATTCGTTAATGCAGTCAGCTGCCTGATAATGCACATGTCCCTTTTTTCCCCAGATGCCCGTCTTCATGTTGTCAAGGTCATCTTGCTTTGCCTTCTTCCATCCAGGGATGTCGCGTTTGCACTGGAACTCTTTTGCCTTCAAGTAGTCGCAAGGGTCATACTCATACGAAATAGTCAATGGCACAATATTTATATGCCGGAGGTTTGCAATGATGTCCGCTGTTGTCTTGCCCGGGGTTGGTCCGCCCATGTTGAGCATCTTCAGTACCGACTCCTGCGTGCGGTCATCCGAATCCTTGGCACGGCCTTCACGCTGGGCAATCCAGATGTTCTCATGCTTTTCGTTGATAGCGAAATGCATGTACTGGCTCATATGGATAGACGATTTCAGCATTTCCTTCGGGGTCAAGCCACGGTTCACGGTGAATGACTTGTTCATCCTCACCAGCGTCTTAATCCAAGGATAGATAAGCAGGTTGTCTCCTATGGCAATCTCCACTGTAGTAGAGAAGCCATTCTTAAGCAGCAGCACATCAAGAAAAGCTGAATCCAGGACAATGTCACGATGATTGGACATGAAAGTATAGTTTTTCTTTCTGTCAAGCGACTGCGGAAAAAGCGCCGAATGCCCCGTGGTAGCTTTATGGAGCACATAATACACTAACGGTTTCATATAGCGCTTCTGAAAATCTAGCGGTGTCTTGATGCCTATAAACAACTTCCGCAAGAGCCAATTGCGCATGCCTTTAGGCAGCGGAAGCAGTCCTTGCAAAATGTGGTCAAACTGACGGTCTGCCAGCATGCTTTCAAAAGCCGCCTTCATCTCGCCCTCCGCACACGGGCGAATATCGTCAAAATCACTTAGTTGCATAGTTTATCTGCGATGATAGCATTCAACATATCTTTCATTTCACTGCCTTCTGCACGCACCTGCTGAGGGATGAAGCTCGTAGGAGTCATGCCCGGTGTTGTATTGATTTCCAGCATGTTGATAACGTCCTGCCCTTCCTCGTTCTTCGAGATGATATAGTCAATGCGGATGAGGCCTGATGCACCCAGAACATCATAAATGGCAGCTGAAAGCGCTTGCACACGCTTAGTCGTATCCTCCGAAAGGCGGGCTGGAGTAATTTCCTCCACCAATCCATTGTACTTGGCGTCGTAGTCAAAGAATTCAGTCTTGGGCACCACTTCCGTGATTGGCAACACATGCATGCCTGTAGCCTTTGTCTTGTACACGCCGTTACTGATTTCCACACCCTTCAGTTCACTCTCAATCAGCACCTCTGGCCATTCCTGCATCGCTTTCTCAATGGCAGGAATCACACCGTCCAAAGTTTTGCAATGGGTCACGCCGAAGCTTGAACCACCGCCATTGGGCTTGATAAAGCAAGGCAGACCCACACAATCCACAATCTGCTGCGCATCCACTGGCTGTCCTTGGCGCACCAGCACATCCTCTGCCACCTTCACGCCAAAACCTTTCAAGAACTGGTTCAAAGTAAATTTATTGAAGGTCAGCGACTCCACCAGCACACCGCTTGTTGAATAAGGGATTCCAAGCAAATCGAAATACCCCTGCAAGGTACCGTCCTCACCAGGAGTGCCATGAATCGTGATATAAGCATAGTCAGGCTGGATATCCCTGCCCCACTCGTCCTTGAACGAGAAGTTGTGACGATACACCGGCGACTTCTGTCCATTTGGCAAATGAGCAAACCAGGCCTGACGGCTCACCTCCACAATATATACATCATATAGTTCTTTGTCAATCCACGAATCAATACCAGCCGCACTACGCAGCGACACATCATGTTCGGAGCTGTCTCCGCCTGCCACAATGGCAATTACTTTCTTCATATCTTTTTGCTTTTATCTATCTATTTTTTCTATACTATATTCACTTGCGTTCAATTACTCTTGCTCCACCCTCTCCACTTCTCCAGCAGTGCCACGATATCCTCAGGCAGTTCTGAACCAAACAGCATTTCCTGTCCAGTCCGTGGATGCACAAAGCCAAGGGTCTTGGCATGCAGCACTTGGCGTGGGCATAGCTTGAAGCAGTTGTCAATAAACTGACGGTACTTTGCCGTGCTGGAACCTTTCAGCACCTGATCGCCTCCATAGCGCTCGTCGCTGAACAGAGGATGCCCTATGTGCTTCATGTGGGCACGAATCTGATGGGTTCGTCCAGTCTCCAGCACACACTTCACCAAAGTCGTGTAGCCAAATCGTTCCAGCACCTCATAGTGAGTTACAGCATGCTTGCCTGTTTCCGAATCGGGAGGAAACACCGCCATCCGCATCCGGTCCTTTGGGTCACGACCAATATTACCGACAATCGTGCCTGCATCTTCCGCAAAATTGCCCCATACCAATGCGTTATACTCACGTTTCGTGGTCTTGTTGAAGAACTGCAGTCCCAAACTTGTCTTGGCCGAAGCCGTCTTCGCAACCACCAGCAGCCCGCTCGTGTCCTTGTCAATACGGTGCACCAATCCGATTTCAGGGTCGTTGATATCGTATTGCGGCATGTCCTTCAAGTGCCATGCGATAGCGTTCAGCATCGTGCCGTTCCAGTTGCCGAACCCTGGGTGCACCACCATGCCCGCAGGCTTGTTGATGACCATGAGGTCGTCATCCTCATACACGATATCGAGCGGAATATCTTCTGGTGTAATCTTGTTCTCGTAGTGCGGGCGGTCAAGCATCACCTGAATCACATCTTCAGGCTTCACTTTATAAGAGCGCTTCACGGGCTTGCCGTTCGCCATGATGAAGCCTGCATCTGCTGCTTTCTGCACCCGGTTGCGGCTTGTGCCCGACAACTGCGTGAGAAGGAACTTGTCCACACGGAGCAGCTTTTGCCCTTTGTCTGCTATGATACGGTGATGTTCATACAGCTGCGAGGTCTCGTCGTCCTCCAGCTCGTCGTTGTCCATCAACACGTCCTGTTCTTCCACACTCATCCCTACAGTTCTATGTCAAAATCCTCACCGCCTTCTTGCTCCAACGCATCGGCATCCATCTCATCACGTTCCACGGCCAACGAGTCCACCTCGCCACCGCCGACCACCAAGGTCAGCAGCCGGATGCGTGAAATCACCTCGCCAGCATGAACCTCGCGTCCACCCTGCTTCACGCCCAGCACCAAGTCCTTCGGACTGCCCATCACCAACTTGTGAGGGGTCAACTTGAAGCCTTGCGACTGCAGCAAAGCTTCTGCTTCGCGCAAAGAGCCGTGGCTCACAACGTCAGGCAGCGCCACCATGGGTTCACTCTTATAGTTCACCGTCAGATAGACCATACGACCACCTTTCACCTCATAACCAGCCTTAGGCGACTGCGCTAACACCGCACCGGGCTCGGCATACTTGTCGTACACCGAATCGTTCACCAGCGCCAGCAGGTCACGGTCTTTCAACAGTTGTTCTGCATCATACAATGATTTGCCCACCACACTCGGCACTTCAATCTTTTCGCCGTGGTGCGTGAATTGGTCTAACAAATAAATCGTAACGGTGGGGATTGCCACAATCAGCGCCAACATCAAACAGATATTGAGCCAGAACCACCGTCCACTTTTTCCCTTAAAAAATTGATTGAATGCCATTGCACACTTATAATAATTAAATATGTGTGCAAAGGTAACTATTTTACATGAAACGTGAATAGCGGAGCGGAGAAAAAGTCACGCAAGAGCACGAAAAAAGGCAGAAGTTAAACTTCTGCCTTTTGTTTCCTTTACCGAATGGCTTATTTGCCGTGGTGTTCGCTAGATACCGTAAGAGACTTGCGACCCTTTCTGCGACGAGCAGAAAGTACGCGGCGGCCGTTAGCGGTCTGCATGCGCAGACGGAAGCCATGCTTGTTAATCCTCTTTCTGTTGTGAGGCTGGAATGTTCTTTTCATCGTTCTATTATATTATTTTATTAAGTTTTCACTGCCTATTCTCGCTGTCAATGCCGCAACATCCGCGAAAAGCGAGTGCAAAATTAGCGATTCCCTATCAATCAGCAAAAGAAAAAAACAAAAAACATAAACTTTTTTTGTCATTTACATGATTTTACGCAATTTTGACCTCACATTGACACTCTCAGTTTGAAAAACTTTAAAAACTTTTGGTTTTTCCCGTACATAATTGTACCTTTGCACCCGATTTCAATGAGTTAAGAAAAAATATTAATACAAAAACAAAACTCTTATGGCTATTTTAGCAGGTGACATTAAGAAAGGCATATGCCTTCGTCTTGACGACAACAAGATTTATGTAGTGATTGACTTCTTGCACGTCAAGCCAGGCAAGGGAAATACAGTGATGCGCACAAAGCTCCGCAACGTGGAGGACGGCCGTGTGCTGGAGCGCACATGGATTGTGTCTGCCAAACTCGACGATGTGCAGGTTTCTCACCAGCAGTTCCAGTATCTCTACAAGGAGGGCGAAGAGCTCGTGTTCATGAACACTGAGACCTTCGAGCAAGTGAATATCGCAAAGAACCTGATTACTGGCGGTGACTTCCTGAAGGAAGGCGAGACCATGGTAATGGCTTCTATCGACGAATCAACTGGCACTATCCTCACTGCTGAAGCTCCTGTAAAGGTTGTACTTCAGGTCACTTACACTGAGCCAGGCTTTGCAGGCAACACTGCCACCAACGCTACTAAGCCTGCCACACTGGAGACCGGCGTTGAAATCCGTGTTCCTCTCTTCATCAACGAGGGCGACCTGATTGAGGTGGACACTCGCGACGGTTCTTACGTAACTCGCAAATAAGCCTTACAGACATTTTTCATACAGGCAGCGCACCATCATGCGCTGCCTTTTTTGTTCCTTAAAGGCGCACCCTGCGCATCTGTTTTCACGCACCCTGCGCATAATTAATCGTGCACCCTGCGCGTTATAACTCGCGCAGGGCACGCACAAAAAGCACTCCTTACTATTCATGCATAAATAGCAAGGAGTTAGCTAAATTAACACTTCGGGCACTGATTAATTCACGGAAAAGTCGTACCTTTGCACGCTTTATTCCATTAGAAAGGACAACTCATGGCATTTGACAAATACGAACAACTGAGCGAAGACGCACAACGGCTCCTCTGTTTCTACGTAGACACAGGGCTTGGCTCTGGCAAGCGGATGGACGAACACATCTACCTGCTGAGGCAATATGCCTTCCCTGCCTTCGACGGACAGGCTGCGCTCAACGAGCTGCTCCAGCAAGGCATCTTTGTCAACGAAGGCAAAGACTGGTATGCCAATGCCCGACGCTACGGAGTGAACCACGCCGACTTTGTGCCTGCGCTATGGTATTTGCACGAATGCCGCAAGGACTTGCAGTTAGCCTTTCAACGCCTGCAGCAATCGGGCGGGCAAAGCTACATGTTTGTACGCTATGCCGTCAAACAATTGGTAGAAAACGACTATCAAGGCTGCCCCAGTGCCAATGTGATTGGGAAGGACCAGGCCTATCTGTTCTACAGCGTGGCGACCGAACCGCATTTCAAGTCACTTTTCGCCAATTTCCAGCCCGACACTTTCGTCCATTTCTTCGAGCACATTGGCGACCACCTCATGGCTAACGACATCGTGGCCGACACCTCCATCATCCTCACCTTGATCAGCGAGTACCGTGCCATCACTGAAGCCATGCGCTGCAAGCTGCTGGCCGGCATCGAACTCTACGAATATGTGGCCACGGGCCAAATGCCTACAGCAGGCCTCTACAACAACATTGCCGCAGGCTTCACGCTGGGCGCCCTGCGCAGTCTCTGCGAAGGCAAATGCAACGAAGCCGCAAGGTGGTTTGACGCCGCCCTCAAGACACAGCTGAAGGAAGGCGGCCCCAAAGGATACTTCAACAATTCACTCTTGTCTTTCTACCTGGTCGTCAGCTACATGGTGGCGGCCAGCGATTCACAGGAAGAGAACCAAGCACTGGCTGAAGCCTGCAAACAGCGTCTCCGCGATTTTGGTGCCAACATGGAGGTGCGTACTCGCGATGCGCTCATCCCTGCACGCATCCTGGCAGAGGACTTCTGCCGCGTGAGCGTAGCCCTTCACCACGAACAAGTGCAACAGCTCTACGACACAAGCGACAGTGGCGCCACACCACCACTGCAACGCTGCCTCGCCTTTCTCATTGCCAACTACTTAGGCTACTCAACTGCCCAAATGGACGTGAACCGCTGCATGCCCCACCTCGCGCTGTTACAGCATGAGATGTCTAAATACTTGCCACTGTACGACGACGAACGCGAATCGCTGCGCCATCGTTTCGGAGAGCAGCCTACGTTGGCCAACATCTATCACAAGGCAGAATGGGAGTCGGTGCTTGAAGACCTCATCGACGAGGCGGAAGGCACAAGCAGCCACAACGCTGACGAGCCGGACACAAGGCTCATGTACCTCCGTGAGAAGCCCGACTCGAACGTCATCCAAGTGCGCGAGCAGATACGGCTTAAAAACGGCACATGGGGCAATGGCAAACGTCTGAGCGACGCCCGCTACCGCAAAGGAGAGGTGGAGTGCATGAACAATGCCGACCGCCGCATTCTGGCAAGGCTTAACCATAGCGAGCATTGGGAACTGATGCTGGAAGATGTGATTGAAGAGATGGTGGACGAGAGCCGTCTTTACGTAGGACGTGCCATTCCCTACGAACTGGTGAAAGTGGACCGCGACAAGCCCTACCTTATCGTGGAACGCGAAGAAGACCGATTCTTTGTGAAGTCAAACGTGCCCGTAGGCAATGCAAAGGATGACCTCGTGATTATCGAGGACTCGCCCACGCACTACAGCATCATCAACATACCCAACGAAATACGCAGCTACTATGTCAAGCTGCTCCAGCTGGGCAGCCTTCCACTGGAAGCCGAACCCACTCTGCGCAGCCTGCTGGCCAAGATTGGCGGCAAGGTAGAATTGCACTCTTCCCTCATCGAAGGAGGCTCTACCCTACCCATCACCGACGGGCAGTGGAACGTAGGCTTCAAACTGAGCCCCAAACAAGGCGGCAACTGGGAGGTGGAAGCCTTTGTGCGCCCATTGGCTGGCGGACGGAAGACTTACCGCCTGGCAGAAGGCGATGACATCATCATCGACGAGAACAAAGAGGGACGCGTACGAGTGAAGCGCAACATGGAGCAAGAGCGACAAAACCTTGAGCTGGTGCGCACATTCTGGCACAGCGAAGGCTACAACCTTAGCGAGCACGAGATGTACCCGCCTGAGTTCATGCTCGACTTAGTGCAGCTGATTCAAGACCATCCCGACACCTTCTACGCTGAGTGGCCCGAAGGACAAGGTTTCAAAATTCGTTCCCTGACAAAAGGCGCCAGCTCATGGAGCGGCGTGCTGAAACCGCGCGGACAATGGTTTGACATCGAAGGAGAGGTGAACATCGACGAGCAGACCCGCATCAGCATCAGCGAGCTGCTGGAACTGGTGGGCAAGAGCAAAGGCAAGTTTGTCAAGATTGGCGAGAACGAGTTCCTTGCTTTGAGCGAGAAACTGCGGACGCAACTGAAAGCCCTTGACGCAATCGCCAACCGCGAACGCGGAAAAATCAAAATATCGCCCTTCAGCGCAGCCCTCATGGGAGATGACATCATGCACGGCGAACTCAAGCTGGAGATGGACGAGCAACTGCTCGCCATCCGGAAGCGCATCCTCGATGGTTCCAGCTACAGCCCTGCTGTTCCCCAAGAGCTGAACGCCACCCTCCGTCCATATCAGCGGGACGGTTTCCTGTGGATGGCGCGTCTCAACAACTGGGGCGCTGGCGCATTGCTGGCAGACGATATGGGCCTTGGCAAGACGGTGCAGACCATCGCATTCTTGCTGCTGAAGAAAGAAGAAGGGCCTTCGCTGGTCGTTGCGCCAGCCTCGGTGGCTCCCAACTGGAAAACAGAAATTGAGCGTTTTGCCCCTACCCTCAACGTGCAGATACTCAATTTCGCCGCCAACCGTACTAAAGTCGTGATGGACGCAAAAGCAGGAGATGTCATCGTCACAACTTACGGAATATTACTTAGCATTCAGGAAATCCTCACTAAAAAACACTGGAATGTCGCATGCCTGGACGAAGCGCACATCATCAAGAATCGTGGAGCTAAGACCAGTGCTGCGGCGATGAAAATACAGGCAGACAACCGCGTGATGCTGACTGGTACGCCTGTACAGAACCATTTAGGCGAACTGTGGAACCTCTTCCAGTTCGTCAACCCGGGATTGCTGGGCAACTATGAGCACTTCTCACAGAAGTTCATCATCCCCATTGAAGGCTACCAAGACCGAGAGAAGCAGGAGCAGCTGGAACGCATCGTGCACCCATTCATGCTGCGCCGCACCAAACAGGCTGTGCTGAAAGAACTGCCTGAAAAGACTGAAATATATCACACCGTGGAACTGAACCGCGACGAGCAAGCCATCTACGAGAGCATCCGCATGCGTGCCGAAAAGATGCTGCAAGAAGGCGGAATGGAAGTGGACATGCATGTGCTGGCTGAGATAACGCGTCTTCGTCAAGCCGCCTGCAGCGCTCAGCTCATTGAGCCCAAATGGACTGGCGAGAGTTCCAAAATCACCTCACTGGTAGAGCTATTGCAAGGCGTCATCGAAGGCGACAACAGAGCATTGGTATTCAGCCAGTTCGTCAGCTTCTTTGACATCGTCAGGAAGGAGCTTGACCGACTGGGCATACAGTACTTCTACATCGACGGAAGTGTGCCGATGAAGCAGCGTACGGAGATGGTTGAAGCCTTCCAAAACGGAGAAAACTCCGTCTTCCTCATCAGCCTTAAGGCTGGTGGTTTGGGCTTGAACCTGACTGGAGCCAACTACGTGTTCCACCTCGACCCATGGTGGAATCCAGCCATCGAGCAGCAAGCCACCGACCGTGCCTACCGCATCGGCCAACAGCAAGCCGTGACAGTATATCATTTGGTGAGCAAAAACACAATCGAAGAGAAAATCATACGCTTGCATCAGACAAAACGCGAGCTGGCCGAGAACATTCTGGCCGGAACCGACGCCAGTTACAAGCTCACAGGAAAAGATTTGCTTGAAATGGTTGCTCAATAACTTCTTTTTTCATACCTTTGCCACATCATCAGCGCGTGCGCAACGCGCGCTGACGCATAAGCACATTACAGAGCAATCAATAAACACTAACTAATCATAACCCTTTTATGAAAAAAATCTTAGTAACCTGTGCCATCGCCATGATGGCGACGTTAGGCTTTGCCCAGCGTTTCACAGACAAGGTTGACCGCGGCATCGTTGCTGTTCCCGCATCTTCCGGCAACTTCATCAGTTGGCGTGTATTAAGCAACGAGTACTACGACGTGACTTACAACCTCTACTGCAATGGCAGCCCTTTGAAACAGGGACTGAAAGTCTCCAACTACACCCACACAGCCGGCAATGCAAGCAGCAAGTACTATGTCATCCCCGTGGTGAGAGGCGTAGAAAAGCCCGAGCTCAAGAGCAAGGAAGTGTCACGTTGGGAGAATGGTTATCTCGATATTCCTGTAGCACGTCCTACAGGTCGTGACGGCAACTATGCTGATGACTACTACACCCTTAACGATGTGTCGTTAGGAGACCTCACGGGCAATGGCGTGGTGGAGTTCATCGTCAAACGACCTGCCAGTGATGCGCGTAATTACAGTTCCCCTAACACTTATCAAAAGATTCACTTTAACCAAATAGACTGCTACGACATCAGCGGCAACCGTCTTTGGTGGATTGACCTTGGCCCCAACATGATTTCAGGGCCAGACGAGCAATGGGACTGTGTATGCTATGACTGGGACATGGACGGAAAAGCAGAAGTGATTCTCCGCGTACAGGATGGCGCCATCATTCACTTTGCCGACGGCACAAGCGAGAACATTGGCAACATGACGCTTGACACACGAAACACGGTCGACCAAAAGGACGCCAATCTTTCCTACACCAACACAGGCAACGAATATCTCCTCTATTTGGAGGGTGCTACTGGCAAACCATACGATATCGGTCCAGAAGCCCATCCTCACTACATGGCCTACCCTATCCCACGCGGTTCAGCCAGCGAATGGGGCGACGGTTACGGCCACCGCTCTACCAAGCACTATTGGGGCGCACCATACCTCAATGGCCGCACACCCAGCATGTTCTTCGGACGTGGCGCTTACACACAGCACAAGTTCGCAGCTTATGACGTGGACATAAAGACTCATAAGTTGACACGACGCTGGTACTGGGAGAACACCAAGGGATGGGACAGCCCATGGTTTGGCAATGGCTTCCACAACTTCGCCATTGGCGACGTCGATTGGGACGGACGCGACGAGATCATCTTCGGTTCGATGATTATTGACGACAACGGCAAGGGACTCTGCACCACAGGAAATGGCCATGGTGACGCGCAGCACTGCTCAGACTTCGACCCTTACCGCCACGGCAGCGAGCAGTTCACCTGCAACGAGGATGAACCCGGATGTACTTACTATAATGCTACGACAGGCGAAGTTTACTACCGTTTCAAGGCTTCTTCCGATGACGGACGCGCCCTCTGCGGAAACTTCTCCAACAACTTCCCCGGCAGCATGGGTCGCACCACACAGACGGGACTCATCAGCACGGTGGCAGACAAAGAAATCACATCTGGGGCACCCAGCACTGCAGGCGCAAACGATGCGCTCTTCTGGTCACACCTGAACCAGCGTATCTACTGGGACGGCGACTTGCAGGATGAAGTGTTCGATAGCCCTGGAAGCGAGGCACGCGCCGGAGCTATCTACAAGCCCGATGGCGGCCGTCTCTTCAATGCCGACGGCAGTAACACCAACAATTCTTCGAAGAACAACCCTGGTGCCATCGCCGACATCTTCGGTGACTGGCGCGAAGAGCTTATCATGCGCGCCGGCAATACCAAGATACGTATCTACACCACAAACATTCCTACCAGCTACCGCATCCCTACCCTGTGGTCTGACCACCAGTACCGCAACGCAATAGTATGGCAGTCGATGGGCTACAACCAACCACCTCACAAGAGCTACTTCCTCGGTGAGATGGAGGGCATCACCGTCGCGCCACCTACCAACACGATGGAAGGACGCACAGAAGTGCCTAACGGCGGTACAATCACCACGACAGACGAGCACCTCATCGTGTGTGACACGCTCAGCACGAACATCACCATTCAAGACGGCGCCAGCCCTTACATGGTCACCTTCAACGTGCCTTCACACGTGCAGGGCAACGCAGAAAGCAACATCCTCACAAAGCCCGCTCCTACATACGAGTACCTTACTTGCAACGTGACGGGCGGCGCCTTAACCGGCGAGACTCGCGTCGTGAAGACGGGTGACGGTATCCTTACACTGCCCAAGGTAAACATGACCTATACGGGCGAGACCAACATCTGGGCCGGCACACTCAACTTTGACGGTACACTGGAGCAGTCAGACCTGTGGCTCAACCGCTTCGCTGAGCTAAACTCCAACGGAGGCCACTTCAAGAGCATCAAGGCCGACTACGCAGCTATCATCCGTCCAGGTGGAGAGAACTCGCTGGGCAACATCACCGTGGACAATACGCTCACACTGGGCTTCGGTTCACGCCTGGTGCTCGACCTCTACAGCGACGGCATCAAGGCAGACCATATCACCGCCAAGACACTCAAGATAGAGAAGAAGAGCGGCACGGTCTGGGAACAGTACGGTCCTAAATACCTACGTCCTGTCATTCAGGTGGTGGAGCACTTCGCCGAGGGAGCCACCACACTCGCAGAGGGCAAATACATCATTGGCAAGGTCGAAGAGCTGAACGGTTCGCTGGCCAACATCAAGATAGAAGGCATCACCGACCTGAAGTCAAGCTTGACTCTAGACGAGGATATGAACATCGTTCTTACCATCAGCAACATACGACCAGCCAGCGAGATTGTATGGACTGGAGCTGCATCTAACGCATGGGACTTTGCCAAGTCCGAGAACTTCTATGTGGCAGGCGACGAGAGCAAGACTGCAGATGTGTTCGTGAAGGATGACATCGTGAACTTCACCGACGAAGCCACCAAACTGACTGTTAATGTAGGAGAAGAGCTCATGCCCGGTGCAATCAATGTGAACAGCAGCAAGAACTACACCATCTCCGGCAACGGGTCCATCATGACAGGCTCTCTCACGAAAGAAGGCACAGGCACACTCACCATCTCCACAGAGAATGAGTACACTGGCGGCAACTACCTGAAGGGAGGTACCGTGAAGGTGAACGTGCTTGCCAACGATGTCAAGGCCAAAGGCAACTTAGGCGCTGTGACTACCGGTGCGGCCAAGTTCACCATGGAGAACGGAGCAACCATCCAGACCGCAGCCACTGTCACCAACGGTTCCCCCATCAAGCTGATAGGCGACGGCGGCGGTGTCATCAACGCTAGTGCCGGCATGGACTTCATCCAGGACAAAGCCTTCACCGGCACCGTCCTCACCAAGAAAGGAACAGGCTGGCTCAAGACCTACGCTACAGGTGCAAACCTCAACAAGCTGGTGGTTGAGCAGGGACGCGTCATCAGCTACAACGGCATACCCGCCAAGGCTATCGAGCTAAGAGGCGGTGAACTGCAAGACGGCACAGGAGCTGGCGTCAACGGCCAGTCCACAGCCACTACCATGCCAATCACCGTGCCCGAAGGCAAGACCGGCACCTTCATTCTGGGTGGAGGCTACTACACAGCCTACTCCAACAAGGTGACAGGCGCAGGAACACTGACCGTTGTTCCCACCAACACCGTAAGCCGCGTGCGCATCACAGGCGACTGGAGCCAGTTCGAAGGCACCATCAAGCACACCACCAGCAACATCTGGTTGCCACTCGACAACTCCACAGGCATTCCAAAGGGAACACTTGACATTGCCAGCGGCTGTACTGTAACCAACACCGTGGGCAAGACCTACTCCATCGGCAAGCTCACCGGTTCAGGCACTTTGGCACAAGCCATCAGCAACTTCACCGGCCAAGGCACACCTTCAGGCAACATCACCTGGCAGGCAGGCAGCAGCCTTGATAATGGCGACTTCACCTTCTCAGGCATCGTCACCGACAACGGTTCCAACAAGTGTCTCTTCAACAAGATTGGCACGTGCAAGATGACCATATCCGGTGTATGGACCAACTCCGGGGCTGTGCAAGTCAAGGCAGGCGAACTGCTCGTCAAGTCGGGCGCGCTCCTCGGCACAGGTGCACTCACCGTAGCCGCAGGCGCCACTCTCTCCGGTGTGAGCAAGAAGGGCACACCGATGACCAACAGTTCCTTCACCATCAACGGCACACTCCATCCGGGCGCATCGGCTTCAGCCATCACAGGCAACTTCGACTTCAACGGCAAGAACGTGACCTTCGGTTCGGCATCAACCCTTCTCGTGGGCCTTCGCAAGAGCGCCACAGCCACCCAGGTGAACAACACCCACATCACCAACATGGGCACGCTGAAGCTCAACGCAGGAGCCACCATCGCGGCCTACATGAGCGATACATACATTGCAGGGCTGACTACCGACGCTGCTGTGCCCGACTCCTTCTATGTATGGACCAACGCCAAGACCGTGAACATCACAGGCGACCTCAAGTTCGACCTGCCAGAGCTCCCTGTCTATAACTACTGGGACACCAGCCGCATCAACGAAGGCATCCTCTACGTGCGCTGCGACGCAGCCAAATATCAGGAGTATGTCACCGGTATCAGCGCCATCGAGTCGAGCGAGGCAGTTGAGGTGCAAGTCATCAACGCCAGCGGCATGACGGTTGACACGTTCACCTGTCCGATGGGCAACGTGCGCGCCACCTTCGCCAGCAGAGCGCTTCCACAAGGCATCTACCTGCTCCGCATCCAGAGCGAGACCGGCAAACGAGGCACACTTAAGGTGCTGAAATAATCATTTTTAGTTAAAAAACACATTATTATATAAAAAAGAGGGCGAAACATTTGGAGTGTTTCGCCCTTTTTTTGTTTCTTTGCACAGCGATTGGTATATTGTTGCCACATCTTCATCAGTACACAGCCATTGAGTTATAGGCACTTATTGGCATACATACTGACTCTATATAGTTTAACTAACACATATTTATTAACAATTAACTTATCTAACTTATGAGGAAAATCTTTACTCTTGTGCTCTCGGCATTCATGCTGGGAGGGGTAAGTGTTTCCGCTCAGACGGAGTACACGATTCTGGAGGATTTGACCGCATCTAAGATTCAGAATGCGGACTTCTCTGAAGGTACACCAGTTGGAGTGACCATCAACACTTACGACTATGACATGTCGAGCGAAATTGCAGAGGGAACATCAGACCCTACAAAAGGTTTGTTCGGTATGCAGGCCGTGCCAGGATGGACTGCGAACTTCCCATCTGACAACATTAAAATGGCAAAAAACGCTCGCACCGATGGCGCAAACGCTAAGGCTGCCGGTATCTTTGAATTCGACGACGAGAGCGGTGATGCACACCCTGGACTAGGTGGTTCATACTTTGCTCCTTACACACAGGACGGATTCACAGGCAACGTTTTGGGTATGGTAGCCGTATGGGGATCTGACCTCAAGTACACACAAAACGTCACACTCACCGCTGGTGCCTACATGATGATTGTCGATGTGTTCAACGTATCTGGCACAGGTTCTTTGGCAGCCAACAACATTGGCTTCATATCCGAAAATGCCTCTTACACATCATCTAAAGAGACTTATCCTACAGAGGAATGGGTAAAAGATACCATCGTGTTCCGTTTGACTGCTGAAACGGCAGGTCAGATTTCACTTGGAGTATCGTTCTCTGGTGGTTCTGGAGCCTCTCCTCACCTTTTCATCAATGGTGTAAAGCTCTACTCCATCGATGAGCAGGAGGTGATTCAAGCAGAGATTGACAAGGCCAAGGAAGAGTTGAAGAAACTGATTGACGAAGGTGAAATGTACGATGCCGACGTAAAAGCATCAACAGATGTTTACAACAATCCTAATGCTACAATGGACCAGGTACAAGCTGCCATTGCTGCACAGAAGGAAATCAACGCTGCCAGTGTGACAGACCTCTCTGAGTTCTTCTTCGACAACCCACACTTCGACGCAGACGAACCTGTTGAGGGCGGTATTTGTACGTATGGCAAGGATATGAAGACCAATGGCGTGTCTCATTACAGTATGCAGCCTGTATCCAACTGGACTGCAAATAAGCCATGCGACCCCGCTGTCACACCAGAGAACGCCCAGAACGCTAACACCAACGACGGTCCTGCCGCAGGTGTATTTGCAGTAGGTAGCGGCGCATGGGTTGGTGGCAAGGATTTCGTCGTTCCAACCACATTGGCTGATGGTTCAACCGATGGCAAAGTGCTCGGATTCGTAACCAGTTGGGGAGCAACAGCTCAATACACCCAGGCATGTACTCTTCCTGCAGGTCAATACAAGTTGTCCATGTCTTACTACAACGCAGGTGGTCCAAAAGCTATTGCCAAGAACCTGATTGGCTTTGTAGCACAAAACGGCACTGAGTACTTGGCTACCACCACTACTTTCCCTGTTGGCAAGTGGACATCCGAAGAAGTTTCCTTCGAACTGACAGAAGAGACCACCGGATACTTCACATTGGGCTATACTGCAGCAGGTGTCGGTTCTCCAGACATGCCTCACTTCTTCACCGACGGTATCTATCTGACTTATATTGGCACAGGCTTCAATCCATCACTCTTCGCGCTGAAGTCTGCTATCACTACTGGTACTACTTGGGCAGAATCTGAAGAAGTTTATTTCGAAAACCTCCGCACTCAGATGGAGGGACTTGTTAAAGACGCAGAGGATCTCTTTGAGGCCGACAGCGAAGACAAAGAAGCCAACAAGGCTGCTGCCGCTGCTATCAAGGACCTCGTACCACAGATTGAATCCAGCATTGCTGCCTACAAGAATCTCGCTACTCTTCAGGCCGATTTGGAAAAGGACTATGAGCAATATGACGAAGAGAATTATCCCGCACTCAACACCTTGCTGGGTCAGTTGAAGGACGACGTTGATGGCGCTTTGGATGAAGCAAGCTGGAACAACACTCAGATTGAGGAAGCCATCGCACTGCGCGTTACAACCATCAAGGAAGAGATTCAAAAGATGTTTGAAACTGCTGCTGCAGCAGGCGAAAAGCTTGACAATAATCTCGACATCACTCCACTCTTCGAGCAGATGTCTTACACTTACAGCACAAGCGCTCTGAAGGGCACGGAGGTACCTGATAAGGAATGGGCATACGGCGACGCAAGCAACTTCAAGACACAGTATGGTACTGCCGAGGTATGGAACCAAAGCCCATTCACTGTAAGCCGCACACTCAAGAACATGCCTGCAGGTACCTATACACTGACTACTAAGGGCTTCTACCGCACAGCAGCCAATGCTGCAAACGTTGACAACTATGATCCTGAAAACGAGCTTGCCTTTGTTTTCGCTGGCAACAACAAGACCGCACTTGTCAACTCAGCAGAATTGAAGAGCAACGAGAGCGTAGGTGAAGGTTGGTCTGAAACAGCTGACGGTTCTGGCATCTTCGTGCCAAACAGCCAGAAGGCCGGTTATGACATCTTCAACAACGAAAAATACGACGCAATCGTAACAAAGCCAGTTTCTACGGTACTCGCCGAGACGGGCGACCTCACCTTCGGTATCAAGGCCGACAAGATGGAAGGTGATTCTTGGGTGCTCTGGTATGGTTTCACTATCGAATACAACGCTCCTGACGCAGACGTTCTCAACGAAGATTTGGAAGCTCTCATCGAAGAGTTCCACAACTACGCAGAGGAACAGGCTGACAACATGAACGCTTATGAACAAGGCTTCGCATCAGATGCAGAAGAAGAAGCGAATAAGGCGCTCAACACTAACTTGGAGACAATGGCTGCTGCACGCAAGACCCTTGTTGCTGCATTCGAAGAGGTGAAGGCTGGCGTAGCCGCATGGGCTGCATACGCTACAGCAGCTGACGCCTTTACGGCAGTCAAAGACGAATATTATGACAACGCATCAGTTGCTGCACAGGGAGAATACGACAGAATAGAGGCTCTCGTATCAGATGAAACTGCAAGCGAATACAACGCTGCAGAACTGAAAGCCTTCATCAGTGAGATGGAAACTGCCGCTGCCGACCTGAAACTGCCAGCAGACTACAGCTCTGCCAGCGACGAGAATGGCATCGACATGACACTGCTCATCCAGAACCCAAGCTTCGAAGACGGCCTGAATGGTTGGACTTATTTCAAGGGTGATGACACACAATCAGCAGACAATAATAACGCAACATACCACATGGAGTTGGCCGATGGAAGCTATGTATTCAACACTTGGAGCGGTTCTATTCCTTCAGATGGTTTATATGTATCACAGGAGCTGAAGGCCCTCCCAGCAGGTACTTACGAATTGCAGGCTGTTCTTGCTTCTGACAAGGGCAACAAGATTGACCTCACAGCCAACGGTGTAGGCATGCCATTCGAGATTCCAGAGAAGGAAGCTGGCGTAGAGCTTGGAGAGAAGAACATTGGTATCGAAGCAAGCATCATCTTCAAGCTTGAGGAAAAGGGCAACGTAACCATCAAGGCTAGCAGCAAGAGCTGGTTCAAGGCCGATAACTTCCGCCTCACATTCTACGGAACTGAGAGCGCCAAGGAAGAGACCGAGATTGAGGATATTGAGATTGCCACTGCTCCTGCTACAGGCATCCTGTACAACCTGCTCGGTCAGCCAGTGAACAAGAGCTACAAGGGCATCATTATCAAGGATGGCAAAGCATACCTCAACAACTAACGTCCTACAAAAGACTTACTTAAACTCTTAAATAATTGGCACAAAGCTTTTGGCTTTGTGCCTTTTTTATTACCTTTGCAACCAACAATACAATTAGCCCTCTACTCTAACATGAAAACAGACATTGAAATTGCACGCGAGTGTCAACTCGCACCCATTGAAGAGGTGGCACGCAAAATCAACGTGCCTTTAGATGCCCTTGAACACTATGGCAAACACATCGCCAAAGTGCCCAACCAGCTCATTAACGAAGAGAAAGTCAAGAAGAGCAACCTCATCCTTGTAACGGCCATCACCCCCACCAAGGCTGGCATTGGCAAGACAACGGTGAGCATTGGCTTGGCATTGGGACTGAACAAGCTGGGCAAGAATGCCATATGCGCCTTGCGTGAGCCCTCGCTGGGTCCCTGCTTCGGTGTGAAGGGCGGTGCCGCTGGCGGTGGCTATGCCCAAGTGCTCCCGATGGAGAAGATCAACCTCCACTTCACAGGCGATTTCCACGCTGTCACGTCTGCCAACAACATGATTGCGGCTCTGCTTGACAACTACATCTACATGCACCGCGAAGAAGGCTTCGCCCTCAAGGAAGTGCTTTGGAAACGTGTGCTCGACATCAACGACCGCAACCTCCGCTTCGTGGTCACAGGCTTGGGAGCCAAGTCAGACGGACTCATCGCCGAGACGGGATTCGACATCACCCCCGCCTCTGAAATCATGGCTATCCTCTGCCTTGCCAAGGACATTGACGACCTGCGCCGCCGCATTGGCAACATCATTCTGGGCATCAAGATGGACGACACGCCTTTCCGTGTGAAGGACATGGGTGTGGACGGAGCTATCACTGTGCTCCTTCTGGACGCCATCAAGCCAAACCTGGTGCAAACTACCGAGCAGACCCCAGCCTTCGTGCATGGTGGCCCGTTCGCCAACATAGCCCATGGCTGCAACACCGTCATCGCCACACGCATGGCCATGACCTACGGTGACTATGTAGTGACAGAAGCCGGCTTCGGTGCTGACCTGGGTGCCGAGAAGTTCTTCAACATCAAATGCCGCAAGAGCGGTCTGCAGCCCAAGCTTACTGTCATCGTTGCCACCACACAGGGACTGAAGATGCACGGCGGTGTACCCGTTGAGCGCATCAAGGAGCCCGACATGGAGGGCCTTGTGAAAGGTTGCGAGAACCTCGACCGCCACATCCGCAACATGCAGAGTTTCGGACAGAGCGTGGTTGTAGCTTTCAACCGCTACGCCACTGATACCGACGAGGAGCTGGCTCTCGTGCGCCGCCACTGCGAGCACATTGGTGTGGGCTTCGCCATCAACAATGCCTTCCTCGAAGGCGGAACCGGCGCTACCGAGTTGGCGCAAGTCGTGGTGGACACCATCGAGAAGAAGCCTTCGAAGCCTCTCACCCTCACCTACGACGACACCGATGACATCAAGACCAAGATTGAGAAAGTCGCTAAGAAAATCTATGGAGCCGCCACTGTCACCTACAGCACTGCTGCCGAGAAGCAGCTCCTGCGCATCCAGAAGATTGGTCTGGAGCACTACCCTGTCTGCATTGCCAAGACGCAGTACTCCTTCTCTGCCGACAAGAACCTTTACGGATGCCCCACGGGCTTCAATGTCCACATCCGTGACCTGGTCATCAACTCTGGTTCCGAGATGATTGTAGCCATTGCAGGCGACATCATGCGCATGCCAGGACTGTCAAAGTCGCCACAGGCAGAGCGCATCGACATCGTAAACGGCGAAATAGAAGGTCTCTCATAAGGGAACGCACCTTCCGGCCCGCTGCATAGGAACACGCACAACCGAGCGTCAACAAGCACTTGACATACACAAGCGAGGGAGCATCCGTTCATGGATGCTCCCTCGCTTTTTTTAGGCCCTTTGTGCACCACTTTGGCGGTGTGACTCAGACCGAGGGTGCCGGTGTGACTCAGACCGCCTACCCCGGTGTGAGTCACACCGTTTTTGAGGTGTAGGAAGCCACGGTCAAGACGTAACCCTCATCGGGGTATTCCTCCGTACGGAGTGCCACATCTTTATATTTAAGGAGAATGTTTTTGAGGTCATCGTCAATGCCACGTCCCGTGAGCTTGACGATGGCCTCCTTCTGTGTCCAGTAGCGGGTGAAAGCCAACTGCGGGTCGGACGCTTGCTGCACGGTGGAAAACTCTTGATCGTTGAGCACATGACGGGCAAGAGCCTCATCATAACGGCCAATGCGCTCAATGTCCACACCCACAGCAAAGGGAGCCACCACACAGGCAATGGCCGATTTGCAATGAGAAAGGTTGAAGTGAATGCCGGAGACGGGAGGGTCATTGAATTGACAATGGGCAATTGACAACTGAGAATTGCCATACGGAGAGGCATCAAAGACAAGGGAGGGTTTTCCGTGCTCTCCAATGGAGAACTGGGGCTGCTCGGTGATGCCATAGACTTCCCTTAAGGCTTGACACAGGAGGAGATAGGAATAGGCACATTCCTTGCGCCCCTGCTCATGCTTGAAGCGCAAGGCCTTCTCCCGCCGCCATTCAGGAAGAGCGTCAATGGCCTCCTCCAGCTCTTCTGGCGTGATGGCATCGAGGTCGTCTTTTATGAATAACCGATAACACATTATTAATAATGGGGAGTTAAAATGGGAGTTAAAGGGGAAGTTAAGCGCTACGCGCAGGACGATAGTTGAGCAATGAGTACAAACTGTCAACTATCAACTATCACAGCCTTTCCCCGCAATGCTGGCAATAGTTTGCCTTGAGGTCCGTCTTCTCGTTGCAACGGGGACAACGCCCGTCCCTGCCCCGACGCTTGGTCTCGTCAATCATGGTGGCAGACACGATGCCTGTAGGCACAGCGATGATGGTGTAGCCCAATATCATGACAATGCCTGAAAGGAAACGTCCGACGAGAGTAACGGGAGTTATGTCGCCATAGCCCACCGTGGTGAGCGTGACAATGGCCCAGTAGATGCTGGCGCCGAGGTCGGTGAACTGCGTGCCTGGCTGCCCACCTTCCACCATAAACATCAGCGTGCCCAGTATAATCACGAGGATGATGACAAAGAGAAAGTACACCAGTATCTTCCGCAGGCTGAGGCGTATGCTCTGCATGAGCAGGTAGCCCTCATTGATAAAAGCGAAGAGCTTGAGCACGCGGAAGATGCGGGTGAGACGGAACACACGGAGAATAAACAGATAGCGTGCGCTGGAAAGGCAAGGAATAAAAGAAAGGTAGAGAGGCAGCGTGGCCAGAAGGTCTATGATGCCAAAAAAACTGAAAATATAGTTCCGAGGCTTAGACGAGCAATAGATGCGCAGGATGTACTCAAGGGTGAAGAAGATGGTGAGCACATATTCCAGCACCGTAAGCACGTCCTTGAACCGACCTACCACCGCTGGCTGTGTCTCCACAAAAGCGACAAGCAAACTGATGATGATAGCCACCATCACCACGATGTCAAACACCCGACCTGCACGTGAATCCGAGTTACCCACGATATTGTTGAGCCGCATTTTATCTTTCGGAAATATATTGAACTTTTTCATGCCACAAAATTAGGAAAATAAAATGAAAAGAAGTACCTTTGCCACAATTTTATCATTATTTACGAACTAAGACCGTTATCAAATTGCCCAAAGACGCTATCTGCAGTTTCTCTCGTGCCGGGAGTGCCATGTGGCAGCTCCCAACGGGACAAGTTGGCAGAACAGAGCATATACACACTTATGAATGAGATACAAGAGCTGAAAGATTTCCTAGACGAGAGTTACATGTCAGAAGTGTTGCACTCGCTCAACACGATTCCGTGGAAACTGGACATGCAGAAGAATGTCCTCACAACCAACCTTTCTTTTATTGACCCCAAATACACCAACGGAACTCTCCTGCACAAACAAAGCTTTGAGGAGCTCACCCAAAGCATCGTGCCCTCTTTCCGCGAAGAGGTGCTGGAGATTTACCGCAAAATCAGGAACGGCATGGCCAACCGAGCCAGTTTCCAGATGCCAGTGCACATCAACGAGTACCATGAGGCGCTGTGGACCGAGACGAACCTGATAGCCAAGAAACACAACAGAAAAGGCGAGGCAACTATCGTAGTGGGCGCCACCACCATCATCCAAGAAAGAAAAGCTGCTGAAACAGCCATGATAGAGGCGCGCCGGAAGGCTGAGCAAGCCAACTTAATCAAGACAAACTTCCTAGCGAACATGACGCACGAGTTCCGCACACCGCTGAACTCCATTCTGGGCTTCTCCACCATCATGGCACACAGCGAAACCATAGAAGAACGCATGCAGTGCCTCGGCGCGGTGCAAACAAGCGGAAAACTGCTGCTGCAAATCATCGACGATGTAATCGAACTGTCAAAGCTGGAGTCCAACGAAGTGGAGCTCCATCGCAACCTGCTTGACATCAACGAACTGCTGAAAAAGGTGGTGGAAGAGGCCAAGCCGATGAGAAAGCCTGATGTGGAGATGGCTTACCACAACACCGAAGCCAACATCATCCTGCACGGCGACGAACAGAAGATATCGCTGGTGCTGAAACAGATTCTCGACAATTCCTGCAAGTACACCGAACATGGACACATAGATGTGTATTGCCACAAGAGCAGCGAGCACGCTGTCATCACGGTGAAGGACACCGGAGCCGGCATGAGCCAGGACAGCGTGCGCCATATATTCGACCGCTTCTACAAGGGCGACAGCTTTGTGCCCGGCACAGGCCTTGGCATGAGCGTGGTGAAAGGCCTGGTGACGCTATGGAACGGCACCATCAAGGTGGACAGCGAACAGCATGTGGGCACCTCAATCACGTTCACCATTCCGCTGCATGCATCGTTCTACCAAAACCGCACACAACGTGAGTTCACGCACGGAACACCCCTTTCTGTCCTATAAGCACGACAAATTGTTCCAATACACCACTCGCAAGCACACGTTTTGCACACCATTTTTTAGGGTGTGCATTTTTTTTCTTTCATTTTTACACAGAATGTAAAAGTATGTGTAAAACGCTCATAATTACGCCTTTTTTATTTGCCCGAAACACTATTTGTTGGTAATTTTGAATCCGAAAAGAGGCGCATTGTGCGCATGTGTGCATTTTTATATGAGTAAGAACAAGACCAATACCATGCTTGATAGATTTCTCAAGCAATCTAGCTTCACTTCACAAGAAGATTTCGAGAAGAACTTTGAGTTTGTCATTCCCGAGAACTTCAATTTCGCCTATGACGTAATGGACGTCTGGGCAGAAGAGACACCTGACCGCCTGGCGCTGTTATGGTGCAACGACAAGGGCATCGAACGCCGATTCACCTTTGCCGACATCCGCCGCGAATCGAACAAGGTGGCGAGCTACCTGCTCTCACTGGGCATTGGCAAGGGCGATTTCGTGATGCTCATCATGAAGCGCCGGTATCAGTTCTGGCTCACCATGCTGGCGCTGCACAAGATTGGCGCAGTGGCTATTCCCGCCTCTTTCCTGCTGACGAAGAAAGACCTTGTGTACCGCATGAAGTGCGCGGACGTGAAGGCAATTGTTGCCACGGGCGACGAAGAGATACTGGAGCATATCAACGAGGCATACACTGAAAGGCCCACGCTGAAGCACCGCATCAGCATTGGCCCTATCGTGCCAGAGGGATGGGATGACTTCAAGGCTGGCGTGAAGAACGCTCCCGAATACAAGGGAAAGCGCGTGACAAACTCCAACGACTTCCTCCTCATGTACTTCACTTCGGGCACGAACGGAGAGCCTAAGATGGCCATCCACGACCACACCTACCCACTGGGACATATCGGCACAGCTGCTTTTTGGCACGACTTGCACATGGGCAGCCTGCACCTGACGGTGGCCGACACGGGATGGGCCAAGGCCACATGGGGCAAGATGTACGGACAATGGATTGCCGGCGCTACGTTGTTTGTGTACGACCACGAGAAATTCCACGCTGCCGACATTTTGGAGAAGGTGGGACAGTACCGCATCACCAGCTTCTGCGCACCTCCTACTATCTACCGCTTCATGATTCGCGAGGATTTGAGCCGTTTCGACCTCAGCTCGCTGGAGAATGTGACTACGGCTGGCGAGGCGCTGAACTCTGCTGTATATGACAAGTTCCTTGAAATCACAGGATTGGAGATAAGAGAGGGCTTTGGACAGAGCGAAACGACGTGTCTGATTGCCACAACACCATGGATGAAGACGAAGCCAGGTTCGATGGGCAAGCCGATGCCACAATATGACATCCACTTGCTGAAAGCCGACGGAAGCGAGGCGAAGGTGGGCGAGGAAGGACAGATTGCCATCCGCACCGACCAGAAGAAGCCTATCGGCCTGTGCTGTGAATACTACCACAACGATGAAGAGACGAAGAAGAGCTGGCATGATGGCTTCTACTTCACAGGCGACTTGGCCTACAAGGACGAGGACGGTTACTTCTGGTTTGTGGGCAGAGCTGATGACGTCATCAAGTCAAGCGGCTACCGCATCGGCCCGTTCGAGGTGGAAAGTGCGCTGATGACTCACCCATCTGTGGTGGAATGTGCCATCACCGGTGTGCCTGACGACATCCGCGGCATGGTGGTGAAGGCTACCATCGTGCTGGGCAAGGAATGGAAAGACCGGGCGAACGAGGATTTGGTGAAGGAGTTGCAAGACCACGTGAAGAGAACAACCGCTCCTTACAAATACCCACGCATCATCGAGTTTGTGGACGAACTGCCCAAGACGCATTCGGGAAAGATTCGCCGTGTGGAGATTCGAGAGAACGACGCGAAGAAGAGTTGACAGTTGGCAATTGATAATTGACAATTGACAATTGGGAGCCCCTCCTGACCTCCCCTGGGGAGGAAATGGAGAACTCTAAAGAAGGGAAAGAACTAACCTAAAGAAACGAACGAATGACCGAAGCGGACTGGATAGCAAAAGGCAAGGAGGCGTATGCCCGCATGGACTGGAAGGCGTGCCTTGATTCCTATGCCGAAGCCATCAAACTGAACCCCACATCTGAAGCCGTGGAACTGAGAAAGATGACAATGAACATTGTGGAGTTCTACAATAAAGACCAATACAACCCATAAAGATAGAAAAGGGAAGAAGCGAATAAATCTCTTTGGCTATTTCCGAGAAGCGATAACATCAAAAAACTAATTATATGGCAAAAATGAGAGGCGCTATCGTTGTTGACATCGAGCGTTGCAAGGGCTGCAACCTCTGCACGATAGCTTGCCCGTTACATCTTGTCACACTGAGCAGTACCGTCAACCACAAAGGTTACAACTATGCAGAACAGACCGATTGGGAAAAGTGCAACGGCTGTACGAGTTGCGCCATTGTATGCCCCGACGGATGCATCACGGTTTACAGAAAGAAGGAGGAGTAAAGATGGACAACGAGCAAAAAGACATTGTGTTGCTGAAAGGCAACGAAGTGATTGCTAAAGCCGCTATCCGCTATGGATATGACGGTTTCTTTGGCTACCCTATCACCCCACAAAGTGAAGTGTTGGAAACGCTGGCTGTTGACAAGCCCTGGGAGACCACTGGCATGGTGGTGCTTCAGGCAGAGAGCGAGCTGGCTTCTATCAATATGCTGTATGGCGCTGGCTGTACAGGCAAGCTGGCGTTCACCTCCAGCTCGTCACCTGGCATCGCACTGATGCAGGAAGGTATCAGCTACATGGCTGGCAACGAGCTGCCTGGCGTGATTGTCAGCGTAGGCCGCGGCGGTCCAGGTCTCGGCACCATCCAGCCTGGACAGGCTGACTACTATCAGGCTGTGTATGGCGGCGGCAATGGCGACTACAACACCATCGTGCTGGCACCCAACAGCGTGCAGGAGATGTGTGACTGTATGGGCAAGGCTGCTGAACTGACGTTCAAATGGAGAATGCCTGTCATCATCCTCTCAGACGGTGTGCTGGGCCAGATGATGGAGAAAGTGGAGCTGCCTCCTTTCCGTCCTCGCCGCACAGACGAGGAGATTGCCAAGCAATGTCCTTGGGCAACAAACGGTATCGGCCTGAAAAACAGAAAGTACAACTTCATGTCCACTCTAGAGCTTGACCCTCAAGTGATGGAGGACCGCAACCAGAAGATGGCGGCCAAGTATCGCCAAGTGGAGGCTGAAGAAGTGGATTATGAACTGTATAAGGTGGGTGATGACACCGAATACCTTATCGTGGCTTACGGCATCTCATCACGCATTAGCATGAAGGCTATCGACCTGCTGCAAGAGGCAGGCATAAAGGTGGGCATGCTGCGTCCAAAGACTCTTTGGCCTTTCCCTAATAAGATTATCAGCGAACTCTCGGAGCGCATCAAGAGCATCCTCTGCGTGGAGCAGTGTGAGGGCCAGATGATTAAAGACGTGCGCCTTGCCACGGAAGGACAGGCTACCGTGTTCCACTCTGGACGTTCTGGCGGCATGGTTTCTTCTCCAATGGACATCGTGGAGGACTTCAAGAGCATGGCACGCGAAAGAATGAGCAACAACTGGCCTAAAGGCTACTGGATGAAATAACCAGCCCACGCGCTGGGCGATTTTTCATCGTCCACCTAAGGCAACAAAAATGAAAGTATTATGCTGACAAAAGAACAACTCATAATTCCTGAAAATAGAATCTACGGCAAGCCAACGCTGATGAACGACACGCCAATGCATTACTGTCCTGGATGCAGTCATGGTGTGGTTCACAAGCTTGTGGCGGAAGTCATCGAAGAGATGGGCATGGAGGAAGACACCATCGCCATTTGCCCCGTAGGTTGCGCCGTGTTCGCTTACCGTTATTTGGATGTGGACTGGATTGAGGCCAGCCACGGACGTGCTCCTGCATGCGCATCGGCCATCAAGCGCCTTTGGCCTAACAAGCTCGTCTTCACCTACCAAGGCGACGGTGACATGGCTTGCATCGGCACGGGCGAGTCAATCCATGCCTTGAACCGTGGCGAGAACATCGCTATGATATTCATCAACAACGCCATCTACGGCATGACAGGCGGACAGATGGCACCCACCACACTGATGGGTATGAAGACTGCCACTTGTCCTTATGGCCGCCAAGCAGACTTGCACGGATATCCCCTCCACATCACCGACTTGGCCGCGAACCTCGAAGGAACCTGCTATGTTACCCGCCAGGCTGTCAACACGGTGGCCAACATCCGCAAGGCAAAGAAGGCCATCCGACAGGCTTTCGAGAACTCACTGAACAAGAAAGGAACGTCCCTTGTTGAAATCGTTTCCACTTGCGCATCAGGCTGGAAGAAGACACCGGAACAGGCCAACCAATGGATGGAGGAGAATATGTTCCCCTATTACCCACTGGGAGACTTAAAGAATACTGTAGTAAAGGAATAAGACTATGACTGAAGAAATCATCATATCAGGTTTTGGAGGACAAGGAGTCCTCTCAATGGGAAAGATTCTTGCTTACGCCGGTATCATGGAAGGCAAAGAAGTGAGCTGGATGCCCGCCTATGGTCCAGAGCAACGAGGCGGAACCGCCAATGTGACCGTCATCGTCAGCGACGAAACGGTGTCCTCCCCTATCGTGAGCGCTTATGACACTGCCATCGTGCTGAACCAACCTTCATTGGAAAAGTTTGAGCCTTTGGTAAAACCTGGCGGAACTATCATCTACGACGGGCACTCCATCATACAGCCACCGAAGCGTGACGACATCAACGTTTATCGCATCGATGCCATGGAAGAAGCTGCTCGTACCGGCAACTCAAAGGTATTCAACATGCTGGTGCTTGGCGGCTACCTGAAAGTGTGCCCCATCGCTACTGTGGAAGACGTGGTGAAAGGTCTCCACAAAGCACTGCCCGAACGCCACCATAAGCTCATTCCCATGAATGAGGAAGCCATCCGCAGAGGCATGGAACTCATTCAGAAAATGAATTGATAATACATTTTTGAATGAGTTGGGATGGAAGTAGCATTCTGCAAATCAAGGAACGAAGATGAAGCGGAATGCGAACGGACATCGAGGGATTATTCAGAAAATGAACTGATAAATCTACTGAACTGACTACGCACAACTCACATAGAGAAGAATGCCTATTGAGACAATCCGTCTTGATGGGCATTCTTCGTTGAACAGGCCCGCAAGCAGCAACTAAAAAAGCGCATTGCAATGAGTTCTGCAATGCGCTTTGGTTATTCACCACGCTTATCAACGAATTTATAGTCTTTGTACTGAGTCCGCGGAAAGGTAAACATGGCATCAGTAATACCGCCAGACTTGAAATTGGAGATATCAACATTTGCCCAAATGAAGGCAACCTTGATACGAAGCTGAAGCGGGTCACGGGTTTTCTTGTCAAGCAATGCTTTGATTTCCTTCATACCTTTCATGCCTTTTTTCACATTAAGGGTAAGCAGATAACCTTTAGGGTCTGAGGCAATATGGTAAGTGTAATTGTCTGGCTCGAACTTGAAATCATCGCCAAAACGGCTCTGTTTAGGGTCGTCTCCTTTGTAGATCTCCACACGCTGCTTATCATCTTTCACCACATAGGCGGTAACCCCATCGTTCCAAGACTTACTGGACTTGGACTGGTACTTGCTCTTCTTTCCCTTATACCAGATGGTGCCTTCGGTCTTGAACAGGTTTGCCACATTCACCTTGTAGTGCAGTGATGCCCCCTGCTGACCAAACACTTTCTCATACACCTCATCAAACATCTTGCGTGCCTGACGAGTGTTCGCATTTTCCTGCGCTTGTACACTAAGGACGGACCATATCAGTGCCAATCCAAGTATCAGTCCTTTTCTCATCGCCATTACTATATTAAGCAGAAAAAGGACTTCTGCAAATTATCTTTCACAGAAGTCCTTTCGTAGTACCCAGAGCCGGGATCGAACCGGCACGGATTGCTCCATTGGTGTTTGAGACCAACGCGTCTACCAATTCCGCCATCTGGGCATTGTTCCTAAATGCGGTGCAAAGGTAGGGCAAAAATCTGATTCGACAAAAGTTTTTGGCAGAAAAGTAAAAAGGGGAAAGCAAAAAAGTTGCTACCGCGGGCCTTCAACAGCTGTTGAAGGCCTATGCGGTAACAACCCACACTCTATTACTTGCTCCTTTTTTACTTTAATCCAGCCTTGAGCGAACGGATAACCGCAGAGTTGAAGCCAGCATGGTCAAGCTCGTTGAGTCCCTTAATAGTGACGCCACCAGGTGTCGTCACTTTATCTATCGCCTCTTCAGGATGCCAACCCGTGGCTTTGAGCAGTGACACGGCTCCCTGCATGGTCTGAAGAGCAATCTGCTTGGCCTGCTGAGGATAGAAGCCCATCTCACAACCGCCTTCCATCTGGGCACGGATGTAGCGCATCACGTAAGCAATGCCACACGATGCCATCATCATGCCTGGACCTACAAGATTCTCACCCACCACAAGGGTGTCACCGTCAATGGCATAGAGGTCTTCAACAACCTTGAGGCTCTCGTCGGAAGCTGCAGCTCCTCTTGCAATGAAACTCATGCTGGCGCCAAATTCAGCAGCGATATTAGGAATCACATAGAAGTACTGCCCAGCAGCGCCCAGCTCTTCCTCTAGCATTGAGGTGGTAAAGTTGGCAGCATCGGAAACGACAATCTGCTTTTCAAGGTTCAGCACATGCTTCACTTCTGCCAGAACGAGCTTCATCAGCCAAGGCTTGACCACAAGTACAATAACATCAGCGTCTTTCACCGCTTCTACATTATCGGTTGTGGTCTGAAGAGCAGGGAATTCCTGCTTGAACTGAGCCAACAGAGCCTCATTCTTGTCCGCAATGGTGATATTGCCCACTTTTCCACTTTTTGCCCATCCCTTAATGAGCGCGCCACCCATATTGCCAGCGCCAATTACAGTAAGTTTCATTTTTTTTGTTGCTTTGAATTATTAGTTGTAACTTTGTCGCAAAGTTACGATTAAGTGAGGGAACAGCCAAATTTATTTGAGTTTTTCCTAGCCAAAGCAACTTACACGTCGTGAAAGTTACGGCATTCCCATTATCCGGCAAAATAAAAGGCCGATTTCCTCGTTTTAATAGGTGATGAAATCTACACATTATTATATAATAGCATATCTGTGGGTTCTTCTGGTGCTCTCACCGCCCGTCATGGTGCATGCGCAACAGCGGAAAGTGATGAACAGGCCATACATTGACCAGCGCAAGTTCCACTACGGCTTCTTGGCGGGTTTACACCTGCAAGATATTGAGCTGGAACAAAACGGATATACCGATGGAAATGGCAACCAATGGTGGGCAGAGACACCGAACTACGAACCGGGGTTCTCAGTAGGCATCTTGGGAGAGTTTTACCTTACCCAAAACTTGGCCCTACGCATCATCCCCACGATGCACTTCGGCACGAAGAACGTGAATTTCCGCAACGAGCAGGATAACAAGCGCCTGTTTCAGACGATTAAATCAACGTACATCACTGTGCCCGTTGATGTGAAATTCGCTGCTGAGCGCTTCAACAATTACCGCCCTTACATCATGGCTGGTGTCACTCCGGCTTTTGACCTCACCGTGAAAAAGCAGAAGCAATACCTGTTGAAGAATGCAGACTGTTATCTTGAGTTGGGAATGGGATGCGACTTTTACTTGCCGTTCTTCAAGTTTATCCCTGAGGTGAAGTTTATGTATGGTCTTTCCAACGTCATCAACAAAAACCGCTCCGACCTCACTGACGAGTCTCAACTTATCTTCACACAATCGGTCAACAGCGCGCGCAGCAAAATGATTGTCTTTACATTCTATTTTGAATAAGCATGAAATACTCTATCATCATACCCGTGTATAACCGCCCCGAAGAGGTGGACGAACTGCTTGAAAGCCTGACACGCCAGACTATCAAAGACTTTGAAGTGGTGGTGGTGGAGGACGGCTCTACCATACCTTGCCAAGAGGCCGTAGAGAAGTACACGAGCCAACTTAGCATCCAATATCTCACGAAGAAGAATGGCGGTCCCGGCCCTGCACGCAACTATGGAGTGGAGCATTCGAAAGGCGAGTACGCACTCATTCTTGATAGCGACTGTGTTCTGCCCGAAGGATATCTGGCTGCCATAGAGAAGGAATTGACGGAGAACCCTTGCGATGCTTTCGGAGGACCAGATGCGGCACACGAATCGTTCACAAACATCCAGAAAGCCATCTCCTACAGCATGACCTCGTTCTTCACGACTGGAGGCATCCGAGGTGGCAAGAAGAGAGGAGCCATGGACAAGTTCTATCCACGCTCTTTCAATATGGGCATACGCCGGGATGTATATCTCAAACTGCATGGATTCAGCAAGATGCGATTTGGAGAAGACATCGACTTCAGTTACCGCATTGTAGAGGCAGGCTACACATCACGTCTCTTCCCCGAGGCATGGGTCTGGCACAAGAGAAGGACTGATATGGACAAGTTCTTCAAGCAGGTTTTCAATTCGGGAATTGCCCGCATCAACCTCACCAAACGCCACCCCGGCACGCTAAAGCTGGTACACTTGCTGCCAATGGTATTCACTGTCGGTGTGCTGCTGCTCATTGCTGCAGCAGTGTTCTTCCGCATGTGGGACTACTACCGAGATACCGCCACAGGCATCATGCTATCTAATGGTGGTTTCATCCCCTTATATGGCCTTTGCCTCTTACCCATAGCGCTCTATATGCTGCTCATCTTTACTGATGCCAGTATCAAGAGCAAGAACATGGTGATAGGATTCCTCAGCGTAGAAGCTGCATTTGTGCAACTGATGGGATATGGATTCGGATTCCTTAAAGCCTGGTGGTTGCGCTGTGTACAGGGGAAAGACGAATTCACCGCATTTGAGAAGAACTTCTATGATTAACAGCAACAACACATACACCTCCATCAAGCATTGGGCTGAAGAAGACCGTCCACGCGAGAAATTGATGGCGAAAGGCGCAGAAGCGCTGACCAATGCGGAATTGCTTGCCATCCTCATAGGAGGAGGCACCACGAAGAAATCAGCAGTGGAGTTGATGCAGGAAGTGCTGCACGATTGCGGCGACACGCTACGAGGACTCAACCACATGACCCTGCAAGACCTCATGCGCTTCAACGGCATTGGCGAGGCCAAAGCGCTCACCATCATCGCAGCAGCAGAGATTGGCAAACGTCGAATCATGGAGGATAGCCGAGAGATACAACAGTTCCGCTCCAGCGCTGATGTTCTGAAATACATGACACCCATCATCCAGGACCTCAACCACGAAGAGAGCTGGGCGCTACTGCTCAACAACAATGCGCGCCTGCTACACCTCTCCCACCTCAGCAAAGGAGGACTGGCTGAAACGACTGTAGATGTGCGCATGCTGCTGAAAGAAGCGCTGTTACACGATGCCACCAGCTTCATTCTTGTGCACAACCATCCAAGTGGCAACATTCGCCCCAGCCGGCACGACGAAGAACTGACCCTGCGTGTGAACCGAGCGGCACAAGCCTTGAACCTGCGGATGATAGACCACGTGATTGTGACCGAAGGAGATTACTACAGCTTTTCCGAAAACGGGAAAATCTAACCTCGAAAAATATCCGTGCTTTCAGAATAGCTGAATAGAAAAGAACGAAACAGCGCACACTTCAGATACGGGAGAGAGCATCTTGGGGAAGCCTCACAGACCACAGACAATCTTTCCCAACCCAGAAAAGAAGAACAAATACGATTATGACAAAATACGAAGTAGAAGAAAAGACCGTTGAATACCTAAAGACGGTGTTCGACCCCGAAATCCCTGTCAACGTATGGGACCTCGGCATGATATACAAAATAGATGTGACCCCCCACATAGCCCCCTCCGACTCCCCCAAGGGGGAGGGAAACCGTCCGGATGGCAACACCTCCCCCTTGGGGGAGGATGGGAAGGGGCTTGAGGGCTTTGACATCGACATCGACATGACGTTCACAGCCCCCAACTGCCCTGCTGCGGACTTCATTCTCGAAGACATCCAGCAGAAATTGGAAGGCATTTCTGCCGTGAAGACGGTGAATGTGAATGTTGTTTTCGAGCCCGAATGGAACAAAGACATGATGAGCGAAGAGGCCAAGCTCGACTTGGGATTCATGTAAGCCCCCCTCGTTCCCCCCAAGGGGGGATGAACCGTCCGGATGGCAACCCCTCCCCCTTGGGGGAGGCGGAGGGGGCTTGGCTTCGAGGTCTAATTACAAAATATAATGCCCAACACCCCGAATGGCGTTCCTCCCCTATGGGGGAGGTTAGAAGGGGGCTAAATATGAAGAATATTTATTTCATCAGCGATGCCCATCTGGGAAGCCGTGCCATTGAGCACCGGCGCACGCAAGAGCGCCGTCTTGTCAACTTTCTCGATAAAATCAAGGATAAGGCTGAAGCCATCTATATGCTGGGCGACATGTTCGACTTCTGGTTCGAGTACAAAGAGGTGGTGCCCAAAGGCTACACACGCTTCCTTGGAAAGATCAGCGAACTTACAGACCTGGGGGTAGAAGTGCACTACTTCACGGGCAACCATGACATGTGGATGAGTGACTACTTGGAAAAGGAATGCGGCGTGATTCTTCATCGCCAACCCTGCACAATGGACTTGTTTGGCAAAATCTTCTATCTCGCACATGGAGACAGACTCGACTACCGTGACAAGGCATGGCAAACGCGCCTGATGTTTTGGTGTTTCCGTAACAAGACATTGGAGAAGATGGCACGATGGATTCACCCTCATTGGTTCATGAACTTCGGTCTTAATTGGGCAAAACACTCGCGCATGAAACGCACTACAGGCACTTTGCTGCCCGATGCAGAAGGACGCGTGTTAACCAAAGACGGATTCCACAACGACACCCGTCTTGTAGGATACGAAAGCGCTCCTAGCAATGGAGAAGAGCCCTATCAGGGTGAAGACAAAGAAGGGCTGGTGCTCTATGCCAAAGACTATCTCAAGACACATCCTGAAGTCAACTACTTCATCTTTGGCCATCGGCACATCGAATTGGACTTGATGCTAAGCAAAGAGGCACGCCTCCTCATACTTGGTGAATGGATAACCCTCTTCACCTATGCGGTATGGGACGGAGAGCATCTGTTCATGGACAATTTCATTGAGGGAGAGACAGAACTATAGATTCTCAAGAATGGAACAAGCAAGCAGCAAGACTCCGCAATCCAGCTCAAGGGAACGGATTGCCGACATAGACATCATGAAATGCATCTTCATCGTCTTGATGGTGATCTTTCATCTCGTTTATATCGGCGACTCCTACCCCTATGCCAAGAAGATTGTGTACACTTTTCACATGACAGGGTTCTTGCTCTTTTCTGGCTACCTGATGAACATTTATAAATCATGGGCAGCTTTTGCCAAAACACTCTTATGGTACGCCATTCCCTACCTCGTCATGGAAGGCGGCTACATCCTCATGGCAGCCGTTCTGCCTATCCGCGAGCACATTGACCAGCTCACACCTGCCGTTTTTCTCGATCGACTTTTGCTGCACCCTTTAGGTCCCTATTGGTATCTGCAGACTCTTATTCTTTGTGGACTCACCTACTTTGCCATCTTTCGTATTCCCAAGCTATCGCTCCACTCCCGATTCCTTCTTTTGGGCGGAGCATTCTGTGTCTATGCACAATGGCTCCACGTCATCTCCCTATCGTCTGGACTCTATTTCCTTATTGGAGCCATACTGCAACAAAGCCATACCCCCTTCAACAAATTGTTCCAAGCATCCCCCGCGGCATTACCCGTCCTGGCATTGCTGATTCTTTTCCCAGCCAACCTTTCCTCCACATATGCAGGAGGCATCTTTATCGTCTATTCGGTCATCTGCACAGGTATGCTGCTGACCAAACACCTACAGGGAAAAACACGGACACTTTTCCTTTTCATTGGCAGGAACACCTTGCCCGTTTTCCTCTTTTCCCCTATCTTCACATTGCTCAGCAAGCACCTCCTGCCCCTTGTCTCCATCGACCCATCCGGTATCCTCTTCATGTTAGCAGCCCTACCCCTCTGCCTTCTCGGCTCTTTCGCCATGGGTTGGGCCATGGATGCCACACACATATCACCCCTTTTCTTTGGCAAGAAGAAAGTCCTTGTTTAAGTCCTTCTTGAAGCAAGCAACATCTTTATGCATTTTATGCAAAAAATCTGCATAAATCACTTGTTGTATGCAAGAATAATCGTAACTTTGCAGTCGATTTGTGCATAATTATGCAACAAGCAAACGTTGCATAACCCAACAAACAGCCCAACAATGACAGCAAGACAATCAAGACTCGACATCATCAAGGCCATTATCCAGACTCAAGAGATAGGTAGCCAAGACGAATTGGCTCAGGCACTCTCGAAAGAAGGAGTGAACATGACGCAGGCCACTTTGTCGCGTGACTTAAAGTTATTGAAAGTTGTGAAAGGCTTCTCACCCAAGGGACGCTCCATCTACATGCTGCCAGAAAACCCCTACTACCGGAGGGTGAGGGAACACCGCCAAGTGGGCACAGCAATCCAAAATGGTTTCATGTCGGTAAAGTTCTCCGGACAGTTGGCAGTCATCAAATGCCGCCCTGGGTATGCCAGCGGATTGGCCAGTGACATAGACAACGCCCACTTCCATGAAGTCATTGGCACCATTGCAGGAGACGACACCATCTTCCTGGCGCTGGAAGAAGGGTTCAACAAGGAAACACTCGAAGCAAACTTAAGAACAATCGTACCGGTCTATCCGGGAAGCCAATAGGGAGCGAGCCCCCTCCCAACCTCCCCCAAGGGGGAGGGGCTGCCATCCGGATTGTTCATCCCCATAGGGGGAAATGAGAATGGATATTGCTCCATATATAATATAAGTAAAAACAAAAAAATATATACGCCCAACACCCCGAATGGCGTTCCTCCCCTTTGGGGGAGGTTAGGAAGGGGCTTTAGTTGTGATTTACGAAGACGGAATCAAGGTGATTGTGGCAGATGCCAGTCACGAGAAATATGTGGATTTGATACTCGACACCATCCGTGAGGCAGCAAAGAAGCGCGGCACTGGTATTGCTGAACGCACTCATGAGTATGTGGCAACGAAGATGAAGGAAGGAAAAGCGGTGCTGGCGCTCGACCCAAGCCAACAGACAGAGCTTGGCGACAAGTTTGTAGGCTTCAGCTACATTGAGACGTGGGGCAACAAATCGTATGTGACCACATCTGGACTGATTGTCCACCCCGACTATCAGGGCCGCAACATTGCCAAACGCATCAAGGACCACACGTTCACGTTAGCACGCGTACGCTGGCCCCATGCCAAGATATTTTCCCTCACGTCAGGCGATGCCGTCATGAAGATGAACACCGCATTAGGCTATGTGCCTGTAAGTTTCAATCAGCTGACGGATGATGACGCCTTCTGGCGTGGCTGCAGAGGATGCGTAAACCATCCTATTCTGGAGATGAAGAACAGAAAATTCTGCATTTGCACAGGCATGCTCTATGACCCCGCACAACACAAGGGCGAGCCGACCCCTGTGGAAATCTTTCAGGAGATTATGAAAGAGATGGTGAAGAGGGAGAACCCCCTCCCAACCTTCCCCAAAGGGGAGGAGTAGCCCTACGGGTTGTTCCTTAACATCTAAGTAGATAAGAAAATAAAAAAGAAATATACGCCCAACACCCCGAATGGCGTTCCTCCCCACTGGGGGAGGTTAGGAGGGGGCTTCTATATGGAAAAGAAAAAGGTTGTCGTTGCCTTCAGCGGCGGATTGGACACCAGTTACACGGTGATGTATCTGGCAAAGGAAAAAGGTTATGAAGTGTATGCAGCATGCGCCAACACAGGTGGCTTCTCAGCAGAACAGCTCAAAACAAATGAGGAGAATGCATACAAGTTGGGCGCAACAAAGTATGTGACACTCGATGTGACACAGGAATATTACGCCAAGTCTCTCAAGTACATGGTATTTGGCAATGTGCTCCGCAACAACTGCTACCCCATTTCTGTGTCATCTGAACGTATTTTCCAAGCACTGGCCATTGCGCGCTATGCCAAGGAAATCGGTGCCAGCGCCATTGCTCACGGTTCTACAGGTGCCGGCAACGACCAGATTCGTTTCGACATGACCTTCCTTGTGATGGCTCCTGGTGTGGAAATCATCACATTGACCCGCGATGGCAATCTGAGCCGCCAAGAAGAGATTGACTATTTGAACAAGAACGGCTTTGCGGCCGACTTCACCAAACTGAAATATTCATACAACGTAGGCATTTGGGGCACCTCCATTTGCGGTGGCGAGATTCTCGACTCCACACAGGGTCTGCCCGAATCAGCTTACCTAAAGCACCCCACAAAGGAAGGTCCTGAACTCTTGAAGTTGGGCTTTGAGAAGGGCGAGCTCTGCTCCGTAAACGGTAAGTACTACGACGACAAGATTGCTGCCATCCAGGCCGTGGAAGAGATTGGTGCTGCTTATGGCATCGGTCGCGACTGCCATGTGGGCGACACAATCATTGGCATCAAGGGCCGTGTAGGTTTCGAAGCCGCTGCCCCCATGCTCATCATAGGTGCACACCGTTTCTTGGAGAAGTACACCCTGTCGAAGTGGCAGCAGTACTGGAAGGACCAAGTAAGCAACTGGTACGGCATGTTCCTGCACGAGAGCCAGTACTTAGAGCCCGTCATGCCAGATATCGAGGCCATGCTGACATCTTCACAGCGTAACGTAACGGGTGAAGTGACCCTCGAGCTCCGTCCTCTCTGTTTCCAGACCGTTGGTGTAGATTCACCTAACGACCTCGTGAAGAACAAGCTAGGCGAGTACGGTGAGACAGCCAAGGCATGGTCATCCGAAGATGCCAAGGGCTTCATCAAGGTGACGTCCACTCCACTCCGCGCATACTATCTGGCACATCCAAACGAAGAAAGATAGAAGCCCCCTCCCAGCCTCCCCCAAGGGGGAGGGGCCGCCATGCGGATTGTTCTTCCCTAGAGGGGGGACACGAGGAAGCCCCCTCCCAGCCTCCCCCAAGGGGGAGGGGCCGCCATGCGGATTGTTCATCCCTAGAGGGGGGACACGAGGAAGCCCCCTCCCAACCTCCCCCAAGGGGGAGGGGCTGCCATGCGGATTGTTCATCCCCTAGAGGGGGGGCCGCCATGCGGGATGTTTGCTTATTAGAATCCGAAGAAATGGAAAAGGACTATGAGTATTGTACGGCAGATATACTCAATTATGATTTGCTGAAAGAGTTTGCCAGTAACAACAGGAAACATCCTACGGAGGCAGAATCCATACTTTGGGATTATCTCAAAAGGAGCGGTGTTGGGGCACCTTTTCGAAGGCAACATATCATAGGGAATTATATCGCAGATTTTGTATGCCTACCAGCACGGCTTGTCATTGAGATTGATGGAGGGTATCATCAGCTTCCACAACAAGAAGTTAATGATGAGGTACGTACAAAATGGCTCAACGAACAAGGATTTAATGTGATTCGCTTCACCAACGAAAAAGTGATTGCTAATATTGAATCAGTATTACAAACAATTAAAGAACATTTATGACAAACATTCATAATGCACAAACGACCAACACCCCGAATGGTTCTTCCCCCCTTGGGGGGACACGAGGGGGGCTTAAAGTAGGTATATTAGGTGCGGCTGGTTATACGGGCGGTGAGTTGATTCGTCTGCTGCTGAACCATCCAGAAGTGGAGATTGTGTTTGCCAACAGCGAGTCGAATGCCGGAAATCTCTTCAGCGATGTGCATGAAGGTCTGCTTGGGGAAACCGAGCAATGCTTCACTGCGGAGATGCCTTTCGACAAGGTAGATGTGGTGTTCTTCTGCTTTGGACACGGAAAGAGCGAGGCATTCCTGAAGGAGCACTCGATTCCTGCGAGCGTGAAGATTATCGACCTTGCTCAAGATTTCCGCATCAAAGGCAACCACGACTATGTGTATGGCTTGCCAGAGATACATCACGAAGATATTGCGAAGTGCCAGCATTTAGCAAACCCCGGATGTTTCGCCACCTGCATCCAACTGGGCCTGCTGCCTTTGGCTCAAGCAGGGCTGCTGACGAAAGACATCGCCGTAAACGCCATCACAGGTTCAACCGGTGCTGGCCAAAAGCCTGGAGCTACAACGCATTTCTCTTGGAGAAACAACAACTTTTCAGTCTATAAGCTGTTCACACACCAGCACCTGCACGAGATTTGCCAGACGCTGAACGAGCTGAAGCCCGAAGGTGCACCACACGTAGTGGACACCCTCGACGAAGGCTACGAGGCAGAAGGCATTACCGTGGACTTCATCCCTTACCGTGGTGACTTCGCAAGAGGCATCTTCTGCACCGAGGTTGTAACGTTAAGCCAAGCCCCCCTCTTATCCCCCCAAGGGGGGAAGACCCATCCGGATGGCAATACTTTCCCTTTGGGAGAAGACGGGAAGGGGCTCGACATCGTTGCTCTATACAAGGACTTCTACAAGGATTCCGCCTTCACGCATTACAGCGACAAGGCATTAGACTTGAAGCAGGTGGTGAACACCAACAAGGCCCTTGTACATGTAGAAGTTTTCGGCAAAAAGGTGGTAATCACCTCCATGATTGACAACCTGCTCAAAGGTGCTGTTGGTCAAGCAGTACAAAATATGAACATCATGTTCGGCTTGGACGAAAAGGCCGGACTTAACCTCAAGGCATCAGCCTTTTAACAGACCTAACGCCCAACACCCCGTATGGCGTCCCTCCCCTTTTGGGGGAGGTTAGGAGGGGGCTACATCATGAACTTATTTGACGTATATCCACTATTCGACATCGCCATCGACCATGGCAAAGGTTGCCATGTGTGGGACGATAAGGGTCAGGAGTATCTTGACCTCTACGGCGGCCATGCAGTCATCAGCATCGGCCACTGCCACCCTCACTACGTCGAGGCCATGACAAAGCAGCTCAACAAGTTGGGCTTTTACAGCAACTCCGTGCAGAATCCGCTACAGAAAGAGTTGGCAGCACGTCTCGGCAAAGCTTCTGGCTATGAGGACTATCAGCTGTTCCTCATCAACTCAGGTGCTGAAGCCAACGAGAACGCGCTGAAGCTGTCTTCGTTCTACAATGGCCGCACCCGTGTGCTCTCTCTGGAGAAAGCATTCCACGGACGCACCTCCCTCGCCGTAGAAGCCACTAACAATCCTAAGATTATCGCGCCCATCAATGCCAATGGACACGTCACTTACCTGCCCATCAACGACATCCAGCCTTGGAAGACCGAGTTGGAGAAGGGCGATGTCTGTGCCGTTATCATCGAGTGCATCCAGGGCGTAGGCGGCATTCGCATGGTCACTCAGGAGTTCATGCAGCAGTTGCGCACCCTCTGTGACCAGCACAACACCGTGCTCATCTGCGACGAGATTCAATGCGGCTACGGACGAAGCGGAAAATTCTTCGCCCACCAGCACCTCGACGTGAAGCCCGACATGATTACAGTAGCCAAAGGCATCTGCAATGGTTTCCCGATGGGCGGCGTGCTCATCTCGCCTAAGTTCACCCCCGTTTATGGCCAGTTGGGCACCACGTTCGGCGGCAACCACCTCGGCTGTGCAGGAGCCATTGCTGTACTTGACGTGATGGAAGAAGAACACCTCGTAGAGAATGCCGCTCAAGTCGGCACGTATCTCATTAACACACTCAAGGCTGAGCAAGCCGCTGGCAATCTGCCTCACGTGGTGGATGTGCGCGGTGAAGGCTTGATGATTGGTATTGAGCTTGACATTCCTTATAAAGGTCCACGCTTACGCCTCATCAAGGAAGAGCATTGTTTTACAGGCTGTTCCGGCACTAACGTCATTCGTCTCTTGCCACCACTTTGCCTGTCAATGGAAGAAGCCAAGCAATTCATTGAGAAATTCAAGAAAGTGCTCAAATAAGCACTTCTGCATCACTTCAACCACACAAGAAAGTCCCCTTAGCCGTTCGGAATGCGGCCAAGGGGACTTTTCTTATTGAATCTTTTGAATCTCACCATCCACCACACGATAATAGGGATTGCCGCTGTCGAGGGTAAGGCGTTTCAGGCGAGGACACTCTTTCGTGATTTCCTTACCCATGCTTTTCATGCCCTTGGGAAGATGCAGCGAATTGAGGTGTTTGCACCACGAAAAGGCATAGTTGCCCAGATATTCCACCCGATCAGGCAGCACCACATTGAGCAGGGCTTCACAAGAGGTGAAGGCATTGCCATAAATTCGGGTGACCGTGGATGGAAGTTTCACTTCCAGCAGATTGACACAGCCACTAAAAGCCTGACCACCCACACTTTCCAAGCCTTCTGCGAAAATAGCCCTATTCAGATTACGGCATCGGTAGAAAGTCACATGCCCCGTGTGCTTCAGCGTCTTGGGCGCTTTCAGGTGTGACAGATAGGTACATTCGAAGAAAGCAGAATCTGGCAATGTTTTCAGCTCCACATCTTCCATATCGATGGTGCGGAGCAAACCCGTCTTGAGCATCTTTCTCAGCACGGCAAAGTCATCGCCATTCATGTGGCCAGCAAGTTTCAAGTGACGTGTCCGCAACTGCTGGGCTGGTGTCAGCACGGCTCCCAATGTGCCCGCCTCATCCAGTCGGATGTCGGTATAATCCGGATGATAGGTGGAATCTGCCACATCCATCAGCATCCATTGTTTGGTGCTATAGCCTTTCAAATCATCCAAATCATAATAGCCATCACCTTCTCCTGCCCAACCCATGTTCACATGCACCTTGCTCCCTTTGCATCCATCAATGAGGAACAGGTGTCCCTCTTTCTTGGTCTCGTTGTAGCCACGGTAGAAGACAGGGCGACCAGCTTTCAGTTCCGTGAAAATCAGCAGACGGAACAGGCTGTCACGTTCTGGCGTGGCAAAGTCGGCACGCTGATAGATGCTCATTTCGTCACTATAACGGAAAAGGCGCTTCATGGCACCCATCATCGTGGAGAGATTTGTGCTGCTTGAAACTTCGGAGTACTGCGTGAAGGAGGACACACCACAATCGCTAATCAGTTTCGCCACACCCACCACACGTTCCTTCGAAATGCCTGGCAGGTAAGTCCAATACATCTGCTCCCAATCATAGGCATACACTCCATCCGGGCTCATGGCGGGATAACGGTGATAGTTCACCATTTGCGCCATCGCCAATGCGCCACATCCTGCCAGTTGATAGACGGTTTGCCCATCCTTCTCCGACTTCGGGCACAAGATATTGTATGGGAAGCCCTGCCCCCATTGGGTCTTGATGAGTGGCTTGATGTTCTCGCTGAACACATAGCCTCTCTGACACCACGCTGTAAGCGGCATCAGCAACAGCACCCATAGGGTGATTGCCTTCAGGCAGGAAAACCATTTGTTCATGTTCACTTCACCCTCCACACGTTCAGCACAATGCCTTGGAAGCCTTGCGAGAACTCTGGTGCGCAGACAAAGAGCGAGTTGTTCAGCCATCCGTAAGGGCTGTCGGCAGGAGCTTCAAACTGAGGAGCAGCACGGAAGTAGAACGAAGGTCTGCCCTCTGCATCCTTTCCGTTTGCGATGATGCCACGGTTGCGCACATGGATGTACACGCCATCGTCTGTCTTGATGCAGTAGATGGCCTCCAGTTCCGTACGGTTCTCAGCGTTCAACTGATAGTCGGCCCCCCCATTGATAATGGTGCCCTTCAGCCCAGGCCCCTCAAAGGTGCCTCCAGTAATGGGAATCACCGTGCGCCGTCCATGCTGCGTGTTGTCGATGCCAAATGTCTCGCCAAGAGTCACTTTCAGCTGCATGGCAAATTCCAGTTCAGGTGCGTTCTTCGGAGGATACGCCTGTGCACGAACGCCCAATGCAACGACTGCCAGAATCACAGTCAACAATAGTTGCTTTTTCATATCGGTTTTTGATTAGGTTGTATCATCTCATTCGTTCCCTTCTTTAGCTTGACGCTCTTCTTCACTCCGTTCATCAGCAGTTGTACCCGGCACGCCTTTTGAGCTGTCAAGGTAAGCGCGGTGACACGCCCGCCTTGCCATGTCATGTCCACGGTAATGCCACCACGGGCACGGATACCGCTGACAGCGCCCTCCTTCCAGTTGTCAGGCAGGGCTGGCAACAGTTCCACCTCCACAGCGGCAGTTCCCTTCTTGTCCAGCACAAATTCACTCTGCATCAACATCTCCACCACGCCAGCGCAGCCGCCAAAGTTGCCGTCAATTTGGAAGGGAGAGTGCGCATCCAGCAGGTTCGGGTACGTGCCGCCGCCACGCCGCGCATCCTTTCCCTTGTATCCGTCAGGGCTCACGTACGACAGCAGCTTGCGGTAGATATGATATGCGTTCTTGGCATCATGCAGCCGGGCATAGAGGTTCACGCGCCAACCCGTGCTCCATCCCGTCGTCTTATCACCTTTCAGTTCAAGCGTCTTCGAGGCAGCATGGTGAATGGCCTCCTTCGTATTCACGCCGTCATCGATGTTGTGTCCGGGATAGATGCCGAAGAGATGGCTCTGGTGCCGGTGGTGCGGGTCCTCATCCTCCCAGTCGTAGAACCACTCTTGCAGATTGCCCTTCTTTCCTATCTTATAAGGTTGTAGCCGTGCAAGGGCCTCTTCAGCCTCCGCCACAAACTCAGGGTCTTCCTGCAAGACGAGAGCGGCATTCCGGGCATCCGTCAGACATTCACGAATCATGGCCAGGTCGGCAAATCCGCCATAACACGTGCGTCCATGATAGCCTTTGTCCGTCACGAACACATTCTCGGGCGAGGTCGAGGGAGCCGTTATCAGTTGGCCAGCTGAAGCATTTCCATAGGTGGCAGGCTGCAAGTCATCCGCATTCACGAGCCAACCGAGACAGAACTCAGCCGCTCCCTTCAGCACGGGGTAATATTCTTTCAGGAAATCCTTGTCGAGCGAGAACGTGTAGTGTTCCCAAATGTGGGTGCTCACCCATGCGCCGCCCATGTTCCAGTTGGCCCACATGGGGTCGCCCGTATGCAATCCCACCGGACAAGTCATGGCCCAGATGTCGGTATTGTGGGCCAGACACCAACCTCTGTCCACACCGTAATACGCCTTGGCCGTCAGTTCGCCAGAACCTTGCAGTTCCTTCATGTAGGTAAACAGCGACTGGTGCATCTCTGGGAGATTCGCCGTCTCTGCCGCCCAGTAGTTCTCCTCTAAGTTGATGTTGCTCGTGTAGTTGCACGACCACGGTGGCAGGATGCTCTCGTTCCACAAGCCCTGCAGGTTGGCAGGCACATTCGGAGTGCGCGAGCAGGAGATGAGCAGATACCGTCCATACTGGAAGTAGAGTGCCTCCAGAGCAGGGTTGAACACACCTTCGTCCACATATTCTTTCAGCACCTCGTCCGTCGGACGTTCATCCTCCTGTGCCGTTCCCAGCGTCAGCTTCACACGGTCATAGATAGCCTTATAGTCATTCATGTGTCGGTTCAGCAGCTGCTGATAAGGCACCGCCACAAGACGGCGCAGACGTGCATCAGCCAGTTGCTTGTAATGCCGTCCCTCCCGCATGGGGTCCTTATCGTAGCCATTGAACGAAGTGGCGTTCACCACATAGAGTGTCACCTCACGACTTCCGTCCACCACCACACAGTTGCCCTCCTTCCTCATGTTCGTGGCAGCCACTTGCATCTTCGTGCGGAAATGGATGCCGCGGTTCGGGTCGTAGGCAAACTTCTCCTTGGCGTCGTAATAGCTGGGCAGCGACGCATAGCCTGCATAGCCATCCACCACCATCACACCTCCCTCTGAGGCTGACTTCACATGGCGCAACTGGCAGTCCATCGACAATCGCACATGGATGCCGCGCGGGTTGTCGGTCGTCAGCCGGATAACAAGTCCCGAATCGGGATGCGAGACGAAATACTCGGTGGCATACTGATACTGGCCACGATGATACACCGTGTGCGCCGTTGCGTTCCCGATGTCGAGCCACCTGCGGTACTGGCTTACTGCCTCGGTAGTGTCCAGCTGCTCGATGGTGAGTTGTCCCAGTGGCTGATAGTTCTGTGAGAAATGTCCCTGCACCTCGCGCTGCAAACGGTCTGCCTCGCGATAGTCGCCCTTGCGGAGCGCCTCGCGGATGGCAGGAATTGTCTTGTGCGCATCAGGCGAATAGACCTTCATGTTGCAGGGCTCACCCGTCCAAAGGGTGATGTCGTTCAGCGAAATGCGGTCACACTCCGCACCGCCATACACCATGCCGCCCATCGTTCCGTTGCCAATGGGCAACGCCTCCTCAAAGTAGGCAGCAGGACGGTTATAGCGCAGCGTCTGCGCCGTCATCATCCCTATCGGTAACAGGCACAAAGCTAGCCATAGATTCTTTTTCACAAAGTATTCCATAACACTATATTTTCCCACAAAGTTATGCCATTCCCCACACACCTCCAAACAATCTGTACACTTATTCTTAACTTACGAATAATTTTTCTAAACTTGCAAAATATTTTTCTAAACTTAGAAAAAATAATTCTAAACTTAGAAAAAATAATTCCAAACTTATGAACAACTGCCCGAGTGGGCAAGCGAGCACTCCACTGACGGGCAAAGGTCGACGCTGCCAGCGAGGAAGCGAACACTCCGTTTCATCCCGCATTTTTCCCGTTTCACCGACTTTTCCTCATCTGCCCACGCGCGTATCATATAACTTTGCACTCGAAAGCAAATTAACTACAGGAAAAGGGGGATGAAAGAAGAAGTGAAATGAGAAATGGAAATGGTAGCTTTGGTCATCACGAATGATTCATACGGAGGTGAAAAATGTCAAAGATGCAGTAAGCGTACTCATCGACAATGTAAAAGGTATCGTCATTTTAACTTCCCCATTCATTTGATAGTCCACTTCCCTTTCACTCCCCCATCCTTACTATTCTCCCCTCGCCACGCCTTCCCCTCTTGAGGAAGGTTGGGAGGGAACCAACAACATAAACTCAATGAAAAGACTATTTACGTGGATGATTGGAGCCCTGCTGGCAGCCGCCAGCATGTATGGGCAGAAGCAACTGGCTCCGGCAATTGTGGAGACCGAAGAGACCCCTGAAACCGCAGAACGGAACTCGTTCAACATCAGTGGCAGTGTGATTGAGAAGGAAACGGGCGAGGCCGTCGTGGCAGCCACCATACAGCTGTTGTCCCTTCCCGACAGCACTTTCGTGGAGGGCAAGACAACAGGCTCCATGGGCGAGTTCACCTTCAAGGATGTGCAGAAGGGAGAATATACGCTGAAGATATCATTCGTGGGCTTCACCACGAAAAACGTCGATGTCAACCTGAACACGCAGAGGAAAGGCGATGTGCAACTTGGCTACATCACCATGTCGGCAGATGCCATCCTGCTGAAGTCGGCAGAGGTGACGGCCCATGTGGCCAAAGTGGCTGTATCGGGCGACTCGCTGGTGTACAACACCGCCGCTTACCGTGTGCCCGAAGGGTCCACCCTCGAGGCGCTGGTCAAGCAGTTGCCTGGCGCTAAGGTGGACAAGGACGGCAACATCACCATCAACGGCAAGAAGGTCAGCAAGATTCTGGTCGATGGCAAGGAGTTCTTCCTCAACGACAAGGAAGTGGCGATGAAGAACATCCCCACCGAGATGATAGACCAACTGAAGACCTATGAGCGGAAGAGCGACCTGGCCCGCGTGACCGGCATCGACGATGGCGAAGAAGAGACGGTGCTGGACCTGACCGTAAAGAAAGGCATGAAGAACGGCTGGTACGGCAATGTGAACCTGGGAGCCGGCACCAAGAACCGATATGCTGAGCGCTTCAACGTGAACCACTTCAAGGAAGACTTTCAGGCCACCCTGCTGGGAAGCGCCAACAACGTAGCCGACATGGGCTTCGGAGGTGGAGGCGGACGCTGGGGCTGGGGCAACCAAGGACTGCGCAGTAGCAAGGAAGCAGGAGGCAACTTCGCCACAGCCAAGCCCAAGCTGGAGACAGGTGGCAGCGTGCGCTACCGCTATGACGGCAGCGACAACGAGAACGCCTCCTCCACAGAATACTTCAACGCCACGCTGGCCAAGTTCAACGAAGACCGTAGCAAGAACTTCACCTCCAACCAGCGTGTTACGGGCAACTTCCGTCTCGAATGGAAGCCCGACACCATGACGAACATCATCTTCCGCCCCAACTTCACCTATTCACACAACCGAGGAAGGGGACACGCCTCATCGGGCTCCTATCGTGAAGACCCCAACGACACCATCCTCTACCGCTTGGTGGACATCGTGGTCAACACCAACAATAGCCGCAACATGAACGAAAACACCAACACCAGCATGAACGGAGAGCTGCAGGCCAACCGCAGACTGAGCAGCAATGGCCGCAACCTCACCCTGCGCGTAAGCGGAAACTACAGCGACGGCAAGAGCAAGCAACTCTCTGCCGCTCAAATCACCTACAACACCCAGGGCACAGACCAGCGGAACAACCGCTACTACGACACGCCCACCAAGAACTACGGCATACAAGGACAGTTCACCTATAGCGAGCCTGTGGCCAACCGCACCTACCTGCAGCTCAGCTACACGTACGACTACAGCTACAGCAAGAACGACCGCCGTGCCTACATCTACGAGTCGGACGCCTACCAGACCCTTGCGCAAAGCATGGCCAACAACCGGTATAACATCCACGCGGTGCTGCAATTCATGGACGAGATGAAATTTGTGCTGGACGGAACTGACCCCACCGCCAAGCGCCTCAGCCAATTCTCAGAGTACCGCAACTACACCCAGACCATCAACCTCAGCTTCCGCAAGGTGCGACAGGCTTACAACTTCAGCATGGGACTCGACTTCATCCCGCAGCGCACCACCCTCAACTATCAGTACATGGGCCACACATACCCAGAAATCACACGCAACGTGTTCAACATCGCGCCACGCGTCAACCTGCGCTGGAACTTCGACAAGCAGACCAACCTTTACGTGCGCTACAACGGACGCCCCCGACAGCCCAGCATGACCAACCTGCTCGACATCAAGGACGACTCCAACCCGCTTGTCATCACCAAGGGCAATCCTGAGCTGAAGCCCTCATTCTCACACAACGTATTTGCCAACTTCAACACCTACAACGCTGAACAGCAACGGGGCATCTACTCCTGGTTCTGGCTCAATGCCACACGCAACAGCATCGACAACAAAACCACCTACGACAACCAGACCGGTGTGCGCACCACCATGCCGATGAACATCAACGGCAACTGGAACAGCGGAGGCGGAATTGGGTTCAACACGGGACTGGGCAAGGACAAGGCCTTCAATCTGGACATCGACTTGGGAGGCGACTACTCACGCCATGTGGGCTTCTACACCAACGCAACGGGCGACGACGATGCAGCAGGCACCAAATCCATCACCCGCAGCATCGACCTCGACACAGGACTCGAATTCTCCTACCGCACAGAGAAGTTCAGCGCCTCAATCAACGGACGACTCAACCACGTGCGCTCCAAGAACAACATGAACGAGATGGGAAACATCAAGACCTACGACTTCTCCTACGGCGCAGAACTGGAATGGACCACCCCTTGGGGAACATCCCTGAACACCGACATTGGCATGAGCAGTCGAAGGGGCTATTCCGCAAAGGAAATGAACACCAACGAACTGCTGTGGAACGCACAGGTGTCGCACTCGTTTCTCAAAGGACGTGCCCTCACCATCATGCTTGAGGTCAACGACATCCTGGGACAGCAGACTAATATCAGCAGAGACATCTCAGCCCTCATGCGCACAGACTCACGCCACAATGCTATCTACCAGTACGGCATGCTCCGCGCCATCTACCGATTCAACATCCTGGGAGGCAAGAACGCAATGGGCACCGACAAGCAGCACCACGAGAGCTGGGGCGGAGGCTTTGGCGAGTGGGGCGGCTGGTAAAATCACCTTCCACCTTTCACATCCCCATTCCCTCGCCACCCTCAACTGGGAGAGCGAGGGATTCTTTATAATTCAGCAACGAACCTCATCAGCGGCGGCCAGGCAGTTCTCTGTCTGGCCGAACGAATGAAAGGGAGTGTCAGTTGAACCTTCATTTATTCCGTTTCACACGCTTTTTTGCAAGGTACTTTAAACAATAGTTTGTATCTTTGCACCCAAGATGAAAGCGAAACGAATCATACACGGAGTACTCCTGGTGATGGGAACAGCGGTAATAGGCCTGCTGTTCTACTACGCCATGTGGCTGCTGACGGACGAAGGTTTCAGGGAAGCATGGAAATATGGCTGGCCCTGGAACTCGTGGATGGTGCTGGTGGACTACTCTGCTTGCTGTCTGTTCTCAGCGGTGGTGACACTCTACTACTGGCACTCACGCGGAAAGACAGAGAGGGAACGAGACCGCTTCCGCCTGCAAGCGCTGGAGAACCAGTTGAGCCCACACTTTGTGTTCAACAACTTCAGCATCCTTGCCGACTTGATTGAGGTGGACTCCAAACGTGCATCGGCATATCTGATGAACCTCTCGAAAGTGTACCGATACACGCTGTCGCACCTCGACCACGAGACGGTGACGCTTCAAGAGGAATTGGCGTTTCTCGACAAGTATCTCGCCTTGCTGCAGCAACGATTCGGTGAGAGCGTGCAGGTGCGGATTGCGCCCGATGTGACCCAACGGAAGGGAGGACTGCCGCCTGCCGCCCTGCAGATGCTGATAGAGAATGCCATTAAGCATAATGAGCACACGCAGAGCCATCCGCTCATTATCAGCATCACAACGGACAAGAAACGCATCACCGTCAGCAACCACAAACAGCTGGTGGCTTCGACGGACTCTACCCACATGGGACACCACAACATCGTGGAGCGCTACCGGTTGCTGACCCGAAAGAAGGTGGTCATCAGTAACACTCCAGAGAACTACAGCGTCACCATTCCACTCATTTCTACGAACCGATGAAGATTCTGATTATTGAAGACGAACAAAGCAGTGCGGACCGCCTGAAGCGAATGATTGAGGGCGAGCATGAACTGGCAGGCATTGCCACCAGCAATGCCGAGGTGAGGGCGTTCTTCACGGAACAGTCCAAAGGCGATGTGGACCTGATTCTGTCGGACATCCAACTGGGCGACGGATTGAGTTTCGAGAGTCTGAGAACGGTTCCCTCTTCCCTCCCTATCATCTTCACAACCGCCTACGACGAGTACGCCATTCAAGCTTTCAAGTTCAACAGCATCGACTATCTGCTGAAACCCATCGATGCAGAGGAGCTGAAAGCTGCGCTGGTGAAGGTTGAAGGGCAACGGTCAACAATCAACGGTCGCCTGCCATCTTCCACTGATGCCATCGCGCAACTGCTGGCATCGGTGAAGAGCCAGAGCATTCGCTACCGCGAGCGCTTCCTGATTAGCTACCGGGACACGTTCATGGTGGTGCCGACCAACGAGGTGAGCCACATTGGCATCAAAGATGGCGTGGTGCATCTATACACCACAACGGGCAAGACCCATACGCTCAACACCACCCTCGACGAGCTGGAAAACCAGCTAGATCCGGCGCGTTTCATCCGCGCCAACCGCCAGTTTATCGTCAATGCCTCTGCCATCGAGAAACTCTCCACCTTCTTCCTCGGCAAGATGCGTATCCACCTGAAAGACTACCCTCACACCGATATCATCATCAGCCGCGACAAGGTGGCTGCCGTGAAGAAGTGGTTGGACTCTTGAGGATAATTGACAATTGATAATTGGCCAGACGGATGGTTTGTCAATTAGCACGCATTGCATGAGCCTAACTGTCAACATTTGTAGCAGCGAGGGCGGAGTCAAGCTCTAATTCTCATTTTTCAATTGGAAAAGGTCGTGTCCAAACTTCAGCAAAGCAAACTTTCAACCAAAGAAACAGTATGAAGAAAGCATTAATGACACTCGCCTTCGGCACGTTTGGGCTGGGGGTCACAGAATATGTAATGATGGGCATCCTGCCCTTTATGGCTGCCGACTTCGGAGTGAGCATCTCGGAAGCCGGACACTTGATTTCCAGTTATGCGCTGGGCGTATGCGTAGGCGCACCCATGATGGTGGCGTTTATGCGCACATGGCCGCTAAAACGGATTGCCATCACCCTGATGTGCGTGTACATCGCTGCATCGGTGGCCATGACATTCTGCCCAGAGTATTATTCAATGCTTGCCATGCGATTCGTAGCGGGTCTGCCTCATGGCGCTTATTTCGGTGTGGGCAGCATCATAGCAGACCGGCTGGCAGGAGGGCGGAAGGCAGCAACGGCGGTGGCCATCATGTGCTCGGGCATGACGGTGGCAAACCTCATCGGCATCCCGTTCGGCACGTTCATCTGCCAAGTGGCATCGTGGCGCTATATCTTCGGTTTCAGTTCCATTTGGGGATTAGTCACCCTGCTATTCATCTGCCGCTTCATCCCCACGATGGAGGCCATCCCCGACATTGGCATCAAGGGACAGTTCCGTTTCCTGAAATCGCTGGCACCCTGGCTCATGATTGGGGCCACCCTGCTGGGAAACGGCGGCGTGTTCTGCTACTTCAGCTATTATGCACCACTGCTCACCGACTACTCGGGCATCGCAGCGGCACTTCTGCCTGCCATGTCGGTCATTGCAGGTGCAGGCATGGTGGTGGGCAACATGACTGGTGGCACACTGAGCGACAAGATGGGACCAGGCCATACGGGAAAGCTTTTGGAAATCATCATGTTCTGCAGTCTTCTCGGCATCTTCTTCCTCAGCCATATCGCGTGGATTAGCGTGGCACTCATGTTCATCACCACTTTCTGCCTATTTGGCGTGAGCGCTCCACAGCAACTGCTGCTGCTCCGCTTCAGCAAAGGCGGAGACTTGCTGGCGGGATGCATGGTGCAACTGGCATTCAACCTTGGCAATGCCATTGGCGCCTACCTTGGCGGCATCCCCTTGACAGCGGGACAGACGTACAATTACACGGCTTTGCCTGGCTTCCTGATGGCTGCTGGCGGCATCATCTGCTACGTCATCTTCTGCCACCGATATGAACGGTTGGCCAAAACCCAAGGCAAGTGAAAGGTGAGAGGTGCTATTGAGGTGAAGGCTGGTCTCCTACACTCAACGTTTACGTTTCACATACGTACTTACCATTATACGAATAATAACGTCGTTTGCGATAGAAAAATAGCATCCCTCAAAAATAATATTCTTACAAAAGATTATGAACTTAAAAATAATATGTAACTTTGCAGCGATTCTGAAGGGAAGAATGTGAGTTGGTTTTATTAGAAGGCATTACAAACACAAACTATTTCTAACTACACTCATGAAAAAGAACTTACAGCAACGCTTTCTATTGTGGGTCCATCCATACAAGCGTTCCCATAAGAGCCGTGTGTATGAGGAGATTGCCGAGATCTGCGGCTGTACGCCAGACAGAGCATACAGAATCGCGCATGGAGCTCGTCACACAGACCGTGAGGCTCGTTCGATTATCCCCGAACTGATTAGGAGAGGTATTATTCAATGACTTTCGTTTTGAGAAACAGAGTGAACACCAACGTGCTCCAAAGACAGAGTTATATTGGAGGAAACATATGATTGGACAGGTCATGCTGATGCTGTTTGCCATTGTTGTGGTGGGATACATCGCGGGCAAACTGGGATATATGGGCGGGACGTTCGACAAGAAACTGTCGAAGATTGTGATTGACATCACTTGCCCTGCTTTGATTCTCTCCTCTGCCATGACGGGCGAACTGCCCGACCGGCACTATATCTTACCTTTACTGGGCATCAGTGCCCTTACGTATGTGCTGCTGACAGCTGCAGCACTCCTGCTGCCACGCTTTCTGACCAAGAAGAGGGATGACGAGGGCGCGGTGGGCTTCGCCTTGATGTTTGGCAACGTGGGGTTCATGGGATACCCCATCGTGGCTTCAATCTTTGGGCATGAAGCGGTGTTTTATGCGGCTGTACTGAATGTGGTGAACACCTTTACGGTCTTCACCGTAGGCACCATGCTCATCACGGGCAAGAACGAGGTGCAGGGTCCCAAATTCAAGAAGAAGGTGCTCTACAGCACTCCGATGCTTTCTGCATATCTGACCATGCTCATCGTAGCCTTGGAAATCAAAGATATCCCCGCATGGATTAGCCAACCGCTGACGATGATTGGCAATATCACGGTACCTGCGGCCTTGCTCATCATTGGTTCATCAATGTCGAACCTGCCTCTGCGTTCGCTGCTGGGCAATGGTACGGTGTATGTCACCGCGCTCTTACGATTGGCGGTGCTGCCCATCTTCATTCATTTTCTCTTTCATGTAACAGGATGGTTTTCTTCTTTTGTGGTGGGCATCAACACGGTGGTCATTGCCATGCCTGTGGCCACTTACGGCACAATTCTTTGCTTGCGTCACGGCAAGGACACGACGCTCATCACCGAAGTGACGTTCATCACGACCCTGCTGTCCATGCTATCCATCCCGTTGCTGGTCACTTGGCTGCTATAACTCAGCAGCTTGTTTCCCTGAAGCAAAAGGATTGGGAGGCTTTTCGCTTTTACGCTTCCCCTATTACCTACACAAAGAACAGAGCGACTCCTCCCACACTAATAATGGCACCAAGGATTTCAAGCGGCGTGACTTTCTGCTTGAAGAAATACCAAGATGGCAGCAGAATAAAGATGGGGGTCATGGCCATGATGGTCTGAGCAATACCAGTGGAGGTGTAGAGCGTGGCCATGAGCGAGAGGCTGACACCCAGGAAGGGTCCTGTAAGGGTGGCGATGAGAGCGAAGGTCATGCCTCGACGATCGTGGGTAACAGCATAAACCTTACGGGCTTTTCCAGTGAAGAACATGACGAGGGAAAAGCCAACGAATCCCGTCACGGCACGGATGAAGGTGCTGGAGAAGGGCATGATGTCAAGCGCCTCTGGTGTGGTGATGAGCGTTTCATAGTGAGTCATGCCCACCTTGCTAAGCACTAATCCAATGCCTTGCCCAAGCCCTGCGCCAATACCGAAGAGGACTCCTTTGAGAGGCAGTTTAAGGCCCAACTTATGCTGTTCTCCTCCTTTTGAAAGCACACTCATACCAATGCCAAACATGGTGATGAGCATGCCCAGAATGGCAAGCAAAGACATGTGTTCACCCAGCAGGATGAAGCCAAACAGGGCTGCTGATGCGGGGGCCAGCGTCATGAAGAGCTGTCCGAAACGGCTGCCTATGAGCAGGTAGGAGTTGAAGAGGCAGTAATCGCCCAGCACATAGCCCACAAAGCCTGAGAGCGAAAGCCAGAGCCAGGTCTCGGCATCAGCATCTTGCGGCAGCGGCTGACCGCACACCACCCACATAAGGATTCCCAGCAATATTAATGATAAGAGCATACGGATGACGTTCAGTCCCAAAGGTGACAGGCGCTTGCTTGCCACTTCCGCAGCCATAGCCGTGACCGTCCAGAGGAGGGTCACCAATAGTGATATCAATTCTCCTTTATACATCGTGTCTGTGTTAAACGGATCAATCTAGTGTGGAATCACTCCACCGTGCATGGAATCAGTTTCACGTCGCTATTCAAGCCTGATGGCACCGGTTTCCACGCACCATAACGGTTGGTCTTATAATTAAGGTCGACCACATTGATTTCTTTGAACTTGCGCCACTCGATGCCTTTCCGGTCCATCTCGGCAATGCGGTTGGCTGGCAGGTTGGTCACTTCAATGGTGAGGGTGTTGGCGCCTTCATGCAGATAAGGGGTTACATCCACTCGGAAGGGCACCGCAAAAAGGAGGCCTGCATCTTTTCCATTGACAAGGACATGAGCTGATTCGCGCACATCGCCAAGGTCAAGAATGTAAGCTGCATTGGACGGCATCTTGGGCATCGTGAAAGAGGTCTGATAAACTCCTGTCGCCATGGTGGCGTTGAGGAGAGTATCGCCAAGCGAAGTCCAGGACTGGGGCGAACCCTCGAATGTACAGGTCTTCTCTATGCGGACAGGCGCAGATTCCTTGAAAGAGAGTGTCCACCCCTTGAGGGATGTGGCTCGGTATTCAAGTGCATTATAGTATTTATGAGGAGGCACTTGTTCTGCCAAAGGCTGGGTGTAAGTGCGCAGGATGATGCTTTCACCGCTCTTCAACTGCATCTTTACCCGTCCCATATCGTCGAGCTGAGCCTGGTCTATGACACCGGTCATGGGATTGTAGAAGAGGACTGCACGAGCTTTCACACCAAGCTCCACAAAGGTATTAATGTCTTTGCCTTGAAGATTGGATACAAAATAGTGGTAGCCATCAGGATTGCTGCGACGGATGCAGCTCAATCCCTGCTGCACGCGCATGGGTTCCATACGCGCCTTGCTGAACTGCAGCCCATCACTATAGGTAGGCGAGGTAACAATGCCACCCTGCCCCCATGTAGTGTACATGGCTTGTTCAGGATGGAAAGAGACTTTCTTCTGCAATTGTTTCAGCAACGCTACAAAAGCCTTTTGCTCCTTGGCCTTGCCATAGCCCGGCACGGACTGAGGGAAGGACTTGACAAACATAATCTGCCCACCCTGCTCAGCAATCTGCACAAGGCGCTGCAAGGTGGCTAAGGGCATGAAGCGCACATCGGGCACGATGATGGTGGCATAACGGCGTGTCACACTGTCCTGCATCAGGAAGCGGTCGGACACATAGTCCACATCGTAGCCAGCCTTGATAATGGTCTGCACCGTCTCAATGAACTTGGGAGCTCGTTTCTCCATCGAATGGATGTCGAAGAGGGCTACAGTTCCTGGCTGGTCGTAGAGCATGTCGTAGTAGGGAAGATAGACCAACACATCATTATCTGGCTCTCCCCACTGCAAGAATGACTGGCAACGACTGATATACTGACAGAAGGCAGGCATGGCGTTCCATTGTGGATTGTATGGTGTCATGTCCACAGAGGCGTAGAACCTCCAACCTGGCCAAGGTTCATCTTTGGGTGAATAGCAGGAACCATGGAAGAATACATGGTTGACGCCCGACAGGAACATGAGGTCGAGGTCGGGCTTACACTGAGAGAGGGAGGTACGGAAATGCTCGGTGAGCCATGTAAAAGTCTCGCTGGATGTGTATCTCTTGCCTGAGATGTGTGCCGCAGAAGAGGCATACTTCAGCATGGAGATATCGGAATCGTTCTTCTTTGTGAAACCCTCGTCACGACGGAGACCACGAATGCCAAAATCACTGAGTCCAAAGCCCTCGCACTCTGGTATATCGACTGCTGCATAGACATCCAGCAGATTGGCTGGACTGCCATGCGCCTGATTGCGCGTAATGCTGCCATGACGATGTGCCCAATCGGTCCACTGGGAAGTAAAGTTCGCCAAGAGCAGGTCTCCCAAGGTCTCGCGGTAGTCGCTGACAATGCGGCGGTCTGCATCGGTACGGAGGGAATCCTTCTTGTTCAGCACCTGTATGAATGGACGAAGGTCATAACCACGACGAGTCTGGAACTCGTCATAAAGGCGAGGGGTCCAATCGGCACCATACACTTCATAGGAATCATTGAACAGGGTGTGGGGAAAAGGCACATTCTGATGAGCGAAAGCCGTATCAAAACGCTCCAGATAGCTTGCCACAGCATCATGGTCGAAGTGGTCTATCACATATCCTTCACCACCAGGAGCAGCCCGCTTCACCTTTTGTCCAGTGTAGCCCATCGTGGCTTCCTGACGCTCATTGAACTCCACCTTCTTTGCAGCACTCTCTTTGGAGACCAAAGGCCCGCCAAATGGCCACCCTGTGCCGGTTGACATATTGGTCTCAATGCCTAATTCGGCACCCCGGTTCTCTACATAGCCAAGCATACGCATCCAACGGGGAGAAAGATAGGGAATGTCGTTCATGTCGTTGCCTTGGACGCCATAAATGGGTGTGATTTCCACACCACCTATCCCCGCTTTGGCATAGGCTGTCAAGTTATAATCAAGTCCAGCCGAATCAACGGCACTACCTAACCACCACCAACGGGTGTAGGGCTTTGCCTGCTGCGAAACCGGAATATTCAACTGAGGTGACCCACTCCAGCTTTGTGCACAAATTCTCACGGGAGCCAACATGAAACAGAAACCCGCCAGCAAAGCAGAGAGGAAGCAATAGGTTAATTTCATCATTTCGTCAAGATAGATGTTCTGTTTGTGGTGCGAAAGTACAACTATTTCACGGCACAGGCAATTATTACGATATATTTTCCTTATCTTTGCCGCGTTTTTACGAAATTCTGTTGATGAACAACTTGAAAGAATGCCATACAACGGCACTATCACAGCAAGGGAATGCCCCACAATGGTTTGTCTTAAAAGTAAGCAGAAAAGAATCGTTGGCGACTTCTTTGCTGGAGGCTGCTGGTCTGCGAACTTATTGCCCATTGACAAAAACGGACACAACAATCCAAGGGAAAAAGGTGATTGTGGAACGTCCTCTTATTCCCAATACGCTTTTCGTCTATGCCCCCTTCCAACTGATTAATTCTTTGAAGAACCAGCACCCGTTCATCACGTACTGCTACAAAAAGATTGGAGGAAAATATAAGATACTACAAGTTCCCACACGAGAAATGAAGCTATTCATTGACTCATCCACCAAGATGAAAGAGGACATCACCTACTTCCACCCCGAAGAAGTGGAACTCAAACAAGGAGACAAGGTAAAGATTGTGGGTGGTCTCTTTGACGGCTACGAAGGAACACTTCTAAAAGCAAAGGGACGTGCCAAACGCATGTTCCTCATCAACTTTGAAATGCTCGGTGCTATTGGCACACATATTGAGCCACAATACATTCGAGTCATCAAATGACTTGACATACTCTAGCCATACTCCAAGCTTACTCTAGCCATACTCTAGCCATACTCTAGCCATACTCTAGCCATACTCATGAGTAAGCCTAGAAGGAGCCTAGAAGGAGCCTAGGAGGAGCTTAGGAAGAGCTTAGGAAGAGCTTAGGAGGAGCTTAGGCAGAGAATAGTGTAGTTCGCTGATTGGGGTTGTCAGTTTTCTGTCTGACGACATGGGGAGACACTCGGTATGGCAAGTGAAGGGAAAAGGGAACTTCGGAGACGTTATATCAAAGAAGAGGGCGACCAAACGTTATCGTTGGCCGCCCTCTTCGTATAGGGTAACATTGACTGTCTTTTTATGGGAGTTTCACCGTCCAATAACTATGAGTAGGTGTGATACGTCCGAACTTACCCCACTTAGGATCTTTCTTGAAGTTTTGAAGACCTGCAGTAGGCACATTCAAACGAGTAACATGAATCTCGCTAAACACATTCTCACCCAAAGCAAAAGGCTTTGTGACACGAAGGTTCACCTCGACAAGACTAGTATTGACAAAGGCCTCGTCATCAATAAACTCCATAGTCGTGGGCATATTCATCTTTTGTACGATAGTACCATCGAAAGCATGCTTTCCGATGCGCTTAAGGCCATTGGGAAGATTTACTTTCTCCAAGCCCCAGCAGCCCATGAAAGCCCCATCTGGAATCTCCTCAAGTCCTGACGGCAAAACGATAGAAGATAGCTTCTTGCAGGTTCTGAAGGCATAAGGAGCAATGCGCTTCACATGCTCGGGAATGACAAACTCCCCGGTCTTGCCTGGAGGACAAAGGATAAGGGTCTGTCCATCTTTAGAATAGAGTACACCTCCAATAGACTTGAAGTAAGGGTTTTCTGCATCCACTCCGATATACACAAGCTTGAAACAATGGTCCACAAGATGGTCGCCCAATGTCTCAACTGATGCAGGTATTGTAAGCGAAGTCAGTTCTGTATTTTTGTAATATGCAGAATCGGGGATAGAGGTCATTCCTGCAGGGATTGCCTCATCGCTTTCGTCTTCCTGAGCACACAGACAGAGGGAGACAAACATAGTCATTGCAAAAAGAATATATTTCATCACGATTCAAAATATGATATTTCTATTGGATCTACAAAATTTATTCCACAGGAGTGTCCGACTCAAGCACCTGACTCTTTCCGCCATTGCGGTCCAAGAAGAAGATAACAGCACGGTTCCATTCATTTACGGCTGAGTATGGCTGCACGGTGTCACCCTTATAGTCTATACGAAGACGATTCGTAGGCACATGGAAGTCATTGACCAACATATCGTAAACTGCTTGAGCACGCTTTTGTGAAAGGCGGAGGTTGTAGGCAGGATAGGCTGTTTCAACATCAGCATATCCAGTCACGACCAAATTGATATCGGGGTGAGTAAAGAGGAATGTAGCCACACTCTTCACGTTCTTTTTTTGTGCTTCCGTAATGTAGTAACGGTCCACATAGAAAGAAACCGTCGTTTGCAAGGCTTCACTGAACTTAATCTTTTCAAAGATTTCAGGTATTGCCATATTGGCTTCACTCAAACGTTCGTTTTCATCGCTAAGCATCTTGGCCAAACGCTCAATCAGTTCAGAATTGAGGTACTTGACGTAATGGAAACGACGACGGCCATGGCAATCCTTAAAGTGGAATTGAGCACCCAACAAGAAATCGAAGTATGTATCGTACACACGGTCATAAGTGTGACCATTATACTTATCGTCTGTTCCGTTGAAAGTGACTTCGCCAGTGATATCCCAGGTCTGGCTTACCTTCCATCGACCTTGGAATCCCACGTGAGCGGCAAAATAATGGCCAGGCTTGGTGCCTACATCGTAGTGGATAACAGGAGCCTTTGCGCTTGCCTCAGGATTGTTATAGCGTGGAACGTATTTATTATCTACTTTCGCAAGGCCAGCACTCATTCTGGCACATTTTTCCCTGTCAAATCCAAACGTATGGTTGTAACCCAAACCAATGATACCAATGAGGTTGAAAACACGGTTCTCACGATACTTAAATATGATATTCGTCAGATTGACCAAGCCATCCACATAGGCTGAAAACATGTTATAGCCGTAGTTTCCGAATACATTTGGCCATGTATCACTAATCTCCCACTCTGCACGACCCACCTGTGGATGCAAACCGAGTGTAAAACGGGCACCAAATGCAGGATAAATCCACTTGCCTACACCGATGTTAAAACTAGGCCGCTCATTGGCAAAGAAGTTACCAAAACGAGTGTTCTCTGACATCGAATGACTCATGCCTACCTGTCCGAGCAAAAAGATGTTATCCGCAAAATGGTAATCATCCAAATATGCAAACTCGTCATAATAAAGGCTGTCTTGATCCAGTTTCGAACGGCTAAAGAGGGAGTCAGCGACTCCTGTATTCTGTGCAATCGCTACGAAGCTTGCTAAAAATGCAACAATTAATATGTATATTCTCTTCATCATGTTTCTTTCCTTTCGTACTTCACGCACGAACTAATCTAAAAGACTAATCAGTCGTTAATGATCAATTCAACATAGTCACCCTGCGGTTTGATGTCCTTTTCGCTTGCCACCACACGGATCTTAACATAAGGTATCTCATAGCGCTCAAGCAAGACATCTCTTACCGCTTCTGCACGCTTGCGGAACAACTTATCGTCAACGCCTGTGCTATTGGTTATATAAATGATGCTACGAGGTGATCTTGACCAAGCATAAGCAGCTGTGAAGATATTTGTCTGTTGCAGACGGTCAACAGTGGTACTGCCCTCGTCAAATGCAATCAACGTATACATCACCTGCGCATCCACATCGATAGTATCAGTCAGAGCTTCCAGTTCAGCCCTTCTGCGCTTGGTTTGATTACGCAAATCTTGAATCACAGTAATACGCTTACGATACTCATTCATATCGTGGCGGGGATAGTAAAAGCCCGGAGCCTGCCCACCTTTGTTATTGAAACGGTAACTAATACCAACCAAGTAATCAACGTGTCCATCCCATGTATTACCAGTAGTAGGGTTACTGTCATATGAGTTATCCAGCAAATTGCCAATGGCTTCCAAATGCAGACTCCAATTACGTGCAATCATGAAAGTTCCTGCAACACCAGCACGAAGACAAACCAGTGAGTGCTGACGATTGTCATACATATCTTCATTTGCCAACTGATGTCCATGGTCATTATAGTTAGGATCGCCTTTAATATCAGCAATTGCTTTCACAAAATCGCCCGTTGTATAATTACGAGAAACTGAGCCACCAATACCAACAATGCCTTGGAGATGGAACTTTCTGTGCTCACGGAAGCCCAAAAGCAAATTGGTGAAATTCAGCAAATAGTCCACGCTAATTCCGTATGAATTCCACTTAAAACGGTTATGCGTCAAATGAGCATAATCACTAAAACCGTTAAACTTATCAGTGGTAACGCCCGTATTGCGATTGTAGTTAATCTGGAGACGCACCGAACTCATCGGAGTGATTTCCTTACCACCTGCTATGACAGCAGCAGGTCCCATTACTTGAAAAAAGCCGGCATGAGAGCCATCACTTCCCCAGTTGGACGTGACACCGCCATAAAGGCTCAAATACCAGTTATCTTGGAAAACCGAATTGGCTACGAATTTTTTCTCCACCAGTGGAACTTCCAAGTCCTCAATTTCTGTCATCGTGGTGTCTGCATTATTCTGCGCAATCATCCCACAACTGAATGAGATGAGAGACAACACCATGATAGAGCATTTCTTCATCATTTGATTCATGATAACTAACTTTCCTTCAAACTATTTACCTTAATATCTCGATTATAATTATTGTTCCATTTTATGCCGTTCTAATCCCAGAACGCTTCAATTCTTCGTCAATCGCTTCATACTTTGAATTGTTACTCTTGAATTCAGGTACGATAATCTTCATTTTTCGAACAATCTGCATATCATCACAGGTCTTGGACAACTTTTCCAATTCATCGAACTGCCAACAGACTTCACCATACTCATACTGACGCACCTTCGCCACACATATTTTGGGATGTACTGTCGGTATTTCCTCTTCACCTTTGAAAAGCACTTCCTCATAAAGCTTTTCTCCGTCACGAAGTCCTGTATATTTAATCTTCACATCGCGTCGTCCACTATTTTGAATCAGACGTTTGGCTAAATCCGCAATCTTTACAGGCTGTCCCATATCAAAAACAAAGACTTCTCCACCATGTCCCATGGTTCCGGCCTCAAGCACCAATGCGCATGCCTCGGGAATCAACATAAAATAACGAATGATGTCGGGATGAGTGACAGTCACGGGGCCGCCTGCTTCAATCTGCTTTTTGAACAATGGAATCACCGAGCCATTAGACCCTAACACATTACCAAAACGGGTCGTAACAAACTGCGTGTTGACTTTCCCAGTTCCTGTTGATTGCTGCACTAAATGGGCATTTAAGCTCTGAACATAAATCTCACACAAACGCTTTGAGCATCCCATCACATTGGTTGGATTTACTGCCTTGTCCGTTGATATCATCACAAATTTGCGGACATGATATTTGACAGCCAAATCAGCCAAGATACGTGTGCCAACGACATTATTTTGGATGCTGACTGCAGGATTGTCCTCCATCATTGGTACATGTTTATAGGCTGCTGCATGGAACACGTAATCGGGCTTATCCTCACAGAAGATGCGTTCCATACGCTCCCGATTCGTAATGGTTGAAACCACAAACACAGCATCCAAATGCTCCCATTTCCCTCGAACTTCCAACATCAAGTCATGCATAGGTGTTTCAGCCTGATCGACCATAATAAGCTTAGCAGGAGCATAATTCGCAATTTGACGAACCAGCTCACTGCCAATACTACCAGCCGCTCCCGTCACCAACACGCGTTTGCCACACAAAAGTTCTCCGATTTTCTCCATGTTCACTTCAATCTCATGACGAGGCAAGAGTTCCACTTCCTCGCGAACATGAGCACGAACAAGATCAGCAACATTACGAGCGACAATACGCCACAACCACAATGCTGCCGTAGAAGCCAGGAATGTCAATACAAATACACGATATGGAATAGATGTCGTGAATGGCAGCATATCAATACTCCATCTCAAAGCCATACACATCAGCGAGCCCGTTAAAGTTGCCAATGCCGTACGGACCAAATCTCTAGACTCCAATATCTTGGATACATCCGCATAAGTATGGAATAAACGCATACCTATGACGTAAAATACCAGATCAAGCGTCAGAGTATAAAATACAAGAGAGCCATTGCCAACCAGCTTGGCAGGACCATAGACAAGGGAATAAGTCAAAATCATAGACATGAATATTAGCATCATGTCCACCACACTTATAGCCCAAAATGGAAGCGCTTCTCGCGAAAAATACCAGCTGGAAAATTTCTGTACGATATGTTGTCTACGCCCTCTCTTCATATTCCGCTATATATTCTACTATCAAAAAAACGAGGCAAAGTTACGAAAAAAGTGTTGTAAAAAAAGAAAAAACAGCGTGAAAAAGATTCCTTCTTGTATATTTTCTTGCTTTAACATATTCCAAACAGCCATAGTAAATGTCAATGGATACCGACTATGGCTCTACCATCTGAAAAACAACACCATCAATCCATTCACCTACCATCGGGAATGGGGCAACAGCCTGTTCATCAAATTCGATATCAATACGTGAAGGGTCTACGCCATAATATCGGAGCAGCGCTTTCTTCACTGACTCAGCACGTCTTTGAGCCAAGTGCATCGTCGGAGATTCCTTTTTTGCAGATGCGCCACTATAACCTTTAACTATCAGATTCACATCTGGATGCTTTTTCACGAAGTCGGCTACAATACGCAAGAACTCCATCTGAGAATCATTCACAAAATAGCGGTCCACGTAAAACGAGATTCTTGTTTTCATCAATTCCCCATAAGCAACTTTCTCTACATTTTCAAGGACTTGATATTCTTCCTGCAGCTCGCTATTTAGGTAATCAGACACTTTGGATTCCGAGCCACGCAATGAGGAGGCTTCCCAACGGCGCACCTTATAATAACGATAATCGCCATAATGATCCATCAAATGAATTCGGACACCCAACATCACATCCGCGAAGGAATCGAAAGCAGACTTTGATGAATGACGCACACCATTGTAATTATCATCAACCCAATAATATGCTCCCTGAACAAAAAGATCTGTGACATCGCTCAAGCGATATTGCATATTGACACCGCCACGCACATATACATTCACCCGATCTGAATCATCCACAGGATATCCATAACGGTACCACCGCTTCACCTTATCGTCAAAACCGAAGGAATAATTAAAACCTCCACCAACAAATAATTGCAGGTTGAACAAACGCTTTTCATTATAGGGGCATAACCAATCTGTGATACTAAACATTTCATCCAAACCAGCACTTACCATTTTGAAATCATAATCACCATCACCGACCAATGGCGCCATAGACTCTAATACTTGTGAACTCACCCACCCCTTTTGCTTTTTATAAGACACAGCCAATCGAGTGGCCCACTTCGGAGAAAAGGATTTGCCCAAACCTAAATCAAAGGCGGGCGCACACACTTTCAAAAAGTCATGTCCACTCATATTTTCCGCCATTGAGATACTAGCACCACCACTCAATTCAATGAACCAGTTATCCGCCAGTCCATATGGTCTCCACACATCTATCACTTCAGGCAGCTCCGGTTTGGGAGCCTCCCATTTAGGTCGTTTGGGTTGCTTTGGAGCTTTCCACTTATAGGGTTTCTGGGCTCCAAGCAACAATACACACATGCTCAGAGCCAATAGCAAGGATAAACGTTTCATATTCCGTCTCACCACATTTGAACCGTTACAGATTCTCTTTAATTTTCTTTACAATATAGTCCAGTTCCGCTTCTCTCACACATGGGCCACTAGGCAAACACAACCCGCTCTTGAACAAATGTTCACTCACTCCATTAGTGTATGCCGGAGCATCTTTATAGACGGGCTGTAAATGCATCGGTTTCCACAAGGGACGGGTCTCAATATTTGCTTCACTCAATCTCTCTGCAAAAGGCAGCAAGTCATCGGAGATTACATGCTTGCCATCTTCGAAGCGAATGGTTGAAAGCCAGTAATTCGACTGCATCTCATCTTCTGGCGCACAATGCACAATCAATCCATCCACATCACCCAGTCGCTGCACATATTGCTCGTGCACCCACTGATGATGTTTTATATGCTCATCTGCCACCGTCATTTGTCCCCGGCCAATTCCTGCACAAATATTAGACATCCGGTAATTGTAGCCAATCCGCTCATGCTGATAATATGGATATGGTTCGCGCGCCTGAGTTGCATAGAACATCACACGCTTTTTGGCTTCCGCATCAGGACAAATCAGAGCACCACCTCCACTTGTCGTAATCATCTTGTTACCATTAAATGACATCACGCCATAAGTGCCAAAAGTGCCGCACACTTGGCCTTTATACCGAGAGCCAAAGCCTTCTGCTGCATCTTCAAGCACAGGAATCTCATAGCGGCGTGCTATCTCCATAATTTCATCTATCTTGGCAGGCATGCCATACAAATAAACTGGAATAATGGCCTTTGGCTTCTTACCAGTCTTTGCGATTCTGTCTTTAATCGCATCTTCCAGCAATTGCGGATCCATGTTATATGTATCCGGCTCACTATCCACAAACACAGGCGATGCTCCTAAATAAACGATAGGATTTGCACTAGCAGCAAAAGTAAACGACTGGCAAATCACCTCGTCCCCCTTTCCTACACCTAGCATAATCAAAGCCAAATGCACAGCAGCAGTACCTGCGCTCAACGCCACTACATCTTTGTTTAATGGAGTCCCATCTTTCTTATTCACAAAAGCAGCCAAGTCTTCCTCAAAAGCATTGACATTAGGTCCAAGTGGCACCACCCAATTGGTATCAAAAGCTTCCTGAATATATTGCTGCTCCTTCCCGCTCATATGAGCAAGACACAAATAAATTCTTTCCATTATACCTTATTTTGAATAATTAAAATGATTAATCCTATACAATACACTTGATTAGCAAGATAAAATCTTCCTATAATAGTCTTTCAAACATTTTCGAACAAATCCTTCTTCATATCGATTCGCCACCATAGGGCGTGCTTTCTCCGCCATACTCTTACGCTCCATTGGGTGCTCCACCATCCATTTCAGAGCCTCCCACAGAGCGTGTTCGTCTTGCGGTGGCACAATCACCCCATTCTCCCCATGCGCAATGATTTCTCTTGAACCATTGATGTCTGTTACAATGCTTGGCAACTCCATCGCTCCAGCTTCTATCACCACATTGGGGAAGCCTTCACGATAACTTGGGAACACCAGCACATCACTTTGTTCATAGAATGGACGAACATCCTTCTGACTTCCAACCGCTTCAATAGAAGGGCATGTCTCAATCAAGTTCTTTGTTTTAGAAGACACAGGGTCCAAATCATTCTCATAGGGTCCAACAAGCAGCAGACGGGTCTCTGGATATTCTTGATTTAATTTCACAAAAGCCTCAACCAACTCATTCATTCCTTTCTCTCGTACAATCCGACCAACAAAAATAAACGTAAGCGGCCCTTCTTGCCTCTTTGCAGTCTTTCTCCAATAGTTCAAATTCACTCCTCGTATATTCCCATAACCTAAGACCTCCATCGGTTTACTTGTGATACAACGTTGTAAATCCCGTTTCACACCATCTCCTTCAGGAATAATATGAGTCGCGCATGCACACGTGATTTTATCCGTCAGAATTAGAATCCTACGCGAAAGCCCTGAGGCCGTAGGCCAAACCAAGCCCGTAAATGTGTGCAGCCGGACCGGAACTCCAACCAGCCATGCCGCTATCATGCACAACAAGCCAGCCTTCGGTGTCATCGAATGCACCATATCAGGCTTTTCCTTGCGCATAACCCTTATCAGCTTCATCAATGAAATGAAATCTTTCCAAGGATTCACACGGCGTTCCATTTGCACCCCGATAGTACGCACACCTTCACGCTCACCCAATTCTTTCAAATCAGAATCAGGACTAGACAATGCGACAATCTCATAACCCTCTTTCTTCAGTTCACTTAACAGTTCCTTGCAGAAGATGTTCAACGACATGCCAACCGTCGTCGCACGTAGTATTTTCTTACCCACAAACAGTTTCTATTATTAGTCCTATATCACCAGCCAATGAATGGTGGTAATAATAATCCAAGTTTATTTTCACCTTGTCCGGATAGATAACCTCATCGTTATATTTTTGAGGGTCTTCCACCTGTGCAAGAAGCTCTTCCTCATTCTTATACTTCAGCGATGCAGGTCCAGTAATTCCTGGTCTCAGCTTCAAGATAAGACGATTCTCGCCCTCTAACTGATCTGCATACCCAGGAACATCAGGACGAGGCCCTACAAAACTCATGTCACCTATCAGCACATTCCACAATTCCGGCAATTCATCCAGCTTGTACTTACGCAACTTAGCTCCAAGTGGTGTAATACGGTTTTCACCGGCCACTGACACAGAACTGCCACCATGCCCTACGGTCATACTTCTGAACTTATACATAGTGAACAACTCTCCATCTTTCCCCACTCTTTTCTGCTTGAAGATGGCAGGACCACCCGGCATCTTCACCCGAATCAGCACCCATACAATCAAAAGTACTGGCCATAAAATGCACAGTCCCACAAACGAGACCACTCTGTCAAACAACCACTTCATCATTGTTATACCCACTTTACATTGCTTTCTTTTCTTCCACGAATTGAACGAATCATACGAATTTATCTTTGCAGACTGCTTATCACACCAAACAAAATACGCATCGAATTTCTTTATGATTCGTTCAATTCGACAAATTCGTGGGGAAATCATACTTCTTCTTATACATCGCCCACGAATTGAACGAATCATACGAATTTTCCCAGGCAGACACTATCTGATAACAATTACAACTTCTTATCTCTTATTCGTTCAATTCGACAAATTCGTGGGAAAATCATTCTTCTTCTTTTGCATCACCCACGAATTGAACGAATCATACGAATTTATCTTTGCAGACTGCTTATCACACCAAACAGAATACGCATCGAATTTCTTTATGATTCGTTCAATTCGACAAATTCGTGGGAGAATATCTCATTTAACACGACGATGGATTGAATGAACAATATCATCAGTATTAAAATTAACCAGAAGTCCGAGATGCTTTCCTGTCAGTTTCAGATATGTATCAATCTGTAGATAAAAGACATCTTTCATTTCTAAAACAGATTTCAATTCAACTATCACTAAATCTTCAACCAATACATCCAATCGCAAGTTCGTTTCAATCTGAATTCCATCGTATAAAATCGGCACTTCAACTTGTCTATCAACCTTCAAACCTTTTTTCGTTAACTCGTAAGTCAAGGCGGACTCATAAACACTTTCCAACAATCCTGGTCCGAGTCTATTATACACATCATAGATTGCACCTATGATAGTATAGCTCAAGTCATTTTCTTCCTTGTATTTTAGTCTATCTACACTATATCCCATATCACAATTTTTCCAATTCGTTTAATTCACCAGATTCGTGGGAAAATCATACTTCTTCTTTTGCATCGCCCACGAATTGAAAGAATTATACGAATTTTCCCAGGCAGACACTATCTGATAACAATTACAACTTCTTTTCTCTTATTCGTTCAATTCGACAAATTCGTGGGGAAATCATACTTCTTCTTTTGCATCACCCACGAATTGAACGAATCATACGATTTTTTCCATGCAGACACTATCTGATAGCAATTACAACTTATTTTCTCTTATTCGTTCAATTCGTCAAATTCGTGGGAGAATCATTCTTACGAGGCTTATCCTCTATCAACAAATCACCATTATCCAATTCCTCCACCACAAGCACATCACAAGCCTTCTGACTCGCCTTCATTGAACCGACATTCTCTTTATTGATGCTCTCGAACATCCGAAATCCTGTTTTAACAGCTATATTCATGCCGACAGCACACAACTTGGTACAAATGCCTTTCCCTTGATGATTCACATCCACCATCTTCCCCAAGAATGACTTTCCATTTGCAAAACAGCGCAAGAAAGCATACCCTGCTATTTCACCTTCTTCCTCCAACACAAAAATGAGGTAAGACTTCCGTTCCAATAACTTTCTCAGCGTTTTCTCATCAAATGCATGAGGACGGAACCATCGGAAACTTTCTTCTGGCTGACGTACAAAAAAGTCTGCTAAACGCCCCGCATCATTGACGTCCGCCATGCGGACACCATGCGTCATGCATTCTTGCAGATGATTTCTATTCCCTATTTTCCATCCACATACGAATGCATTGATTGACTCCACCACATCCCATATCCACGGCATGCGAGCCTGTACCACATGAGCTAATCCATATAGCATAATTATACACTGATAACTTTCAGCCAATAGCCCTTCTTCATAAGAAGTTTATTAGCAAAACCATATAAGTAATAAGAAAGTCCCTTCTTGCGAACATACGTCTTTCTCATAATATCCGTATTCCAAGTGTTAGCCATACGCCAAGAACCAGCCTTGCAATGTATGCATACCACATCCTTCATACCGTGATAACGCGGCTCATCAAAATAGTATGGAGGATACACATGAATATCCTGGTCTAACACTTCCACTTCTCCAAGATTCGGGACACGCCCCTGATAACCATACTTCGTTGCCAACAGACTTAATATTGATGGCATTAAACGCATGTCATATCGCAATCCTAATGGAAGATTCTCACAATCGGACTGAATAAAGTGCCTATCTTTATAATAATCCACACAATCTTTCAAGAAAGGGTGTCCCTTCTCCGCTCCAAAACAATGAGCAGTAAGTACATTCATGTTATGATTCACACCATCATGCTGAAACTCCATCAAATGCTCTTTTCCGATAAACATCCGATGCTTCAAGAACGGGGCAAATGATTGATGCACCACAACATCTCCATCCAACCATATACCTCCATCACGATATACAGCATACACTCGAATGGCATCTGCCGCGAAAGCCCATTTTTTTGCTATCAAAGCTTCATTGGCAAACGTCAGATTTGCCTCTTCCAACGCTTTAGCGTCCCACAGTTTCAGCTCATAATCAGGTAATACGCGCTTCCATCCTTCCATAATCTGGATAAAAGCGTCCGGCATTGGTTCTTTCGAGAACCAACTATAATGAATAATTTTGGGAATCATAGTATTTTATTTTAATGTTAAACATAAGTCGATTATTGTAAAGTTAAACAAAAGTCCAAAATGAAATGTCTCTCCCTCTTCTCAACTGGAGGCAATTGCATGTAACTGCCCCCATAGAGATTCGTCAGATACTCTTCTGCACGCCCTGGAACATTGACTTCTACACCTTCGAACATTGCCTTTCTTGTGGGCAAGAAGATTTCAGCAGGCAATGTTTCCCCTTCATACAATCTGCGACCTGTAGGTATCGAAGCAAGTTTCTCTATCTTTGGATTATTCACCAAGTTATCATACCAATTCACCCAATGTCTATGTCCGACTACACTTAACACTGTTCCTAATACTCTGCGCAATTTAACCATAACCCCTCCCCATCCACTCATCGTAGTCATTTGGCGCGTCGTTTCACTGACTGGATAAGATGCTTCATACACCATATTTGCACACAGCCGCAACAGATTAGCGCATACACCTATGCATTTCCGTTTCAGTCCATTCGTGCTCACACCTTCCAATGGGAAAATATCCAAGCTCAATCCTTTGGGGAAATCAGTATATTCCGAGCCCATTTCCACACAGAGAGTCCCTCTCTTATAAATCTTCATAAACATACAGAGAGAGTCTCTGCTTGCAGAGGGGAACAGATATTCATAGCCATCACCTAATACATTTTCCTGGAGCAGACTCTTGAACTTTTCATAATCTCCCCGAGGCATACAAAGGTCCAAATCATCATCCCAGGGAATAAAGCCCTGGTGGCGTATTGCCCCTAAACAACTGCCACCACACATCATCAGTGTCAAGCCATGCTCCGCACATACTCGGGCCACATCTTTATACATCCCCATCAGCGCCTTCTTCATCTCATCAGATTCCTGTTCCGTCAACTGGCGCAACCCGCTTTGGCGAGCATTCTCATTCAATAACTCCTTATATGACTTCATCTCTTTTTACACTCTCCAATAGTTCTTTCCATTTTTTCATGCATCGAGCCTGTAACCACCCAACCAAGCTCCTCCAATTTCTCTGTAGAGAAAACAGATTTTGTCACTGGATTATACCCCCTCTTTTCATCCTCCGCAGGCACATCAACAACAACCTTGCGGCCTCCTATGCCTGCAACCATCTCTGCTAACTGCCGGATGCTAATACAGGAAGAAGCATCCGCTACATTATATGCATTACTGCTCTCTCCTTTCATCAAGACATACAAAAGTCCCTTGACAGCATCAACCACATAACACCAAGAACGGAATTGTTCTCCTGTGCTTTTCATGACAATATCTTCACCCTGCAACACATTGCGGATAAACTGTGCATACACCCTTGTGTCACTTTCCGTAAAATGGGGTCCATACACATGCGAAAGCCTTGCGACCACAGCATCCACACCATATTCCTCTGCATAAGCCACACACAAGGTCTCTGCCGCACGCTTTGAAGAAGGATAGCAGGAACGGGAAGACATAGTATTCACATAACCACTATAATCTTCCGAAAACACACGTCCATCACCCTCACCATACACCTCTCCTGTAGAGACATAGAGGAATCTGCGCAAGTCATGCTGAAGTCCGTAATCCATCAAATGACATACCCCCAACACATTTGCCTTCATCACCTCAACAGGCTGTTTAGAAAAGAAGTTCGGGCTCGCATTGCTGGCGGCATGAATCATGTAATGAAAAGGAACATCCGCTTGAATAGGTTGCATCACGTCATACTGAACAAAATGGAATGTCACATCATCCACATAACGGGCAAAAAGGCTCCTTGCCCTCGCCTCATTACGACCTGCAGCATAGACGTGGTATTCCCGGTTCGGATGCATCATCAACACATCCACCAAGCAAGAACCAATTAAACCTGTAGCTCCAGTGACAAGAATATTACAGCCTTTCAATTTTTCCCATGGCAAAGGGAGTGAGGCAACCTTCAATATGTCATTCTGATATGTCATTCGAGTTCTCCAGCCTTTTAGACATTATTTCATCCAATCCTCTTTCGAAGTGTGCATCAAAGCCTTCAATATTTCGATATCTTCTACGGTTGTCACTTTGATGTTCTTCTCCGACCCTGGTACAATATGCATCTCACGCCCCCCGACCTCTGCAATCAAGGTACAGGACGCCACACTATCCACGATGCCTTTCCGTTTTGCTTCTTCATGCACTTCGATGATATTCCCCAACCGGAACGTCTGTGGTGTCTGTGTACGAATCAGTGTATCGCGCGGAATACTTGTCTTGGAGACAAAGCCATCTTCACTTTCCAAGATAGCCTCACGACACTGGATGCCAGTAATGGCATAGCCATATGCCTGACAGATGGCTATATTGGTGCTAATAATGTCTTGACTCAACAATGGACGGACAGAATCATGAATCATCACCAAATCTTGATCATCACACCCCTGCTCCTTGAGTCCATAGATTCCATTATGAATAGACTCCATGCCAGAGGAACCACCAGGAAAAATCCATTTCAGTTTCGTAATGTTAAACTGGTTGGCATAAGCTTGAAGAACGGTCTCCCAGCCTTTCAGACATACAACGGCTATCACGTCTACATCAGGATGCCGTTGAAAACATTGCATTGTATGAATGATTATAGGACAACCGTCCACATGCAAAAACTGTTTGGGAATATCCTGTCCCATCCGGTTGCCAGAACCTCCGGCTATCAATAATGCTATATTCATGCGCCTTGCTATTTATTCCTTGTTCTATTATATTGCTCTATATACCAATCCTGTAACCATTGAGCTGCAGTGATGATATCATAACCCGCCGCTTGGACTTTGCTGACAGCTTCCACATCACGAGTTACGCCCTTCTCCATTTTAGATGCCAAAACTTTCACCCAGGCCTCTACTTCTAAAGGACAGAAATCCACATTGCCTGTTACATCCACCTCATGAGGAACACCAGTGCTAGCCACAACAGACAATCCATTGGCTTGCGCCTCCACCAATGAAACAGGAAGTCCCTCATGAAACGAAGGCATCAGCACCACATCCATCGCCTGAAGATAGTTGGGGACATCACTGACCAGGCCTGCTAAAATCACATCATTTTTCAAGTTCAACAAATTGATTTTCTCCTCAATGGAAGAACGCAATTCTCCATCCCCAACAAACAAGAGTTTGGCCTTGCAATGACGCTGTTTCAGCTCCGCCAATACATCTAAGGCAAAGAGATGGTTTTTCACAGGATGGAAGCGGGAAACCATACCTAACACGCAATCGTTCTCCGAAAGTCCCAAAGCGTCACGCTTAGCTTGACGCGTCAAGGCATCAAACCCATATTTCTCCATATCCACCGCATTGGGCACGAAACGAGCCTTGTTCAAATACTCCTTGCCATACCAGCAAAGCGTAGCGCCTTCGCCACATGACATGAAATCCGTTGCGACACGCTTCAGCCATATACCAAGTCCCCATCGCACGAATCCTTCTAATCCACGTCCGGAGCTACTGCTATGTGCATGACAGACCCTCACAGGAACGCCACACCTTTTCGCCACCCACAAAGGAACAGCACTTTTACTGGATGTATGAGAATGAACAACCCTGTATTCAGGATGTTCGTTCAAGAACTGCTTCACTCCATTAATATATGGGAAAGGATTGCAGAATGTCAACAACGGGACACGATACACCTTCCCGCCCATCTGTTCAATTTCCTCTTCATACTGACATCTGTTTTGTTCAGTCAATAAGAAATCAAACTGTATTTTTGTACGGTCAATATTCCTGTAGTAGTTCATCAGCATTGCCTCTGCCCCACCACGATTCATCGAATGAAGAATATGGAGAACTCGTATCATTTTCTATTTTTCCAAAGAACCAATAATGTCAAAAACAAGCCAAAAGGAATAGCCAAGATAGTCAACCCTTTCAAAGGCGAATTTCGCAGCCAATCCTTATCCGCACTCAAAATGCATGAAGCCATATAGTGTACACATAGACGGAAACGATTCTTCAATGGGTTACCATGTTTCAGGGTCATCTGATTGATTCTGTATTTAGCATAACTATGAGGAGAACGAACATATTGTTTCCAGATTCCCTGGCTCATGCTGTCAGCTCCAATCTGGTACTCCACCCAACAGAAGTTGTCATTAGAAATCAATATTGGGTATTTATCCAACACCTGAATCAGCATATAAAAAGGATTAAAGTCCCTTTCTCCCTCAAATCCGATTTGCGGAGCAACAGAACGCATCAAATCAGTTCTCATCACCTGCTTCACATCTCCAATATGCTCCACTTCCGTTTGATATGCTTCAGATTGTCCACTTGGGAAAAAGCCTCCGATAGGTTTGCTATCCACCACATTGAAATCCAAACCCACTACTCCACAATACTCTTTATTACGAGGTCTCTCTGCCCATCTCTTCACAATCTTCTCCACTGCATCATCAGGCATATAGTCATCGCTGTCAATGCACACACACAATTCGGTCTGAATCGTGGCATAAGCAACATTATAGCCTGTATAAAGTCCCCCATTGGGCTTATAGATGTACTCAATAAGGAAATTTTCTGTTTTCACCTTAAAGTGATTACCATCCTCGCCATCCAACTCGCGTCCCATCCAATCAAAGCGCTTTCCTGTACTTTCGACAATTTCGCCAAGACTCTCCACCCATTCGCGTGTGCCATCCGAGCTACCATCATCAATCACCAGCCACTCGAAATCATTCTTTTTCTGACGGCATAAAGATCCATACGTGCGAGGCAATGTATGCTTCCTGTTATATGTAGGAGTAAAAACCGTTAACGTCTTCATATCATTACATTTTTCCTGATAAATACATAAACATTGTAAATGCGGCATGGCCTATCAATATCCAGCCCGCCTTCTTATCTTGATCTTCCCATAAATGCAAGCGAACAACAGCATAAGCAATAATCAATGGGTACATAAACCAACTCAAGTAGGCAAAACGATTGGAGAAGGAGGCTTTCGCAACCATCACCCAGAAAGAATTAGTCAGCAAGTAAATGGTTGAAAGCACATTAAAAATCCGCATACTTTCCGCATCTGCCAAAATGCCCGCACCGTATACACCACTTTCTTCCTCTTCATAACAAAGTCCGCCCATTTCCGCTCTCCTTTTCTCTATCTTTTTCTGTGCTTCCCAAATCAGCCAGACTGGCATGGCGCTATACAACAAGAAATCCCATCGGAAACCAGTATTAGAGAAATTACCATATTTCATATTATCACCTGACAAATAAGCTTCGGCTCTATCATCGAACCCCAAACTCATAAAAAAGTTCGAGATGGGACCACCGGCAACCAATGACACGGGAATACTGGCAACCCAGAACAACAAAGCTAACTTGGGCTTTTTGATCACAAACAATGCTGCCCCTAAAGCTGCAATAGGTAGTAGCGTACTTTTGTGTATTGCAAATGCAGCAAACAACAATGCACACCCCGCCACATAATTCTTGTCTTTAATTATGAGTGCAAAAGCTGCCAAACAGATCGAACAAGCCAAACCATTACGAATTCCATTCACGCCATATACATAGAAAGAAAAAGCACTAAAGAAAAATAGTACCGCAAACATCGTATCTTCCCACAGGAATTTCTTAAATGCCATTAACATAAAACCGATATAGCCTGCTTCTATTAAAAAAAGAAACGTGTTGACACTAAATCCCATGGATTTACAAAAAGTCCGAAATAGAGCGAACAACCATTCCTTATGAAAATCGATCTCTCCATATTCTGGCGAAGTCAGCCTATAAGTTCGAGCATAAGTCATAGTGTCTCCAAAAAGAACATGAGGCGGTCTCAACCCAAGAAATATTATCCAAATAAGACAAAAGATGAATGCGATGGCAGGACTTTTCTTTTGTAATAGATTTTCACACGTATCAGATGATACATATTTCAGACCAAGAATAAGGCAAAAAAATGAAATTCCCCAAAAGTTAATAACACCAAATAACCGAGGATCTAATGGTAAAGAAATCATGTTATCAGTATTCTATTTCAAATCTAACGACAGAAACATTGAATCTATTCATATCACATTTTTAGCACATTCCATTGCACCACATGATCTAAATCCAATTAACACCCAGCCTAACTTTCCATTTATATATGAAACTAGTTTGTATCAGGCGGTGGTGAATGATCTCAAACAATTTATCCACATCCTTGTTTTGTATGGCATTAAATAAAACATGATCTTTATATTCCATTGTTGATAGCAGTTGGACTTTCTCTGCATATCCATACAATAGAAATTCGTCACGCAAGATATTCTTTCGCTTCTCGATATGCTTCGCATCATACAATAGACTATTTCTCACATAAGTCTTCATATAGTTTACATACTCTATCAATTGCCACTTAATGGCCTTGTCGTAATGCAGCTCCTTTATTTGCTGCATTTTAGAGTCAAACAGCAATCTTGCATTCTTGAGCCAATTATCCAAATATTTTGGAGAAGCCCCCCATCTTTCCTTCCTATAATTATAAACTATTTTGTCTATCATATAATACCTCTGCACGTAGGGCATCAATTTCATATTAAACGCCAAATCTTCACCAAAACCCAACCCACTTGGTTGCAATTGTGCTTGATTAATTACAGAACGCCTATATAATGTCGCACACATGGATACAGGCAATATATTGATGCCAAAGAAAGACAAATAATAGTCTTCCATCATCTCCTCATGAGAAATCAGTTTATTCGTATTCTTTAAAGATTTCTGTCTCCAATCCCTAAGATACAAGAAAGCTACATGATAGACATTGCGTATTTGACCGACAACGACATCAGCCTCAAATTGTGACATCGGCTTCATCAGATTCTCCACAGCATCCTTTTCCAACCAGTCATCAGAATCCAAAAACATCACAAATTCCCCACTCGCATGTTTCAATCCCTCAAATCGAGTTTTATCCACTCCCTCATTCTCCTTATTCACGACGATAATACGTGAATCTTTCTTTGCATATGACTGACACAACTGCACGCTTTTATCTTTGGATCCGTCATTGACTAATATGCACTCAATATCTGTATAAGTCTGAGATAGCACAGATTGAACACATCTATGAAGATACTTCTCAGCATTATAAACAGGTATTATTACAGAAATCATTTTCCTTCAATTTTTTATTTTTCTTTGGGTATAAATCATGAGAATCGCCTCTGTTTGTTAATTGGGGAGGACAATAATCTGATGACGTTTGTTTATTAGTTCATTTCATTTTATGAATCTCAAAACCCTACGACCTATCTTTTTCAAAACATTCACTATTCTTCTTTTAGGAGAACATAAGGGTTCCCTTACAATTTGATACATTTTCTCATAATCCCTTATTCTCAATGCATACGTAAAATCACTTTCATCATTCTGCATCACAACACTATCCCAGAAAACATCTTGCAATTCTTCCTTCAAGAAACGAACGATATCGTTCTTTGTAAAGCCTTTTCTTTCAATTTTTAAAGACAGATCAAAACTCAACAGATTTTTCATTTGAATATTTATTGATTTTATCGCCTTTTCATATTTGAATTTCTGGATAGCATTCATCCTTTCTCTATATAGTCTCTTATATTCTGGAATAAAATCGATCAGCTTCGAAGAAAAACCTCCCCATCGATGGACATATACATACTTGTCTATAACTGAGAATTTCCGAACATATGGAAATACCCACATGTTAAAATTTACGTCATCGGTATCCCTTAAACCTCGGGGCCTTAGTTCCGCTGCCCTAATAACATCCATTCTATATATCTTAGCCCATACAAGAACAGGGATAATATTCACACCAAAAAAAGATATATAATATTTATCCATCAAATCCGGTTGTTCAATAATACCCTGCGGGGTCAAATCGTACATACGCTTCTTAAAAACAAATTTCTGTTCGTAACTACGACCCATAACAACATCCGCCCCTGTTGTCATTAAATTATCCATCATTGTTTCTATAACATCATTGGAAGTTAGCCAATCATCATGATCCATAAACATTAAATATTCACCTGACACATATTCCATCCCCGTAAAACGTGCGCATTCTATTCCTTCATTTTGTTTCTTATTAATTAATTGTATTCTTTTATCTTTACTCTTCCATTTTTCAAGAATGGTATCTGTACATGCATCTGTTGAGCAATCATTAACAAGTATTATTTCTAAATCGGACCACGTTTGTGTCACTATAGAATTCAGGCATTTATCTAACAAGGAACCTGAATTATATACTGGTATTACTACACTAACCATACGAAAATTTTATTAAAATTCACAAAAGAAGGAGATATATAATGATGTTCTTTTAGAGGAATGAGAACACGTTGTTTTTTCTTCTAAATTTGAAATGAGTCCACTTGAAAAAATTTTTAACATAAATTTAATCACTAGTGTTTCTTAAAATTTCAAGAACAACCTATGTAAAGGCCTTGTAAAATACATTTTCCATGCAGCCCATTTGCCATGAGGAGATTTGCTAAACCAATGGATGGAGAAAGTGTTCTCCGTCTTGTTCATCTTTCCTGTAGCATCATGAAACGGGCACATGTAATCACTCGGCAGGATTATTGCATCACAGACACTTTGCTTTGTTCCATCTTGTTTCAGGCCCAAAGAGACCAACGCAAGTGTATTCAGTTGAGGACATCCCTGCATCTTCTCATACATATAATTGCCATTCGCCACTAAACTCTCATACATCTTCAACATGGCTTTCACAGCAGGATGATGGGGTTCTGCTGCAAAGCCCAAACCTGTATTAAGGTATTCAAGCGTTTCCCACCCAAAGTATGCATGACATGACTGCAACAAGTCATCAGCACGTCTCACCACCTCCACATCGGTGTCGAAGTACAAACCGCCCTCTTTCTCAACCACATCAAGCCTCACATAATCACTCAGATATGCCCACAACCGATGCTCATAACAATACTTCGTATAGGGCACAGCATTCACATCATAGTTGCTTTCGTTCCACTCCTTTATCTCATACTCAGGGAAGAACTTCTCCCAACTCTTCTTACACCTCTGCGCGAGTTGGGGCAGAGGCTTCCCTCCAAACCAACAATAATGTATAATTTTCGGTATCATATTTCTCCCACAGATTGTACAGATGAACACAAATTTAGGAGTTATCAACTATAACGCATAAAGATACAGAACCTTTTTGATTACACAAAATGTGTAACATAAAATGTACAATCGAATGAAGCCAATTCCTCTTTTTCCCTTTTCTTTGTTCGTACTAAGGCCAATGCAAGCATCTACCTAATCATCACATCTTGCTTATTCACCACCACACTTCCATCCGGTATCTCACCCCTCACGATACATCCAGCACCAATCACACAATTCTTACCGATATGCGTTCCCTTCAGGATGATAGAATCAGAAGCAATCCAGCTGTTATCTCCAATAGAAATGGCTCCTGTGGTCAATTTTCCGCTCACGCCGCTCTCTGGAGAGTGCACATGATTATTATCAAAGATTTTCACACCTGGGCCAAACATGCAATGCTTACCTATCGTCACACACTCATGCGCACTAATCATACAGTAACGATTGAAATAGGTTCCTGCTCCTATCTCCAATACCCCATCACCATGTGCCTCGAAATCACAATAGGCAGCAAACTCACAATTTCTTTCCACCCGAATGACACCATGTTGAAACACTTTCAATGTGCACAAAGGACTGATACGCTGCAGCCAATGCACATCAAAGCGTTTCCAATTTGCCAGTTTATTCAGAGCAAATCGACACACATTATATATAACAAGGAAGACGGTACGTATCATGCTCCCACCAACTGATATATCTTTTCTATTTCCTGCTCATTCCCATAATCATGGGTTTCCAGATACTCTACCACACGAGCCTGTCCCTCTTTATTACAGATAAAGTCAGCCATTTCGTGTGCACAAGCATCTACCTCCAAAGGCACAATCACTCCATCCAAGCCCGATTGAATCTGCGAAGAAGCCGTTGGGTAATTCGTGACAATCACAGGTTTGCAGAGAATCTGAGCCTCCCTCACCGTGATAGACTTCCCCTCATAGCGGCTGGGCTGCACATAAATGTCACAAGCCTTGATGTATGGATAAGGATTCTCTTTCTTGCCCAACAGAATCACCCGGTCTGTCACCCCTTCGCGCTGGGCGTTGTCACGCACCTCTTGCTCAATTTCCGCGCTGCCATATCCAATAATAAACCACTTAATGTCTATTCCAGCGTCCACAATCTTCCTACAAATCAAAGGAATCTCCTCCATTTTTTTTTGGGGGGAAAAACGACCAATAGTCAACAATTTGACTGTTGATGGATTATCGTCCAGAAACACAGTCTCTTCTTCTGCACGTTGACGAATAAATGTTGAACTTAAGATATTCTCGATGGGTATAATCTTATCCTTCAACGTCGGGAAGGTCTCCACAAACTTCTTGCCCACCTCTTCGCTAATGCTGGCTATATAATCCAGCTGGCTCCATACAGGCAGCTCCCTCTTCACATCCACATGCACTGTCGAATAATCCGTATGAATCCATCCCAACTTCTTTTTCGCCCGCACTTTCTTAACAACATAGTTATGCGGCATCAAGAAAGAGATTGCCAAATCATATTCGACATCAAGCTGTATCTTTGGAACAAAGTGTTCCACCCAATCAGCCACTCGTGTATAGATGCGAATATTGTCTTTCCCTGCAGGTACAGGACTCTTATCCACAGTCTTCTTCGCTAGCCAGCGTCCCAAGGCCACACCTATATGTCCAGATTTCACACACTCCAAGAAGGGGCGTTCAATCATCTTATAAGCTGTAACTTCGGGCAACAGATGAATCTTATCCGTCGGAACATATCGCATCAATTCCCCACGATGGTCATAGATAAACACATCCACATCCACCCTTGCAGGGTCAACACTCTGCAAGAGTCCGAGCAGAGCGCTTTCCGCCCCGCCCAACTCCATGTAGTGCATCAATATGATAATTCGTGGTTTCATTGAGATAAGACCTTAACGCTAACTCTAACCTTAACTATTTTTATATTATTGGAGTCGTGACGACTCTACTCGGAAAGTAAATATCATGTAAATGCGGAGTAAATTTTGACAAATAAATGCACTTTAGTGCGATGTGCAATCAATAATCTGACGCGGGAAGACAAAACCCTATTATATTTACTCGAATTAATTTACTTCGTATTTCTCACCCTAACGTTAACCCTAACCTTAACTATTTTTATATTATTGGAGTCGTGTACGACTCTACTCGGAAAGGACTCCGAGACTTGTCTCGCCTGAATACCTTGAAGAAATAGATAATGAGTAAAGAAATACGGAGTAAATGCCGAGTAAATTTCCGAGTCTCAGCTCGACTCGTCTATATTTTTTAGGCTATCCACAACCTTCTTTGACACATCGTCTATCAATTGTTCTGTAGGCTCAACTAATGGCAAGACATCTTCTTCTTCTAAATCAAAATGATCATTATAGTCACCAGTTAGTCGAAGAGAAAAAAGTTTATTATAGAGATGACCTTGCTCTGCCGAAAAGATTCCTGTCTTTACAAAATATAGTCCAAATATTCTAACGATAGCTTCATGTGTTTTGGCTGTATGTCCATTAGCTATTAACAATGCAGAAACAGCATAATAGGCTGCATAATACATACGATTCGCAACCAATTCCCAAAACTTCATCGGCAAGTTACATTTTGCCTGTTCCATCGTCTTTCGAGCTTTTTCCAGCCTATATGTTACAACGGCCTCACGTTCTTCCAAATTCAAACTCATAACACAATTCCTTCTTCAGTTACATTTTTATAAAAAGGAGTATAACTTTCTTTTTCCCAATTCTTCTTCGTATAAAGAATTGGATTAATATCTTCCCCCAATTCCCAGCCCATTTCACGCAAAGGGTATGAATACACATCATAATCATCCAACTGCACTCGATCTTTGCTAAGCAAAATCAGCACATCCCAATCAGAACCATCATGCGCATCCCCCCGAGCTTGAGAACCATAGAGAATAGCCGTTGAATCATCTGGAAGAATCTCTTTTACCTTATGACGAATTGCTTGTATTATTTTTTCACTTTGCATAGAAAAGGTTTTATTGATTATTATACGTATTTTCCTTATTGTTTTGGAGTCGTGGACGACTCTACTCGGAAAGGACTCCGAGACTTGTCTCGCCTGAACACCTTGAAGAAATAAATAATGAGTGAAGAAATATCAAGTATCTGCGGAGTAAATTTTGACCCATAAATGAACTTTTAGTGCGATGTGCAATCAATAATCAGACACTGGAAGACAAAACCTTATCTTATTTACTCGAATTAATGGTTCTTCTGCAATTTAGTTGAAAGGCACGATTCCTAATTGTTGTCTAGGCATCGTTTACCTCATGATGATCTTTGATTTTTTCTGAAGTATTGCAAT
>ONLY01000023.1 GCA_900318775.1 uncultured Prevotellaceae bacterium | reverse complement strand
GTCGGAAAAGATGTCGGAAAAGAATACAATGAATGTTAGAACCATAGAAAGAGACATTGCTATACTTAAGAAGATAGGCGTTCTTGGACGCAAAGGTGGACGCAAAGATGGTGAATGGGTAATAATGAATAAGAAAAAATGATTATAATTGAATCAAAACGTAAGAAGCCAGAGACAATCCTGAAGAAATATCCAGATGCGATACTGGCGGATGTGACAAGTGGAGCAAAGGATGGATTGGTGAAACTGAGTCCATTTTATCCACATGGAGGAATTCCTGTACCATTCAGTGAAGGCTATACAGCTACATGTGTAGAAGCCATTTGGCAAGGGTTGAAAGTGTTTGAAGGATGTGGTGTGGATGTGGAGATGTTTAAGAATGACACAATGAAGAACATCAAACGAACTGTGCGCCGTTTTGGCAAACCTTTGGGACATCGCAAGGGAGTGCATGGTTCGGAGTTGTTGGGATATATTGAAGCACGGAAACTGATATATATACCTACCTACAAATGGGTGTTGGAAAATAAAGTGTCATTCATTATTGACCGATTGCGTGAGGCGAGCAAGACGAAGACGATTGTGCTGTTAGATTATGACACAAATGCTGATGTGGAGAATGCGAAGAAACCTTTGTCTCATGCTTCGCTTATCAAGGCATATGTGGAGGGTGTTTATCCATACGGAGAAGAAAAAGAACAACAGACGGAGTTTGTAAGCATTTCCAAGAGTAACAGAGCAAAGAAAGGTGACAATAATTTACAGTTGGATTTGTTTAAAGAATAGAAAGGTGTGTAATTATGGAAAAGAAAAGTAATTGGCAAGAATACAAAGCTGTGCTTGATGAACAGAAAATAGCGAAGTTGTATCATTTTACAGATAGGGACAACTTGGAGTCTATCATTAAGAATGGAGGACTCTATTCTTGGATGGATTGTGAACGTAAGGGAATAAAGATTGCAAAGCCTGGAGGTGGTAGTTTGTCTCGTCAATTGGATAGCGGCAGGAATCTTGAGGACTATGTGAGGGTGAGTTTTACGACTCAACATCCCATGATGTTTGTAGCCATGAAAGACGGGAGAATCTCTAATCCTGTGGTATTGGAGATTGATCCAGAAGTCATCTTATGGAAGGGTACCTGTTATTCAGACATGAATGCGACCACCCATAAAATAAGACCCAATATAGGTGAAGGCATCTCTGATTTCAAGAAGATACATTTCCAATCGGTGAAGGCTCATAAGCATTTTGATCTGCCAGAAGAGGAACAACCTTATTTCCAGGCAGAGATTTTGGTGAAGAACTTCATTCCATTGGAGTATATTAAGAACATTGGGAACTTTGGTATACCTATTCCATCAAAGCCAAAGGAATTGCAAATAAAGAATCCATATACAGCGCAAATCACGAGGAATACGCCTACGGCATTCATTTTTATGGTGGATCAGTCTGTTTCAATGAAGCGTATGACTAATCTTTATGGGGAACAAATATCATTAGCCGATGCAGTAGCACGCATCGTGAACAAACAGATATTTGATTTGGTCCTAAGATGTGTCAAGATGGATGAAATCAGACATTATTATGATATCGCTGTGATTGGATATGGCCATGAGGTGTATAGTGGCTGGAATGGGACCTTGTCTGGACGTGATTTCGTATCACCTGAAGAGATAAAAAACAATCCATATAAAAAAATCATAGTACGAGAAGAAGTTAAAACAAGAAAAGGCACTCAGATTAAGGAGATTGAAAAGAACCAATGGTTGGAGGCTCGATGTAATGGACATCGGACTCATGTCCACAAGGCTTTTAACAAGGCAAAATCCTTGCTTGATAAGTGGATGATTGAACATCATGATAAGGATTGTTACCCACCTACTATTATCAATATTACAGATGGACAATTTACAGATATAACAAGAGAGCAATTAATACAACAGGCAAACGAATTAAAATCGATGTTTACAAATGATGGTAATGTCTTGCTGTGGAATATTCATATAACTCCGAATGGTACTGAGCAGATATTGCTGCCTACAGGTAAAACAGAATTGATGGGTGATAAATACTCCGAGTTACTTTTCGATATGTCGAGTCTATTGCCTGAACGATATAATGCTGATATTGAAACAAAGCTGAATATCTGTGCTGGAAATGTTAGGCACGTGGCGATGTCTGTAAATGCGGATACATCACGATTAATACAGTTGATGGACATTGGAACACCCACTAATATCAGTCAAAATCAATGATTGGATTATCTATACATAAATTTGAAGAAGGCATCGTGAATGAAGATGCTGTCAAGGCTACTCAGAAATGGATTGCTGTTTCGGATGGAGCTGGTGGTGGAGGTGTGTTTGCTGATTTGTGGTCTAAATATTTGGTAGAGCATTTTCCTGATGAACCAATTACTGATTATCAGACTTTTGATAAATGGATGGATGGTATTTGGGAACCGTTCTATAATGAATGCGAAGAACTGGCAAAAGTTGAAGGTGGAATGCTTTTGAATAAGTTTTATGATGAAGGCTCGTTTGCCACGATTGTGGCAGTATGGGAGGACGGGCATTGGATGAGTTATGGCGACAGTGTAGCCTTCTGCTATGATAGGACATCTAGGAAGCTGCAACACAGTTTTGGACGAATTGTGGAATTCAACAATCCTCCATATTTGGTGAACTGCAAGGACTCTACAAATGAAAAAGGATTCAAGTGCGGTAAATTTGATTTTCACAAAAACAGCGTAGTGTTTGTAGCCAGTGATGCTCTTGCTCACTATATATTGATGATGCATGAGGTGGCTCATGAAGAGCATTATAAAGATGAACTGCAAGAGGCTATAGATGCCCAGACAAAAGACAGCAATTTTATCATGACGGCATTAGGGATGAAGAAGGCCGATTTTGAAAAAGATGTTATAGACAAACTGTTGAATTGCAGGAATGAATGGAACTTCAAACAACATCTGCAAAGTCTTCGGAAGAAAGGTCTTATTGGACATGACGATTATTCAATAGCTATATTGTAAGCCTATGGAAGAGAAAATTATGAGTGAAAAAAGGTAAGTGATATTTTAAACAACAATATTTTCTAATTTTAAAAGAAGAGTAATATGATAAGTGAAGAGTACATCATTGAAGTGAACGAAAGGCTCAATAATGAGATAATGAAGAGTGGAGACGGACACAGACCGTATGGCTTTGGCTATTGTGATAGAATTGATGATTTTCCACCCATTTCCGGTAGTGGTGGAGAAATGTTATTCTATGAGGAATTTCTTCATCGCATTGAAGAAGATGCTTGTAGATTTGTGCGAGAGAAAGGGCTGGAGTTATATCTATACCCACGTTACGAAAGAGCGAGAACTGATTTTTTGGACTTCAAGGGATGCTGGTTGTGGAAAAGGAATCTGCGTGGTGTGATTTGTGATCGGGATGCAGGTGCGGAATGGGGAGTGGAACTGATTTATACAAAAGACGGGGAATGGAAGATTCTTGAGAACAAACTCGACATAATTAGAGTGTCAGAATTACAACACTTAATTGAAGCGTCTATGCCTCATGCTGTAGGAGCAGAACTTGCTTGGCGCGATTCTGCGTTATGTGTTGGTTTAGGATGGGGAATGCTGGATGAAGACTGGAAAGTGTGGGAAGAGAAGAAAAAGGATTATCTGGAGAATCCTTCAAAATATGAAGACATCACTTTGTATGATGAGGAAGGTCGGGCTTATGTCATGCAAGATAATGAACGGCGGCTATATCATCCAGAAAGTGGGTATTGGAACCTTCTCACGGAGGACTCTGATGACGAATTGTCCGATCGTTCAACGCTCACCAATTCTGTGCAATACCACTATCTGGATTATGAAGATTTGTCTGACGGAAAAATCTATCCACTACCAGGATTGAATAAATTTGTTAAGGAATTATAACCTTACCATAGCTTTCGCATGGAATTACAAGGATGATTCCATCAAGAATTAGGTATGATGTCAATGTCAAAGCATTGAGAGGAAGTTTTCCATGTTCTAGCCAGCTTATAGCCTGCTTCTAGCCATGCTCTAAGCTGCTTCCAGACTTACTCATGAGTATGCCACGAGTATAGTAAGAAGCTGGATAGAAGGAGCCTAAAGGCTGAGTGAGTGAATTAAAACGTTTTATCAATATGAATAAAGAGAACAATCAGCAACTCAATACGGATGAGATGTTAGAAGAGCTGTCGAGTATAGAAAGTAGGCTTAAACGGTTCAAGGATAGTAAATACTGGCCGGATGCCTATGTGGTGGATGGACAAGCTGTTTGTGGTGCAGAAGGTCGTGTATTATTATGTGTGGATGAGAATGTGGAGGAATTTGATGTGCCAGAAGGGGTGGTGAACATTTATCACCGTTGTTTTGCTGGTTGTGAAAAATTGCAACAGGTGAGAATTCCTTCATCTGTCAAGCGCATTGGTAAACGGGCCTTTTATGGTTGTGTTTCTTTGAAAGAAATTGTCATTCCCGAATCTGTTTACATGATTGGGGAAGAAATGTTTATGCATTGTGCATCGTTGCAGCATGTAGTGTTATCCTCTCAGATCACGGAGATTCCACATGGAATGTTTAATAATTGCAGAAGTCTGCAATATTGCAAACTCCCAGAACAAGTCAAGACTATTGATGCCGAAGCTTTCCGAAGATGTTTTTCTCTAGAACGAATTGAACCTAATATGCAGCTTGAAATAATTAAGGAAAATGCTTTTGAGGATTGTCGTTTTCTAAAAGAGTTTATTATGCCAGAGTCTGTGAGGTCTATACTGCCAGGCTTGTTTAATGGGTGTCATACTTTGGAACATATTCATTTCTCGTCTCACATTAAGGATTTCGGTGGAAGTTGCTGTCGCGATTGTTGGAATATCAACAAGATAAGCATGACACCAATGAGCGAAGATGAGAGGACTTTTTTTAAGGATAGTTGGGATGAGTATTCTGATGAAGTGGATATTTCAAAATCTGAGAATCCTTTTCCTAAAAGCATGTTTTGGATGATGGGCGAAACGTTATATTGGGGCATCCCTCGTCTCACTAGTGTCTGTTTGGTGCTTTGTTTTTCCAAAGAAAAAGAATTCTGCATTCCGAGTTTTGTTACTAATGTTAAACCTGAAGCTTTTACTTCGTGTAAGAACCTGCAAACCTTGCGACTTAGCCCATTCATAAAAGCGGGCGATGATCCTTGGGGAATCAGCAATATCACGTATGGTTTCATCTATGATCATTGGCCACAAGTGGAGAACATTATTTTTGATGAGACCCTAAAGCACACAAAGTATGCATTCGGATTATTAGGTTAAGGAAACATGATTGACTATAATGACATAAAAAGTAGGCGTAACTCTTGCCTTGTGTTTTTTAAAGATCTTCCTGATGCTGATTTCTCTGGAGCCATCTACATAGAGAACGAGTATCACAAGAAGATGAATTGTTATCTGCGGATGTGGAGGTGGTGGTTGCAAAGAGTGACATTCAACAAGCCAGAATACAATTATACTGAGATTACATATTTGCCAAGTTTGTCCGCCAAACTTAAGCAACGCAAAACCGTATTATACCAATTCCCATATTTGTCAAGGGATTTTGGCGTACAAAAGATTCCAGAGGTTAAAACGACAGATATATTAGATTATCTGGAAGATCCAGACGATGCACGTTTCTTGAAACCAGGCTTCCTGTTCTATAAGGAAAAGATAGGCAATGGGCTTTCTGTGTATGATTACTATCCCTTAGTTGGATTGAATAACAAAGCCCTCTCATATAAGGAACAGATTGCAGAAATACTAAGAGAACATAGTGAGAAAGTAGAAAAGCGCCGTCTATCAGCTGAGAGTAGAGGTATCGGTCATAGCGGATTATATTGCACTCAGTATAAAAAGGATGAGAACTATGCAGATAACATGTTTGAGTCTTTTGACCATCAAACACGGAATAAATTGCAGTTGTTCAAGAAGCAGATTGCCGAATTACAAAAGTGTGGTGTGCCATTGGCGTTGCTGGAAGATATTCTTCATCAGAACGAGAAACTAAGCAGACTCGTCATCACCAAGAAGTATGAGATCCTTTTGCCGGATTATAATGATATGACGATTAAGATGGAACCTCTCGTAAAGGCCATTTTCTTCCTGTTCCTAAAGCATCCAGAAGGTATCATATTTAAGCATCTGCCAGATTATCGACAGGAACTAATTGATATCTATAACGAGTTGCGTCCTTTGGGATTGAACACCCGTTCATTACAAAGTATTGAGGATGTCACCAATCCATTTCTGAATTCCATCAATGAGAAATGTGCTCGAATCCGTGCGGCTTTTGTTGAGAAGTTTGATGAACACTTGGCCAAGAACTACTTTATAACAGGAGAACGAGGCAAGGCAAAGAAAATCATATTGCCTCATGACTTGGTGATTTGGGAATAAAGATCACATTTTCACAAGCCTTGTGGATTGTTTTTATATGTTTTTATAGAATTATTGTGAGTATCTTTGTGGCCTAAACCTCAAAAATACTCACAATGAATAATTACGCATACATCGTAAATGAATGCAAGAAAGCATTCTATGGGAAGTGGGATGAACAAGCAATTAAGGATTGCGTGTCCCGATTGCCATCATTATCTCGTGAAGAACTAGTTCTTCTATTGTCTTGCCGTTGGTTAACCAAACAAGATGAAGTTAGGAAGGAGGCTGTTAAGGTTCTTTTCAAAGAACAAATAGAACAACATGAACAGCTAATAGCCACAAGCACTATTGATGAACTTGGTGCAATGCTGATAGAGAAAGGTGGCAACAATGTGAAATGGGCACGTATGGAGTTGAAAAGACGCTATAAAGAAGCTTCTCCTGACGATCAAGTAAAAATCATTTCTTATTTCAAGAAAGGAACAACCAAACAAGATGTGAAATGGGGAATCGCACATGAGAAAAAGATATAGCGTGTATTCGCCAATCGTTCCAGTGTCTTTGATTCATGGAAAAAGAATTTGGTTAAAAGAATCTATTAATAGTCTAAACAACATAATAATTATGCAGCCAGGTTATGCACGTATCGTTTATTGCCCGTATTGCGGCGAAAAGAAAGAATTGCTGAGTTTGATGTCTGGAAACACTATCGGAGCACGTTACTGGTCCGACCTAAGGATGCGAGCACCTATGTTACCAGAAGTGTCTCCTGTTCAGAAATGTCATCATTGTGGTAAGTATTATTTGCAATACAAACAAAAATCCGAACATGGGGAAAAACCATCTTTAGAGCAAGGTGAACTTTCATATCCAGAGTGGAAAGAAGCTTATACTCAGTTCATGGATGAAAGAGAAAATCGCAATCCAATTCAAAAGGTAGATGAGAAAGATATAGACATGATTCGCCTACGTCTTATTCAAGCATATAATGATTACTACTATCGTGACTGTGTGGCTGAATTCTCAGAAGAAGAGTGGGGCTATATCAGCAATGTCATTTGGGATTTTATTGGATCCAAGAACAAACCAGATAATTTGCATCCCTTGCTCATACCAGAATTACTTCGAGAAATCGGTATGTTGTGTGAAGATTTTTTTGAGTCGGAATGCTTTGAGAACTTGGAGGGATTTGACAAAATCTATTATGATGGCATCAGGAAGAGAATGGAAGTCGATGATACTGAAGTTTTTGAACTAATAATTTGATAATGATTATGGAAAAGAATGAAAAAGAAGAGAAGGTTGACGTTCAGAAGTCAACAGAGAAGAAAATGAAGTTTTACATGGTGCTGTCGTTTGTGTTCGGGCTGTTGCTGGCTTTTGTTATTGCAAACCTAATTGTAGGGTGTGATAATCGAGCAGAAGTAAACAATACGGGGAGGAACCATTTGTATGATTCCTCCCCTTCATGATTGAAATAGGGTTTGTAGCCCTTATTTCTTATTCACCCTTAACGGCTGCGATGCCAGGAAGCACTTTGCCCTCGATAGCCTCGAGAAGAGCACCACCACCTGTAGAGATGTAAGATACTTTGTCAGCAAGACCGAACTTGTTTACACATGCTACAGAGTCACCACCACCGATGAGTGAGAAGGCTCCTTCTGCTGTAGCCTTTGCAACTGCCTCACCTACAGCACGAGAACCTGGTGTGAACTCCTCGCACTCGAAGCAACCTGCAGGACCGTTCCAAAGAATGGTCTTTGCGCCTTCGATTGCCTTAGCGAACTTCTCGCGGCTCTTAGGACCTGCGTCAAGACCGTCCCAGCCATCTTCGATAGCGTTAGATGGGAATGTCTTAATCTCTGCACCTGGCTTCACTGAGAATGTAGAGAAGTCGTAGCCTGTGCAGCATACTGAATCCTCACCGAGCACGAGCTCTACGCCATTCTCCTTTGCCATCTTCTCAACGCCAAGAGCTACATCAAGCTTGTCCAACTCAACGATAGAATCACCAATGTTGCCGCCGTGAGCCTTCATGAAGGTGTAAGTCATGCCACCGCAGAGGATGAGCTTGTCCACCTTGCCGAGCAAGTTCTCGATAATGCCAATCTTGGTGGAAACCTTTGAACCACCCATGATGGCTACAAATGGGCGCTTGATGTTGTTGAGCACATTGTCAACAGCCTGCACTTCCTTCTCCATGAGAAGACCCAGCATGACATCCTTCTTGTCGAAGTAGTCAGCGATAACAGCTGTAGAAGCGTGCTTGCGGTGAGCTGTACCAAAGGCGTCCATTACCCAGCAGTCAGCGTATGAAGCGAGCTTCTTGGCAAACTCTTTCTGGCTTGCCTTCATGGCCTTCTTAGCCTCTTCGTATTCAGGAGTGCCTTTCTCTACGCCTACTGGCTTTCCTTCCTCTTCAGGATAGTAGCGGAGGTTCTCAAGGAGAAGAACTTCACCTGGCTTCAATGCTGCAGCCTGTGCGTCTGCCTTCTGGCAGTCCTCTGCAAACTGTACAGGAACACCAAGAGCCTCGCTGACAGCAGGAACAATCTGCTTCAGAGAGAGTTCTGGCTTTACCTTGCCCTTTGGCTTGCCCATGTGGGACATGATGATGAGAGCACCACCTTTTTCAAGGATGAGCTTGAGGGTGGGGACTGCACCACGAATACGAGTGTCGTCGGTGATGACACCATTCTGGATTGGCACATTGAAATCTACACGCACGATTGCCTTTTTACCGGCAAAATTGTACTCATTAATAGTCATAATACTTAGATTAAATGATTTGTTATTTATAAATGATGATTTGTTTCTATGTCTTAATATTGTTCGTCCTTGTTCGGAAAGTTGCCTTCCTTGACGTCCTCTACATAGTGACCGATTGCATCAGTCATGATGGTGTTGAGGTCTGCATAGCGACGCAGGAATTTAGGAGAGAAGCCGCGGGTCATGCCCAGCATGTCTGCCACTACGAGAACTTGTCCGTCGCATGCGCCACCAGCACCGATGCCAATGACTGGGATATGGAGCTCACTGGTCACTTGTGCAGCCAATGTGGCTGGAATCTTTTCGAGCACTACCGCAAAACAGCCTGCGTCTTCCAATGCATGTGCATCGCTGACAAGTTTCTTTGCTTCTGCCTCTTCTTTTGCGCGAACAGTATAAGTTCCAAACTTGTTGATGGCTTGGGGTGTCAACCCCAGGTGTCCACAGATTGGAATGCCTGCATCAAGAATTTTTCTCACTGCTGGAATAATTTCTACGCCTCCTTCCAGCTTGAGCGCGTCGCAATGCGTTTCTTTCATGATGCGTATGGCATTAGCCACTGCTTCTGCCTCATTCACTTGATAGGTGCCAAAAGGCATGTCGCAGATGACCAACGCACGTTTTACGCCACGTACCACGCTTTTCGCATGGTAAATCATCTGATCGAGTGTAATAGGGAGTGTGGTCCAGTTTCCTGCCATCACGTTGCTGGCTGAATCGCCAACAAGGATAACATCCATTCCTGCTGCATCTGTAATGCTTGCTGTTGTATAATCGTATGATGTAAGCATGGCGATCTTTTTACCTTCTGCTTTCATCTGAATAAGCCTATGAGTAGTGACCTTGCGCTGGTCTTCAACTAAATATCCTGCCATTATTATACTTGTATTATACTTGTAAGTTTTAATTAAGTCCTAATAATGTGCAAATGTACTGATTATTCTTAAAACTCAAACAACAAACGTGCATTTATTTGACGTCCCGTCAAGTAATTTGGCACAGCGTATTGATGATTTGCTATGTCTGTGACCCAATAATAACTGTTCACGTTTGAGATGTCTAACACATTGAACACGTCAACCCCCATCCATATGTTACGGAATATACGGCCAACCGGCGTGTGGTTATGACGATTTTCGTTGTTCAGCAGGCGATAGCTGATTCCCATATCCACACGTTTGTAACTGGGCATACGGAAGACTTGCTTCTCGCGTCCTGAATGAGGAGGACCAAATGGCAAACCACCTGCATAGTGGCCCTGTACGGTGACTTTCCATCTGTCTGTATTGGGGAAGTAGTCGCTGAAGAACATCGAGAAATTCAAACGTTGGTCTGTGGGACGCGGAACATACGCGCTGCCGCCAATCTTTTCCTCTGTCTTCATGATGCCCATGCTTACCCACGAATCAGTGCCTGGCACAAATTCTCCATATATCTTCATGTCAAGACCTGCAGCATATCCTTTTGCAATGTTTCCACCATAATATACCACACGTACATTATCTACATTGTATGGGATTAAATTGTTCAGGGCTTTGTAATACGCCTCTGCCGTGAACTTGAAAGGTCTTAATCCCACACGGAACTTGTATTCCATTCCCAAGACAAAGTGAATGCTGCGCTGTGACTTGATGTCTTTCCTCAAAAATGCGGATGTGTTGCCATTTACTGTTAATGTATCACGCATCTCCTTGTAAAAGGGTGTTTGATAATAAACGCCAGTGGAGAAACGGTATACCAGGTTCTCGTTGTTGGCTGGCGTGAAGGCTACAGTGGCTCGAGGCGAGAACAGTGTTTCGTTGTTCCAATCCCAATGTGTCAATCTGACACCATAGTTCAGCACGATGCTTCCGTCTTCAAATTCTTTTCTCCATGTATCCTGCAAGAAAAACTCGTAATGCTTTGATTTTTCTTTATTTACGGATGACATATTGTATATCAAATCGAGGCGGTCGGAGGAGTGGGGGAGTGAATAGCCTGCAGAATCCCTCATTTCCCATTCTTTCATGGTTTCATCCACTTTTTCCATCTTGATTAACGCGCCATATCGCAATTGATGGCTCGTGAAACGATGGTGTCCCACTACGCCTAGATTCATCATGCGCGCGTTTAATCGGTTTCTGGCATGTTCATGGTATGTGCCTATACCCAAACTTTCGTCGTCGCCTTCATTGTTCAGCCAATATTCGCCATTGATGTCATACGTCTCACGTTCTTGTGTCTTAAAGCCCGACCAGTTGAACGTCAATGAGTTCATTTTGTTGAAATGATGTGTCAATGACAATGCTCCGAAATAGGTGTAGAACTTATCACGTTCACTGCCATCAAAATACACTTTGAATTCCTTTACATCTTCGGAGGTTCCAAACTTTGTGGTTCGGGTTTTGGGTACGAATTTATAGTCATTCGTGGATATGACACCCATAGCGTCGAGGGTCCATCGCTGATTGGGGCTCCAACTGAGATAGGTTTGATAGTCAAAATCCCGTGGTTCATATTCGCCTTTAGTCTCCAAGGTTCCTAAGAGGTTCTTCATTGTCTTGTAACGGACTGCATGCGTCATGGAGAACTTCTCTGTTCCATAGCCAATGTATGCGCTGGCTCCCAACAAACTGGCACTCACGCTGCCTTCAAAACCTTGTGCCTTTTTGTATGTGATATCTAAGACGCTTGACATCTTTTCTCCATAACGCGCCTCAAAACCACCGGCTGAGAAGCCAATCTTTTCCACCATGTCTGGATTGATGATACTCAATCCTTCCTGCTGTCCGCTACGAATCAACAAAGGACGATAGACTTCTATGCCATTGATGTACACGGAGTTTTCATCAAAAGAACCACCTCTCACATTGTATTGAGAGGATAATTCATTGTGTGTGGAAACACCGGCTTGACTCGTTATCAGCCTTTCAACACCGCCGCCGCTTGCATTGCCCATGTGCTTCATGTCTTTCATGTTTACATCGGTCATTGTGCTTGTCTGCCTACGGATGTCGGTTACTTCCACTTCGCCTAATTCATAACCTAAAGACGGCAACATTATGTTAAGTACAACGGAATCTACAGGGTTTTGCAAGAGGCGTTTTCTTGTCTCGTAGCCCAACATGGAGAAGACAACAACCATAGAGTCCGCACTTTGGCAAGAAAAGCGATATTCGCCTTTCAAGTTGCACATAGTTCCACATCCAGTTCCTTCAACACGGACTTGTGCTAATTCCAGCGGTGATTGCTTGTCATCGACAACTTTGCCTTTAATCACAACAGTTTGGGCATGGCTACTAACCATACCCAACAGCCACATCAATAATGTTGTTTTTATATATTTAAAAATGATATGTCTTGCCATTCACGTTCAATAGCCATCAATGCTGCTATTGTAATTGATAACGAAATATTCTTCAACATATTGTGCCACAAGTGGGTCATACTCGTATTTCTGTACTTATCTTCAAGTCTAATCATCTATTTGTAGTGTTCTTGTTTTCTACATAAGTATATAGATTGGAGGATTGCTCCATGAAATGCACCTGAAGCAATAAACGCCACTGATTCAATAATGATATAATCACGATTATGTTAAATACAGTTTTTGCATTATTCACTTGCCCATTTCGACAGCGGCAGGACTGCTATTTTGTAAAACAGCATAACAGACCGCTGGAACGCATCCTGATTTCGGGAATACTATTTCTTTAGATACTTTTCCCCTTTTACAAAGTAAATGCCAGGGAAAGATGGAAGATGGATTGGTTTTCCGTATTCAACAGTTGTATGGCCAACCAGAACTCCAGCAGCATTATATACGGGCACATTTTCTTCAGTGTTGGCAAACAGAGATGAAATCGCTGTTGCATCGCCACAGAATGTCAAAGTAATGGTACCGTCATGATGTTCTGTGATGTCTGTGAGCGGTTGGTTCATTTGATGAGGATAATCGCCTGTATCTGTGAAGACATAGGCTTGTTCACCCGTTAGTTCTGTCACTTGCTTCGTGCCTGGATATAAATCTCCCATTGCGGAAAGAATATATTTCTCGAATGCTGCACTTGTATCGACAAATATATAAGAATCGAGTATCCCATCTGCAGGAATAATGGTCATGCGCTGATGCTTTGCTGCTGTATTGACCTGATTGCTGCTCCATAGGCTCTTATTATAGTCGATATGCGTCACCATCAATCCATGCGATTGATAGGCGTCATTCCCATTTCCCACTTTCATGTCCCAGCCTATATTCTGGCGATTTTCAATCACATAGTACTCGTTCTCATTTTCTGGATTGACAATCTTGTAGCCTTGTCCATCATTGGATGTGGGATATAGTGTGACTGTTTGAGAAGAACCTGGAGAAAGTGTTATCAATGGAGTCCAGCCCATAAAGTCTCGTTCATAAGTTGTATAGTTGCAGGGATGGCGGCTTTCGTCACAATAGCAGCCCGAATCCATAATGTCCCAATAGTCCATTCCATATGCGTTATATTTAGTATCGTAGAAATCTGGGAGTCCCATTGCATGACTCATTTCATGTATAAATGCGCCAATGCCATCCGTTCTGCCGTTGTAGGTTTCATTACAGCATGCATAGCATCCGAAAGAGACGCCTCCTTGAGAACCTCCGCTTTGCTGTTCTTGGGGCCACAGAGTATCTTCATCGTCGTCGCCATTTTCTCCAGGGCCAGCATAGATGAAAAAGGCCATATCTACTGTCCCGTTATTGTCATTGTCAAAATCAGACCATACAATTTGTTCTGCGATAATTTTTGTAATGGCGTCATAATAAAAGGCTGATTTGTTTTTATCATCTCCGTTGGAATTGTTTGCTCCATAATATTGATAGTTGTTGTCAAGCGTGACAGGGCCAAGCACTACAAATTCAGGAGTGAAGCGACCTACACTTTGGTCGCGGAAATATTCACGAATGGCGCCATAGCTGCCTGCACCCTTATAATAAGAACTCGCACCACCCTCTCCATTACAGAATTTATCATAAAAGGCAGCCACCTTTTTGGCATCTTCAGCCGTCGTGCACTCATTATTTACCGTTTCACCACTCCCATTGATGTGAGTTTCCAAGCCACTAATAAATCTTTTGTTCGGGAATTGCACCAAAATAACTGGAATTTTGGGGCTACCTTCAGGTTTCAATGGAGCATTAAATCTAGAACCAATTTTACGGCGAATGCCATCAGAAGCATTACTTGTAGATATTTCTTCTACAGGCACAACTGTTTTCGAACGTCCATGACGGGATTTTACTTTTGCTGATAGCGATACAGACAAAAGAAAACAAGGCAAAAAGAGCAAGAGTTTGGGATTCATTATCATTGAATGTGATGGCTTTAAAATTCAAGCCTCGTGGTGAGACTTGTACAAAGGTAATCAACTTTTTCCATTCGGGCGCACTTCCGAGCATAGAAAATGACTTTAAAATTTGCCAAGCCTAAGATTTCTTTCTATTTTTGCAAGTTAAACGTTGATTGTTTATAGAGATAAGAACCCGTACATCATGACACCTTTCTTGAAACTTGTTGCTGAAGACCTGTACAGAAAACTGGATGGAAACTTCGAACATACAACTATCATCTTTCCCAATAAGCGTGCATCGTTATTCTTCAACGAGTATTTGTGGAGCAACGCACATGGACAAACGATGTGGACTCCTGAATATACAACAATCAGTGAGTTGTTCGCCTCATTGTCGGACGTGACTGTAGGTGATAGTATCTATTTGACAGTAAAACTTTGGGAAGTGTATCAGCAGATTATGCAACCCTCAAAGACCTTCGATCAACTCTATCCACTGATGGAAATGATGCTCAGCGATTTTCAGGATATCGATAGTAACATGGTGGAGCCAGAGAAACTATTTCTGAATATTGCAGATTGGAAAGAAATGACAGACTTCTCTTTTCTAGAGGAAGAACAACGAGAAGCCATCGAGGCTTTTTTTGGCAAGATTCTTGATAAGGAGAATCCTAACACTCCCATAAAAAGCCATTTCAATGCGTTGTGGTGCCAAATGGCAAACATATACAAAGCCTATCGCAAATCATTGCTAGAAGGGAACGACGGAATGACAATGGTGTATGAGGGTATGTTGAAACGGCAGGTGATAGAGGCCTTGTCAAAAGAAGATTCTGAAGAATTCAAGCGTGTGAATGACCGACTGCATGCTCAAACGTACGTCATGGTAGGCTTCAACGTGCTGAATAAAACAGAAATGGAACTATTTCGCCACATCAAGAAGCACCACAATGCCAAGTTTTATTGGGACTATGATATTTCTTATGCTAAGAATAATCGTCAGTCATCCATTCAGACCAAATATGAGGCCGGACAGTTTATTTTAGAGAACATCCGTGTATTGGGCAATGAGTTTGCTGGTCAGGACTTATTCAAAAATATGCAGTCCCCTAAGCAGATAGCCTTTATCCAATCACCCACAGACAATGCTCAGGCACGATTTATCCATACATGGCTCAAGGAACATCTAAAAGAAAACGAACCATTGAGGGAAACCGCTGTGATTTTGTGCGATGAGAAACTTTTGCAACCTGTTCTGCATAGCATTGGTGATGTGTCTTCTATGAATGTCACCATGGGGTATCCCCTATCCGCCACACCTGCATATTCGCTGATTCAAGTATTGTTGGATTTGCAAGTGCATGGACGCACTCAAACGGGCACATGGTGTTACAAGCAGGTGGCTGCTGTTTTGAAGCACGCTCTGATTCAAAAGCTTTCTGGTGTTCAGAGTCGTGAAAAACTCCAAATACTTGCAAAATACAATGTAATATTTCCTGGCAACGAGTTGTTTGAAGATGACGTTACAATGAAGAAGATTTTCTCATCTGTCTCAGGTAAAGAACTGACAGCCTACTTGTCTGAAATTATTTCTATGGTGGGATGTTGCTATCAAAAGGAACGGGATTACAATGACCAAACGTTGCAATTGTACAAGGAAAGCCTCTTCATGACATACACGATTATCAATCGTTTCCATACTTTGCAAGAAAGTCATGCCACGATACAGAACCTCAACAATGAGATGCTGTCAAGGCTTATCCTCCAAATGATGGAGCAAGCCACAATTCCTTTCCATGGCGAGCCTGCCATAGGATTGCAAGTGATGGGATTGCTTGAAACTCGTAACTTGGATTTCAAAAATGTCATTATGCTATCTGTCAACGAAGGTCAACTGCCTAAAAGCGACAAGCGGGCTTCTCTGATTCCATACACGCTTCGTGCTGCTTTTGGCATGACAACCATTGAGAAGGAAGTTAGCCTCTATGCATATTATTATTATCGTCTTATTCAACGGGCTGAGCACATTACCCTACTCTACAACTCTAGTACAGAAGGTGGTAAAAAAGGTGAGATGTCACGCTTTATGCTACAGACGCTGGCTGAAAAGAATGAACTTTTCGGACCTTTACAGGAGATTGAACTCAAATCTTTCACTTCGACAAGTGAGGCAATGCCCAATGCAAGCATCTGCGTGAAGAAAGACGAACATGTGATGGCTGCATTAATGGATCGGTTTAATCAAGATCAAATTCTTTCACCATCAGCCATCAACACCTATATGAAGTGCCCTCTGATGTTTTACCTCAATTATGTGGCTGGACTTCGTCCCAAGGACGAGGTCTCAGATGATATTGACCGCCCATTGTTCGGTACCATCTTCCACGACACGATGCACCACCTCTACATGCCATGGGAGGGTAAACCGTTTCCTAGCCAAGAGGTTAGACGCATTGCTGCCAATGAAACATCCATCCTTCAAGCACTCAACAATGCCTTTGCCACAAATCTCTTCCATTATCCTGCGACAGACAAGGATGGAAACACCATTAATTATGGAATGGCGGGAGGACGTAAGCTTCTGCTGAATGGAACACAGCTCATCAATCGGCACGTCATTAAAGAATTCGTTCTAAACCAGCTTGATGCTGATGCGCTAATGGCAGAAGAATTGGAACAAGAAGGAGGGTATTGGCAGATTATTAGCCAAGAACAAAAATACACAACAAAATTCCATCTTGCATCTCTCAATAGTTTTGGAAATGGCGATGGAACCCAAGATGAGTCCCAGATGTCAAGCCGAGTCCAGCTTTTGTCTAAACTCTCAAGCCACGAGTTGCTCTTGGGCGGATATATTGATAGACTTGATTTATTGGCATCGCCATCAAGAGACTTAATCCGTATCGTTGACTACAAAACCAGCAGTAAAGCTCATGCGGCTAAAACATTGGATGAACTCTTCAATCCTCAGAAATGTGCGGGCAATTATCATCTGATGCAAGCATTCTATTATTGCTGGGTGCTGACTGCAGAAGGTGCTCCATATGAGCATGACGCAGTGGTGCCAGCCTTGATGTATTGCGCCAAAGATTATGGAGACAACTATTCTGGTATTCTAAAACTGGCTCAATCCAGTGACACGAAAAAAGAAACCATCGAAAATTTCAAGCAAGAATATGGGGAAGGGTTCTATGCGATGCTTTCTCAAAAGATTAAAGAAATATTTACACCATATATCAACGAAAGCACCCCCAATGGTGTTTTTTGTCAATGTGAAGACGAACAGAATTGCGCCTTTTGCGATTTCCTCGCCTTCTGCCGACGCCACCCACAAAAAAATCAATAGCACATCTCATATACATGGAAAAATTTGAAATCAATATACTTGGATGCGGAGCCGCTCTTCCCACTCCTCGCCGGCTTGGCTCTGCACAAGTGGTCAACATACGCGAGAAACTCTTCATGCTGGATTGTGCTGAGGGCGCACAGATGGCATTGCGTCGTACGCACCTCCACTTCTCGCATCTGCAAGCTATCTTTCTCACACATCTGCATGGAGACCATGTTTTTGGCCTTCTTGGACTGCTTTCCACCTTTGGATTGTTAGGACGTATTCAAGACCTTCATGTGTATGGGCCAAGTGATTTACAACACGTGTTTCAACCTCAAATAGACTACTTCTGCAATGATTCACCATACAAAATTATTCTTCATGAGATAGATACAAAGACATCTCAAGTCGTCTATGAGGACCGTTCCGTACAAATATCCACTCTGCCGCTATCCCATCGTATTCCATGTTGTGGCTATCTTTTCAAAGAGAAGCCCACACCACGTCACATTCGCCGTGACATGATTGATTTCTACCATATCCCCATCTCTCAAATCAATAATATCAAGGCAGGAATGGATTGGACACTCGATGATGGAACCATCATTCCCAATGACAGACTCACTACCCCATCTGCCCCGGTCCGCTCCTATGCCTATTGTACTGACACTATTTACCGTCCATCCATTTCTGAACAGATTCAAGGTTGCACCTGCCTCTATCACGAAGCGACTTTTGCCCAAGAGCATGCACTACTTGCCAAGAAGACCTATCATAGCACCGCAGCACAAGCCGCACAAATTGCACAGGTCGCTCAAGTGCAACAGCTAATCCTTGGACATTTTTCTTCGCGGTATCTAACCGAAGACCAACTCCTGCAAGAAGCTCGGCAAATATTTCCGAATACAACTCTTGCTGAAGACGGACGGAAAATTATATTATAAACACACTCTTTTTCGCAGATTGGCAGCGTTGTTTTGTGTGCATTGTTCTCTTCTGAAAACCAATTGCTGTAAATTACAAATTCACTTCTTTTAATCTTACTTTTCGACAGAACTGGAAATAGTAGCAGAGACCAGCAGTGGTAAGACCAAATGGAAAGGACCACCAGACTCCCGCAGCCCCCATGTGAAGCGTGAATGCAAAAATGTAAGCCAGCGGAATGCTGACGATGACATATGCAATAACAGCGTAAATCATCATGGCTTTGACAGATTCAATGGCACGCAGGGCATTTGCATAAATGATTTGCATGCAATCTCCTATTTGATAACAGATGAAAGCAGGTATGAAGGATAGGAAAAGGAGTGTCACCTCGTGGCTTGTAGTGAAGATGTGGGCAATAGGATGGCTCAATAAGCAAATGATGCTAACAAGTACTGCGTCTATTCCGCATGACAGGAAGAGTGCAGCTTTAGCCGTGCGCCGCACCTCGTCCCATTTCCCAACACCACGATAATGTGCTATGCGGATAGCTGCAGCCGCTCCAATCCCATATACAACCATGAATGCAAGCTGGCACACAGTTCCCATCACTTGATGAGCTGCCAATGCGGCTGCGCCAATCCAGCCCATAAAGAGCGCGCTAACGTTGAAAGAACAGGCTTCTAGACACAATTGAATAGAAATGGGAAATCCTAATTTGATGAGTTGCCAGGAGATGGCAGAAGGTTTGCCGGCAAAACTTGATAGACTACAATCAATGGTTCGCGGATTCCATTTCTTCATGGCTAATGCCATTGCAAGTGGCATGAGAGCTCGGGAGATGAGCGTAGATAATCCTGCTCCAAGAAGTCCCCAATTAAACGTGAATATAAGCACGTAGTTCAGAAGAATATTGACGATGTTGCTGCCAATCATCACCCACATCGCTATTTGGGTATTACCCAGAGCGTCAGAGAATTGCTTCATGGAGTTGAAGAGTGCCATAAAAGGCAATGACAATAGCAGGACAATAAAGTAAGGGCGTATAAGAGGAAGCAATTCTTGGGGTTGTCCAAGAGCATCAATGTTGAGATATAAGACGAAGAGGATACAAACGACGACAATGCTGGCCAGCAGATTCACCACATTGCTCTCATGAAGTGTCCTCGCAACCCTGTTGTATTTTCCTTGAGTGTATAAAGCTCCAACAATAGGAGTCGTAGCGTATGAAATGCCCAAAAGGAAAAAGATGAACAGGTTGAATACATTGTTAACAAAGCCTGCTGCAGATAGTTCAGGCGTACCGTACTGCCCCACCATGATAGTGTCCGCCCATCCTTGCAAAATGCCTCCCAGCTGGGTAATAATAATAGGGATGGCCAAAAGCAGGATGGCCATCTCACGTGAAGGACGCTTTTTAGGCATGGGAAGTGACATGTTTAACGTTGTTGAAGCTCTCCCTTAGCCAAGTGACTGAAATCATAGTACCACCAATACGTGTCGCCAAATTCACGATGGGTCTTATTGATGCGTTCTATTTGATTGGGCCATTCGTCCTTGAGTTCTTTGTATGCATTGAAGCGCTTTATAACCTCTTGGTCTGTTACGGTCGTAAGGGAATCGTGATGCACCACGATAAGCCCTTTTGCTGCAGCCGCAGGTTCTCCTATCAACAGAAGTGCCTCCTTGTATGCCTTGGGCAATTGTGCATGCTCTCCATCAATGCTGTCGTTCTGCAAATAGTATTGTTCCAGTTTCTTGCAGAAAGTATTCAGTTTCTTGTCAAGCAAAAGGCTGCACAGATAATAATCTACGGTGTGCTGATTCCAAATGGAATCATTTAATACGAGGTTGTAGAATCGGTCTGTGCTATGGACGCTTGGCCCACAGAGAGCCCCAAGATGGAAACAGATGTTTTGTGGGCTGAACCGATAGGTGGGGATTGTGTCTGTCACATCAAGCAATCCTTTTGAGCCATCATATTGAGGATACTCAAAAATGCGTTCCGGCAGCTGATTCATCTTTGAGAGGGCATACATACGCAGTTGCGTAAGTCGGGCGCTCGTGCGCAGTGAGGTCTCTCCTACTCTTGCAGCTCCTTCATAGTCTTTCTCCATGATGAGTCGTTCCGCTTTCAGTTCATAGTGATAGACATCTGTTGATGTAGGAATCCATCCCACTATCAGCATGAGTACAAACATGATAATAAAATCCGGGAATATCTGGGATTTTACAGAGGTGACAGCATCATCGCTAGATGAATGAATGGTGCGGACAACTATCACCAATGCTACATACATAATGATAATCAGAGGGGCAATCCATACCCATGGGCCAAAAGAGAAATGCTGGATAGTATCTCGGTCAATATCCGTAAGAATCGCCAAGAGTAAAGCGGATGGGATATAGGACAATGCATGCCTGTTGGCAGGCAGCTGCGACAACTTGCTTACTGCCCACTGCACGAGTTGTAAAATCGCAGTGATGATAATAGCTCCCATCAGCAGATGGTATCTATTCAGTCCTTTAGAATAGACATATTCTGCCTCTGCTAAGATTTCACCTTGCAAGCAGAACAAGTAGAAGAAGGAAAAAAGCATAAACAGAATTCCGCAGGAATATCGGATGATTCCTGCGGTATTCTGTTGGGATGGACGATCATGTTTCACTCTTTATTCAGCATTTTTTCTGAGAACAACGGCTGAACGTGCTGGGATGTATAGCATCAGCCAGCCTTTACCGTCTTTCTCGTAGATTGGGTCATAATTTGTAAAGTGACGCACCGAGTCGTCAGCAAGGTCATTGCCGCCATATAGTTTGCTGTCTGTGTTGAGCACCACATCATAACTACCTTGCGGAACAATGAAACCATAATCTGTGTAAGACCTATTTGGAGAGAAGTTGAATACAAATAACAGGTCTCCGCGTGAGAAAGCAAGAATTTGGTCTCCATCGTTGTGCCATACCTCTCTAACAGGTGTCTTTTGGAAGTTCTTCTCTGTTTTGATAACATTGAGCATCGCTTTGTCGAAATCTCCTAAGTAGTGGTAGCACAACTCTTTATTGTCAACAAGATTCCATTGCCTTCGAGCATATTTATACCCCCATCCGTTACCTTCTCGTGGAAAGTCAATCCATTCGGGATGTCCAAACTCGTTGCCCATGAAGTTGAGGTATCCTCCGTTGATGGTTGAGGCTGTCAACAGACGAATCATCTTGTGAAGCGCTATACCACGATTGACCATAAAGTTCTCATCACCTATCTTGAAGTGCCAGTACATATCTGCATCAATAAGACGGAATACGATTGTCTTGTCACCTACAAGCGCCTGGTCATGGCTTTCTGCGTATGAGATGGTCTTCTCGTCTTGGCGACGGTTTGTGGTTTCCCAAAACATGGAAGAGGGTTTCCAATCCTCATCTTTGAGTTCCTTAATGGTCTTAATCCAATAATCTGGAATATTCATCGCCATGCGGTAGTCAAAGCCATATCCACCATCTTTGAAAGGTGCAGCCAAGCCTGGCATTCCTGATACTTCTTCCGCGATAGTGATAGCCTTGGGATTGACCTCATGAATAAGCAGATTGGCTAGTGTAAGATAAGCAATGGCTTCATCATCTTCATGCCCGTTATAGTAGTCTTCATATCCTCCAAATGACTCACCAAGTCCGTGGCTATAGTAAAGCATTGAAGTAACGCCATCGAAACGGAATCCATCAAACTTGAACTCTTCAAGCCAATACTTGCAGTTGGAAAGTAGGTAGTGGATAACCTCATTTTTGCCATAGTCGAAACAGAGGGAATCCCATGCAGGATGCTCACGGCGTCCTCCTTGCATGAAGAATTGACACCCATCACCTGCAAAGTTGCCAAGTCCCTCTATCTCGTTCTTCACGGCATGAGAGTGCACAATGTCCATGATGACAGAAATGCCCATCTCATGCGCTGTGTCAATAAGTTCCTTCAGTTCCTCTGGTGTACCGAAACGGCTAGAGGGTGCAAAGAAGTTGCTGACATGGTAGCCAAACGAGCCATAATAAGGATGCTCTGCAATGGCCATCACTTGGATCGCATTGTAGCCATCCTTCTTGATTCGGGGGAGTACGTTCTCCTTAAATTCAATATAGGTGCCCACCTTCTCTGCATCTTGAGCCATGCCAATATGGCATTCATAAATCAGCAGAGGATTGGTATCTGGCTTAAAGTTTTTCTTTTTGAATTCGTAGGTTTGAGCTGGTGCCCATACTTGCGCAGAGAAGATATTGGTGTTAGGATCCTGTACCACGCGGGTCGCATAAGTAGGAATCCTCTCCCCTTCTCCACCGCACCACTTCACTTTCAGTTTATAGAGGTCTCCATGGTGCATCTGGCTGGCTTTAAGTTTGATTTCCCAATTGCCGTTGTCAATGCGGGTCATCTTATATTCCTCCTGTTCTTGCCAGCCATTAAAGTCACCTATGAGGTAAATCTCAGTGGCATTAGGTGCCCACTCGCGCAGCACCCATCCTCTAGAGGTCTTGTGAAGACCGAAATACAAGTGGCCACTGGCAAAATCTGACAGAGACTGTTTTCCGCCATTTGTCAGTTCGTTCAATTTGTAGAGCACGTGGTCATGACGACCACGGATAGCATCCTCGAATGGTTCAAGCCAAGGATCATTCTTTACAATCCCAATGTGCTTCACGGGAGCCGGTTTCTTTCCCGGCTTAGGGGATTTTGTTGTAGTCATGGTGTCTAAGCTTTTATTTTAAAGATTACTTTCTGGATTTCCTCCGTGTCTGCAATGCAAGGAGCATGTCCGTCTTGTGGGAAGAAAATGACAAACTCGCCCGGACAAACCTTGATGTATTTCTCTGCAGGACCATCATAGAAACTGATGTCCTTCACGGTGTCATAATCAGATTCAGACAAATTTCGTCGAGGGGTAAAGCCCATGGTTTCAGCGCATGAAAGTGGAATTTGGATGTCAATCATTTCATTATGCGTCTCGATGCGTGCGGCATCTTTTGTCTTCCCCTTGGTGATGCTGTAGTTGACAAACAGGTCTTTTCCTTCAATGATTTCCTTGCCTGGCTCGTGTGCTGAAAGGTTGTGGCTATGCAAGTAGTCTGCCACTTTAGGAAATAGCGGATGAAGTGCTACATACTTGTCAAAGTTTTCGAGTGTGTCTAAAATCATAATTGCTGATTATTTAAGGTAGATTATTAATTAGTTAATTTCCGCTTGTTGTATTTCGTGCAACATGGAATCATGCAGCAGTCCATTGGTAGCAACCACCTGTCTTCCGCTCTCCCATTGTTCATCTGCTCCCCTGTGGTCGGAAATCCTTCCTCCTGCTTCCATGAGGATACATGCACCGGCTGCCACATCCCAAGGTTGAATGAAAGATTCAATATAGACGTCAATCTTCCCTGATGCCACGTAACAGAGTTCTGCCTCTGCACTTCCATTGCTGCGGATGCTGGCGCAATATCCATAGAGGCTGCCTGTCAGGTTGAGACAGAACGGCCTCCATGCATCTGCGTTGTATGGGTATCCAATCATCACCAAGGCCTCGTCTGGATTTGAAACTGCTGAAACATGTATGGGATGCCCATTGAGGAACGCTCCTTTGCCCTTTGTTGCAGAATAAAGTTCCTTGCGTGTCACCTCATACACAACCCCAAGCAACAGGTCGGTTTTGTTGCGCAGGGCTATGCAGACACAATATGGCGCCAGGTCGTGGATGAAATTTGTTGTGCCATCCAGAGGGTCAACCACCCAAAACAATTCAGTGTCATCATTCTTTTGTTCTGTGGTCTTTTCCTCTGTGATAAAGCCTGCTTCTGGCAATAAAGCCTTGAGGCGGGCGACAATCATCTTTTCGCATTCCTTGTCCACATAACTCACATAATCATGACTCTGCTTTAATTCCACTCTGCTCAAATCAAAGCACTCTCGCTGTTTCGCGATATAAGCACCTGCCTCTATCGCCAACAGCTTTACCTCTTCCAGAATCAGGTCCACATCCATAGCTCTATCAACGTATTGCGTAAGCTTCATGTTCATAGCCACCCTGTTGGTAGTCCGTCATTTTCCCATCAGCTTGCCACGATTATAGATGCCTTTGCGCAGCACTGTTCCGTTGCGGTCTTTCTCCACAAAGGAACCATCTTTCTGGTCATTGAAGAAAGAGCCTTCAAAGCGGGTACCGTCAGCAGATTCCTCCACGCCCTTACCGTTCTTCATGCCGTCTTTGAAATGGCCCTTGAATTTTGTGCCGTCTGACAAGCGAAGCACACCTTCACCATTCATTTCACCACCAGCCCATTCGCCATCATACACATCACCGTTTGCTCCGGTAAACTTGCCACGTCCATGTTCTTTGTCTTCGGTCCAGTAGCCTTCGTACTTGGAACCGTCGGGCCAAGTATAAGTGCCAAAGCCATCCATCAAGCCGTTTTTGAACTGGCCCACATATTTCCGTTTGTCTGTATAGGTGAAGATGCCCTGTCCCGTACGCTCTCCGTTCAGGTAGTCACCCTCATACACATCGCCATTGCGGAACTTGTAGATACCTCTTCCGTGCATCATGTCATCCTTCCAGCCGCCAGTATAAACATCGCCATTGGCGTATGTGTATTTGCCATGCCCATTGCGCATGTCATTGTCCATGTCGCCTTCGTAGATAGATCCGTCGCGCCAGTCAAATACACCTTTGCCTGACTTCTTGTCATCCTTCCAGCTGCCTTCGTAATAGATGCCATTGGCCCAAGTGTAGCGGCCTTTGCCATTACGCTTGTCCTCCAACCATTCGCCGGTGTACTTGTCGCCATTGTAGTAATACATGGTGCCCAGTCCCTGCTGGTAATCAATGTACCACAAACCATCATATTTGTTGTTGTTGGCAAAATAATAAGTGCCATGACCGTGCTGATGGTCCTGGTGCCAGTTGCCTTCATATTTCTCGCCATCGGTGAAAGTGTACACGCCGTGCCCCTGGCGCTTTCCCTTCACGTACTCTCCTTCATACGTGTCGCCAGTCTTAAATGTCGTCTTTCCTTTTCCGTGAGGTTTCCCTCCCTCCAGTTCTCCATAGTAGGTAGCCTTGTCTTTTGGGAAAATGTAGTTGCCAATCACAACTTTCTGCGCCATAAGCGATGTTGAGCCGTACAACACCATCATTCCCGCTATCACATATTTGGTAATATTCATATCTTAATCAATTCTTTTTTATATCTGTAAAAACTGCTATATGCAAAGAAACAACTTTTTTTCCAAACCTCAACCATTCATTAAGTTTTATTATCATTTCAAGCAAAAAAAAGCAACTTTTCTTTATCTAATAGAACTCTTTTCTTCTCTTTTGTTTCTGTTTTATTTCGCTCCGTGATGGCAGGAAAAACACAATCTTGTTCGCCTCTACGTGCGCACCCTGCGCTAGTATAATCACGCACCTTGCGCATAAAAAAACGTGCACCCTGCGCTTTTGATGATGCGCAAGGTACACGTTTATAGGATATGCGAGTTGTGTAGAGAACTGGCGTTGTTCACTGGTCAAACTTGACAGAAGACACTTTCTCAAGCCGGGCTTTCAAACGGGGCATCGCGTCTTTGCGGATGCGTAGCGTCATGGCGCAGTCATTATCAAAGGTTTGGGAGACAATCTGTGGTTCCTCCTCTTTCACAATACGCATCACATCATTCATGAAAGGATATTCAAAAAAGAAAGAAATCTCCTGATCCACTGTTTTCTCAACGATTTCAGCAGCGGCAATCGCTTCAGCAGCAGCCAGGCGGTAAGCAACAATCAGTCCAGATGTTCCCAACTTCACACCACCGAAATAGCGGACCACAATGATGAGGATATCGGTAAGCTCATTGGAGTTAATCTGTCCAAGGATGGGCTTGCCTGCTGTGCCAGAAGGCTCACCGTTATCGTTTGCGCGAAACTCTGTTCGCTCGGCTCCTAACATATAGGCATAGCATACATGACGGGCATCATAATACTTCTTCTGATGCTCCGTCACCAAGCGCTTCACGTCCTCTACGGAACAAACAGGAAAAGCGAAGGCAAGAAACTTGCTCCGCTTTTCCGTATAGATTCCCTCCGATGGGCTTGATATGGTCCGGAAGGTGTCCATTAACTCAGTTTGTGGATGATAAGGCCTGAACGCAACTTGGGCTCAAACCATGTAGCCTTAGGAGGCATGATGTTGCCAGAATCGGCAATATCCATGATCTGCTTCATCGTAACAGGATAGAGCGCCAAGGCTGTCTTCATCTCGCCGCTATCCACACGGCGTTTCAGTTCGCCAAGGCCACGCAGTCCACCCACGAAGTCAATGCGTTTGTCACGACGCAAGTCCTTGATGCCAAGGATTTCATCCAGAATCAGCTTGGATGAGATGCTGACGTCAAGCACCCCAATAGGGTCATTCTCGTCGTATGTGCCAGGCTTGGCTTTGAGCGAGTACCACTCCCCTTCCAGATACAGCGAGAACTCATGCAGTTCCTTCGCACGGTACTCTGCGGCGCCCATGTTTTTCACAACGAAGTTCTTCTCCAGCGCTTTGATAAACTCCTCTGGCGTGAGCCCGTTGAGGTCTTTAATCACGCGGTTGTAGTCAAGAATTGTCAACTGGCTTGCGGGGAAACATACTGCCATGAAGTAGTTGTACTCCTCGTCGCCACGATGATTCGGATTCTGCTTGGCCTTCTCTGCACCCACGAGAGCTGCGGCAGCACTGCGGTGGTGGCCATCTGCAATATAAAGGTTGGGCATCTTGGCAAAACGCTCTGTAATCACCTTGATGTCCTCATCGTCGCTTACCACCCACAGCTTGTGTCCGAAGCCGTCGATAGGAGCTACAAAATCATATTCAGGAGTAGTCTTTGCATATTTCTCTATAAGTTGCAGAAGCACTTCATCATCTGGGTATGCAAAGAATACAGGCTCAATGTTGGCATCGTTCACACGCACATGCTTCATGCGGTCCTCTTCCTTATCGGCACGGGTCAGCTCATGCTTTTTAATCACGCCTGTCTGGTAATCGCCGCTGTATGCGCCAACCACGATGCCATACTGCGTCTTCTCCTTGCCGCCATTTGCAGGCAGGCAAGAAGTTTGTGCATAAATATAGTATTGCTCCTTCTCGTCCTGCACAAGCCACCCATTCTTCTGGAACTTGGCGAACTGACGAGCTGCCTCCTCATACACACGAGGGTCATACTCGCTCGTTCCAGGCTCGAAGTTAATTTCTGGTTTGATAATGTGATAGAGTGACTTCTCATTGTCACCAGCCTCCGCACGAGCCTCTTCTGAATCGAGCACATCATAGGGGCGGCTCTCTACTTGCTCCACCAACTCCTTCGGTGGACGCACTCCTTTGAATGGTTTTACAATAGCCATAGATATGAATGATTTATAAATTTACAATCAGTTTTTGTAAATGTTTGCCCTTATTATTTAGCGACGACAAAGTTAAGGCTTTCCTTCGACATAGCCACATGAAACGAAATATTTTTCCACATTTCGTCTTTTTCCATCGTAGAACCATCCCGTCTTGTCCTCAAATTGTCAAAAAGCGTAGAATCAGTAGGACGTAAACAAAAAAATGTCTTACCTTTGTATTTTGAATACAATTACGAATAGCAAATGCGTATAGATATCATTACAGTTTTGCCCGAACTCATCGAACCTTTCACACAAGAAAGCATCCTTGGCAGAGCACAGAAGAAAGGACTTGCAGAGATTCATGTCCACAACCTCCGTGATTACACCACCGATAAGCACCGGCGCGTGGATGACTACCCGTTTGGAGGCGCGGCAGGCATGCTCATTCAGTGCCAACCCTTAGACGCCTGCATCGCCGCATTGAAGGCAGAACGTCACTATGACGAAATTATCTTCACAGCCCCCGATGGTGAACAATTCAATCAGCCCATGGCCAATGAATTGTCTCTAAAAGAGAACATCATCATCATCTGCGGACACTACAAAGGCATTGACTACCGCATCCGTGAGCATCTCATCACCCGTGAGGTCTCTATTGGTGACTATGTGCTGACAGGAGGAGAATTGGCTGCAGCCGTGATGGCAGATTCCATCGTCCGAGTCATTCCTGGTGTGATTGGTGATGTCGAGAGTGCACTCTCGGACTCTTTCCAAGACAACTTGCTCGAGCCCCCAGTCTATACACGACCCGCAGAATACCATCCTGTGGACAATCCGGAAGAGACATGGACTGTGCCAGAAATACTCCTCTCGGGGCATGAGGCAAAAATCAAGGAGTGGGAATACGAACAGGCATTAGCAAGAACCAAAAAGCTCAGACCCGACCTCTTGGATAATTGATGCTATATGATGTGCTTTCATTCCCAAATCCGCTATCTCATCCTATTGTCTTATAAATAATAGTTCATAGACTGAAATAAAGAGAGTTAAAGAAGCGAAGAAGGCACCAACAACACAGACTCCTCCCCATCCTGCCATGCTCCAGCCGAGCCCTGAGCATAAAGTGCCCAAACTGCCACCGATGAAAAAAGTCCGTAGCTTTGCCCACGGAACAACAAAAAAATTAAATCATGGCAAACTTTACAATTGAAAAACTTCCAGCCGACCAAGGCATGCGCCTGGTCCTTAACATGATTAAAAAGAAGTATATAGCCGAACAGATGGAAGGCGGTAATAATTCCTGTCAAACTCTACTGGGCATTGGAATTTCACACGCCCTCTACAATGGCAAGCCTTACTACTACTCTCCTCGGATGGTTGCAAACATCCAGAAAGCCGTTACTGAGGTTGGCGATATGCTTATGCAAACCAAAATCGTTCAAGAATCGCAAACTGCGTGCGAGTACCCTCTATGTTATGGTGAAGATATGGTAAGCAAGTTTAAAGTGTTGGGTAAGGTAATCAAACTTCCTTATCTGTTTGTCAACGTGTTAGGCAAAACAGAACGGTGGCAAAAGATGCACTTGACAGACAAACGTGAGGTCAGGTATTACAACCAGTTCACAGACGATGAACTATCTATGATTAACGATGGCATCCGTTCCATTGCGCTGAAACTGTGCAGCATCCAACTGCAGTATCAAGACCCATGTGTAAAGTTGTCATGAAGATAGTGTTCACGCGGTTTGTGGCTTGAGGCAGTTGCTGCAAGGAGCCGCTCTGGTTGCTCACCTGAAGGCAAAGGAATAGAAAATATCACGTTCAAGAACATGCTCTACAACAGCCACTTCCCCATCTCGTCTACAGACAGCAGCAGAGAAATCTTCCCCAACAGAAGAATTTCAGACAGTGGACTGTCCATCATCTCGGGCTACGACAAAGAACACCCTGTTCGCAACATAGTCTTCGAAAACCTTAGAATCAATGGGCAAATTATTCACGACGACATGTCCAGCAAACCTCTTTGGCATTCTGCTGCAGATTATATACCAATGTACATAGGGAACCATGTCAACGGTATCGTGTTCAAGAAAACGCCATGTACAATAACTGACGATGAGCAAGACCGTATCAGAAGAAGTAAGGGGGAAAATGAACGGTGAAACGTAAAAAAGAAAAGCGATAATACAGGTAGCTCACAAAAACCATGTATCTTTGCAAAATAGCAGAATAAAGAACAATGAGCGTAAACTTGCTGCGCAAGATGGGAAAAACCATGAATTGTACATACAGACTCTCAACAGTTGGAGACACCAACTACTTTGATTGTACTTGCCCCAAACAATGCTCACGTCACGGCAGATGTTGCGCTTGTGTGGCTCATCACCGCAAACACGGCAAGTTGCCTCATTGCTTACGTGCACAAGAGGAGAATTCATGACACAGGACACAGAGACATATTATGCATGGATTGGTGGTTCCTGTGACTACGGACACAAGGAACGCGCTGGTGGTGCAGCTGTTGTGATAGAGAAAGACGGGAAAATGCTGGGCAGAGATGTGATTGCTGACTTTCACACCACGGAGTTCCGCATGATACTCGCGCTTATGGTGAAGGTGATGAATGAACTGCCTGATGGCTCTGACATCGTATTCCTCACAAATGCGGCCTACATTCAGAACTTCGACAAGTCCCCTACCCCCAAGTCTGCCAATCCTGACCTCATTGAGCAATGTATCGAGGCGAAGCTGCGGCATCATTCTGTCAGCATCTCAATTGTAAAATACCATAAAAGTCCTCTGCTAATTGAAGCACATGACTTATCCACAGAGGCGATGAAGAAACTAAGAAAATCATATTAGGGATTATCTAAAAATAGTGGAGGTGTTGGCGAAACTACAAAATTCATCGCTTCGGTAAAAAAGGCATAATATGTTCCAATACATTATGTGTTTGTGGTTGGCTACGACAAGAACTACTCTTAAATTCCTATCAACAACATGAAACAGAAAAAACGAAAAATCAAGTATGCAGCCATCTTCTTCCTCTGCTGGTTTGCCTTTCTAGTCTTTCTGGTAGATGGCGTGCTGAAATTTCAGACGCTGGTGGACTTTGTCGGGTCCTATGCATTGGTAGAGCTTATCTTATTGCTCTTGGTCATCGTGCCCACATGGGTAGTTTACAGATTCACGAAGGTATAGCCACATGGAATTGGTATGAAACAAGAAGTGCCCCCGAGGTTGTAAGTATCTCCCTGGTGGCACTTCATAACACCAACCACACCAATCGGTGCGGCGCTATTTACGCCACCCCTAATAACTCTATTTCAAAGATGAGCGTCGAACCGCCTGGTATGCCGGGCTGGGAAAACTTGCCATACCCCATTTCTGCAGGGATGTAGAGTTCCCATTTGTCACCGATATGCATCTGCTGAATGGCGATAACCCATCCTTCAATGAGGTCGCTCAAGCGACATGCCAGTGGTACACCACCACGGCTGCTGTCAAACTGCTTACCATCAATGGTCCAGCCCGTATAATGAGCCGTAATGATGCTGCGGACTGTTGGCTTGGGGCTATTTTTACTTCCTTCATTCAGCACTTTGTAATAGATGCCATAAGGCAAAGCTTGTATGCCGTCCTCTTTGGCTTTCGTTGCCAGCCATTCCTTGTTGGCCTGTATGTATTCCCGTTTTGACATTTGTAATTATTCTTTTGAAAGTCTGTTCAACAATCCAGACACGATATCTCCATGCCGTTTCTCGTCATTCTTCACACTTTCCACTTCCGGAAACTCCGCTATCAAATGCTCATAGCCAATAGCTGCGTCATACTCGCCTTTGGCAATTATCTTATAGAGACGCTTCTTGCCTAACAAATAATACAGCACTGGCATGATGCGAGCCATGGTCTTCTTGGGTTTCAAGGCCTCCTTCGTGTAAGCATGAAACACGCTGGCATGCCTCCCCTCCTCTTTTGCCAGTTGCAGAAAGGTTTCACGTTCCTTTTCTATTTTCACCACTTTGGCTAGTGCCTGATACATCAGCACCGCATTCAGTTCACCTTGCTGGCTACGCAGCAGTTCTTTTAATTGCTCTTTTGTCATACTATTCAATGATTCAAGTTTGTAGTTAACTTCTGCAGACTAAGTTATACCTCTTGCCCAAGCCTAAATGCTTCATCCAAAGCATCTGTATTGCAGACATCTCCCTTGTCTTTAGCTCCCCGAACCAGCACATGGCCCGCATCCTCCAGTTTGAAAAAGTTCAGGCACAGCCTGTATTGAGCGAGAATGCTGTCGAACAACTCTGGAAGTGTAGCTGCACCCACAAGTAGAAGCGCCATCTTCTTGACATGGAATGTATCTCTGATGGGGTTGTGAAAACGATCTATGACAGCCTTCAGCTGTGCGCTCAAGCCATAGAAATATACGGGAGATGCTATCACCAGCATGTCTGCATCTGCCATCTTCTCGTAAACAAGTGCCATGTCGTCCTTTTGTACACATACACTCTCTTTGCTTTTGAAGCAAGCATTGCATCCCATGCATGGAGAAACTTTAGCATTGTGTACGGAAACCACCTCGACATGGTGCTTGGGCGAGGCTCCCTTGGCGAATGCCTCCACCAGCTGGTCGGTATTTCCTCCCTTTCTGGGACTTCCTGAAAGAATCAATATATTCATAGTTCTATCGTTTCTCCCTCTTTGGAAATCTTCCAGAAGGGAATGTTCTTTTCATTTGTATACTCTTCCATTCGCCATGCGCTCTTGAAGCCTCCAGCAACAAAATGCATGGGAACAAACAATCCCACTTTGAAACGCTCAATGAACTGGCGACCACCAAGCGTATATCCATTACCAATGCGACTGTCTACAGGAAATATCACGATGTCAAAACCGTCTGCCACCTTGCGAATGTCCTTCAGTTCACCCAAGTATTGCTTTTCATGGGCTATCGGGTCAATATCTTCTTCAAACTCCTCACTGTAGATAGTTTGTCCTGGCACTGCTTCGGGCAGGAATCTTGCATACCAGTTGTTCAAGTCACCTGCATGGAAAATACGTTTGCCCTCTATTTCTACAACCCATGAAACACCAATGTCCGTGCTGCCTAATGCTTTGACGGAAACAAGTTCGTCTGACCACGAGGCACCTTTGGCTAACCAAGCATCGGCTTCTTCCTTATTGGCTCTTCTATGCCTAAGTATATCCTTGCTCAGGATATAGGTGATATTCTCCTTCTGCTTCCTCCACTCGAAGATTTCTCTTGTGAAGTGGTCTTCGTGAAAGTGACTGGAGAATACATAAAGAGGCTTCTCGCTACGCAACACGCCTTCCATCACGGAACAGGGATCCATCCAATAGTCAAACACCAAGATAGCCTGTTCTGTCTCAAGTACAAAACCGCTATGGAAGATATATGTCAGTTTCATTTTCTTTTTCATCGTAAACAGAGGAACAGCAGAGCCATCTGAGCAATGAATATCAATGGGACTCCATACTTAAACTTCTTATGCAGCGTCTTATGGTGCCACACTTTCATGCCCATCCATGCACCCACACTTCCTCCGATGACAGCCATGCCTAATAGCGTTGCTTCAGAAATGCGCCATCTGGAACGTTTTGCCTTCCACTTGTCAATTCCGTAGATAAAGAAGGCAATTGTGTTGACAACTGCGATATAGCAAATGATGTATTGAATCGTTGCCATTTCAACTTTCACGTTTCAATCAGAGGTTCAATGTCCAGCCGTTGTCTCCATGATAAATCATCTGACGAGTCATTCCGCCATCGATGCAGATGTTCTCACCCGTGATGAAACCAGCCTTGTCGGAACAGAGATATAGCACCATATTGGCGATGTCCATAGGATGACCCACACGTCCTGCAGGCTGTTGAACAGCATCGGGACCTTCAAGGACGGTGCCAGCAGTATTTATCCACCCTGGCGAAATGCTGTTCACGCGCACTTTTCCTGCAAGACTAACTGCCAAGGCGTGCGTCAGCGCTGCGATGCCTCCTTTTGCTGCAGTGTAACTTTCCGTCTGTGGCTGGCTCATGCGGTCGCGTGAAGATGAGATATTGACGATAGCAGCCCCTTTAGAGAAGTGCGGAGCAAAGAGCTTGGCAAGATAGAACGGAGCTGTCACACCCACGTTCAGAGCATACTGAAACTCCTCATAGCTGCACTCCGTGATGCCTTTCATCAAAGGGAGTGCGTTATTGATGAGGCAATCCACATGGCCATATTTCTCAATCACATCTTTTGCGAACTCTTCAAGCACTTGTTTGTTAGCTAAGTCACCCACAAAGTGATTGCCCTGCTGTTTGTCTATCACACACACATTAGCTCCAGCCTTTCGGAACTCTTCAGCGATGCACTGTCCTATACCTTGTGCGCCTCCTGTCACTACAATTACTTTTTGTTGATCACTCATTGGTTTACTTCACTTTCGAAAGTTATAATAAATTTCATCTTCCACATCTTGCATTCGACAGCGTCAGCCTCGATCCATCTCTGTAAATCTTGGGAAACGATGCCCTTCACGCTCAATGGTTTCAAAGAACATTTTCTCAGGGCGCACCCAGTATAGCTCGTCACCGTAAAGAGCTTGATATACGACCATCCGTTCCTTGGTTTCAGAGTCGAAGGCCGTGCGCACATAACGGTAATGGCCTCCTTTGAAATGCATGAAATATCGAATGCCGTCTTCGGGCAAAGGGCATTCCATTAACATTTTCTCCGCCAAAGGCACATACCACGTACGGACTTCTTCGTCTGTAGGAGTGTGACCGCCTGGAAAGTGGAACGACTGGTTATAATGCTCCAGGAAGAGTGGCTCGAAGTGCGCCAAAGTGTCCTGTTCACCGAATAATCCCCTGACGCGGTCCCTGTAGTACGGATTGCAGTAGTTGAACTGAACGTTTTCCAACTCAGCAAACTCTTGTATCAAGGCCTCATTAATGACGAAGTTCTGGTTTCCATCCCTCCGGGGTGATTTATATGTATGCTCTCCTATCCGCTCTTTCAGAAACTCCGTCATCCGGAAATGTGGATTCCCGAGCAAGGCAGGTATTCCCACAACAGGAGCCAGCATCTGAGCATAAAATGCGCCACAGCTGTTGCCCACCAAGAGGTCGGGCCTTTCACGGTCAATCAACTCACGAACCAATTCGAGAGCCTCCCCTGGATGCAGCGGCAGGTCGGGCGCAATCACCTGCGCACGTCCCTCAAAGGACTCGCACAATGCCAAAGCAGGAACGCACTGGCCACTGGCAAAGAAACCGTGAAGGAACAATATCTTCTTCATCATTTAATCATATCTTTATATCACGTTAAAATGCTTTAAGGCATTGAGAATACCGTCGTCATCTACAGCGGTGGTCACATAATCTGCCTGCTTCTTCAGTTCCTCCAAAGCGTTGCCCATCGCTATTCCGATACCAGCCTGAAGAATCATTGAGGTGTCGTTGCCGCCGTCACCGAAGGCAATGGTGCGCTGTGGGTCAAAATTCTCATGGTGAGCCATGGCCAGGATACCCTTACCCTTATCTGCGCCATTGGCTGTAATATCAGTGAAATCTGGATGCCAACGTCCTGATACACATTGTGGCATACGAGTCAGCAGTTCTTGCTCATAACCAGGCGAGATAAAAGGAGTCAGTTGGAGGACATCTTGCTGAAGCACAACGTCCAGTGGCGCTGCTTGTGCCAATTCGTTCACTGCCAACATCTGGTGGAAGATACGCTCCACATCTCCCATGGGGTCAAATACAGCCACATCCTTGCGCCCCACCACAATGAGGCTATAGCCCTTCGCTTTCGCATCTTCCACGCAGGTCAACACGTCCTGCTTAGGGATGGGCTGGCAGCACACCAGTTCGTCACCCACATAACACAAAGCCCCGTTTGTGGTAACATAGCCATCAATCAGGTGTTCGATTGCTTTCAGGTTCGTGATAATCAGAGGCGGGCGCCCCGTTGCGATATAGACCCTTGACCCGTTAGCCTTGGCTTGAGTCAGAGCAATAACAGTAGAAGCAGGTATCTCGTGAGACTTAAAACTCACTAACGTACCATCAATATCGAAGAACAAAGCATATGCCTTTTTAGTGTCATTCATCTTGTCGCTCAACATCATCTTGTATGTAAATCATTGAAATAACGTGCAAAGTTATGAATAATCAAGGAATTATCTTTACATTTGCAGTCATATTCCGACAAGTCCGCATTTCAAATGCGGCAAAAAGCAGCAACAAAAACTCAATTAGACATGAAAGTAAAGATACAGACCATGCTGGGCGACATCGTGGTTCGCCTGTACGACGAGACTCCTATCCACCGTGACAATTTCATCAAGCTGGTGAAGGAAGGATACTATGACGGCACGCTGTTCCATCGTGTCATCAAGGGCTTCATGATTCAAGGCGGTGATCCCGACTCTAAGGGGGCCCCTGCAGGCAAGATGCTGGGTGTGGGAGGCCCCAGCTACACGCTGGAGGCAGAAATAAAAGACGACCTATTCCACAAACGGGGAGCTTTGGCGGCAGCAAGACAAGGTGACGAAGTAAACCCAGAACGTCGCAGCAGCGGCTCACAGTTCTACATCGTCTGGGGGCAGGTCTATAACGAAAGTCAACTGCACCAGTTCTCTAAGCAGCTGAGGATGCAGAAAGTGAAAAGCGCATTCAACTGGCTTGTGGCTGAGCATCGCGACGAGATTATGCAGATGCGCCGCGACAGGAACCGTGACGGACTTCAAGCCTTGCAAGAGAAGCTGGTAGCAGAAGCAGAGAACAAAGTCGGCAAGACAGGACTGACGGACGAACAGATGAAGATTTACTCCACCCTCGGAGGTACTCCCCACCTTGATGGCCAATATACCGTATTTGGCGAAGTGGAAGAGGGACTGGATGTGGTGGAAATGATTCAGAGCTCAGCCACAGGACGCGGAGATAGGCCTGTAGACGACATTGAAATGAAGCTGGTGCTCATTGACTAAGCCTCTTCTTTCGATAATAATTACTAAGAATTGGAAAACGCAGAAGACCTCGCGAACGAAGTGAAGTCTTCTGCGTTTTTTAATTGTTCTCGATATTCTTTGTTATCCGTGCCAGATAGTCGTAGTGTTCGCCTTCTGCAATCACTTCAACGATGTATCCATTCTCTGCAGCTATCCGTGCTAGCGTATCGGCATCCACATATAGCCAGTCGAAGGCTGCGCCCATGATATTCTTGTACTGCATCGTGTAGTTCAGTTCACCATAATAGGCCATATCTTCGGGATATTCGATGTTGCCATCCTCGTCCTCAAACACATAGCTGATGTCCGACGAGTCACACAGCAGTTGGCCTCCTGGAGCAAGAATCCTGTCGAGGTGGCGGAAAAAATCGGGCATACGTTCTAATGTGCCCACTATGCCAATGCCGTTCATCAGCATCAAAATGGTGTCATAGGGTTCATCCAACGCAAAGAAGTCTTGTTCTAACACGTTCTTGACGCCACGCTTCCTCATCGTCTCTACGGACAGAGGAGAAATGTCAACGGCAGTCACATCCACGCCTCGCTGCTGGAGAACCAGTGAATGGCAACCAGAGCCAGCTCCCACATCAAGCGTCTTCCCATTGACCATGCCAAGCGCTTTTTGCTCCGTCTCTGGCATTTCCTGATAGTTACGGAAAAGCGTCTGCACAGGAATCTCGTCCTCCTCAAACATCGGAGAGAACACGCGAAGTCGGCCAGCCTTTCCCGTCCTGTGATAGTCGGCGATGGCTCTTCCCATTGGATCCTTCTTGATATCCATTTCAACTCATTTTTGTCATGTGATACCCCAACCGCTTCAGTTGCACAGCGGCTCCAAACAGATAAAGCTGATGCAAGCAGGAGACGTAGGCATTGAACGCCTCTCTGGTTCCGGGCTCAATGGCTTGGTGGCGAAGCGCGTTATAGACACGGGATGCACATTCACCCACAAGTTTTTCCAAGGACGAATAAGCCTCGCCACTTAGCGCCAGCACTTCCTCACGGATGTATTCATCCATACAGTCATAGCCCCGCTTGTCGCGCAAGTGAACGTAGAGGTCGTCCATCTTGGAGAAGGTCGCCCACTCCAAATCCCACAACTGCGCCACAGCCATGCCGAGATACATCATCCAGCCAAGCGATGCCGACGGAAAACTGTTAAACTCTCTGATGCCGTCAGGAATGTAGGCTCTGGCCATATCTTCCCACTTCTCTTCCACATCGATACACTCAGGCAGATGCTTATCCACTTCCTCAATAGAGAGGAGAAACTGATGCAAGTCCTGATGCAGTTGGTCTTCAAATTGTTCCATTATAGCATATTTTCTAATTGTTCCACAGCTCTTGTGATGTCTTCCCGAAAATGCTTGTGGTCACGGAGAAAGTCAGCCCTGCCGCCACTGATGGCTTCATACAGCTCGGGGCTCATGTTGTCGGCATAGGAAGCAATAGCGTATTCAATATCATCCATCTGCCAGTCGAGTGAGGAATGGATATAGACGTTGCGTTTCTGGTGCAGGAAACTGTATGCGGTCTCAATACTATCTTTCGTAATCATGCGTTGTAGCCAATCGGTCTGAATTGCTTTTGTTGTTCACTCCACTCATACCCCTTCTCCATCAGATAGTCTTTGATCTCTTGTGGTTCTCTGTCGAAGGCATAACATAGCGATTCGAGGCTGTCAAACTCCTCGTCCCTCAGCAGCATGTTTACGCTCGACACCAGTATGGCAGGGTCCTTGGGTAAATATTCCATATTCTAATATAAAGCAATATTTTGTACAAAGGTACAACAGTTTCTTCATTCTACGGCAAGAAGACCAAATGAAGTATGTCATTTCTGCATATCTTTAACATTTGATGAGACAGGGGAGGAGGAAAACAGATACATACGGTGCTAATGCATAAAAACCGACATCGTCGATGTCGGTCTGCCGATGTCGACGATGTCGGAGAACCGACGTCGACCACATCGGTTTTAAGGGTGTGGGCACACTTCTATTCTGCAATACTCTATCGCATCACAACAACGCCTACTCTTCAAACATATATCCAAAACCAGCGCGGCTGACAATGTTCTGGGAGTATTTACCCAATTTCTTGCGTAGGCGAGTGATATTGACATTGACTGTACTGTCGGTCACCACGACTCCCGACCACACTCCATCCAGTAGTTGCTGACGGGAAAGCACCTTTCCGCGATTGGCCAAGAGCAGATGGAGCAACATAAATTCAGTACGGGTAAGATTCACATCAACAGCGTCAATCGTCGCAGTCTTCTTGTCCAGATTCAGTTGCAAACCATGATAGCTAAGCAAATGTTTGCCTAGACGAGCTTCAACAATATTCATGATGTAGTCACCAATTTTCTCGCAGCTGGCCACAACATCGTTATAGAGCGTGCCAATGGCATAGGAATACATACGAGCGTTGACTTCTGTGACAGTCTGGCTCCGAAGTTGATTGCGAAGTGCGTTGATGTCGCTTTCAATAGAAAGTGAATCTGCCAATGACAGGTCATTGCGACGACCACTCACTACGACAATCATCTGCACCATCGCCTCATTCACCAGCCGCAGCATTTCATGAATACCGGCGTATTGCCCATCAGTAAAAGTATCCTTATTCTCGCGCAGATGGCTAAGAGTCCGCGCTATCTTGTAACAGGCATCGCCTATGGACTCCAATTCGCCAATCTGACGAAGCATCACACGAGTCTTTTCTTTTGTTTCGTCCGAAAGGTGCTCATTGCCCACCTGTTCCAGGTAGTTTGCAATCTCTATCTCCATATTGTCAGCAATGGTTTCATAACGCTCAATGCGTGCACACCTGCTTTCGAACTCATTCTTATTCCGCTCGTCAATGAGCGCACACACCATTCCGAACATACGGTGCATACGCTCGGCAAAATGCACAATTTCCTTCTGTGCCTGCAGCACAGCAATCTCTGGCGTTTGCATCACGCCACTGCTGATGAAGTGGAGAGTGGTAGGCAACTTGGATTCTGCGACGTTTTCGGGCAGCAACCGACAAACAATTCTTTCCATTTGAGGAATCAACCCGATGAGCAAAGCTGTGTTAAGCACATTGAAACAGGTGTGAAACATAGAAAGCACAATCGGTATGCGGGCTGACTGCTCGTGAGCAGATGGGGAGTAACCGACAAGACTGCACACCAAGTCAACAAAGGGATAAAACACGATAAGCACCCAGATGACGCCAAACACATTGAACAGCAAGTGAGCCAGTGCAGCTCTGCGAGCCTCTGTGCCTGCACCCAGAGCTGCAAGGTTTGCCGTAGCTGTTGTACCTATATTCTCGCCCATCACCAAGGCTATGCCCATATAGATCGGCAAAACACCTGTGGAGCAAAGCAAGATGGTGATGGCCATTACCGCTGCAGAAGACTGCACCACACATGTGATAACTGTACCTGCAGCCAAGAACGTCAGGATAGTGAGATAGCTGTCCGTATCAAACGAAGCGAAGAAACTCATTACCTTCGCATTATGCGCCAAGTCCATATCTCGTCCCACACTGCTCAGCATCACCAAAGACCAAAAGAGGAATGCCAGCCCAAAAAGAAACTCGCCTGCCACACGATGACGCTTCTTGTAGATGAGCACCATGCCAATCACGAAGGCGGGAAACACAACAGCGGTCAGGTCAAGATTGTAGCCCAGCGACATGATCCATGCCGTAAGTGTAGTGCCAATATTGGCACCCATGATGACGGAAATAGCCTGTCCCAATGTAAGCAAGCCTGCTGAAACAAACGAGACGGTCATGACTGTCGTAGCTGAAGAAGACTGGACGGCGCAAGTAACGAGTGTTCCAGTCAGCATGCCACTCAGCCGGTTACTTGTCATACGCCCCAATATATGCCGCAAGCTTGGTCCTGCCATCTTCTGCAAAGAGTCACTCATGGTCTTCATGCCATAGATGAGCAATGCCAGCGAGCCAAGCAATCTTAGAAATAATTCAATCGTCATATCTTTATCCTTTTACAAAATGTGTTGCAAAGATATGGAAAAGCAAGTCAATCGGAATAATTCCAACCATTACAATTTGATTACAACCAACACCACTATCGGAATTCAAGCCAAAAGCCTCCATCTTATATATGACTTGAGTTTCGGAAGTTAAATAAATATTAAGTCACTTTTATCCTTCACCTTTCGTTCTTCCCGATAAACTCGCTGGGGACGATACCTGTGATACGTTTGAACAGACGGGTAAAATGATGGGGAAAATCGAAACCCAACAGGCGGGAAGTCTCGCTGATGTTATGACCTTGCATCAGCAGACTTTTCGCCTGATTGATGACGTAGTTATGGATGTAGCCAATGGCGGTGCCGCCTGTGGCCTTGTGAATCATATCGCCAAAGTAACGGGGTGAATAGGCCAGTTCTGAAGCACACCACGCAACGGTGGGCAAGCCGTGCGACAGTTGGCGGTTCTCGCGGAAATAGGTTTGCAGCAGGTTGTGAAAGCGCTTCAGCAGGTCGGCCTCTCCCCTATTCTCCTCAGACAACTGGCGCAGGTAGATGCGGTTGCAGTATTCCAGTATCAGGCGCAGATAAGCTAGCAGTACTTTCCTTAAAGACGGCGAGTCCTCGTGCGTCTGCAACTCTTGTCGCATCTGCGCCACCAGTTGCGTGATACAGAGCCATTCGTCAGGTTCCATGCGCAGCGAACCGTCGAAGAAATAGGAGAAGAACTGATAGCGGTCTATCTGTTGTTCCAGCTCTGAGCCGTGCAACAGTTCGGGCGACCACAGCAGCACCCAACCACATAGTGAAATACGTTCGTCGTTGTCCTCTAAACCGCCTATCTGTCCTGGTTCAACAGCGATAATAGAGCCATCGCTCACCTGCAATTTCCGCATGCCGTATGAGAGATTGAAGGGGAACTGTCGTTGGATGAACAACCCATAAACGCCATAGTTGTTCAGGCTATGACGGAAGGGCGCCAGTTCATCATAATGGATGATGCTGACCAGCGGATGCAACACGGGTGCATCCACAAAACGAGCATAGTCGTTGGGATTGTCAACTTTCAGAATCTTTCTCATTGTACTTGCAAATATACACAAAAGAATCTAATAGTGGTATATAATTTAAGTTATTTTGGCACTTTCTGCGAAATTGGTATATAATCAGCCAATTTGTGTAACACCGATATAAAATGATGCATGTACTTTTGCATCGTGAAACTTTAACTTTAAACGAAACTATTATGTTAGGCAATTTTACATTCCACAATCCCACGAAGTTGCACTTCGGTGAGGATTCTTTAAGCAAACTGAGTGAAGAACTGAAGAATTATGGCAAGAAGGTGATGCTCTGCTATGGCAGTGGCAGCATTAAGCGCAACGGCATCTACAACCAGGTGATGGCTGAGCTGAAGAAGGCTGGCTGCGAGGTGGTAGAGATAGCCGGTGTGATGCCCAATCCTACTATAGAGAAGGTATTAGAGGGAGCTCACATGGCTCGCCAGGAGAATGTTGATTTCATCCTTGGCGTGGGCGGTGGCTCTACCGTTGACTACTGTAAGGCCGTAGCAGGTAGTGCTTGGTACGACGGTGACCCTTGGGAGTATTATTTCAAGAACTGGCAACCGATGACCTGCCGTTGGATTCCAGTGGGTTGTGTGCTGACAATGGCTGGCACTGGCTCTGAGATGGACAGCTGTTCGGTTATCTCCAGTCATACGGAGAACCGCAAATTGTTCTATAACTTCCGCAACCCCGATTTCTCCATCCTGAACCCTCGCTTCACGTTCACCGTACCGAAGTATCAGATGGTGGCTGGCATCTACGACATCATGAGCCACATTCTGGAGCAATATCTCTCTGGCACCGACGACAACACCAGCGACTACATTGCAGAGGGTCTGATGCGCTCGCTCATCGTCAGCAGCCGCAAGGCTATCGTGAATCCTGAGGACTACGAGGCTCGTTCCAACATCATGTGGACAGCCACTTGGGCACTCAACACGCTCATCGACCGCGCTAAGGCTACCGACTGGATGGTGCATATGCTGGGACAGGCTGTGGCTGCCTTTACCGATGCCACACATGGTCACACCCTCGCTGCCGTCAGCGGTGCCTATTACCGCCTGCTCATCAGCAAGTCGCCTGATGCCGTGCAGAAGTTCAAGCGTCTGGCAATGAATGTATGGAACGTTTCTGCAGAAGGCAAGACTGACGAGCAGGTTGCAATGGAGGGTCTTGAGACTATGGAACAGTGGATGCGTGAATTAGGACTGGCAATGAACATCACTGATTGTGATGCTAAACCTGAACTGATTGAGGGAATGGCTGATGCCTGCCCTATCTGCCAGGGTGGTTACTACATTCTGAATCGCGACGAGGTAGTACAAGTACTGAAGGATAGTTTATAGTTGATAGTTTATAGATTATAGTTAAGATTTGAAAACTAAAGCATTATTGCTGAGTCTTATGATAGCAGCAAACGGTTTCGCTCAGGGCGTGATTGATGTGCACAGTCACATCATCACTCCTGAGTTTGTATTGGCTCTTGAAACAGAGGGACGAGTGATGGACGAGGGATTCCCACTGCCAAAGTACAATGTGGTGAATCATCTGAAGTGGATGGACGAGGCTGGTGTGCAGACATCGGTATTGACATTGGCAGCACCACAACCATCATCAGCTGAGGTGGTGAGACAAACCAATGAAACTGCCGCCCGTATCAAGAAAGAGCACCCAGGCAGATTCCTGTTTTGTGCAGCATTACCTCTGCCCGATGTCTCGAAAGCCATTGAAGAAGCGAAGTATGCGCTCGACGTACTGAAGGCTGATGGCATTAAGTTGGCAACAAATGTCGATGGACAGTATCTTGGTGCACCCGAACTCGACACGCTTTTCTCTGTGTTGAATGAGCGCAAGGCTATTGTCATCCTGCATCCGCATCGCCCCGAGCCAGTAAATAAGCAGGTGATGAAGCAGACACCGCTCGCCATGCAGGAGTATCTCTCAGAAACCACCCGTGCCGTGTCGAATATGATCAGTCGCAACGTACTGGCTCGCTATAACAACATCAAGGTAATAGTGCCCCATTGCGGTGCTTATCTGCCGTTGGCCATTCCACGCATGAAATCGCTGACGCCTGTGATGCAGACCAACAAGATGGTAGGTGAGATTGACTATGAGGCCAACCTCCGCACTCTTTATTATGACCTTGCAGGAGCGCACTCTCCAGAGGTCATCCGCATGCTGCTCACCATCACCACACCCGACCACCTGCTCTACGGCTCCGACTATCCCTACGTCGCTCCGCAAGTACTCACAAAGAGTCTGGCGAGGATGAAGGATTATCTCTCGAAAGAGCCAGACCTGGCACCTCTGCGCAAGATGATACTCTACCAAAATGCCAAATGGTTGTTTGGGCAGACGGGAGAAAAGCCATCTATTGAGAATGCTGCTCAAAAGATGATTGTCCGCATAGCAGAAATTGAGGTCTATCCACAGTATTTGGAAGAATATCTGGCCTTTGCCAACGAAGTGGACCGTCTGAGTATAGAGCGCGAGCCTGGCGTCATCTGCCTCTACCCGATGCAGAGTGCCGAGGACTCATGCCTGATTCGCATCCTCGAGATCTATGCCTCAGATGAAGCCTATCAGCAGCATCTGAAGACCCCTCACTTCCAGAAGTACAAGCAGGGCACGCTCCACATGGTGAAAGACCTGAAACTGCCAACCATGAAGCCACTCGACCCTAAAACCATGAAACTAATATTCAAAAAGCAAAGATAACAATGCAAAAGATTTTATTATTTTTAGCAACAATGCTTTTCTGCTGCTGTACCTCGGACAATGAAGTGAATGCTGAAACTCCTGCAAATACTGGCAAGACGCTTGTGGTATATTACAGCTATACAGGTAACTGCCGTGAGATAGTAAATACGCTGACCAGTCAGATAGAGGCTGACGTGCTGGAGATTCAGCCTGCAGAAAAGGGACTAAGGTATGAGGCAAACAATTATGCCCTTGGTACTGAGTTGCTGAATGCCATCAAGGCTAATCCCAACAATGCCAGCAGTTACCCTGCTATTGACCCTGTAACCACATCGCTCAGCGGCTACAAGAACGTCATCATTGTCACCCCACTTTGGTGGAGTCAGATGGCTGCCATCATGCAGACCTACCTCTTTCAAAACGCTTCGCAAATGGCAGGAAAGCATGTGGGGATGATTGTGTCGAGTGCCAGCAGCGGCATCTCGCAAGTGGTGAATGATGCCAAGCGATTGTTACCCGATGCGACATGGATGGGCGATGCATTGTGGATAAACAATTCGAATCGCAGCAATAAAACATCGTTAATTCAAAACTGGATTAAAACGCTGAATTTTGCTGAAGAACAAACGTCTATGAAAGAAATGTATATCACCATTGGAGGACAAACGAAGAGTGTAACGCTGGTTGATAATAATGCCACGCGCGAGTTGGTTGCCGCTCTTCAGAACGCCCCCATCACGGTAACCCTCAATGATAACAATTTTGAGATATGGGGTTCATTGGGCAGAACGCTGACAACGAAAAATGAGCAAATGAATGCCCAGCCAGGAGATATAGTGCTCTACAACGGCAGCAACATCTGTTTGTTCTATGGCAGCAGTTCTTGGAGCTATACCCGTTTGGGACATATCGACGGACTGTCAGAAAGCGAACTCCGCACATTCCTGAAGGCTGGCCAAAACAACATCAGTGTGACACTTTCGCTTACTTCAGGTACGACCGCCATCAAGAGCGTCAATGGTAATCGTATGGAAGATGGAGCATATTACGCCCTGAATGGTGTGAAGGTTGAGAATCCTTCCAAGGGTGTCTATATCAAGAATGGCAGAAAGATTGTTCTTTGAGAAATCATTTTCTCCTGCTTTTCTTAAATTAAAAGGGAAAGCGGACAATAATTGAAAAAAAATCGTAACTTTGTGAGCAGAAAGCAAACAATGAAGAACAAATGCATGAAACATAAATTTCTTCTGTGAACTTGACAGCGTTTGACAGCAGGTTATTCCCGATTTGTATTATTCGCTCTTTGTCGGTCAATACAATGGCATCGTGTCCAGTCTTCAC
>ONLY01000004.1 GCA_900318775.1 uncultured Prevotellaceae bacterium | reverse complement strand
AGCATCATAACCTGATTAAAGGACGTATTGGGCTTATAGCGGTGCTGATTCTTTGGCATCTGCAATAATGGATACATATAGGCAGACAAACGATAATAGCCTATATACTCAAGGTAACTTTCTGCCTTGGCTGTATCTGTAACCGTCAAACCACGTGACTGTAATAACCTGACAAGGTCATGCGCATTGGTATAAGATTTCTGAAATGGTTCTCTGTTGCTCATTGTATAAAAATAAAACGACCCGCACATTTGAGCATCGTTGAGAGGCTTGGCGGGTTCTAGTAGTACAAAGGTACGAATAATTTTCGAATCACCAAAGAATTTACTTACTTTTTGGGGAAAAGCCTTGTTTTTTCCACTTTTATACCCTGAGCTTCCCAATAAGTATCTATTATTTCCAGCATTCTATTTGGACCACTTAACTTTTTCAAAATATGATTCTTTTTAATGCTTTTCTGCAAAATATCGTGAGTGTTGAGCTATTATCAATGGATAAGAAGTCGAGTACTTGGAATAAAAAAACGCCAACATTGGCAGAAATTTAATGTAGAGTGATATTACTTGTCAATACGAGTAATATGAGTAATACGCTCTTATAAAGGAGAATGGCCCAAAGGATGTCGTAAAGGATGTCGTAAAAGGTGGCGTAAAAGAACTAACTGAAGTTCAAGAGGTTAACGTAAAATAAATGTTGTTTGACCCATATGTCACAACAAGTGAATTGGCGCAAAAGACACCCCCTTTTTTATGGCTTTTTTGTTACATAACATTAACACGACTAAAGCGTATGCAAAGCCCGACTAAAACCTACTTATTCTTACTAATCCGTACTTAATGCCCGCCGTGCCATGCGTTATGCCCATGCCAAGCACACCTCTGTAAACCGTTCTATTTTAGTCCATGTTGCCATATTTGCTGCAAATTTGCAATATTATCTTTGTATTCAAAACTGTCTTTATTCGACTATCAGTTATACATTTGTCTCGCTCTTCTCTCGCTCTTCTCTCGCTCTAGCCATACTCTAGCCATACTCATGAGTAAGCTTAGAGGCAGCCTAGAGTATGGCTAGAAGCAGCCTAGAGTAAGCCTAGAGTATGGCTACACTATATCAACACCTCCCAATGCCCACCTTTATCACCACCAACACATCGAATGATGTTATTTTCAATCTTCCGCTTATTCAGCAGAACTTCTATGTCAATTGGTAGTGCCATATATTCTTATAACGTTTTTATTCCGTTCTTATTTCCGTGTCTTCGTAGATAGTCCGTAATACTTTCAGCCTTCATCCATCATACATCTCACATCATACCTCTTACCTCAGCCATCTTCAGCGGATCAAAGAACCGTCCCGTGATTCTTTTCTCGTCACCTGTCCCTGTGGCACCTTTATTTTGGCTCCCCCCTATTTATTAGAATTTAGTCGTCGATAAGGCATTTGCCTGTCATTTCCTCGGGTTGTTGCAGTCCCATGATGTGGAGAATGGAAGGAGCCACGTCGGCTAAGACGCCGTTTTGTACCTTTGCGTTCTTGTTAGATGTCACATAGATGAAAGGAACTGGATTGACGGAGTGTGTAGTGTTGGGCGTGCCGTCGGCATTGAGGGCATGATCTGCGTTGCCGTGATCAGCGGTGATGATAGTTTCGTAGCCCATCTTCGTGGCTGTTTCCACCACTTCGTTCAAACACTTGTCAATTGTCTTCACTGCAGTTTCAATGGCAGTATAAACACCTGTATGACCCACCATATCGCTGTTGGCAAAGTTCACCACTATCCAGTTGTACTTGCCGCTCTTGAGCGCCTCTACAAGTTTGTCCTTCACTTCGAGGGCCGACATCTCGGGTTTCAAATCGTAGGTAGCCACCTGGGGTGAGTTCACCAAGATGCGATCCTCGCCCTCGAACGGCTCTTCACGCCCGCCATTGATGAACGAGGTGACGTGGGCATATTTCTCAGTCTCGGCAATGTGTAACTGTTTCAGACCCTTGCTGGAGATATATTCGCCGAGAGTGTTATGCAGATTATCTTTTGGAAAAAGGATGTGTACACCAGTAAAAGTATCGTCGTAGGGCGTCATGCAGTAGTATTGCAGATTGGGGATGGTCTGCATGCCCTGCTCCGTCAAATTCTCCTGTGTAAGCACGATGGTTAGCTCCTTGGCGCGGTCGCTGCGAAAGTTGAAGAAGATGACCACATCGCCCTCCTTGATGCAGCCGTCGACGTTGCTGTTAACAAGCGGTTCCATAAACTCATCGGTGTTTTTATGCTCCTCCGTATGGGAGTCGTAGCACGACTGTACGCCCTCCACCATGTCGGCCACCTGACGCCCTTCACCATGTACAAGCAAGTCGTAAGCCAGTTTGATGCGATCCCAGTGCTTATCGCGATCCATAGCGTAGTAACGGCCAATGATAGAAGCGATTGCACCTACGCCAACCTCATCCATGTACTTCTGCAAGTCGGCGATAAAGCCCTTGCCCGACCTTGGGTCGGTGTCGCGACCGTCCATAAAGCAATGTACATAGCAGTTTTCAATATCATAGGTTTTGGCGATGTCGATGAGCTTCAGCAGATGGGCGAATGATGAGTGTATGCCGCCAGTGGAGGTCAAGCCCATCAGATGAACGCTCTTGCCGTTAGCCTTTGCATAGCCGAAAGCCGACTTGACCTCGGGGTTCTCTACAATGGAGTTGTCGGCACAGGCGTGGTTAATCTTCACAAGGTCCTGATAGACTATGCGTCCAGCACCAATATTAAGGTGTCCTGTCTCCGAGTTTCCCATCTGTCCGTCGGGAAGCCCCACGTACTCACCAGAAGCCTGCAGCTCGGAGTGCGGATAATTGGCTGTCAAATAGTCGATGTATGGCGTGGGGGTGTGATAAATAACGTCACCCTCGCTCTTATCGCCGATACCCCATCCGTCGAGAATGACCAGGAGTGCCTTTTGGGCCTGACCATCATCATTAGCGGCAGGATTATCGGCAATAGCTGACGTACATGCTATGAACATGCTTGCGACGCAAATGAGGGTGGCGACCATCACCCAATTAATTAGTCTTTTCATAATTATACAGTTATCTAATAGCCATCATACATTTTCCATCTTACTTCAGACTTCATACTTCAGACTTCATACATCGTATCAACTGTCCCTGTGGCATTCTTTGACGGAGAGTTGCTCTTCACCCAAAGCCTTCACTAATCTAATAATACTTTTATTATTGGTGTGAATAAAACTTGTATGGGTACTTGTACGGGTACTTGTCGGGGTACTTGTCGGGGTACTTCGGATTTATTATTATCAATCTTTCTTATCTCCAAACAGCAGTTTCAATTGTTTGTCAAAATCGCTCATAATCTCGCGATCTTGAATGACACGGAACTTGTCATATTCTATGAAAGCCTTTTTTACCGCTTGTTCGTGAGTCACACGCCCAGCATCTGGAAGTAAGGGACGGTTGTTCAAGTCCATATAGCGTTGCAGGAGAGCCGACCAGTCAGCCATTGTCATTAGGATATGGTCTTCTGCGCGTTGCTCTGCAATGTCAATGAAGGCATTGCTCAACCTATTTAACGAATCTACTTCTTTTTCGCTCAGATAGTTCTTGGCCACCGTAACATCCGATTTCACGACTCTTCCGTCTGGAGCATTCTTCCATGTTGTCAAACCCATATGAGGGCGTTCTGCATCCGCACGGTCATAGATAATCTCGGCAGCAGTCTGTTTTGTTACCGCATAATGCATCATATTCTGTACAGTCTTGAAGAACAACTGCGTTTCTTCGGAATCCTTATCATAGTCAGAACTACACTCGCTATATATGTCCGTAATCTTCTGATAATAACGTCGTTCGCTGATGCGTATCTCCCGAATGCGGTCAAGCAGATCATCGAAGTAGTCTGCCCCAAATACGTTCTTTCCCTTCAGGCGTTCATCATCCAACACAAAGCCTTTGGTCAAGTATTCTTTCAGGACTTGTGTTGCCCAGATACGGAACTGAGTGGCCTCATAACTATTCACACGATAACCCACGGCAATGACTACATCAAGGTTATACATCATCACCTCACCAGACCATTTGTCCGAAGGTATTCGAATTTTTCTAATAGTATCGGACAAATGTATTTCACCACTTTGTTCTATTTGGTCGAGGTGGTAGTTTATTGTGGGTACTGTCACTCCAAACAACTCAGCCATTCTCTGCTGAGAAAGCCAAAAAGTATTGGTGTCGAAGATAACCTGAACTTGTACTTTCCCATGTCCACCTCTGTACATGAGTACTGAGGACTCCATACTTCTCACAGCAACATCTGGAGTCATGGTCGCACTGAAGTACTGTTGTGCAGCCTTCACCATCTCTTTCTTTTGGTCAGCATTCATAGCCACAGCCATACAGGCCGCACGAGAAAGGCGAATGCTCGTCACCTCTCTGACTGCACCATTGCCCAGTTCTGCCATCTCTGTTATCTCCACAAAATGCTCACCCAGATGATAGCCTTTCTGTGAAGTCCATGCCTGAGCCTTGGCTATGACACGTTCAAAGTTCCAGTACTTGCCATAGCCCATCACTCGCGCCAATTTACGTGAGTTCCACCATTCCTTGCCATCAGCATCAACCTCTCTTAACTGCTCGAAAGGAGATTGAAGCTCTGGGATGTTGTTAGTATCTTGTGCCATATATTCTTATAACGTTTTTATTCCGTTCTTATTTCTGTGTCTTCGTAGATTCGTGAGTCCGTAATACTTTCAGCCTTCATCCATCATACATCTCACATCATACCTCAGTCCGTAATACTTTCAGCCTTCATCCATCATACATCTCACATCATACCTCTTACCTCAGCCATCTTCAGCGGATCAAAGAACCGTCCCGTGATTCTTTGTTCGTAAGCCTCAAAGTCAATGTATTTCTGCTTTTCGCTCATATTCTTTATTTTTTTGTCTTGATATATCCCTCCTGGTCATATCCTTTGTGGTGCAAGTGGATGCTGTCTAATAGAGGTTGTACTCTTTTGTCTTCAATCTTCATTTTACCATATTGAGGCAGCTGAACATTATAGCGTTCTGTATTCCCATTCGAAATCCTTTGATCAAAATCATCTGGTATGAATAATGATGATTTATTTCCCAAGTGGTGGTAATACTCACTATCATAAATGGCGATACCGGCCAAATCTAAATCTCCAAAATGGACGTATTGATTAGGTATGGACTGTAGCCATTTTATAAGATCTTTATTTTGGTTTTGAGGATAACGGGATACGAAAAGTACGCGTCCATATCGCGCAAAGAGATATTTCTGTAATGCGACATATCGGAAATTCTCTGCGTTCTCCACTCCAACTACGACAACATCCTGCGGAATGGTGAAATGCTGATAGTCGGCAATGAACATGAAACAGCCTTCTGTGGGATGAATTATTATCTCTTGTCCGTTGAGGACAGCAGTAACAGGCTGATAGCTATTTACAAGAAACCCCGTGAAAGTTCTACGTGAAAGGAACTTACTGTCGCCAGTGGCAGCCACCAAAGATGCTCTGCTGGCATCTTCATCAGAGAAGGCTTTCCGTATTTGTTCCAGGTCGTAGATGTCGTACTGACTAGCAACATACTGGCGGAGAGACATTCCGTCTATTGCCCTCAGACTCTTGCGGCTGCCGTGTGTTGTAGCCAGAAGGATGCCGTCTTCCAGCATCTGTTCAAACCAGTCGCCCTTCAGGCTGCTGGCTGGCAGGACGTCGCCATTGGCCAGCCGAATCAGTTTCTCTATGAGTATGGCAGTCTTTTTCATCTTATTGTCAGCAGCGTTTTAACTACGGTGTTGCTCTTCTCGTCTTTGCTGAGAGAATAGGTGTATTTATACGCCTGAGCATTGTAGGTGGTGGGCGAGGAGTTGATGAGATTGATGTTGCGTACATTGGCAAATTTCAGAATACCTTCCACATTATTGGGGTGCAGTTTGCCTATCTCATCCATCATACAGTGGAGCTTAAAGTCGCCAAATTTGCGGGATATTTTACGCTTGAAGACGTTGATGAGCATGATGTTCACCATCGCTTTGACCAAGATGTCCGTACCGTCAGATCCCACGTTTGAAAGCTTCTCCACCCAGTTGGTGTCATTGTCATTCTCCTTGACCTTGAATTCCAGTTTGAAGGAGTCTGCCAGCGTTATCCGTTCGCGTTTCTGTTCAGCGTCCATCATTTCGATGAGTGTCATCAGTAGTTTGACGGCTTGTTCGTTGGTACGGTTCAAATTATCTTTATCGGAGAACAGATTCAGCTGTCCGATGTCATAACCATGCTCGTCATCAAAATGCTTTATGTTCAGCAATTGCTGCATTAGGCGATCATTACTCTCCACAGCACGCAATTCAATCTCCTTGATAACACCGACGAAGTTATTCTCTCGGAAATCGTGGTTGATGTCGAGGATAGTTCTTTCGATGCGCGTCTTTTGCAGGCTCAGGTCGCTAACGTCCTTAGCGATACGCTTGATGATAGTAGCATACTGGCGACTGGTGCGCACACGATATTGTTCAATCTTATTGTTGCTAATGAATTCATTCAGTTCTGCAGCAAATTCCGTATAATCATTGTCGGAGTTGAACTCCGTCCGGAAGTAGAAAGTGTTCTGTGGTGAGAAATTACCCTTAAACCTAATGACAGCCTGTTTGAAATCCTCAAACTTACGTTGCTGAGATGTAATCTGGTCGCGCAGTTCTTCCAGAATGTCCGCCAGAGGCTTAACTGTTTCTATTTCGCCTGCTGCTGATAGATTAGGAGGACAGGAAGGATTACCCATAAAAGCGCGAGCCTTTTCTATTGCTTCATTCAAATTCTTTTGTTCTTCTTGCAACGAGCGGAGCGTTGTTGAGAGAGAAGATATTTTCTCGTCATACTGCTGCTTACGCTTCTGAAATTTGTCTTGCAGGTCATCTATCTTCTGGCGTACTTGCTTGCGTTCCTCTTTTTTCTGCTGTTCATGCTCGAAATAATCACGAATGTCATTTTGCCAAGAAATGTATTCTGCGCGATGCTCGTCAATGAATTTCAGTTCATCGACAACTTGCTGAAGCTGACGCCGAATATCTGCCAACTGGTCCACGTCCACGCCAAGTCCTTTCAGCTCTGCATCCATCTGAGCCTGTAGTTCTCCTTTACGCAGAGTGGTATCATGCTCTTTTTTCTTCAGGTCCGCATGTATGCTTGTCTTTTGTCGGTCAGAGGCAGCCAGCAACTCTTTCTTTTGCTTATCGAATGACGTGCGCAACTCTTGCAGCGCTTTATCGCGCTGAGTCGTTAACGCCTCCCTTTGTTTGTCAAGTCTCTCGATTTCTTTTCTGACCTCTCCCTGTCTTTTTTGAAGCTGTTCCAACTCGCCATCGCGCCATTTCTTCAGTCTCTCTTCTAACGCAGTTTTCTCCTTCCGAATCATTTCAACGCGATGTGGAATCTGGTTATATTCTGCATCGAGGTTCATCTTGTCCTTGCGCAGTTGCTTCAGCTGAGAACTGGGTTTGCGTTCCAGTTCTTCAATGTCCGTTTCTAACTGCTGTTTGCGAAGTACAATCTTCTTTTTCAGTCCCTCCACTTTCTGCTCCAACGACGCTTTCTGGCACCGCAACTCATCGGGTGTCTTGATGATCTTCTCGATATTGGATGTGTCAATCTTTACGCCGTATATTGTGTCTGTAGATGTTGACTTGTGAGGGTTAAGTGAAGTATTATACAGTATGGCATCTTCATCAAGTACCTTGCCGAGATTTTCCTCCCAACCATCAACATTCTCACCTAGCCATTCAATAAACGAACCCTTTTGGCGACCAAGCATGTCATCGAGTTTCCAAATATCGTCTGTAACCAGTTTGATGTCGTTCTCTATAGTTGCAACATCTTTATCACATGCCGTCTCCAAATCCTTACGCTGCAAAGCCACATCGCTAAGTATGCGGTCTATATCTTTCTGTTTGTCTGAAGAATCTTGAAACAATGTTAGTCGTTTCTCGCTCAAGACCTTCAGCTTCCGCTCCTGCTCGTCCATCTCGTCTTTGTACGGATTAGACTGTTGGACGCGCTGGGTTTGCAGTTTGATGTCATTCTCTGATGTACGGGCATCGTCCAATAATTTCTGATTGTCTGTTAACTTCTGCTCATACAGACTTCTCGTATTCTCTACCTTTCCATTGATTTCTAACTGTAAGCGGCTTTCTACTTCTATACGCTGTCTGTCTAAGTCGTTGAGCTGTTTCTGGCATTGAAGATCATACTCACGCAATTGGTTGTCAACCTCCTGTATCAACACATCATACTTAGATTTCACGCTTTGGTTCTTGCTTGTCAGGGCCTCTTCCTGATGTGTCAGACTCTGCTGTTGAATCTTCAGTTCGCCTTCCTTCCCGATGCGCTCGACAATCTTTTCTATACCGATTTCCGCATAGTGTTGGCGTTTTGTTTTCACCTGATCAAGGAAGAATTTTAAGGCTCCGTCCTCTTGATTGAGTTTTGCGGTCTCTGCTTTGTGTTTTCCTTCTTCTTCACCTAATAAGCGCTTCTGCCGAGAGAGTTCCGTGCTGCAATTTGACTCTTTCTCAGCCAATACAGGCAATCGATTGGTGTCACGTCCCAGTGCGTAGTTGAACTGACCACAGAGTTCTGTAATCAATTTACGAACAAATTCGTAATCCGTATAATTCTCTATAACGGCATCGGCATCCGTCTTCACCTTCACCTTGCCATTCCTTTCAACTTTATACCATTTCCAAATGTCCTCATATTGTTGACGGAAGTTTTTCACCTCCTCGCGATAGCGGTTCAAGTCAATCTCGTCGCCAGCAAAGTCCATCGAGTCGATGATGGTGTCCTTGATGACACGCGATTCCAGACTTTGGTTCAGGAAGATGTTCTGTATGGTCAGCGGAACCTGACGGTATTTCGCACTCTCCATCAGCGAGAACCTGCGATGTTCCTTCGCTACCTGCTGGCTGTTGCCATAGATGATGTCGCGGAATTCCTCATAACCGCGAATGATGTTGCTCTTATACACCCTTGCACCTATTTGTTCACTGATGCGCCCCCATTCATAACGAACGCTACCATCTTCTTCCAAAAAGAACCGCTTGTCGTAGGCACAATCTACAATTCGGAAGGCGGTACGTCCATGTGACAAGAAGGTCATAACGAAGAACTTTCCAGTCTCGCGACACACTTCATAAATGATGTACGAATTCTGGTGAGGCAAGTAGAATTCATCGTAGCCTTTCTGACCAGCTTGCGTTTTGATGCCCAGCTTGCTCTTGTCCACATTGTAGAAGAACAAGATTGCACGAAGCAGAGTGGATTTACCCACACCCTGTGTACCGATGAAATGTACGTTGCCATCGAGTTTGATCTCTGCGTATGGCACGTGGGCACTGTTGATGAATATGATCTTATTGAGGTATCTCATCTTTTACGTCTTCGTCTATGTTAATACAAAGAATGATTTGTTCAATGTAATGGAAAGCATTGGTCACCTGATAGGTACCATCTTCCTCATTTACTAGTTCTGCAAAGCCCATGTTCTCCAGGGCTCCAGCAAGTGCCTCCAGTTTTTGGCGGTTCGACGTTTTGTCTGGAAACATCTGTGTCAATTTCTCTTTCAACCCCGGTATGGTGGCAAGTCTCACCTCCATCTGTACAAGACTAAACTGGGTGCCAGCATCAAATGCTGTATCGTATGTCTTCAGAAAGTCCAAATAGTCAATCCACGAGAATAGCGCCTGTAGCTTGTTTTCAATTATTACCTTGGCTTCCTTGCGGCTGAAATAGTAGAAACCGTCACCACAGCTGAGTTGAAAGTCTATTTTGCCGAAATAGTCTTCATACTCCTGCTGGTTCTCTTCAATATCGTTGTAGATGGCACGAGTATCAGCATCGATGCTATTGCTCGATATGAACTGCCCTCGACTGAGGCGCTGGAAAACTTCACTTGTATATTTCATCGCGGATATATTATGGGGTATTCTATATTCTCAATTGTCTTTGTCTCTGTTGTGAAACGCATTTGTTCTGGATACTGAGATGCCATCTGAAGGAATAGCACTAAGCGCAGTTCTTTATCTAGTGTTTCCGTGAATGAGTAGTTCCAAAGGTAGTAGAACAAGTCGCTGCTTTGTGCTAGGAAACCATTCAGCAGTTCCTGATGATTGAAGGCTCTTGCCGTTTCAGTTTGTTCTTCCAGATAACTCTCGTCAATCTTTTCCGCAAGCCTCGACTTGATGTTTGCCTTCTTCGACAGGCGCTTTCTGATGTTGTCCAGTATCTCAAGGGCGGCATCTTCATTGCGAAGGAAATCCAGAGACACTCGGGTAACATACTTGGGCTTGCTCTCCATCCAGACGGTATTGGTCTGCGCCATTACCTCCTTCACGTTGGTTGCCTGCTCTATCATGAACTGGTCGCGCAGGTATTTCAGCTGTCGCACACGCTTCACCAGTCGGCTCTGATATTCTATGCGGTTCAGGTATTCTATAATCTGAGCGGTGATGGCTATCAATCCGTGAGCAGACTCACGCAAACCATCACGAACCTCGCTGACAGTCTGTTTCAGCCCATAGTCGGATACACTCGAAAAGAAAATGGTCTGCTCGTCTATCACGTGCTCCGTCTGGCGTATCAGTTCGCCTATCAAGCGCGCTTTCTCGTCAAAATCCTTCAAGCGCAGTTCCTTGATTTTAAAGTTGGGCTCCTGTTTGTAGGTATCATCGACGATGCGTTTCAGGTCAATCACATTTCTTCGGGTGGCATTGTCGATGCTCTTGAATGTCTGGCGAATTTCTCTCATGAAACTCTCACGGCGGACATTGTTCTCTGCTGCGAGATAAGAACTGATACCAAGGTTCAACTTGTCAATGTACATCTTGACAGATGAAATGTTGATGTCCTCATTCACTGCCAAGACCTCCTCGAAAAATCGCTGGTAGGCATCGTCCAGTTCCAGAGAGTCGCCCGTCTGCACAATTACCCCAAAGGTGATAAGGTGTTTCAGCTTATTCTCGTCTCCATCCAGGGTATCAAGTGCATCATCATACTTCACGGCAATCGTCTTGCGCTGCAAGAACATATTGCTCAGCAGTTTTGAGCCTTGCTGAAGTGCACGTGTCAGTTCTTTTATCGACCTAAATGTTGCCATTTTCTTTTAGGTTTGAATTTAATCCTCGTCTTCTCCCTCTTGATCAGAACGGAATTCAAAAACGAGTTCGGATGCAGGGATATTACACTCCTCAAACATGCCATGAAGAATGTTGATTTTGGTGGCTGTACTGTTGTCAGTCCATACGTACATTCCTGGTGCAAGCTCGCGTTTCCACTCTTCAGGAGTAGTTGAGAAACTGAGAGGTAAGTAGGTTCAGCCTCTGCAATTCTAACTCCGATAGGTAGTTTTTTGCGATTTTTACATCGTCGCGAGTCACGTAGTTGCCCTTGAAGTTAGTCATACCAACAAAAGACTTCTCATTATCTACACGTTCATAGATAAGCTCCGCTGCCGTATGCTCATGCACGGCATAGTGCATCTTGTTCTGCACCGTAGCGAAGAACAACTTTGTCATCTTAGCCCGTGGATCATAATCGGTTGATGTGGCGTAAATGTCAGTTACCTGCTGATAGAAATTCCGTTCGCTGCTGCGGATGTCGCGAATGCGCTGTAGCAATTCCTTAAAGTAGCGGTTTTCACCTTGCTTTAACCGCTCATCATCCAACGTGAAGCCCTTTTGGATATACTCATGCAATCGCTGTGTAGCCCAGCGACGGAAGCGCACAGCAATAGGCGACTGAACACGGTAACCAAGGGCGATAATCATGTCAAGATTGTAGTGGTCAATCTCCCGATGTACCTGCCGTTTGCCCTCTTGACGAACTAGAAAGAATTTCTTTCGAGTTCCCTCTTCACTCAATTCTTTGTCTTGGTATATGTTGCCGACATGAAGGCTAATGGTCTGAGGGGTGGTCGCATAAATCTCAGCAAGATTCTCTCTTGTCAGCCATACATCCTCGTCAGCAAAGCGCACATTCACGTTCACTTTGCCTTCTTCATCCTTATATAGTATCAGTTTGTTTTCCTTGTCCATCTGCTATGCTAAATTGATATTCTACAATCAAAATGCGTATAGTAACTTGTTACTTAGACTCGACTTGCGTAATCCATAAGTCAACAGATTGCGACTTGATAGACTTTAGCACTTAACACACATTTTCTATAAGGCAGAAGTTATACACCCTTAAATACCTTATCCCGATGATATGCCAAAAAGTCTCGACTTGGAAGAAACTCCGTAGGTAACGTTATTCTTCTACCGTCTAAGCTACCAAAATGCAAATCATAATACTCTTGTGTCTGGTACTCCCTGAGGGCTGAAGATAGACACACTGTGTAATCATCCGGCGAAAATGTAATCAATCCCTGATCAAATGCTTTATCGTAGAGTGCTGATAGGCAGATGCCATTGCTGGGGTTCAAGCGGTCTTGCTTGTATGCCTTCTCCGCCCAGGGGATGATATGACTGGCCAACAGCAACTGCGGAATATCTATACCCGTCAAGGCACAACGACCGCCGTAGTTTGTCAGTATCATCCTGCGGAAATAGTCCTGTCCCTTTCTGCGTTTCGATTCAGATGCAACATCTTCGCCTTCTTTTGTCAGGTCGAAATGGTCAATCAGCCTTGTGGAAATACTTCGAGGGTCGGTCTCTTGAGACACTATCCTGTCAGCTTCATTGACGTCCTGTCTATACTGCGCATACTTCTTCAAACTCTTCAGAGCAGCAGAACAGAAGCTTTTAAGCGGATAGCTCCTTTGGTTTGGCTTGCCATAGTCATCGAAGATGTTCTGCTGCTGATTCTTCATCTTTTTCACCTCTTCGTTGACAAAACGTAACACGTCATCAATAGCAGCAACATCAGACAGTTCATAGAGCGAACGCCCCTGAAGGTCTATCACGTTTTGATATGGCAATACCTCGTCAAGAATCATGATGGCCCGGTCATAGCTGTCCGCCTTCCCCGAATTCTCTGGAGAAAGTCTGGTGTTGAAATCAATAAAACCTTTCCTATCCATGTCGTTATTGCTTTGTTATGTTTCCTTTTATGTTAAAACTTAACTCGTTTTCATCATCATGTTAAAGAATCTGCGTTTTTTTAACTCGTACTTCTTGTGCGAATTTCTTCAAATCATTAACACGAACAGGGAAATGTGCTATTTCAGTGAAATGTTCGACCTCAGTACCCTTTACTTGCAAGGGATAACGACCTGCTAAATTATCATTGCAAATATCGGTTGAACAATAGACGTAAATATCTCCATCCCCAATAGGAGTCTTGTCGTTCTCTTCAATATCGGGCACAAGCGAACGGCAGTCTGTAATGTACTTACTAACTGCATTGCTTGCGATTTTCTCGATCTTGATGTTGTTCATATTATTCTATTGTTAACTGACAATTATATCATCTGCCGTTACTTATCGTTAAATGGATTCTATAGCAATTCGTTAATTAACATCCTGTCGCTCACAAAGAATCCAGCCTTTTCAAAACCAAGGTCAAGACCTCCGCAACCAGCAAAGAATGATATCACGTTCATTACAATTATTCTTTCTTCTTTTTATTTTTTTTCTTGTTTACTTCTATTATTCTTTTGGAGGGGCATCTTATCCTCAAAGACTATGGTGCGATTATTTCCCAGTGCCCACCTTTGTCTGGGCCAATACGACGGATAACACCTTGTTCTTTCAATTTGGTCATGATACGCTGTACCTGTCTTTCAGAAAGAGAACACATCGCTGCCAGTTTTTTTGTGGATATGGTTGAATTCTTAGATATACTTGCAAGAATGTTTTCTACGACATTTTCTTTGTTTTCTACGACATTTTCTACGACATCTGAGGGCTTTGCTACGTCATTAAGATCTTTTCCTACGACATTTTCTACGATATCACCGCCATTTTTACCGCCAACATTACCGCCATTGTCGTAAGCCCTCAGTATCAGGTAGCCATTCTTTCGCGAGTTTGGAAGGTCATTGGCAAAGGCACAGATGGCCTCCTGGAACTTATCCATGTCACCTGTTGACGTGGTTCGCTCCAGAGCCCTCTCCCTATCAAGCCCCCTAATGAGTTCGTCCAGCGAACGAAAATGCGAACGGTTGTCCATTCTTTTTGTTTTTTAGCCTTAATTAATCACTTCCCAATGCCCGGTTTTGTTACTACCTACATACTTGATGAGATTCAGATCTCGGAGGACATAGAGATCTCGTTTTATAGTCTTCTCGGAAACATTAAACATCGTTGCAAGACCAGAAGTATTTATCGGGACATTTATCGGGACATTTATCGGGACATTTGCAGTATCATTTATCGTACCATCTTTTATGATATGATAAATCTTTTTCTGTCTTTCAGTAAGTTGAGGTAATTTTACCGTATCATTTACCGTATCATTTACCGGGACATTTACCGGGACATCCTTTCGCTTGTCCTCAACAGTTCCGACATTCTTGGCGATTTCATAATACCTGTCAGACAACTTATAGCCATCTTGCGTAGAGATGAGTAATCCTTCGTCGATAAGTTTGCGTAGTGTTACTTCGTCTGTATGGCGTTGGCTTTCGCCTTGCGAAGCACGGAAGAGGGCAAGAAGGTCGAAGACGTTGAGCTTGTTGTTTGCTGGTCGGTCGTTCTGCAGCTCACGAGCATAGAGCATGAAGGCAGGGTACTTGATTTCGCCAGAGAGTCGTAGGCATACCTGCCAATCGTCTGTCAAAGAATAGTCAGGCAGACGTTTGCCATCCATCAGGCAATGGTAGAACATCTTGTCAACGCCCTGTCCACTCTTCTCAATGAAGCCTGCCTTCTGCAATACCTCGGTGATGAGTTTGCAACGAGGCATACTGTTGACCGTAAGGATATTGTCCACATCAACACCAACAGGGAAGCCTCCAGCATTGGTGATGATGAGTTGGTCTGGATATTGCTTGATTACCACATCGCTCTGAATGTACATCACACGATGGCAGCAAGCATTGAGGATTGCCTCTCGTACTACTTCTCGATTGAACGCAGGAATATCACCAATGCGAAAGCCGTCATTGTAGTGTTGTAATGGGTTGCTGGCAGGTTGGTTGATGTAGTTCCACACCGAATCGACCATCAGCACGAGTGGTTCTTGGAATTCCTGACGTGCGGTGTATTCAATCATGGAGTGATAAAGTCGGTACTCTACAGTCACGCGATTGCAATACAGATGCTTGCGAATGGCTTCTGACTTGCCAAGCAGAATAAGGGTAGCATTGGTCAACTGACCATCCTTATTCATGAGAGCAAAATCGTGGAGGACTTGCAAGGTTGGTGTACTCACGAACTCTGGCTTGTTCCATCGTTGGGCATAGCCTTGCTTCATCACACGAATCGCCTCTTCATCAAGGTCTTCAAGAGTTAGTCCCTCGCAGATCTTCTCGGAGAAGTCCGGTTCTGACTCCTGCAGTATCTTGAGATACATGGCATCGGACATTGGCTTGAGTTCTTCGCCAACACGCATCAAAGGCACGTCCTCGAATTTGAAGACTTTGCCGATAGGGCGTGATGGAACCTCAATCACCAGCACACGACGATTCTCTTCGTCGTAGAGTTCGTATATCTCTGGGCGAATAGTTGTGTCTCGATAAATGTCCGACTCCAGCTGTCCGATAGCATCCTGTGCCTGGCGAGTGCCAGTGACACGATGCGGATAGTTGTCGTGCATACCTATGACAAGGCGACCGCCCCCTTCGTTGCAAAGGGCGATGACATAGCCAAGGATGCAGCGGCGACGATCCTTTGGGTTGGTCTTGCCTCGACCATCGTAGGAAACGTTGCCTCCTTCGCCCGCCTTGAACTCAACGCGGTCTTCGGATTCTCGCATCTGCTGGAGTTGCTGTATGGTGAATTTATTCATTGTTGCTGTGGGTTAATATCGACTTCGAGGAGTTCTGCAATCTTGACGAATGTCTCCATAGGTGGCTGGCTGGAATTGGTACACCATTTACTTACGGTAGTTGGTGCACATTTCAATTGCTCGGATAACCACTTGTTTGTCCTCTTCTTATCTGCGAGAACCACTTTGATTCTATTTTCCATTCTTATTCAGATGAGGTTGTACCTTATTATATAATAATACGCGTACAAAATTAATTGAATTTCCGCAAAACGAAGAAAAGAAAACCTTTTTTCTGTAATATACAGTCAATTTTATATCTTTTTCTTCACTTTTATTCTCCTCAACGAGCAATTTAAGCACGTTACTGGTGATCTTGGTCATTTCTCTTATGGCATTCTCAAATGGGCAAAAAGTGGGCATGGACAATAAAAGTGCCGATATTGGCAGAAATTTAATGTAGAGCATTGATACATGTACTTTTGTTTGTTCTTCCTTATAAAAGCAACGTTATATGCAAAGTTTGGTTAGCAAAAGTTAAATATTTGCCCATAGTGGTCGTTTTCTGCCGTAAAAAATTTCCGGAACAAAACAAAGGTTGTATCTTTGTACCAGATTTTTAAAAATGCAATAGTGCACATCGATCAATAACACATTTCACCCGATATGATAACAAGATTTGCTGTTAAGAACTACCGCGGATTTGCGGACAAAATTGTGTGGGACTTGTCTCACCCAAGCAGCTATTCGTTCAACACGAATGCTATCAAGGATGGTGTAGTGAAGAACGGCATCATTTATGGCCCAAATGGTTCGGGAAAGACGAACTTGGGCATGGCCATGTTCGATATCGTGAACCATCTGACCCAGAAGTTCAAGAAGGCAGACTACTACAAGAACTTTATCTATGCAGGTCGTCAGGATAATTTGGTCGATTTTGAATACACATTCAAGTTTGGTGAGCAGGAGGTGCGGTATGACTACTCAAAGGCGCGCGATGGTAAGCTGATTAACGAGAAGCTAGCGGTGGATGACAATGTGGTGTTTGACCATCAAGGCAAGAACCTGACTATCGACACGAAGTCATTCCCAATGGAGCCGACTTTCAAGGAGGGATTGGCTCAGAATGCAAATCATGTGTCGATAGTGAATGTACTCCTGACGTCTTATCCATTGGTGGAGGGGCATTATCTGATGAAGTTAAAGAACTTCGTGGATGGTATGCTGTGGTTCCGTAATCTAGACATCCGTGAGTTCATGGGGCTGGAGACGAACGTGTATGTGCTGGATGAGTACATAATCAAGAAGGGATTGGTGGATGATTTCCAGTCCTTTCTGGCGAAAGTAAGCGGTCAGAAGTTCACTTTCGTGAAGCCTGAGAAAAACGACAAAGTGTTGTTGTGTGATTATAATGGTGAGAAAATTCCATTCGATATAATTGCATCCACTGGTACACATTCTTTAATGCTGTTGTACTTCTGGATTCAGAAGATGGATAAGGCAACATTGGTGTTCATTGATGAATTTGACGCATTCTATCATTTTGAACTGGCATTTGAGGTGTGCAAGCGTCTTTTTGCTCTTGAGTGTCAGGTATTTACTTCTTCGCACAACACCTATTTGATGACGAATGATCTGTTGCGTCCTGATTGTAATTTCATTCTGAAGAACAATGAGATTAAGTCATTATGCGATTGCACCGAGAAAGAGTTGCGATGGGGCAATAATATTGAGAAGATGTATCGTGGAAAGGCGTTTGAAGTATGATACTGTTTATTTTCGAAGGAGCGAAATATGAGCCCCCACTGTATGATGGCATCAAAGCGTTATTCTTTCCTCGTGCCACGGATCAGATAATCTGTTCGTTCTGCAGTAGTATTTACACGTTCTATAAACGGCTGAAGGATGAGTTCGGTGAGTTTGCCGATGTGGTGGATGTGCTGAAGACCGAACTGGAGAAGACAGATCCGGAGAACCAGTTGTTCAAATGCAAGAGTTCAGACTTTGAGTCTGTTTATCTCTTCTTTGACTATGACTTTTATCGTGGCGACCTTGAGACGAAGAATGCTCAGGTGCGAGAGTTGCTAGAATATTTCAATGAGGAAACAGATAGCGGCCGGTTGTATGTCAGCTATCCGATGATTGAAAGCATTCAATACACAAAGGAGTTGCCAGACTCTCAATTTCGCACATATGCCGTAAAGCGTGAGGATAGTGTGGGTGAGATATTCAAGAAAGCTGCTAGACGGTTTTGTGCATACGATGGATATGCTTTCCTGAAAGATGCTGAGAACTGGCGAGGACTGGTGGAGCAACATGTGATGAAGGCTAATCTACTGACGAAAGGTGTGCATGATTGGCCTTTGGCGAAAGATGATGTGGCACAGATGCCATTGTTTGAAGCCCAACTTGAAAAGCATGTTCTGCCAAATGATGAGGTGGCGATTCTGAATGCCTTTCCGATGTTCCTTTATGAGTATTTCCCAAAGGATAAGTTTAAGGCGGCAGAGGAACTGGAGATTGAGGAGTAAGATAAAAAATTAACAGGTGCCCTCTTCTTTTTCAACACCATCTTCAAAACACACTATACACTACCAAGCCATGTATTGGACAATTTGAATGAAGGACGTGCCCATATATACAATTACAGACAACCGAAAAAGAGGCAACTATCGTATGAAGAATGTGGCAAGTTTGTGATTTTTTCTGTGTTTTCTTTTGGTTGTTTGGGGAGAAATTAATGCCTTTGTGGTGATTTTTGTAACATGTTGATTATCAATGGCTATTTCCGTTTTTGCGACATGTGTGCAACATCCGGTGCTAACGCATTGATAGTCAGTTAAAGTCGTTTTTGAGGAGGTCAACTTTATCTAGTCGTCAGACAGAAAACTGACAACCTAAATCAGCGAACTACACAAGCTGCTCCTAGGCTGCTCCTAAGCTCCTCCTAGGCTCCTCCTAAGCTCCTCCATGAGTATGGCTAGAGTATGTTTACGCTATGCCTATGCTACGCCTATGCTATGGTTCTGGTAGCTTTGTGAGACTTTTATATCAATCTTGAATGCCGGATAAGATTCATGTTGAACTCTGCGGGTAGGTCAAATGGAAGGAGGTGGTAAAATGCGATAGTGGAAAAAAGGAGGGGCACATCAATGATGGTGCGCCCCTCCTTTTCTCATCCTGTAATTGCTTATCCGAAGAAGAAGTATGCGATGGCAATAGCTGCGAGGATGCCTGCCAAATCGGCAAGGAGACCGCAAGTGACAGCGTGGCGTGTGTGGCGGATGCCGACAGAGCCAAAGTATACAGCCAGAATGTAGAATGTGGTATCGGTGGATCCTTGGAAAATGCAGGCTAAGCGTCCTGCAAAGGAGTCGGCGCCGTAGGTGGTCATTGTGTCAACCATCATGCCGCGGGCTCCAGAGCCTGACAGGGGTTTCATCAGTGCGGTGGGCAGGGATGCTACGAAGTCTGTATTGCCTCCACAGGATTCTACGGCCCAATTGATGCCTTGTATTAGAAGGTCCATGCCGCCACTGGCTCGGAACACACCGATGGCAACGAGGATGGCGACGAGGTAGGGAATGACGCGGACTGCTGTGGTGAAGCCGTCTTTAGCTCCCTCGATGAATGCTTCATACACATTGATGCGTTTGGTCATGCCTGAAATGATGAATGCAAGGATGATGCTAAAGAGGATGATATTGGCGGAAAGGGTGCTTACCGTGTCCATTGTCTCTTTGTCCATTTGGGAGAACCCCCAGATGACACCAGCCACGAGGGCGCAGAGACCGCCCAATGTGATGAGCAGCACTGGCTGCAGCAAGTTGATGCGCTGGTAGAGGCTTGTGACGATGATGCCAGCTAGTGTGGCGGCAAAGGTCGCAAGCAGGATAGGAACAAACACGTCTGTGGGTTGTGCAGCGCCCATTTGGGCACGATACACCATGATGCTTACAGGGATGATTGTCAGTCCGGATGTGTTCAGTACCAGAAACATAATCATCGGGTTCGTCGCTGTGTCTTTTTGGGTGTTCAGTTCCTGCATGCTCTCCATGGCTTTCAGGCCAAGAGGGGTGGCGGCGTTGTCAAGTCCGAGCATGTTGGCGGCAATGTTCATGAAGATATGTCCCGTAGCGGGGTGCCCCTTGGGGATGTCGGGGAAGAGTCTTGTGAACACGGGGCTGAGTGCTTTGGAAAGGATATTGACCATTCCTCCTTTTTCGCCAATCTTCATTATGCCCATCCATAGTGAGAGCACGCCGGTTAGACCAAGTGAGATTTCAAAGGCAGTTTTGGCATTGTCAAAGGTTGAACCGATGATGTCGGCAAACACACCTGTATTGCCCATAGCTCCCTGCACAATGGCGCATACAGCAGCCAGTAAGAAGAATGCTATCCAAATGTAATTAAGTACCATGATAGTTATGTGTGAGATTTAGATGTATGTATTGCGATGCATGAGGTTGCCTTATGCTTTGACTTTTAAGCGTTTGTCTTTTCTCGCAAATATGTTTGCCAAGATGGTGCCGCTGATGCTGTGCCAAGCACAGGAAATGGCACATGGAACAACTGACATAGGGTTGCTTGCTACGAAGAACGTCATTGCTAAGTTCGTGCCGAGACCTGCGTTTTGCATGCCCACTTCAATGGAGAGCGTTCGTTTCTTGGCTGTGGAGAACTGGCAAAGTCGTCCCACCGAATAGCCCAGGATGTAGCCGATGGTGTTATGGCAGAAAACCATACCAAAAGTGAGCAGGAAGAGAGTGAGACCGTTTTCAACGAGTGGGTCGTGCACTGTGGTGATGACACCTCCAACGATGCATGCCAAACTAAGTACTGACACTCCAGGCATGCAGCCTTGAATTTTCTGAAAAACATCTTTGTGTCCCAACCATACGTTCAGGAAGAAACCGATGGCGATGGGAATAATGGTGACGATTAGAATTTGTTGGAACATGCCTATTGCATTGACTTCAACGCGTTCGCCTGCTAGCCATAACACCAACAGGGGTGTGAGCATCGGGGCTAGTAGGGTGGAAGCGCAGGTCATGCCCACAGAGTAGGCTACATCGCCTCCGCAGAGAAACGACATAATGTTGCTTGACACGCCACCAGGGCAGCAGCCCACAAGAATGATGCCAATAGCCATTGCTGTGCTGTAAGGGGCAAAGGCGGGCACTTGGCTGAACAGCCATGAGAGTGAGAATGCCACCAATGGCATAATCGTAAACTGTGCTACGGCTCCGATGAGAATGTCCACAGGACGTTTGGCTAGCAAACGGAAGTCGTTAGGGGTCAGTGTCAGCCCCATCGTCAGCATGATGATGCCTAGGATGATGGTTTGTGTATTACCCTTCACCCACACGAAGAGGCTGGGGAAGAAGAATGTGATTACGGCAGTGAGGATGATGAAAATGCTTGCTTTGCCGCTCAGTATGTCGCTGATAGATTTAAGAGTATGGTACATGATATTGTTAATAGTATTGATTGGTCTGTAGATGAATTGAGGTTTGATAGACGGAATGCTTCTGCCTTGAGCCATGAGTCTTTAACCTCCGGCTGCAAAGGTACGAATAAAAAAGCGGAGACACAACGTTGTGCCTCCGCTTTTTTAATATATGTGGGTATGAGTTACTGGACGTAAGTCTTAACGACGTTGCCGTTAGCCATCTTGATGAGGTTAACGCCTTTCTGAGGGGCTGTGAGGCGAACACCGTTGAGGTTGTAGAATTCGACAGCGCTTTGTGCAGACTCTTCCACTTCATCAATCTCTGTTTCTTCACCAGTGATGTCTGCACCGGCAGGCACCTCGTTTGATTCGAACACGAGACGGAAGTTGTCAAGCTTGAACCAACCGAATGATGCTTGTTCTACAAGCTGGCCTGTTACAGGGCTGATGCGGCTGGAACGGAAACCGAATGTCACGTCGCCTTTTTCTGCCAATCCGAATGTCACGGTTGTGGTGTAAGGAGCGCCTGAAGCGCCATAGTTCTCTGCTGAATAGTTGCCAGCATAGTTGAGGTGAGCTACAGGAGCGTATTCGCTGAGTCGGTCAATTTCGGCAGCAATGCGCACGTCGCCAGGGAATGTCTCATACAGCGTTTCGTCGGTATTCTGGATGTAGTCTTCCTCTGCACCGAACATGGTTACGTAGTCGTTGGCAAAGAGACGTTGCATACCAAGGTTTGCGCCAGCCCAGTCGTTCTGTACCACAATGTCAGCAGAGAGCTTGTATGTACCAGCAGGAAGACCCTTGACGGTCTGTGAAATTTCAATCACAGGCACAGCGTTGCTCCACAATCCCCAGAGGTACTCGCCGTCTGTGTACTGATGGGTTACTTCTTCGCCCTGTGTGTTGGTGATGTTGAGGTTGTCACCACTGTTGATGGCACACCAGCCACTTACACCGGCTTCAGCCACAGAGTTGACCTGATTGCCATCCACATAGAGGTTCCAGCCCTTAGGCGCATTGGCAACGACACCAGATGGAGTGTTGTTTTGAGCCGAGAGGTCTTCGAAGGATGGGTTTTGGATGTAGTCTGTCAAGTCGTCACCAGCCTCAATGTCATCGGACTGGATGCAAGCCTGCAGTGCATCATCCAGCGCAGCGATGAGTGCGTCGATTTCTTCATCGCTGTCCAGCAGCGCATCGCCGTAGGCTGCGTCAGCCTCGTTAATTGCATCCGAGTAGTCCTGGAAGCCCTTCTTGTAGTCATACATGTCGCGGTAGTCGTAGTGCTTGTCGATGGCATCGCGCAGACGCTGGTAAGCCTTTATGGAAGCGCTGATTTCCACCAGCATGTCCTTTGCGTCGAGAATGGCCTTTACGATATCCTCCTGAGCGCTGGTCTCGTCAATGTTTGTGTAAACTTCCTGCAGCGCTTCTGCTTTGGTGCGCTTGGCATCAGACATCACTGCTTCAGAAACATAATCGTCAATAATTTCAGCATAGTGAGTCAGGATGTTCAGCGCGTCATCAGCCTCGTAGCTCACTTTCTGGATGGTGAAGTTGTCCACTTTGAACCAACCGTCGCCGCCAGCTCCGTTGCCGGAAGTGCGGAGTGCTGCTTTGTAATTGCCGTCAGTGCGCACACCAAATGTGAGTGTTCCGTCATAGACAAAGGCACGCACCTCAAGGCCCTGCAGTTCTGTGTCTGTCTGTGGCTCTGTGAGACCTGCGAAATCATATACCTCGCTCTTGTCCAGCTCGTCTTCGTCATAGTCATAATCGTAACCGAAGTAAGTAGAGTTGAGGTTGGCAAAGATGCGCTGTGTGGTGCGACGGCTTCCGTTGCCGTTAGCACCTACCATGAGGGCTGCACGGACAATGTAGCTACCGTTTTCTATGTTATTGATGGTCTGTGAGAGTTCATAGTTTGGAATGCTTCCGTTCCAAATGCCAAAACCATAGTTGCCATCCTTCTCGTCGCCTGTGCAATCAGCATTTACGCCGTGCCATGCTGTCATGCCGGCTGCTCTTACCTCGGCTTCAGAGGTGACAGGAGTGCCATTGATGAGAATGTTCCAGCCTGCAGGAGGTGCGGCAACACCCGAAGTCGCGTTTCCGCCTTGAGCTGACAAATCCTCGAATGACATATTCGTACCCAATGCAGTGACGTCGCCATTGCCCAATGAGAAGTTCAGCTCTGCCTCTGCAAGAGTCTCCACAGCGGCAGCTACCTCATCGGCATCGGTCTTGTTGTTGAAGGTGCTGATTGCTGCGTCAATGGCAGTTTGAAGCACGGCGTCCTCTGGCTCTTCATTAAGCAGGATAGCCTTTTCAATCTCTGCCTGTAAGTCAATCTTGGCTTGCAGCATGGCGAGAATCTTTGTTGCTTCCAGCTCCTCCAGAGTATTGGCCCCGTCGTAGATAGCCTTGGCAGCATTGTAAGTTGCTTGATAGCCTTCGCCAAATTCTTCGTCATCGCAGCGCTGTGCAATCTTATCGAAAGCGGCTACATAGGCAAGGCTGGTATAGTAAGCAGGAATGTTGTCGGCAGAGACAAAACCCCAGTTCAGTGAGGTCGGATCCTTGAAGTTGTAGATGGGGTCTTCGTTCACATCGAATTCGCCTGTGTCTTCCGCGCCTCCGTAGAAATCAGGGAACCATTGGCCACCGTTGATTGCCTCCGAAATGATAAAGTACTGACCGCCTGCGTTGAGGTGCAGGAACTTGCCCATACAGTTGGGGTTGTTGCCTTCGCCAGCCTTCAGTTGGTAGAAGTTGTCGAAAGTCTCGCTAGCAGTCACGGTCCAGAATACAGGATCGGTTTCTTTCAGATTCACATTGTCTGTTCCAGCGGGAATCACGAGGTAGTTGTACACAGGTACTTCCTCGGTGATGGGGTTCTGTTCGATGTCGAACTCGCCCGTTTCTACAGTTTTTGTGCCATTCTGCTGACGGAACGACCATGTGCCGTCGCCGTTGTCGATGGCGGTAAGCAAGTGGTCGGCATACTTAGAATCGCTTTCTCCTAAGAAATACAACGCACCGTCCCATGACGTGCGGCTTGTGTACTGGTTGGCATTTTGAGCTCTGTTCACGAGCAGGTACTCTTTGCCACTGACCAGCGTTTCTGGTTGTACCTTGGGCGTCACTTGTGCCTGTGTGGCGAGAGTAGATGCCAAGAGTGAAGATAAAAGTAATAGTTTCTTCATTGTCGGTAAATTTTAGTTAGTAATATATAATTAATGTGTTAGTGTATATGAAATCTTTATAGGCTGGTGTAATAATAGTTAGAAGCTGGTGAAACATTCTAATAAATCAATGCAAAATTAAGGTGTACAAACGAGACTTCCATTGTCTGCATGTAACAAAAAATAGAACATATGTAACAAATTTCTTTGTGGTTCGTTTGCAGAAGTGCTTGAAAAGCCTTATTTTTGTGGCATAAACTTTTCATAATCAATATATTTATACCTAGTTTGCGGTATGCGTTTTCTTTATCAGGCCTGTCTGTTTGTTGTTACGTTTGTTCTATTGTACCATGGGTTATATGCCCAGAATATTGTGGTTAAAAACCTGCCAACACAGCGTTTTTTGCCGTCGGCAAACCTGCATCACATCGTGAAAGATGAAGAGGGGTATATGTGGTATGCAACAGAGGGTGGCTTGTGCCGCGACAACGGCTATCAGATTGATGTGTTTCGAAGTGATGATGCTCATCCTGATTATTGGCTCTCTAACCATATTGTAGATTTGGCGGTGGGGAAAGACCACAAATTATGGGTCGCTACAAAAGCAGGGTTATATTATTTAGATAAGAACGATTATGCTTTGAGGCAGATTAGGGACAAGGCTTTCCCGTCTGGTCCGATTAATCATCTTAATGTGACCCGTGACGGCTCATTGTGGGTGATGGTTGCACGGCATATCGTGCACATGACAGCTGAGGGGATAGTTATTAAAGTGTATAAGGCCCCTAATGCAGGTGATGGAAAGAAGTTTGTGAATAGCATAAGCGAGGACAGCCGTGGACGCTATTGGCTCTATGAGTGCCGTGGGGGAATACGCCGTTACGATAAGGCTACAGACTCGTTTGTGCCGTGCCATTGGGACTGCCCATGTGAACCTCATGGCGGATTTTATGAAGACGTGGCGCATGGATGTTTCTGGGTGAGTACATGGGGAATGGGAGTCGTGAAGTATGTGCTGGGTGACAGCGATAATGCTCATCGGGTGGAATACCAGCCATGCACTTTTGAGGGTCGAACGTTGAATGAGAGTAAAGGAAAGATTATCTCTATGACGTCCGATGGCAAGACTTTGTGGTGCTCGGCCATGGATGGCTTTTATGCGTACGACATACAGGAAGATGGCACTCTCTTGCCTCATTCCACTGAACATCTCATTCCGTCGGGGAAGAAAGTTTTTGCGGCCAGTTACTTGGACGAACAGAAGAATGTGTGGGTGGCAAGTTATTCGCCTCGCACATTCATTCTTTGCCGTCAAGATGAGGGGGTAACTCATTGTATGTTTCCTTCTGTGCAGGCACATACTGGCATGGAGATGGTTGCTGAGAATGTGGTGGAGGATGCAAGTGGTTGGGTCTGGTTGTGGCATTTGCGTTACGGACTTTTGGTATGGAATCCTGCGACGGACGAGTGCCGTATTGTATTGGAGACGCAACAGGCAGCCGGCTCTCGCATCATGGAGCGGCGGAATGGAGGAGGGGTTTGGAGTTGTGAAGGAACGGTGGTGAAGTTGCTGTGGCTAGAGGCTGGAAAAGTAAACTTTCAGGATGTGGCTGATGTGGGGCAGGAGGTGAGATTCCTGCAGGATGACGGGCATGGGCATTTGTGGATAGCGACGTCCGATGCCATCTTCTCTTATGATTTGGTGGCCAAAAAGCTTCGGAAGCGAGCCTCTTCTCTTGGCGGTGTCACTGCAATGAAATGGGCAGATGCGAGTCAGCGTCTTTATTTCATTGTGTCTCAGTCTGACTTGAATGTGCTGGATGCCGCGCGTGGACAGATCAGGAAGGTGGTGGAAAGCAAGGCAAGTGATTACACGTCGTTGGCTGTGTCCTCTAAGGGCGAGGTGTGGCTGGGCACGAGATTGGGGGATGTATTTCACTATGATGCAGTTTCTGGTTCTATAAGCAAGGATGCTGACGCAAGTTTTGCGAACGGAGGGACTGTGATGGATATGTTGGTAGATAGTGTGGGGCACCTGTGGGTAATGACCAGCAGATGCGTGAAGGAGTATAGTCCGCAATGGGAGACCTTCCGTATGTATGGGGCTGATGATGTTGGCATCGGTTTGGATTATTATCTTTGCCTAAGACGTCTCAAAGGTCGCGTATGTGTGGGTGGGGCCGGAGGATTGTGCCTGTTTTCTTCAACCATGCAGCTTGACCGCCACTCTCGTGTCAGGCCTCCTTTATTCTCCTCGGTGGTTGTGGATGGGGAGAAGCACCTTTTGGGACTTGGGGAGCATGAATGGTCTATCGCTCCAGATGAAGTGAGTGTGGCGGTGAATTTCAGTACCCTTGACCACTTGAATGCTGATCGTATCAGTTATGCTTACCGTTTGTATCGTCGGGGAGATAATGCTGCTCCGTGGACATACTTGCCGCAGGGGCAGAACACTGCTTACTTTGCAGCCTTGGAAAAAGGTTATTATGTGCTAGACGTGAAGGCGACTGACATCTATGGAAACTGGGGGGATGATGTGGCGAGCCTCACTATTGTGAAAGAACCGGCTTGGTGGGAGACTTGGTGGATGCAGCTGTTCTATCTGTTAGCAGGAACTGGTGTGGTGGTCTGCATACTCTATTACTATTTCCGAAGCAGGATGCAGCGGATGGAAATCGAAAAGTTGGTGACTCTGGCACAGGAAATGCGTGGACAGCGTGAAAGTCAGGTGAAGGATGCCGTAATGGCAGCAGGGCAGAGTGGGGCACGCGTAGAGGATGTGTCTGCTGAAGCACAGAAAGTGGAGCGTGTGGAGCGTGTGTTGTCGAAGGGGGATGTGAAGTTTCTGAGGATGGCGAAAGAGCGTGTGGAACGGAATATAGACAACCCCAACTACACCGCAGAACAGTTTGCCAGCGACCTCTTCATGAGCCGAATGAGTCTGTATCGGAAAATGCAGCGTACTACTCAGCAGACACCTACGGAGTTTATCCGTATGGTGCGTCTGACCGTGGCGGCGGAGATGCTTCGTGCGGACGATCTTCCTGTTGCAGAGGTGGCAAGTCGCACAGGTTTTGCCACACCATCATATTTCACCAAGTGCTTCAAGGCTGCTTTTGGGGTGCTCCCTGGGGAGTATAGGAAAAGCGGAAGAAGATGATGGCCTTGTGCTACAAAACCGACATCGTCGACGTCGGTTGACCGATGTCGACGATGTCGGTCAATCGATGTCGACGATGTCGATTTAGAGGTTGTGGAGACATGTCCTCAGGATGTCTTTCAATGTAGAAGTGGTGCTTCTTCTTGAAAAAGGGGTGAGTATTGCCACTTTCGTATATGTCTTTTTTGTCATTTCGTCCTTTCTTCCTATTTTTGCGCGGTGAATGCAGGTGTGAGAACCTGCTTCTGTCCTTGTAACATCAAATCTGTTAGTAAAAATGAGGAAGATAGTGACTTGCCTGTTGGCATTGCTTGGGCTGGCAGCCGTATGTGCCCAAGCACAAGATACTCCTTACGAGTTGGATGTGTTCAAAACAAAGAGCGGAAAGACTGTCAAGTTCTATGCCTTGGTGCATGCCAGTATCCGCATTGTGTATGATGGTCGTGAAATAGAGATAGACCCCGTCTCGAAACTGGGCAACAAGGTTATTGACTATGCAGCGATGCCTAAGGCCGACTACCTCTTTGTGACCCATGAGCATGGTGACCACTTTGACCGAGAGGCCATCAAGGTGCTGACGGGTGATAAGACGCAACTCATCATGAATCAGCGTTGTGCAGATATGTATGGTGCAGGTAAGGCAATGACCAATGGGGACAAATTGCGATTGGCCGATGACTTCACCGTAGAGGCTGTGCCTGCCTACAACACGACAGAGGGTCGTTCACAGTTCCATCCAAAGGGTAGGGACAATGGCTATCTGCTTAACCTTGATGGATTGCGAATCTACATTGCTGGCGACACGGAGGATATTCCGGAAATGTCAAAAATCAAAGACGTGGACATTGCCTTCTTGCCTTGCAACCAGCCTTATACAATGACTCCAGAGCAATTGGTCAAGGCGGCTAAGACGCTGAAGCCTCGAGTGCTTTTCCCTTATCATTACGGGCAGACCGATGTGAGCTCACTTCCGTCGCAACTTCAGAGCGAAGGGGTGGATGTGAGGATAAGGCATTACGAATAAGTAGCCTTTTCTCTTGCTCGTTTCTTGTGATGACTTCAAGCCAAAAGAGTTGGCTTTTTCTGATGTAAGTGTATTGTTGGGAATTATGCTTATTCTTCAGCTTTCGGGTTCTTGGCCATCAATTCCTTTAATTTGTCCTTTCCCTTGAATGCGAATATCCAGATGAGGAAACCAGCGCCCACTAAGAGGGTGATGCCTAGCAATGGGCGGTAGAAAAGCCATGCAAGCGCTATGATGATGAGTGACCAAACGATTCCGACAACTGTGCAGACGAGACCTATGCCCCAGCCAACGATGCCTGCCAAGAAGGGTACTACCTTGAAGAGTGTTTCGAGAATTCCGAAGATGCCTTTCAAGCCGGCGATGACTAACAGAATGCCAATTATGCGCAGTGTCCAGAGCCAGAAATTGGGCCCAACGGATTTTGTCCGTGGCAGGGGGCAGTGTGAAACTATCCAAAGACCATCATGCTGCGATAAAAGAAGAACGGTATATCCCTCACGCCTCTCATGCTTGGAGGAATTGTTGGAATTGTGTGCGCTTTCGAAAATGTCGGCAGCATCCTTCTTGCCCATCACAAGGGTTTGGAAGCGCATACCGTTCTTGGCTTTGTAAGGCTTGAAAGTGTCGCCGTCCACTTGCGAGATAATGGTGACTTTTGCAGGAACAATTTGGGTCCATGTCACACGTACATCACCCACTTCTGGCGCACCAGGGACTAGGCCAATGTAAAGCATATTGCCAGCTTGATGCACGTACTGCAGGCTTACTTGATTTTCCGCATGAGCCATCAAACTGTCTGTAACGGCTTTGATGGAATAGTTGGCTATTCGGGCTGAGTCATTGGAAACCTTCACCGAATCGGGAACGGTTGCGGAGGGTAGAGGATTTGTGCCAGGGGTCTTGGGCGTGGCAGGACCATGAAAGCGCTCGTAAGCTACCAGCGTTTGTTTGTCTAAAGCCTGTAGCAAGTCATTGCTGATAGCCAGTTCCAGAGGCTCTTCGGAAGAGATGCGGCGTACGAGGCTCTCATTGAGCTTATAGGCTCCAAAGCTGACGTTCTCAGCCCACCAGTCACTATCGTCGAAAGTGGTCAGCACCATATTCTTTTGCTGATAGGCTGGGTCTTTGAATTCGCTTGATTGTATGGGCTCTGAAGTCCACTCCTTGGTATAGGTGTATGTGGTAGTGGTGACTTCCTTGCCTCCCAATTTGTCTTCGCTTGACTCTTGTGCATGCTCTGTCCACTGGTAGTATTCCACTTTGCGCTGGAGGGAGATGGCCTTTGCTCCGATGCCAAACTGAGTGTCGGACAATGAGTCTTCAGTGGTGGCCAAAGCTGTGGCGCATACCAGCTCTCCATCTAAAGAAGCGTCTTTCTTGTTGGGATTCTCCATTTCCACATAGGCACCCTCTGCCTCGGAGAGCATCTTTTCTGTTTTGACAGCATTCCCTTCATTCCACCACAGCAATACTGTAGCAGCACAGAAAAGAATAAAGCTTGAACCAATGCTCTTGAATGAACGACCCACGCGGGTCCCATAGCCTGTTGTTTTAATTTCTTGATAAGCCATACACGTTATGATTGTTTACTGTTAATAGTTGACGATAAACGTTGCTTGTTGGTAGTGGAGGAACGCCTTTTGATTGATCCGGAGTTGGGGGTGACGACTCAACCGTCTCGGATTGCCACATCATGAAGCAACCCCATGTCAGGAATTGAACATGGGGTTGCAAATTTAAGGCTTTTATGCAGCTTTAGCAATAAAATGGCTGTTTTTTCTGCATTTTTGCCTTGCTTTTGATATTAAAGGAAAGTATGAAGATTACTTCTTTATGTTGAGGGCCTTGCCTGTGTATGTGACAGTCTTCTCTGTGCCATCGGTGAACTTCACTTTGAATGTGCGTGTAGTCTTCATTCCCTTGAAGGAACCAGAACGCTTTCCGATGGTGAGGGTCTTGGCTTTGTCATTCCATGTAAGTGGAATGGTGCTGTACTGTCCCTTCTCGTAATTGTAGTTGTCACCTTCGTCTTCGTAGAGGGTGAAGGAAGCATTGGCACCAGGATAGACAAGCAGCTCGAGGTTGTCATATTGGTTCTCGTTGGCATACTGCACATCGGGGCCTAGTGGCAGGATGCTGCCCGCCTTGATGTAGAGTGGCGAGTGGCTGAGGGGAGCTGCTGCGGCTATGGTTTGACCACCGTCAAGCAGAGTGTTGGTCCAGTAGTCGTACCACTTGGTGCCTGCAGGTAGATAGACGTTGTAAGTCTTCGCAGCATTCCAATCCACGGGTGCGTAGTCTTCGCGTTTGCCTTCTTTCTTGTCCCAGCCTGACATGGGGTCAGTGCGCACAATCTTCTCTGTGGTGTAGAGAGGATCGATGACAGGGCAGACGAGAACGTTGTGTCCGAACATATACTCACGGTTGTTGTTCCAGGTCTGCTTGTCAGCCTTGAAGTCCATGAAAAGAGCTCGCATGAAGGAGTCGTTGTGCTTGGTCACCTGCCATGACTGGCTGTAGATGTAGGGCAGGAAGCGGTAGCGGAGCTTGACGGCATCAACGAGGGCGTCATAGACGGGTTCACCAGGTTTGCCGTAGTAGTAGAGCTCGCGGTAGACTTCGGTGCCATGACTGCGCATCATGGGTGTGAAGGCTCCAAACTGCATCCAACGGGTGTAGAGCTCTTGGTATTGTGGATTGCGTGTGGCGGAGTTGAAGCCTTGTGTATTGTAAGAATTTGCGAAGAAGCCGCCAATGTCTGCATTGACATGTGGGTTGGCAGTGAGCGTGTAGTTCAGGCAGATGGGCACTTGCTTGCGCAGGCTTTCCCATGAGGAACCGATATCACCGCTCCATGTGTTGGCTCCGTAGCGCTGCTGGCCGGCAAAGTAAGAGCGAGTGAGGATGAACACACGTTTGGTGCTGTCCACGGCACGCTGGTGGTCATACACGCCGCCTACAGTCATAAGAGGGAAAGCATTGCGCACGCTGCGGTAGGAGCCCATAGCGCTGGGCTGGTCAAGGTCGCTGTCCTTATAGCTGTGATGGTCTGGGTCGGTAGAGTCCATCCACCATGCATCAATGCCCATTTGGTGAAGGCGTGAGAGATTCTTCCAGTAGATGTCGCGGGCTTCAGCGCTGAACGGGTCGTAGACGCGCACACCGCTAGGGTAGTCCATGCGTGGTGGCCACTGTGGCAGACCGCTTTGGGGCCATGTCTCGAAGGTGAAAAGGTGCCCTTTCTCCTTCAGCTCTTTGTAGCCTTTAGTCTCGGGACCGAAAGAGGCCCAGATGGAGATGCTCATGTGCGCATTCTGCTTGTGCACTTCGTCAATCATTTGCTGTGCGCGGTCGAAATCAGGATTGAGAAACTCCATCGCGTTCCAGTTGTAGTTGCTGCCCCAATACTGCCAGTCTTGGATGATGCCATCAAACGGAATCTTCAGGTTACGGTATTTGTGCACCACTTCTAGCAGTTCCTGTTGTGTTTTATAGCGTTCACGTGACTGGTGGAAGCCATAAGTCCAGAGTGGCATCATAGGCACGGAACCTGAGAGATGGCGCATCTCGGCTATCACACCATCGGCATCACCGCCATAAATAAAGTAGTAGTCAACCATGTTGCCTACTTCAGACTCGAGCTCCACTTGGCCTGCCTGTCCTTCTGCAGGGGTGACAAGGCGAGTGGGTGAGTAGTTGTCCCAATAGATGCCATAGCCCTTGATGGTTTGGTAGAAGTGGGCATAATCTTCAAGGTTGTTCTGCTCCATACGGCGGTTTTCGCCTCGCTGGCTCATTTTGCCGTTTTGGAGGAGACCTACGCCATAGATGCCTTCATCGGCCTCGACGTTCCAGGACTGCTTGACTTTGCAAGAACCTTTGTCTGGTCCGTCAGTAATAGCTTGAAAGCCCCAGCTCCCTTCGGACGTAAGAGGAGTCCCCTTGGCATCTGCGAATGAGACAGAGCCGTCCTTGACGGTGACTATAAGTGCTGAAGACTTGTAGATGGTGGCACCGTTTTGCTGTGATTGGCTCACCTTCACTTTCTGGGGTGATGCTATCACTACGAGTGATTTTTTCTCATTGGATTGCCCGTTCTCTTTCACGATGCGCACAGTGCGTGGTGTGTAGAATTCCACGGTCTGTGCAAGGGTGACTGAGGAGAGCAGAGCTACGAATGGTAGCAGAATTGTTCTTTTCATACGTTGGTTTATTGGTTAGAAGTTTTTGTTGATGCAAAGGTACGTCCTTTTTATAAAGGGAAGGGAATATCATGGTTGATTCAACAGGGTAGTATAGTTGATTTGGCGCACCACTCATGTTGATTCAACAGAGCACTCTGGTTGATTCGCCCTGTATTCAGCAGGTTTGTGGCCAAGATCTTCTTGGAAGCATTTTGCCATGTAGGAGGCAGAGCTAAAGCCCGTCTGTTCTGCCACTTCGGTCATTGTGAGCTTGCCTTCTTGGATAAGTTGAACAGCTCGGTTCTCTTTGATGCTGCGGATGAAGACAGTAGGTGTCTTGCCCAGCATAGCCATCATTTTTTTGTAGAGACCGGTTCGGTCCATGCAGAGGTCTTGCGCCAAGCGCTCCACCGTGTAGTTGGTCGTAGCGAGATGCTCTTCCACTAAGGCTGTGGCTCGTTGTATAAAGGCTTCTTCAGTGGTTGAAAGTTGAGTGTCTGGAATCGGCAATTGGCAATTGGTCTCTAATCTTTGGTCTTGCAGACCATTCTTTGTTTTTTGATGCTGTTTCCTTCGAATTATTGTCACGATGATGCCCGTGCCAATCAAAATGAGTATAATGATAATCCACCAGCTTGCTTTCTCAGCGATAGAAGTAGTAACAGCGCAGCCTTGCAACAGTCCGTGGTCGTAAGAGCCTATCCAGATGTTGCCTTCTTTATCTGTGCAGATGGTATTCAGTCGGCTGGACGATATGTAGGAGCCGTCAGCTAGTGTAACTTGGTTGATGGGGCTTACATGCCGGGAGTTGAGGTCCACTTCCCATATCCCGTCATGGCTGACGATGAGAGCGGTGTTTGCACTGGTCTGTGAGATAGTGTGGAGCAGCTTCGAACGGAATATTTCCACCCAGCGGCGCTGTTGAGGGTCGAATTCAAGACAAAGGCGCTGGTCCACCAACTGGTAGAATTTCTTGCGGAGTGTATCAGTGATGACAAGCGATGTAATGGCGGTGGAGTCGAGCGGAGCTCTGATAGCATACAGCTCTTTTCCGCCTTGGCTACAGCGCACATGCCCGCTGGCATAGAAACGGTAGAGGCGTCCCTCAAGCGTCTTGAGGTCAAGTAGCATGTCTGTTGTGTCTTGATGCACAAAGAACACTTCGCCGTCATCGTCCACGAACACATCGTTTGCGCTGTCAGGCAAGCAGTCTGGTTGTAGAGTGAGGTCGGCGCTGTAGCACCACAGACGTTGATAGTCTTTTACCCACAAGCGGTTCTTTTTGTCGGTATAAACGTGATATGCCCCCTTGTAGCCTGGCAGCGGAATCGCGGTAGTGCTATCCTTGGCAATATGCAAGAAGGAATGTCCGTTCCACAGGTCAATGCTGCTCGGGGTAGTGGCAGCTATGCGCCCATCGTGCAGTTGAATGATGTGTAGAACGAAGTTGTCACTCAGTCCTTTCGAGGTGTCGATAGGGACAAAAACAGGCTGTTGTGCACAGCAATAAATGGTGCACAACAGCCCGATGATATGTGTGAGTGTCCTTCGCATAAGAATGTTACCATTTCAGCTTTTTCTTGCCAGCCTGAATGAGAATGCCTTTCTGGCTCTTCTCTGCGCGTCTTCCGTTGAGGTCGTACCAGTTATGGGACTGATTTGAAGGTGCTGGTTTGAGGTCGTTGATGTCTGTTGGTATAGCTTCTTCAGAGTGGTCGCTCAAATCCTTTGACAATTCGTCGCGATCTTCCATCACGCTGGCAATCTCGTCAGCAGTGAGGGCGTAGTTGTAAATTCGAAAGTCATCGATGCGGCCATTGAAGAGCGGGTCGGCAGGGAACATGGAACGTCCAATGTAACATAGGGATGGAGCGATGTCGGATAACTTGATGGTGAAGTCATTGCTTTCAGCCACGTTTATACCGTCAATGTAGAGGATGGCCTGTACTTTGTCGCCAATAGGCTTCAAGGTGATGGCGATGTGCTTCCAACTGGTTGTGGGGAGTTTCTTGTTATTTGTGAGAATCTGCTCTTCACCTCCGTCCTTCATCACGAAACGCATCTGTGAACCGTTACTGGGAGTGAAGAACATATATTGATCTTCTCCGTTTCCGAAGTCGAAGAGGCGTTGCCAGTTGTTGCCATTGGTGTTCCAGCGCACCCATGTGGCAATCGTTATTTCGTCCTGATGGGCTGCGGCATAAGGCAGCATGGCGTAGCTTGCTCCTGAGAGGTTCAAACTCTTGGTGCCAGAGTTCTTTGTGGAAGAATAGCTGGGAGTGCCATAGAAAGACAGGTCTATACGGTTGGCCGAGTTGTCCGTTAAGTTGTCGTCAAACTGTAATTGGCAAATGAGAGCCTTTTCCTGTAGCGGAGCGGCTTGAATAGGCTCAGAGGCTTTAGAGCGGTTGCCTGCATAGTCGACGGCTATCACCTTATATAGATACTTGTTGCCAGCTGTGACTGTATTGTCAAAAAATGTAGTCACCGTGACGTTACGACCAATCGTGTTCCATTCGGTGCCACTCTCGGTCTCCACACCGCGCAAAATGGTGTAACTGTTCAGATCCTCGTCGGTCGGAGCCGTCCAAGACAGTTCGATGCTGCTGCTGCGCTGCACCGCCCTCAGCTGCGTAGGTGCAGCAGGAGCTACAACTTCGGCTTTCGAATCGATGGGCTGGAAACGCCACAGATACTTCTTCAGTTCAGCGTTAGTGATGTTGCTGGCCGGAGCCGATCGCAAGGTGACATTGGTGCCAGAAGTTACACTGCTGCAGTAGAGGTATTTGTTAGACAAGCAGCTGATGATGTAGTAATAACCATCCTTTGCATATTTCAGATACCATTGCTCCACATCACCGTGGCCGGCATCCCAGCAAATGACGCCAGCGCCCGAATTCAAGTTGTTGTTCAACACGTTCAAGTTGACCTTCGTCGTATTGGTTGCCACGTTGTCGATGAACCAATACGAGATATCCAGACTAGTATAGCCAGGGTAAACCTTCCACTGCTGTGTGGTGCCGGACGTCTTGCGGTTTGAACTCTGCACATTGCTGGTGCCGTTGTAGGTCAGCATCTTCTTGCTGGAAGCATTCATGATTTGATAGGTGCCATCAATTGTGCTAGGAGCAACATCCTCGCCCCAAGTGATGTCGAACAGACGTTCTGCATTGATTTGTGTGCTAGCCTGATAGTCTCCCTTCTTGCCGCCGGGCACGTCATAGACATACATGCGAGTAGGTCCGTAGCCGTTGAAGAAAACATCTTTTCCTTTGCTGATATAGGCAAAGGATGATGCAAGTGCCTGGCGCTCAGATGAACCGAAGTAGCCGTGCACTTCTCCTGTCTTGTCATTGCGATATACAGCACCGCTGGTCCATGCAGGTCTGTTCTCGCCATAGCCCAAACGTACACCTTCGTTGGAGTCCAGGCAGAACTGTCCGCGAGCCTTTGCGTGGAATCCCCACCAGATGCCTGTCTCCATGCCATATTCTACACCGACAATGGCCTCGCCAACATTGTGCAATTCGTCTGCCGTAGCCACGTTGCCGTCTGCTTTCACCTTCTTGAAAAAATTGGCATAGTTGTCAAACGAGCCAGCTAGCTGGTGCGTGTTGCCTTCGTCAATGTAGTCGAGACAATGGTTGTACCACTCCAAAGCATAGTCACAGTTGAGTGTGTTGCCGGCACATACGCGTATGTTGTCGAAATAGGGGTCTGCCTTAATCAGGCGGCAAATCTCTTTCATGCTGTCCTTGGTGCCTTGTCCCCATCCGCCATAGTCCGGTTCGTTGAAAGGTGAGATGCTCACCACGTCCACACCGCATTCCTTGGCATAGGCCACACTGGCTTTGATGAGCTTGTACCAAGCCTCTGGCTTGTTCAGATAGATGGATTGGTATTTCTCGTAGTTGCCGTTCTCCTTGTTCAAGGCATCTTCTTGGTCGTTGTTGATGGACACTTTGTTGCAGCCAGTCATCAGGATGTTATTGCAGCGACTTCTTAATGCCGATTTCTGTTTGTCAGTCAGTTCGTAAATGCCGTTGCCTCTGTCAATCACTGCCTCGGTTGGTTGGAACGAGATGCGTCCTGTCTCAAAGTTTCCCTTGCCAATATGGGCAATACCCTTGTTGACATTGAAATCCCAGTTCCAAGCGGTGTCCATGCCCCACTTGACACGAAAGGACTTTCCCTCTGCTGTTACGTCGAAGGGAATGTTCATATCCGCTTTCTTAAAAGCCTTCATGTAGTCTGCCCCTGTCTGCGCATTTGCAGCCCATAAAGGTAGGGTTAGTGCCGTGATGGTCAGTATCAGTTTCTTCATGTTCCGTTTGTTTTAATCAATTAGTTAGTGTTTTATTTAGTTGTTTAGTCTTTGCTGTGGTGGGTGTTTGCTCGGGTGGCGGAACTGCGTGCAAGTTAACCGTTTTATTGTGCCTTTTCGTCCAGATACGAGTCCTTGAATCCGAGGAAGTAAAGAACGCCGTCCAGCCCGATGGTGTTGATGCTTTGTTGGGCATTTGCTACCACACGCGGCTTTGCGTGGAAGGCGATGCCAAGACCCGCTTGTGAGAGCATTGGCAGGTCGTTTGCTCCATCGCCCACAGCGATGGTCTGCTGCAAATCGACCTTTTCTACCTGCGCGATGAGCTTCAGTAGCTCAGCCTTTCGTTTGCCGTCTACAATCTCACCTACATAATTACCGGTTAGGTGTCCTGTCTCGTCAATCTCCAGCTCGTTGGCATACACATAATCGATGCCGTATTTCTTTTGGATGTATTCACCAAAGAATGTGAATCCACCGCTCAAGATGGCGATTTTGTAGCCATACTTCTTCAGCACATACATTAATCGGTCCACTCCTTCTGTGAAAGGTAGATTCTCTGCTATCTCACGCATCACGCTCACATCCAGTCCCTTCAGTAGTTTGCATCGTTGTGTGAAACTTTCCTTGAAGTCTATTTCACCCCGCATGGCGCTGGCTGTGATGGCTGCCACTTGGTCGTATACGCCGTTTCGTTTGGCCAGCTCATCAATCACTTCCGTCTGAATCAGTGTTGAATCCATGTCGAAGCAGATGAGGCGGCGCATCCTGCGATACATATTGTCTGTTTGGAACGATCCATCCACTTCTAGCTCGCTTGACATTCTCAGCAGTTCCGCATGCAGGGCTTCTCTGTCCTTAGGCACGCCACGCACAGAGAACTGGATGCAGGCTCTTGTTTTCTCCATCGGGTGAAGGATGCTTGCGCGCCCAGAGAGACGTTTGATACCATCAATGTTCAGTCCTTGCTCGGTGATGAGTTTGCTTACCGCCTCAATCTGGCGGGCACGCAGACGTCTGCCTAACACTGTTAGGATGTAGCGGTTTTTGCCCTGTCTGCCCACCCATGCTTCATACTCCTCCATTGTCACGGGGGCAAAGCCGATGTTCACGCCCAGTTCGCTTGCCTTGAAGAGCAAGTCCTTCATCACATGTCCAGAATGCTCCTCGGCCACACGAATCAGTATGCCTAGCGAGAGGGTTGAGTGAATGTCTGCCTGTCCAATATCTTGGATGTCCACGTCGTAACGTGATAAGATGTCCATGATGCTTACTGTCAGTCCCGGACGGTCCTCGCCTGTAATGCGTAGCAATATGAGTTCTTCCATTATAATAGGTATTGTCTTGATAGATTCGATGATGTTGCAAAGATAATTAATTAGAATGAAAAGGGAAAATGAACAGAGGATTTTAGTGCTTTGATGTTGTGGAATTTGTGGAATGTGCGGCATTTCTGTTTGAAAATCTAAAGTCCGTGTTACGAAGCCTAAACAATGAAGGAGGAAAACCGTGTACCTTTGTAATTGCAAACTGTATGAAATAGAAAACTAACAAATTCTTATTCTAAAACGTATGAAGGGAAATGTGAGAGAACTCGTCAAGAGGACGAGAAGGGGAGTGTTGTGCGCACTGCCTGTATACTTTTTGCTGGGTGGTGCCATGCTGTCGTCGCAGATGGCTCAAGCTCAGTTATCATCCAACCCCGACAAATTCCTTGGTAATATTACCACGGCTAACAATCAGGTTGACTACGGAAAAGAAGCGTTCCATACACTCTGGAACCAGATAACGCCGGAGAATGCTACTAAATGGGATGCTTGCGAGTGGACTAGGGGCAATTATACCTTTGGAGGGGCTGACCAGAGTGCCGACTATGCAAAAAAGTGGGGTTTCCCCTTCAAGTTCCACACCCTTGTGTGGGGCTCACAGTTCCCTGGCTGGATGAAAAACCTCTCGGTGAATGAACGCTATAAAGCCATTGTGTCATGGTTTGATGCCGTGAAGGCGCACTTTCCCGACCTTGAGCTCATTGATGTGGTGAATGAGGCCGTTGAGGGGCACCAAGCCGATACTCCTTACATCAAGGATGCATTGGGTGGAGGAGGCAAAACGGGTTACGATTGGATTATCCGTGCCTTCGAGATGGCCCACGAGCGATGGCCCAATGCTATCCTCATCTATAACGACTTCAACACGTTCCAATGGAACACCGATCAGTACATTGACCTTGTGCGCACCATCCGCGATGCCGGAGCTCCGATTGATGCCTATGGCTGTCAGTCGCACGATTTGACTGACTGCAATGTCACTAATTTCAAATCGGCGATGGTGAAGATTCAGAATGCCTTGAAGATGCCTATGTACAGCACCGAGTACGATATCGGCACCGGCGATGATGCCCTTCAGCTGCAGCGCTACAAAGAGCAGATTCCCTATATGTGGGAGGCTGATTACTGCGCTGGCATTACCTTGTGGGGATACATCTATGGGCACACTTGGACTACCGATGGCAATTCAGGCCTTATCAGGAACAATGAAGACCGTCCTGCGATGGAATGGCTTCGCGACTATATGGCTTCTGAAAAAGCGAAGACAGCTAAAAGCCCCTTCCCTGGCATGAAAAAGGAGGCATCTGTCTACATCAAACCTGGAGACACACCCACGAAGGGTGAGCCTTTCACCATCACGGTCAACGCCCGTTTGCGCACCAAGACCATCGACCACATTGACCTCTACGTGAAAGGCATTAAATACGCAACCATCACCGAGCCTGCCTCCATCAACGAGAAGACTCTCGATGGTGCCTACGAGGCCGAATACACTCCGTCTGCCACAGGCAAGCATAGCCTCAAGGCCATTGTCTTCGATACAGAAGGCAACCAGTACGAGCGTCAAGGTTCCTTCACCGCCTACAATCCCCGTAGTCCTTTCCGGGGAGAGATTGAGCTGCCAGGCACTGTTGAGGCAGAGAACTTTGACAAGGGTGGAGAAGGCCTTACTTATCACGACACCAGTTCCAACGCCGAAGGCAATGGATCCTCCTACCGTACCGATGTGGGCGGCGTTGACATCAAAAAAGTAACGGGAGTGGGCTACACAATTGGCTACACTCAGCCTGGCGAATGGCTGGAATACACTCTTGATGTGAAAGAGGCTGGCTATTATTCCTACGATGCTTATGTTTCCTCGGGTACTACAGGTTCTAGTTTCCTTCTTGAGGTGGTGACAGACGGCGTGACTCAGCAATTGAGCGAGACCATCGTCGTTCCACAGACTGGTTCTGGCACATGGGACAAATATGTGCCTGTGCATGGGCGCACCCTCGTTTCCCTCGCCGAAGGAACGCATGTGCTGCGCGTCAACGTGACAGGAGCCAGCGGCGACCTTGATAGGATAGTCTTTAATCATATTGAGCAGAACAGTTCACTCCGATTGGCTGTGAAATCTTTGCCCGCCACGGGCACCGCAGGCGATGAGGCCACTCTTAGGGCTACTGTCTCGGGCACATCCCAGACGGCTCAGAGCGTCAACTTCTATGTGGACGGCCAGTTCATAGGCACAGCGACCGAGAAGCCGTTTGAAGTGAGCTATACACCTAAGGCCAAGGGCACATATAACGTGACAGTCGAAGGCATTGACCCAGAAGGCAAATACTCAAAAGTGTCTAAATACGCGTTCAAGGTAAATGCCAAGCGTCAGCCATACGGCACCTTGCCCATATCCCTTCCCGGCACCATCCAGGCTGAGCGATTCGATAAGGGTGGAGAAGGCTTCACCTTCCATGATTCTGACTCCAAGGCCGAGGGCGATGCTTCTTCTTACCGCACTGATTTGGAAGGTGTGGACATCGTTAAAGGCAATAACGGATATGTCATCGGCTACACGGCTGCAGGCGAATGGCTCGAATATTCAGTCAAGGTGAAAGAGCCGGGTAAATACACCTACGAAGCTACCGTTTCAGGAGGCTCTGCGGGTGCTGTCATCCGTATCGCTCGTGTAGTAAATGGAGCCACTACCACGTTGGCCAGCATCAATGTGCCCAAGACTGCAGATTGGGACACCTACACTACTGTGACGGGCGAGCTCAACCGCAATCTTGAGGAAGGTGAGCAAATCATTCGTCTCACTGTAGCCACCGCTGGCTGTAACATTGATAAGGTCAAGTTTAACTGTGTCCTCAATACTGACATAGACCCAGTGGCTGAAGACGATCCGTCAACTCCGGACATTGGCATTATCTACAACCTGTTGGGCCAACCTGTTGATGAGACCTATAAGGGCATTGCCATCAAGAACGGCAAGAAATTCCTGAAGCAATAAAGGACCCAATGCTCTGCGGCAGCAGCAAAACAGCCGTCAAGGGGGCGCTTCATTACCGAAGCGCCCCCTTGTTTATATATGCCCCTTTTTGTGCCTCAAAAACGGTGTGAGTCACACCGGGGGTGCCGGTCTGACTCAGACCGAGGGTGTCGGTGTGAGTCACACCGACAAAGTGGTGCAGGAAACCCCTATTTCGGGGAAGTGTTTTTGTGTGGTTCGGTTTCTGCTCTTTCTGTCATTCATCCAGTCTTCTTTTGGCAATTTTTTGTGTTTTATGTTGTATTGTCTCCTTTTTTATACTATCTTTGTGCTCATCAATGTTATACCCAACTAATTGAAAAACCAATAAAAAAACAGACTATGTTGAAAAACAAATTTTGGATGCTCGCCGTCATCTTCACTCTTTTATGCGGCATAAGCGGTCTGACATCGTGTAGCAACGACGATTCAGATGCTCAAGTAAAGAAAGACTATTTTCCATCGTGGAACAAGTGCGAGGCGCTAACAGCTCTGCAAGAGTATGTGGAGGACGTGACCAATCCTAAATCTGCAGACTATATCAGTGAGGAAGACCGTATAGCCACCTTCGATATGGACGGGACATTTGTGGGCGAACTTTATCCCACTTATTTCGAATACAACCTTCTTGAATACCGGGTGCTGGACGATGCTGCATATAAGGATAAGGCTCCCGAAGACGTGCGTCAAACGGCACTGGCTATCCGGAACTTTGTTCGCGAAGGGACAGCCCTCCCTGCTCATTTTGACATGCAGCACGCACAGGCAGCAGCAAAAGCTTATGCCGGAATGACCATTGCAGAGTTTGATGCTTACGTGAAAGCTTATGCCGCCAAGCCTGTCAATGGATTCACGGGGATGACCTATGGGCAAAGTTTCTATCGTCCCATGCTTGAAGTGTTCGACTACTTGAAAGCCCACGGCTTCACCTATTATGTAGTGTCAGGTTCTGATCGATTCATCTGCAGGGCATTGGTTGAGCCTCTTGGAATCGCACCCAACAGGGTGATTGGAATGGATGTGAAGCTGATGTCCAGCAGTCAAGGCGAAGAGGCCGGTGTCAATTACACGATGCAACAGAAAGAAGACTTGATTCGTACCGATGAGCTGATTATCAAAAATCTGAAAACTAATAAGGTTCTGCAGATATCGCAAGAGATAGGTAAGGTGCCCGTTCTGTCGTTTGGCAACAGTGGAGGTGACTGTGCCATGCACAACTATTGTCTTGGCAGCAGCAAGCATCGCACCGCAGCCTTTATGCTTGTGGCTGATGACGCAGAGCGTGACCATGCTGACCCCGAAAAAGCCAAGAAACTGGCTTCTGACTGGCATGATGCGGGTTATCATGTTATCTCCATGAAGGACGATTTCCGCACGATCTACGGCTTCGACGTGAAGAAGACAGGCTTTGTGTGGTGAGTTTCGCAGCGTGTGAAAACGTTAATTGAATGACAAAAGAAAACGAGCGAGGGACTGGCAACTGCCAGTCCCTCGCTCGTTTCATATAGTTGTGTGATGTATGCTTACTTGGCGATGATCAGGAAGTACTTCTTTTTGCCTTGCTGGATGAGAAGGTACTTGCCGTCCAGAAGATCAGAAGCTGTGAGCAACTGGTCTGCTGCTGTAGCCTTGTCCTTGTTGATGCTCACTCCGCCACCCTTGACGAGAGTCTTGACTTCGCCCTTGCTGGGGAAGATGGATGCGTTGTCCACGGCAAGGTCTGCCAATTTTACGCCTGCTTCAAAGAGGCTCTTCTCCACTTCAAAGTGAGGCACGCCTGCGAAGACGTCAAGCAGCGTCTGCTCGTCAAGCTTGAGAAGGCTTTCCTTGGTGGATTTGCCAAAGAGGATGTTGGATGCCTCGACAGCCATGTCATAGTCCTCGCGAGAGTGTACCATCACGGTCACTTCCTCAGCCAGGCGCTTCTGAAGCACACGACGGCCAGGGTCTGCATCTTGCTCTGCAATGATGGCGTCGATTTCCTCTTTCTCTAATGATGTGAAAATCTTGATATAGCGCTTTGCGTCCTCATCGGGCACGTTGAGCCAGAACTGGTAGAACTGGTAGGGGGAGGTGCGGTTGCGGTCGAGCCAAACGTTGCCGCTCTCGGTCTTGCCGAACTTGCGACCGTCGCTCTTGGTGACAAGCGGACAAGTCAATGCAAAGCACTCCTTGCCATTCATGCGGCGGATAAGCTCAGAGCCAGTGGTGATGTTTCCCCATTGGTCTGCACCACCCAGCTGGAGCTTGCAGCCTTTATGTTCGTTCAGATAGTAGAAGTCGTAGCCCTGAAGGAGTTGATAGGTGAACTCGGTGAAAGAAAGGCCGTCGCGCGCCTCACCGTTGAGCCGCTTCTGCACAGATTCCTTGGCCATCATATAGTTGACTGTGATGTGCTTGCCGATGTCGCGCACGAAATCCAGGAACTTGAAGTCCTTCATCCAGTCATAGTTGTTCACCAACTCTGCACGGTTAGACGCATCGCTGTCGAAATCAAGGAAGTGGGAGAGCTGCTTCTTGATGCAGGCTACATTGTGACGCAGTGTTTCTTCATCGAGCAAGTTGCGCTCCTGGCTCTTGCCTGAGGGGTCACCAATCATGCCTGTAGCACCGCCAATGAGGGCGAGAGGCTTGTGGCCGCAACGCTGGAAATGGCGGAGCATCATGACACCGCAGAGGTGACCAATATGGAGTGAGTCGGCTGTAGGGTCAATGCCGAGGTATGCTGTGACCTGCTCTTTCTTGAGCAACTCGTCTGTACCTGGCATCATCTGATGAATCATGCCGCGCCAGGTGAGTTCTTCTACAAAATCTTTCATGTATGTACTTTTTGAGTGGTTTTGACTGCAAAGGTACCAATAATTTTCCATTTTCAATTCTCGATTTTCAATTTATTCGTATCTTTGCAACATTAAATCCTATTAACTAAAACTTTTTGTATAATCATGACACTCAAACACTCATTGCAGGCTTTGGCGCTTGCAGCGTTCTTGGGAGCTCCTGCCAGTGCAATGGCTCAGGGCGTGAAAGCCCCTGCTGGAGGAAAGAAAATCAGTAATGAACTTTTAGGTATCTTCTTTGAAGATATCAGCTATTCAGCCGATGGTGGCCTGTATGCCGAATTGGTAGAGAATGGCTCGTTTGAATACAGCCCTGCTGAGCGTGATGGCTGGGGGCCAGGTACTGCATGGAAGCAGATTCGCCCAGGTCATTCGTTGGGCACTCTTCAAGTGAGAATGGACAGCCCCATTCATCCTAATAACCCTACTTATATGCGTCTGCATACAGAGCGTGTGAAGGAGTACTATGACTATGCAGGCTTTAAGGGCTTCGGCTTGGAGAACAGCGGCTTTGACGGTATAGCTGTAAAGGCTGGCGCGAAGTATGACTTCTCGGCGTTTTTCCGTAACTTTGGTGCAACCAAACAAGTGCGTGTTGTGCTGGGTGTGCCACAGGGCTGGGGAAAAGACCCGAAGGTGCTGGCTGAGGCTACAATTAATGTGGCTGATGCTGAATGGAAAAAGTATGAGGCTGTGCTGACTCCTGCGGAGGATTGTGCAAATGGCATCTTGCAGGTGCTGGTGCTGAATCATGGTGACTTAGATGTGGATATGGTGTCGCTGATGCCGCAGGACACTTACAAGGGCCATGGTCTCCGTAAAGACTTGGCAGAGGCGCTCGCAGGCTTGCAGCCTAAGTTCATGCGCTTCCCTGGCGGATGCGTAGTGCACGGCGGTGGCGACGGCTTCTGGGACACTTACCGCTGGAAGACAACGATTGGTCCGAAGGAACAGCGCCGTGGCTTGAAGAACACATGGGGCTATCACCAGTCAATGGGTCTTGGCTATTATGAATATTTCCAATTCTGTGAGGACTTGGGTATGGAGCCACTTCCCATTCTGCCTTGTGGCGTGAGCTGCCAAGGTACGAACGGCGGTTGGAGCATGAAGACTCAGGCTCAGGATGTGGTGCCTATGAATGAGATGAATGAATGGGTGGACGAAGCGCTAGACCTCATTGAGTGGGCGAACGGTGATGTGAACACCAAATGGGGTAAGAAACGCGCTGAACAAGGACACCCTGCACCTTTCAACCTGAAGTATCTTGGTTTGGGCAACGAGGAAAAGATTACTCCTGAGTTTGAGGAGCGTTTTAAATATATATATGAACGCGTACGTGCGAAATATCCTGACATCGTGATTGTGGGTACGGCTGGTCCAGGCTCTCACAAGGGGAATCCTGACTATGAGAATGGCTGGCGCATTGCTGACCAGACAGGTGTGGATGTGCTAGACGAGCATTACTATGAGCCTCGTGACTACTTCTTGAATAATCAGCAGAATTATGACAACTATCCACGCGACCGCAAGACAAAGGTATATTTGGGAGAGTATGCAGCCAAGGACAAGAAACTGGCAGACGCTCTTTATGAAGGTCTTTATCTGCTGGGCGTGGAGCGCAACGGTGATGTGGTGACTATGACAAGCTATGCACCTCTTTTCGCCAAGAAGAACCATGAGAGCTGGAACCCAGACCTCATTTATTTCGACAACACAAGCGTGGTGCTGACTTGCAGCTACTATGTGCAGCAGATGTTCGGCAAAACGGCTGGTGACTACTACTATGGCGATGTGGCTACGTTTGAAGGTGGTGACAAGTATCAAGGAACTTCTGCTGTGCTCAACACAAAGAAGGGTGAGCTGTACATCAAGCTGATTAACGCTGCTGCAGAGGAAAAGACTGCTACCATTGACCTGAGCAAGTTCAAGGGTATCTCATCAAAGGCTTTGATGACTACAATCAGTGGTGCGTCACTTGACGTGGAAAACAACTTCAACGCTCAGCCTGTAGCTCCATTCGGCAAGGAAATCAAGGTAGCCAAGAATATGTCGCTTGCTGTTAAGCCGTTCTCGGCAAATGTGATTACTATTAAGGTGAAGTAATCCGAAAGGACAGGTTGATACAATTGATTATAAATATAAATAAGAGTAAAGGGAGGCAGCGCCTCCCTTTACTCTTATTTATATAATTTCCCCGTCTCCTTTTTATTGCTGCAAAGAAGGGGTGTGACCAGTCTTGCTCAAGAAGCAGCGCACATGCTCGCGAAGCATCTGATAGGTTTCACAGTCTTGGTATTGTGTATTGCGGCGTAGCATCTGGACTGGCATGAACTGACTGTGGGAATAGCAGGCAAGCTCGTTATTCATCTGCTGGGTGTTGCCGTGTGCTAGAATCTTGATGTCTTTTTCGCGTTCGCGGCGCAGGATGGTGCATACGGGGGTGAGGGCTGCATCTACAACGTTTTCCATGAGGTGGTGCCCTTGTATGAACATATATGTGTTGTCTTTGTGTACCCCAAGTGTCTCGAGTTCCATCTTCAGGGATGTGAGCTTTCCTTTGGCGTCCTTTACGTGTTGTTGAAGCCATGCAATCTTGCGGTTCACCTGGCGGCGCACACGCTCGAGAGCATCAAGAGGCTTGTGGATGTTGAGCTGCTCGACTGCAATGATGTTGTTGAAGTTGTTGAGTGGGAACTCATTGAAGCGTCCATGGCGATGGAGCCATACGAGCCACACGAAGAGCTCATAGATAATCTCGGAATATTGCTTAAGGTATTCTTCGAAGTTGAAGAGGTTGCGGTCGTTGAGGGTAGCCATCACGCATACGTTGTGGAGTGATGGTGCGTAGCACTGATAGCTCTCAATGGAATAAGCGTAGGTGTGGATGACGTAGGGGTTGGAAAGCATCCGTAAGGAGGAAGGTGTGTGCCCCTGAAGCAGATAGTCGAGGTCTGCGTCAACGCAAGCAATCATGCAGGTGCCCAATGATTCACCGAGTTGGTTCATCAGCGCAGTCTTCTTGCCACGATTGAGGTTGGTGCGTGAGGGAAGCATCACTTCAAAGGCGGTCTGTTCATCTTCGAACTCGCTCAACACACTGCGCCAAAAGAAAATGTCGTCGTAAGATTCCACATAGGCGACGATTTTCCGTTTCTTCGTCTTGGGACGCAGCCGATTGGCCGCTTCCATATAGGCAGAGTTGATGTTGGAGATGAGATGCTTCATGCTGTTTAGTTGGATATCTCTCCGACTTCTGTCACGTTGCTCATCCAGCCGTCCATAATGAGGGCAGGAGAGTGGGTGGAGAGGATGATTTGGGCATGGGGGTTCAGTTGACGGATGAGGTCAATGAGACGCTGCTGCCAATCGATATGAAGGGATATCTCAGGCTCGTCCATCAAGAGAGCATATGGTTCGCGGTTCTCAACTAGCACGGTGAGCAGGATGGCCAGTATTTGCTTCTCACCGCTGGATAGCTGATAGGGTGTAATAATCTGTGTGTTTTGGTTCTGGGTTTGGATGAACTGAATCTCGTTGCTCTTGCGGTCTATCTTTTTGCCGGTGTCAGCAAAGAGTCCGTCAATCATATCTTGAAACTGTTTCTTGGGGGCACTCACTTCTGCTGCCTTTTGTTGGTCTTCAGGGGAGCCGGTGGTGAGCAACTCGATGATGCGGTTCCCTATATTGACTTGATAGTCGAGAAATCGCTTCTGCAAGCGGTAAATCTGCCAGTCGAGTTCTGTCTTCACGCGTGAATCGGACAGTTTCTCTAGCAAGTCGCTATGAAGTAAAGGACGGTCGAAGGAACGTATCACGTCGAACTTGATGTAGGTGGCGTCGGTTGGCATTAGCTGGATGTTGACGCCATAGGGGGCATCATCAGGGGCAAGCTCGCCTTTTTCAATGGCATCAAGCATGCGTGCAGAGTGATTAATGATAGTGCTTTTTCCTACACCGTTGATTCCGCTGAGGATATTGACATCTGGCTGTAGCTGCCACGCAATGTGTCTGCCCCCCTTCCATAGAGCCTTAATCTCAATGCTTTGGATGTAGTCCGCTCTCTTTCTCATGGTCTTGCTGTTTTGTTGTTATGAGCGCAAAGATAAAGATATTTAGTTTAAAATGGAAAAAAGGGAATTGAAAATTCGTTTTTTTATGCAGCGAGCCATGCTGGAGAATAAAATATTCAATTTTCATTTTTTCAATTTTCAACTTTCCAATTAAATGCCTACCTTTGCACTCGATTTCAAACACGAAAAGAATTATGGGAGGTTTTTTCGGAACCGTAGCCATAGAAAAGTGTGCGGCTGACCTTTTCTATGGAACTGATTATCAGTCGCACCTCGGAACGCGTCGGGGCGGTATGGCATCTTATAGCAAAGAAAGAGGTTTTTATCGCGCCATCCACAATTTGGAGAGTACTTATTTCCGGACACGATTTGAGTCGGAACTGTCTAAGTTTGAAGGTGAAGCCGGTATTGGCATCATCAGCGACACAGACGCACAACCCATGTTGTTCAATAGCCATCTGGGACGTTTTGCTATCGTCACGGTGGCTAAGGTGAACAATATAGATGAGATTGCCGACCAGCTCTTGCAGGAAAATATGCATCTGTCAGAGTTCTCTTCGGGTAAAATCAATCCTACAGAATTGATTGGTTTGTTGATTGTGAAGGGCAAGGACTTTGTGGACGGAATTGAGAATGTGTTCCGTACAGTGAAAGGCTCATGTTCCATGCTGCTTCTTACGGAGGACGGTATCATTGCCGCTCGTGATGCTTGGGGGCGTACGCCTATCATTATTGGGCAGAAAGAAGGAGCCATGGCTGCCACAAGTGAGAACACCGCATTCCCGAATCTCGGTTATGAGACGACTTATTTCGTTGGCCCTGGTGAAATTGTTCGTTTACGTGCTAATGGAATGGAGCAATTGCGGAAACCTAACAAGAAGATGCAGATTTGTTCGTTCCTGTGGATTTATTACGGGTTCCCCACTTCTTCATACGAAGGCAAGAATGTGGAAGAAGTACGCTTTGAAACAGGTCGCGTAATGGGCGAAGAGGATGATACAGAGGTGGATTCTGTAGGAGGTATTCCTGATTCGGGTATAGGTATGGCTGTGGGATATAGTGCAGGTCATCATACATCTTATCAGCGTGGTATCAGCAAATATACTCCCACGTGGCCACGTTCCTTCATGCCACCAAGTCAGGAAGTTCGAAACCTCGTTGCTAAAATGAAACTAATTCCTAATAAGGATATGCTGCGTGGCAAGCGATGCCTGTTTTGTGATGACTCAATTGTGCGTGGTACACAGTTGCGCGAGAATACAAAGGTGTTGAAGGACTTAGGAGCAAAAGAAGTGCATATGCGAATAGCGTGTCCTCCGCTAATTTATGCATGTCCTTTTGTGAACTTTTCAGCAAGTAAATCTGAGTTGGAACTGATTACACGTCGTGTTATCAAGGATTTGGAAACTCACTCGCGTACGGCAACGATGTTGGCAGATGCTCAAACGGCTAACAATGTGGAAGTTCCTGCTGACCGCATTAAGGCTTATGCTACAACAGGTACACCTGAGTATACAGCAATGGTGGACGAGATTGCACGTAGACTCAATTTGGATAGCTTGAAGTTCTCTACTATTGAAACAATTGTGAAAGCAATTGGTCTAGAGAAATGCCAAATCTGTACCCACTGCTTCGATGGAAGTTCATTATATTCGTTGGAAGAGGAAAATACGAACGAATAAATAAAAAAGAGATAGTTTGTTTCATGCGTTATTTATGAACAGAAACAAATAAAAAGGGAGGAACATTGCAATGGTGTTCCTCCCTTTGGGTTTGTATATGTTCTGGTATGTGTTCAGAAAATTCAGCTATTGCTGTAAAGTCAGGAATTCTATGATCCGTTCATTGGCATTTTTCAACGTCTCGCAGGCGTGGTGCAGATTGCGGGAGAACTCCTCGAAGGTTTCAGCACCACCATCACAGAGGTCTGTGACAGACTTAACATAAAGGATAGGGGTTTTGAATAAAGAGCAGACAAAGCCTACAGCCGCTCCTTCCATGTCTTTCAGTTCGCCACCGTGTTGTTGGATGATGGAAAAATCGCATGGTTGCATGTCAAGCGAAGAACCTGTAGTTACTTTGCCCATCTTAAACCCTAAAGCCTGTGCAAGTTGTGTGCTGCCTTCCCAGACGGGATAGTTGCCCAAACTCTGTGTGCCCCAAGCGTCATCGCCGGGTACACGCCGGTCGTGGAACATGACGCCATTGCCAATATATACCTCGGCTATTTCAGCTCCGTTGGCTCGGAATGCACCACAAGTCCCAGAGTTGATGATGATGTCAGGATGCAGGCGCTGGATAGCGCTGAGAGTGGCGACAGAGGCAGCTTCACAGCCTACAAGGTCGCTTCCTTGCTGCTGTCCATTTAGCACTACATCAAGAATGGCTCCGTTTACATTTCCTTCATAAAGCAAGCATGGTAATGGGGCAAAGAACCTTTCTACTTCTTTAATGCCATATCGCTCGATGAAAGGCTTTGCTTCAGCCACCATCGCAACTACATAACAAATTCTCATAAGAACTTAATATTCTTCTTCATCCCAAAGGAAATCCTCTTTGGAAGGGTAGTCTGGCCAAATCTCTTCGATTGACTCGTAAATATCTCCTTCGTCTTCAATCTCTTCGAGATTTTCTATCACTTCGAGAGGAGCTCCTGAACGTGTTGCGTAATCAATAAGTTCCTCTTTGGTTGCAGGCCAAGGAGCGTCCTCCAGTTTTGATGCTAATTCAAGTGTCCAATACATAGTTTAGTTTCTATTTAATTTACGGCGTGCAAAGATAGTACGAATGTTGAGAATTTCAAAATAAAAGTACATTTTTTTTATTTTCCCCTCACCCAAATCGTTTCTTCGTGTTGTTGGTCTTGATTGAGTTTCCTGGCCAAAACAAAGAGATAGTCACTGAGACGATTGATATAGGCGATCACTTGGGCGTCAATTTCATATCCGTCTTCTTTGAGAGACAAGATACGACGCTCAGCGCGCCGGCATACGGTGCGACAAACGTGTGCCACTGCGGATGATCTGCATCCGCCTGGCAGAATGAAACAGCGGAATGGGGGTAAACAGGCGTTGATGGCATCGATTTCCTGCTCAAGAGATGTAACCATTTCTTCGGTTACGATATTGCCAGGACGCACATCGCGTTGAGTGTTGTCGGTGGCAAGATATCCCCCTACTACAAAGAGCTTCCCTTGTATGTCTGTCAGCGTTTCGATGTCGGATTGCTGGGTGCAGTAGGTTATAAGTAGACCAATCTGTGAACAGAGTTCGTCAATAGTGCCATAAGATTCAAGACGTGCACAGGTTTTGCTGACGCGTTGCCCTCCGACGAGTGAAGTAAGTCCTTGGTCGCCTGTTCTGGTGTAAATCTTCATAAAGAGTCTTGCTTGTTAGAGTAAATAGTTTTGTTTAATGCGATGTGAATCGAACGTGATCATTCCACGGCGCCTCATGTCAAATGTTATGATGGCACGAGGGTCTTGTACTATACGGCTCCATAAATTTGCGTTGTCATTGTGGGTATGCTCTATGACGATGATGGTATCTGGAGTAATCGTTTGGAGCGCTTGCTCATAATGAATGTTGGCAGCTTCGCCTTTTTCTTCAATGACAATGATGGGATGGTTGTGGTAGTGGTTGCGGATACGGTATAGTTGTTGCTCTAGTGGAGTGGTAAGCCCCTCTTCTTGATAGGCATAATATGGGAGTGGCTCAAAAAGCACATCTCGGATAAGTTCGTATGCCCAAGGGGATTGTATACCAAACCCGCGCCGATGGGCTGCGCGGGTTAGTGATGTCTTGATAATATGTGCTGTACGTCGAATATTCATACTGGAGTGTTGCTGAATGAGGGGGCTGAATCCTTTTTCTTCTCATTACTGTTCGCCTTTTCCTCCTCTTTGTTGGGGAGTGGGACAGAATTGTTGGGTACGGTGAAAATGAATCGTGCGCCTGTTGTATAAGTGGTGTCGAGAATGATGTCTCCTCCGAGTGCACGTGCAATCAGGCGGCACACATAGAGCCCAAGTCCAAGTCCGGGACTATAGTGATCCAGTTTCTCAAAGTGTTCAAAAATGACATCTGTCTTGTCTGCAGGAATGCCTCTTCCTGTGTCAGTGACGATAAATTGGATGCTGTCTTTAGCTGGAAGGAAAGTAGCGCTGAGTGTGATACTGCCGGATATGGTGTTTTTGCAGGCATTGGAGAGCAGGTTGTATAGCACTTGCCCGACACGTTTTCGGTCGGAGTAAAGGCGCATGCCAGCGCGTGAGGGTTGGTAAATATAGTCGACTCCTGTTGGCATGAGCTCAGATAGGCTTTCTCTAGTTTCGCCGCAGAGTTGGTCAAGGTCAATGTGCTCAAAGTGGAAATTGAAGGTTCCCACTTCCATGTTACTGACGTCAATAATACTGTCAAGAGTAGACAAAAGTTGGTTGTTGCTTTCCTGTATATAACCGTTGTAGAGGTCTCGTTCTTCATCAGTGAGGTCATTCGACATGAGTTGTGCAAATCCCATGATCGCATTGAGTGGTGTCCGGATTTCATGCCTCATGTTTTGGATGAAAACAGTTTTAATGCGGTCTGCAATCGCTGCTTGGTCAAGCGCTTTCTGTAGGCGGTCAGCACGCCTCTTCTCGGCTGCTGCATTGTTTTGGTGCCAACCTAAGTAGAAGGCAATGGCGAGGGTGATGACAAGAATGATGAGGGTGAAAATCAAAGATTTTTGTTTTAGACTGTCAGATCTTTCCTGCTGCTCTTGATGGGCACTATATGATGTGTTGATGAGAGGAAAGTATTTTGAAACGTCAAGTGCTAAACTTCTTGATGGGTATGAGTCAGCATCTTCCATTGTACACATCAAGTAGTTGTATGCGCGGTCTATGTGATTCTCTGTATAGAGTGCCAATACCAAATGGGGCAGTGCTGTGTATTCAGTGGAGCCTCTCATGATGTCATCAATGGCAGTTGTGGCAAGATAATAGATGTAACTTTGATTCTCGTTCAAGATGTTGTAGGCGAATGCAAGAATCATGCTAATCTGGCTGTGCTCTTCTCCTTGTGCATACAAGAAGCTGGCCGAAATGGCATTGATGGCAGTTGTGGGACGGTTGAGATATACTTCTTTAGCAGCGAGAGTGATATCTCTTGCCACGCTAGGTGCTTGCAGGGAGAGAATGCTATCATAGTATGCAACCATGAGTTTCTCTTCGTCTTGTACAATACTGACATCGGACATGTATTCCGCAATTTTTGCGAAATTGTCCTTGCATGTGCGATAATAATGTAGGCGTTCTTCTTTTGACAATATGTCGGGATTTATGCTATTGGTGATGTTGGTCGCCTTGTGATAGAGCCCCATCACTCCATATGTGCGTGAGATGTTAAGAGCAACCCATGCTTGAAAGTTCTTGTCTTCTTGATAACGATCGGTCTTTTCTAACCGCTCAAGTACTTTCAGAGTTCGTTTACCATCAAAATCCCAAAGAGCTTCGTATAAATCCTTGCATTTTTCCACATACATATCGGGAGAACAAGAGTTCACTTCTCGCTCAAGGCTGTCTGCACGGAGTTTGCGAGCTTCTTGGTACTCGTTTTTGTGGGCGATGACACTGTCAAGCATCACCAAAATTTCCTCTATCTCCGCCTTGCTGTATGTACTCGTTTGAGCATGAAGCAAGAAGGGAAAGAGAGTTGTCAGGATAAATATGTGAAGACGGAAAAACCGCATGTGTTGTATTTTCTTTAAGGGTTAGTGATGTAGGGATGATTCAACTCTCTGTTTGCTAATTAATCACAAATGTAGATATTTGTCTGTTAAATTTGCAAGAAAAAGTTTGTTTTTTTCTTTAAAAGGGATTAAAAAGGGGCTTCTATGGCTGTTTTATGTGTGTTTTGTGTTAACTTTGCATAAAAATGAAGACCATGGTAACAGTTTCTCGTATAAACCTTCCAACGGTGGATTCTACTAATTCCTTCATTCGGGAGATGTTGACTGAAGAAGGAACAGGTGGTGTCGTGTCGGCGGCCGCGTTGCCTGGTTTTACCTTGGTGGTGGCAGATGACCAAACAAAAGGGCGCGGACAGCAAGGAAATACTTGGGAAACAGAACGGGGGAAGAATCTTATTTTCTCTCTCTTATGCCATCCTGACTTCGTGCTAGCATCGCATCAGTTTCTGTTGTCACAATGCATGGCGGTGGCCATTCGCAAGGCTTTGGCGCAGTATGTGGAGTGTGTGGAGGTGAAGTGGCCTAACGATATTTATGTGGGTGACAGGAAAATTAGTGGTACACTGATTGAGTGCGATTTGCAAGGTAAGACTATATCGAACTGTATCATTGGTGTAGGAGTCAATGTGAACCAACTGGAATTTCGGAGTGATGCACCCAATCCGACTTCTTTGGCCTTATTGACAGGTCGGGAGTATAATAGAGAAGAAGTGTTGACCTCCATTATACAGCACTTTCAGGTCTGTTATGCAATGTTGCAGGAGGGGCGGGCAGAAGAGGTGCGTCAACTATATATGGAACATCTTTATCGGCGTATAGGCATGCACCGTTATCGTGATGTGCGTGGCGAATTTCTGGCAGAGTTGGTAGGGGTGGCTCCCACGGGGCATCTTCTCCTCCGTTTCGAGAATGGTTGTGTGGTACGTTACGAGTTGAAGGAAGTACAATTCATCAAAGACTAAAATATTGAATATTTTGAATCCGAAGAATATACATATAGCCGATTATAACTATGATTTGCCTGATGAACGAATAGCCAAGTTCCCTTTGGCAGAACGTGATTCCAGCAAACTGCTCATTTATAATAGAGGTGAAGTAAGTGAGGATATCTTTTCTTCATTGCCTAAGTATCTGCCTAGTGGTGCCTTGATGGTTTTTAACAACACGAAGGTCATTCAGGCGCGTCTGCATTTCCGTAAGGCATCGACTGATGGTGTGCAGGGAGCGCTTATTGAGGTGTTCTGTCTTGAACCTGCTGAACCGAACGACTATCAGGTGAATTTTTTACAGAAGGGGAGTGTGCAGTGGTACTGTTTGATAGGAAATTTGAAGAAATGGAAAGAAGGCAAGTTGTTCCGTGAGATAGAGATGCCAGATGGAGCGGTTATCACTCTTGCCTGTGAACGTAAGGGACTGCATGGCACCTCTCATGTGATTGAATTCTCGTGGAAAGGTAATTATACATGGGCTGAATTGCTTGATGCTGTAGGAGAATTGCCTATTCCTCCTTACTTGAATCGTGAGACACAAGAGAGCGACAAAACAACATATCAGACAGTCTATTCCAAAATTAAGGGATCTGTTGCTGCACCAACGGCAGGACTCCATTTTACAGACCGTGTGCTCAAGGCTTTGGATGAGGCTGGCATTGATCGTGAGGAATTGACGCTGCATGTAGGTGCAGGCACCTTTAAACCCGTAAAGAGTGAAGAGATTGGTGGTCATGACATGCATACCGAACACATTGCTGTGCGCCGTCAGACTATCGAGAAACTCATTGCGCATAGTGGAGAAGCTATAGCAGTCGGTACCACTAGTGTGCGCACTCTCGAAAGTCTCTACTATATGGGTGTTCTTGCCATGCAGGGAGAGGAGGATTTGCATGTATCACAATGGATGCCATATGAATATCATAGTGACGTGTCTACATTGGAGGCGTTGCAGAACTTGCTCAATTATATGGACCGGCATCATATAGATGTTCTCCATTCTTCCACACAAATCATTATTGCTCCCGGTTACGAATACCACATTGTGCGCCGCATGGTTACCAACTTCCATCAACCTCAGTCAACCCTCTTGCTGCTGGTGTCTGCTTTTCTGCATGGAGATTGGAAGAAGGTCTATGACTATGCTCTTTCTCACGATTTCCGTTTCCTTAGTTACGGTGATTCTTCCCTTTTAATACCATCGTGAAATGAAAGATAATCAAGAAGAACTTTTCCCCATCGTTGATGAAGACGGCAACATTACAGGTGCTGCCACACGTGGCGAGTGCCATAGTGGTACGAAGCTTTTGCATCCCGTAGTGCATTTGCATGTGTTCAATAGCCAGGGGGAACTCTATTTGCAGAAACGCCCTGAGTGGAAAGATATACAGCCAGGTAAATGGGACACCGCTGTGGGTGGACACGTTGATTTAGGCGAGTGTATAGAAGAAGCTTTACGTCGAGAAGTGCGTGAGGAATTGGGCTTGACTGATTTTACGCCAGAACAGATTACTCATTATGTCTTCGAAAGTGAGCGTGAGAAAGAACTTGTTTTTGTTTATAAGACGGTCTATGATGGGGAAATAATTCCTTCTGACGAACTTGACGGAGGACGCTTCTGGGCTGTGGCTGACATCAAAGAACATTTAGGGAAGGGTGTATTCACCCCGAACTTCGAAAGTGAACTTAGCCGTGTGAAATTATTAACTAATTAACCTATATGAACAAATTACTTTTACTATTCTTATTCTGTATTTCGTTGCAGTCTGCACGAGCTCAGCGAGATATATGGTTAGACATCAATGGTGTTCGTGACCTTACAGCAGATTCTATAGACATTGCCAATCAGGCGCGTCCTGTACCAGGTAGCAGTCGTCGAGGAAATAATCCTGTGTTGTTCCTGATTGGCAATAGCACCATGCGTACAGGCACTCTTGGTAACGGGAGCAATGGCCAGTGGGGATGGGGATTCTATGCGCATGAGTACTATGATGAGCAGAAGATAACAGTGGAGAATCATGCGCTTGGTGGAACGTCTCCTCGTACGTTCTACAACCAGCTTTGGAAGCCTGTGCTTGAGGCTGTTCAGAAAGGCGACTATGTATTCTTGGAACTGGGGCATAACGATAACGGACCAATCGATTCGATTCGTGCTCGTTCCAGCTATCGGCCTCATGGCCACATAGAAGTGCGTGAGGATTCTACATATATATATAATAAGGTGACGAAGGCGCATGAGATGGTTTATACCTTTGGTGGCTATATGCGTCGTTTTATCAACGACATCCGTGCTAAAGGTGCCATCCCCGTTCTTTTTACTCTCACTCCTCGTAATGATTACGAACCGAATGATCCTAAGCGCATTCAACGCAAATTGGCAGACTTCACTCCAGCAATCTTTGCTTTGGGTAAGGAGATGAATGTGCCGGTTATTGACCTCAACGACATCTCTGCTACTAAATTGGAACAATATGGTCCCTGGAAGGCGAGCTATCATTTTTATTTGGATAAAATCCATTCATCTGCTTATGGTGCGCGTATGAATGCCCAGAGTGCAGCTGAAGGCGTACTGGCTTCCACTGATCCTCAGTTAGCATTTCTAAAGACCTGTCTCACCGAGTTGGTTCATCCAAGGCGTTGCGACCAGAGACGTCAGCCAGGCAAACCAATGGTTTTCCTGTGTGGTGACTCTACAGGTAAGAACGCAGACAGAGACCTTGATGGTATGTGGGGATGGGGAAGTCAGGCTTATACCGTGTTCGATTCCACTAAGTGCGTGTTCCAAAATCAGGCACGAGCAGGTCGCTCTACACGAACTTTCATTGAGGAAGGCCTATGGGAGGAAGTCTATAATTCGCTTCAGCCAGGCGATGTGGTGTTTATTCAGTTTGGCCATAATGACATTGGCGGAATAAAGGATGGTCGCGAACGCGGTGTCATTGCTTGTTCAAAAGACTCCAGCCGTGTGTATCACATGGAGAGTAGCGGTATCTATAAAGTAGTCTATTCCTATGGCTGGTATCTTAAAAAGATGATTCGCGATGCTCAAGAGAAAGGGGCGACCCCGATTCTTTTGTCTCTTACTCCCCGCAATGAGTGGCATGAAGGAAATGGTCATCCGCGTGGCTTTATCTATCCTGTCAGAGAGAAAAAAGGTAAGAAATACATAGAACGTCGCAACGAAACCTATGGTGTTTGGTGCCGTGATGTAGCCCAGGAAACTGTTTGTCAGTTTGTGGATGTCCACAATATTTCTGCAAATGTGCTAGACAAAGTTGGGGAGAAGAAGGCCGCAGCTTATTTCAATCACGACCACACTCACACTTCGCTAAAGGGTGCACGTCTTACAGCACAGAGTGTGGCAATGGGGCTTCGTGCAATTGGAAGTCCTGAGGCGGAACTTCTTAAATAGTCTTTGTCGGGGACTAAAGTCAAACAAAACCGTATATGATACAATTGAAGCCTTTATTTATTTCCTTGATGTGTCTTGTGCAGACCAATGTTGTGCAGGCAGGAGCAGATTATTCATCTTCGGCATTGAGTGGTGTTTCAGACACTCCAAAGGAATCACTCATCAAGCAGCTGGATGATTCGAAGTATGGTATTGAAATGGGAAATCTGAGTATGGTTATCGATGCCGGTAAGGGTGGAAAAATCCTGTCGTTCAAGTGCCAAAATGTAGAGGTCATTTCACAGTCGCCTATGCGTGAAACATTTGGTAGCACGTTTTGGACAAGTCCTCAGAAGGAGTGGAACTGGCCTCCAGTGCAAGAGTATGACAAGATGCCCTATGCTGTGGAGGAAAGGGAAGGGACGCTAATCCTGACAAGCCAGGTGTCAGACAGGCTCAAGTATCGTATCCGTAAGGAGTTTGCTGTAGATAAAAAAGACAATTCGTTTGTCATTACCTATTCCATCATTAACGAATCAGGTGAAGCGCGTCGTGTGGCTCCTTGGGAGATAACCCGTGTGCCGAACGAAGGTGGTTTGATTTTTTTTGATGCTCCTGTTTCAACCATCACACCTGCTGGCTTGATGGCATTCATGTCCGCAGAAGATGTGTCGTGGTATCATGCTGATGCAGCGGATTCAAATCGTAAGATCAATGCAGATGGCAAGGGTTGGTTGGCTTATAAGAACGAGCGCTTGTTGCTGGTGAAAAAGTTTCAAGATTTGAATCCTTCAGAGCCTGCTCCCGATGAGGCCGAGATACAGGTGTATGTGAATCGTGGCAAGACATATATAGAATTAGAGAGTCAGGGAGCTTACACCGAACTGAAACCGGGTGGGGCGCTGAGCTGGACGGTTCGTTGGTACTTGATGCCTGATTCATCCCCAGTGGAAGCATCGGCGCAATTGATACAGAAAGTAAAGAAGGTCATCAAATGATGGCCTTCTTTATTTTTTTAGCTTCGCTTCTTGAGCTACCGAAGCTCAAATTATTATAGTATCTTCATGATATCCTTCAGCGCATGTACCTCATGGGTGACGGGTTCTGGCGCTGGATATTCAGGGAATCGGTTAAAGAAGATGGTGTCGATGCCCGCCTGTTTTGCCCCACGGATATCGGTGTTAAAGTTATCTCCAATCATTACTGTTGTTTCTGGTTTAGCGCCCGATTCTTGGAACGCATATTCGAAATAGTGTGGAGAAGGTTTGTTGGCGCCAGCATCCTCGCTGAGAATGATTGTGGTGAAGTGTTCGGAAAGGCCGCATGAACGGAGCTTCTTATATTGTACTTCGTGGAAACCATTGCTGCACATGTGCATACGGTAACCTTTCCCTTTGAGATAGTCCATCAGTTCCCTTGCTCCTTCCACTAGCCCTGGCTTCACGGAGCAGAGTGAAAGAAATCTGTCGCTTACCTCTCTGCAGAACTCTGCAGTCGGGTTCAAACCTTTTCCAAGGCTCAACGGGTGACGGAAACGCTCCACAATGAGGTAGTCACGCTCAATCTCTCCTTTGGCGTACTGCGTCCACAATTGGATATTGGTGTTCCAGTAGTCGTCGTGAAAGACCTTTGGGTCATTAAAGTATTGCTCCAAGTGCAATTCTTCATACAGTTCGTTCAAGGCAAGGATAGCGTTGCCATGAGTGTCGTAGAGCGTGTCGTCGAAGTCAATGAAAAGGTCTGTATACATATATAATAATATGTCTATAAAAAATGAGGACCCCCTCGGTTCCTCTAAGCAAAGGGAATGAGGGGGTCTTTTAGGTCTTTAGAAATCTTACTGATTGAAGATTGCATTGAAGCACTTGTCAGCCGCACCTGCATTCGCGTTGATGTAGCGTCCAGCAGCCTCGCCAGCCTTTTGTAGCGCCTCAGGGTTCTTGATGAATTTGTCCATGATGGCAGCAAACGAAGCTTCATCCTGATATTCAAAGGAACCGCCACACGCCTTGAGGGCCTGTGCTTCACGGAACTTCTGGTTGTTCGGTCCGAAAAGCACTGGGATGCCATACACGGCCGCTTCTGGAACATTGTGAATGCCCACACCAAATCCACCTCCAACAAGTGCAACCTTGCCATATCGATAGATAGAGGAGAGTTTTCCGAAGCAGTTGATGATGAGGGCCTGCCCCTTGCCTTCAGCGGTAGGCATCTCGGCTCCCTTTTCCAGTTCGGTGTATCTCACAGATGTGAATCCGTTCTCGTCCAGCAACTTCTCTATTTCTTTCAAGTGAGTTTCGCTGATGACATGCGGAGCAATAATCAGTTTCCAGTCCTTGTGTTGTGCAAAGTATGGGATGTAGATTTCTTCATCAGGTCCCCATGACGAACCGGCGATGAAGCAAGGAACATTGCCCGCAAACTGCTCTACGAGTGGTAGAGGAGCCGCCGCATCTTTGATTGCAATCACCCGGTCTAAGCGAGTGTCTCCCACTACAGTCACGTTGGTGATGTTGTGCTCAGCCAAGAGTTCCTTTGATGCTTCGTTCTGTACAAACAAGTGGTTGAACTGGCGTATGGGCTTAAGAGCCGGGTATTTGTTGAGCAGATGCCACTTGAAGAAGTACTGGTCAGGACGGAAGATGCTGCTTACGCTATATGTCTTGATGCCTTTGCGTCGGCAAGTTGTCAAATAATTCGTCCAGAACTCATACTTGATGAACACCGCAATCTCAGGATGTGCCAGTCTCAAGAAGGAGAGTGCATTGCCCGGAGTGTCGAAAGGCAGATAGCAAACAAGATCAGCTCCTTCATAATCTTTTCTCACGTCATATCCCGATGGCGAGAAGAACGTCAGAAGAATCTTGTATTCAGGATGCTCCACACGAAGTCGTTCCATCAAAGGTCTTCCTTGCTCAAACTCACCCAACGATGCGGCATGGAACCACACCACACGGTCCGTCTTTTTGATATGGCGGCGCAGCAAAATGTAGGTCTGACTGATGCCCAACACCATTTTCCGTGCTTTCTTGTGGAAGAAAGCGGCAACAATCATGCCTAAAACATAAATGTATAGTCCTAAGGTGTACATTAGCCTAACGTTTCAATCGCAAACTTCATTCGTTTGATGACTTCCTCTTTTCCGAGGAAAGCCGAGAGTTCGTACATGTCAGGTCCTTGTCCTGTGCCGACAAGAGCCACACGCCATGCGTTCCAAGGTCTAATGCCTGTGCTTTCAGTCCATGGGTCGACAACAGCCTTTTGACCTTCCACGCTCCAGTCTGATATGCCTTCCAGCACGGCCATCATCTGTTGCAGCTCGTCGCCAGTCGTCTCTTTCCAGTTCTTGCGGATGAACTTATCATTCTCTTTGTCAAATTCCGTAGGAGCTACGAAGAAGAACTTTGTGAGAGGCCACAAGTCAGATGGGAACGAGATATTGCGTTTCTTCTTGTTTCCTTGTCCGTCCACATACTCAATCACCTTCATCTTCATCATTCTCACCACTTCAGCTTCTTGTTCAGCTGTGGCGTTGATGTCATTTTCCTTCAGCACCTTGTCAAAAGCAGGACACCAGTCCGTGTCAGGGCGCTGAATGAGGTATTGGTGGTTGAACCATGCAGCCTTCACATAATCAAACTTTGCACCATTCTTAGAGCACTTTGACAAGTCGAACAGCTTCACCATCTCGTCCAGAGTCATCAATTCCTGGTCGTTGCCGGGGTTCCATCCGAGAAGCGCCAAAAAGTTCACCACAGCCTCAGGCAGATAGCCCTTCTCACGATATCCAGATGAGATTTCTCCGCTCTTAGGGTCGTGCCATTCCAGAGGGAATACAGGGAAACCGAGCTTGTCTCCGTCGCGCTTCGACAGTTTTCCATTGCCAATAGGCTTCAGAAGCAGTGGAAGATGGGCAAAACGAGGCATTGTGTCTGCCCAACCGAACGCTTCGTACAGCAGTACATGGAGTGGGGCAGAAGGCAGCCATTCCTCACCTCGAATCACGTGGGTCACCTCCATCAGGTGGTCATCCACGATGTTAGCCAAGTGATAGGTTGGCAGTTCGTCTGCACTCTTATAAAGCACCTTGTCGTCAAGAATCGACGAGTTAATCTTCACTTCACCACGAATCAGGTCATCCACCAGCACATCACGTCCTGGCTCAATCTTGAAGCGCACCACATACTGTTCTCCGTCGGCAATACGCTTTTCCACTTCCTCTTTCGACATTGTCAGCGAGTTGCGCATCAGACCGCGTGTGCTTGCATCATACTGGAAATTCTCCACCTCCTCACGCTTCTTGTTCAGCTCTTCGGGAGTGTCAAAGGCATAATAAGCCTTGTCAGCGTCCAGCAGCACCTGCACATATTTCTTGTAGATATCGCGGCGCTCGCTCTGTCGGTAAGGTCCATGATTTCCGCCAAACGAAACACCCTCGTCAAATTGGATGCCCAGCCACTTGAACGCTTCGATGATATATTCTTCTGCACCTGGTACAAAACGAGTGGAATCAGTGTCTTCGATACGGAAAATCAAGTCACCTCCATGCTGTTTCGCAAAGAGGTAATTGTAGAGGGCTGTGCGTACACCGCCAATATGAAGAGGCCCTGTTGGACTTGGTGCAAAGCGCACCCTAACCTTTCTTTCTGCCATTTTGTGTTTTTTAGTTTCAAATAATGCCGGCACATGGAAATATCTCCACCACATAAAGCCGGTTCGGACTGCAAAGGTAATGAATATTTGCGAGTTGGGCGTGTTCTCCCACGAGTTTTTCAAAGTGCAGGTTTATTATTTGACATTTTTAGTGTCTTTTGATTTGGTAGTGAGAAAAAAGTTGTACCTTCGCCACAAGAACATTATCTGATGCAGATGGATAAGGAAACGAAACGGCAACTGCGGCGTAAGCGCTTGATGGACAACAAAGTCTATCAGGTGATGGGCGTGCTGACGCGCTACATGGACCGCTACTATCTGGACGCAATCATCGGCTTGATTCCTGGCTGGGGCGATGTCATCGCGCTGGTAAGTGTGCTCCCGTTCGTGTACTTCTCTTTGTTCGTCGTCCGAAGCGTCCCTCTGACATTAGCTGTTCTCGCCAATGCCTTGCGTGATGTCTTTCTGGGAATGTTTCCTTTTTATGTGGGTGATGTGATAGACTTCTTCCACCGTTCCCATGTGCAGAATATGGAGCTGATGCAAGGCTTTGTAGATGGCGACAGAGTCGTTATTCGTCAGGTGAATCGGCGTGTCTGGCAGTCCGTCCTTGTGCTTGTTCTGCTGCTCGTGCTGATTGCCCTCATCATTTGGCTCCTCATCTCATTCGGCAGTTATCTGTATTCGTTGCTGCCCTTTTGATTTTCCTTTTCTTCAGTCCTCTACGATGCTGATGCGTCCCTGCGGCATGGCATAGGCCTCGCCCACATTCCCATGCAGCGCATCCGCGATGTAGTCGGCCAGTGCGTCGCGGGTCAAGAGGGTCGTCTGCCGCAGCAGTTTGCAGCTCTTCAGCGTGTTGCCATACCCGCCATTCTGATAGTAGTCGGACAGGGAAACCGTATAGCATTGATTGTCTTGAAGGGGAACAAACGTCTCAGTCTGTGCATCCAGCACTTCAATGTCCGTGATGGTGTGGCTCTTCAGGTGGATGGTGTAGCGCATTCCCGACACTTGAGGGAACTGGCCGCATTCATTGGGCAAATCTGCCGTGCACGCCTCCAGCATGCGGCGAATGTCGGCTCCTAATGCTTCAATCAAGGCCATGTGGTTGTCAAAGGGTAGGGCATTGGCGGCATCGTTGTATGTGATGGTGCCAGCCTCGATGTTGTGACGGATGCCTCCTCCGTTGTAGATGCCAATCTCGGCCTGCATGATATGGCGGAAAGCGTCTGTGACGAGGTCGCCAAAATTAGTCTCTCCCAGACGTGCTAGACTGATGCCTTTCTCGTCTTCGGTGATAAGTGCGTAAGGAGTGGTGCCGAGTTTTCGGGTAGCCACTTGCTCCATTTCCCTTTTCACGCTGTCGATGGTGGCGCTCACCCTGTCGTTCTCCTCTTGAATGTCCGCCACAGGGAAGAGCATCGTTGAGATGCTCCCGTCAGGCTTGATGAGCAGCTGTCCCACATTCACAAACTGAGTGCCCGTTTGGCAGACGGGAATCGTCTTTCCGTCCCGGTTGGTCACTTCGTCATGGGCAATGATGGAGTGGGTGTGTCCGTCCAGCACCGCATCAATCCCCGTTGTAGCTGCAATCAATCCGTGCGAGTTGATGCCCGTCTTCTCAGTCGCTTCGCCCAGGTGTGACAGCACCACCACATAGTTGGCTCCCTCCCTTCTGGCATGGTCCACCGCCAGTTGCACCAGTTCGTAAATTTTCTCCGTGCACAGGTCATAATGCAGCGTGTCTTGGGCGTCGTAGAACGCGTAGCGCTCACTGTCCATCGCATCAGGTGTGCACACCCCCACATAGGCTACGGCCGTAGAGCCGTACCGTTGGATAACGTAAGGCGCATAACAGGGAAGAGTGTCGTTCGCGCTGAAGAAGTTGGCGCACACGATGGGGGCCTCCATCCTTTGCAGCAGTTCCATCATGCGTGGCACGCTGTAGTCAAATTCGTGATTGCCCAGCGTGATGGCATCATACCCCATGTTCCGCATGATGTCGGCAATGTACGCTCCGCGTGACAAGGCGCCGCAACTGCCTCCTTGCAGAAAGTCGCCACAGGAGACAATGGCGGCATACGCTGTGTCGCTTTTGGTGATGGCGTCACGTAGTCCTGCCATCCGTGTGTATCCGTTAATGGCGCAATGCACATCGTTGTCGAAGAGGATGACGATGCTCTTAGGCTTGCCTTCAGGCTGCGTGGCAGCCTTCGCTCCGTTCATGCCCATCAAGAGCAAGCCCCATATTATCATTAATATACTATATCTTTTCATATCTTTTGATATTTCATCTCTTATCGTTCAATTATCGATTAACCTATCTTTTCATCTTGCAAAAATACAGACTTTTCAGCACATCTTTATGAGGTTGCTTTTCTTTTCTTCGCAACTTTTCCTCAAAAGCCGTTCCCCTTTTAGGGATTTTTCGTAATTTTGCCGCTAAAAACTGTATTTCAATGAAATTTAACTGGAGGAAAGTGCTGCCCGACGTCTATTGCGTCCTGCTGTTTGTGGCCATTGCACTGATGTATTTTATTTCGCCTGTGAGCAAGGGCTATCGTTTGGAACAGCACGATAGCGGTGCCGGCACAGGCATCAGTGTAGAAATCGAACACTATCGCGACACTCACAACGGGGAAACCCCTCGTTGGATTACAAGCCTTTTTGGCGGCATGCCTACCTACCAGATAGCTCCCTCCTATGGCTCCACCCGTCCGATGGCAGCTGTGGAGAAGGCCTATCATCTTTGGTTGCCAGACTATGTGTGGTATGTGTTTGCCTACATGCTGGGCTTCTACATCCTGCTGCGTGCCTTCGACTTCCGTCGCTGGATGGCTGCTTTGGGTGCTGTAGTATGGGCTTTCAGCAGCTACTTCTTCATCATCATTGCAGCAGGTCACATCTGGAAAGTCATCACCTTGGCCTATGTGCCACCGACGATTGCCGGCATGGTGCTTTGCTACCGGAAAAAATACCTTGTAGGCACCATCGTGACGGCCTTCTTCGCCACCTTGCAGGTGCAGGCCAACCACGTGCAGATGTCCTACTATTTCCTCATTCCCGAACTCTTCATGGTGGTGGCCTTCCTGATTCAGGCCATCAAGCAGAAGGAACTGGCCGCTTTTGGCAAGGCTACCGCTTGTGTAGCCGCAGCAGCCATCTTGGCCGTGTGCATGAACATCTCCAACCTCTACCACACCTACGAGTACGCCAAAGACACCATGCGTGGCAAGAGCGAGCTCGTCAAGCACGGCAAGACCGACGACCAGACCGACAGCGGCTTGGAGCGCAGTTACATCACAGCATGGAGCTATGGCATTGACGAGTCCATGACCTTCCTCATTCCCGACGTGAAGGGTGGAGCCAGCGTGCCTCTCTCCCTGAACAAGACAGCCATGAAGCAGGCCGACAGTCAGTTGGAGCAGATGGGCATCTACAACGCCTTTACGCAGTATTGGGGCGACCAGCCTGGCACCAGTGGTCCTGTCTATTTAGGCGCCCTCGTGTGCATGCTCTTCATTTTGGGCATCTTGGTGATTCCCCATCGCAATCCTCTCAAGTGGGCACTTTTGGCTGCAGCCCTGCTCACTCTCTTGCTTTCGTGGGGACACAACTTCATGCCATTCACCAACTTCTTCATCGATCATGTGCCCATGTACGCCAAGTTCCGCACCGTGGCCAGCATCTTGGTGGTGGTCGAGTTTGTGGTGCCTTTCATTGCGTTGTGGGGTTTGAAGGAGTGGGTGGAAAAGCCAGCGTTGAAACCGCTCTATGCCGCCACCATCTTCACCGTCGTCATCTGCCTTATCTACGTGATGGCTCCAGGTCTGGGACATGACCTCCTTAGCCTCTCCGACCGTCAGGCCGTGTCGCAGTATGTCGGTGCAGGCTATTTCGATGAGGCCTTCGGACAGAACATTCTCCGCAGCCTTTCCGATATGCGTGCCGCTATGGTTAAGGCTGACGCATGGCGCAGCATCCTCTTCATCATGCTGGGTGTAGTGGCTATGTGGTGGTATGCCAAGAAGCAGGAGACCAAGCCTGTCCACACCACCATCCTGTGTGTGGCGCTCTTGGCAATTTGCCTTGTCGATATGTGGGGCGTGAACAAGCGCTACCTCTACGACGAGATGTTTACGGAACCACAAGGTGTGGCACGCATCCAGAAGACCGAGGCCGACTCCTATATCTTGGAGAAGAGTGGTGACGGACGTGACTACCGCGTGCTGAACTTCACCGTCTCTACCTTCAACGACAACAACACCAGCGCCTTCTACAGTTCTGTGGGTGGCTATCACGCTGCAAAACTCCGTCGCTATCAGGAACTCATCGAGCAGCACATCGCTCCCGAGATGTCCAAGGTGTATGCCGCTCTGCGCATGGCGCCAGTCGATACCGTTGCCATGATGCAGCAGGCATCTCAGTTCCCTATCTACGACCTCTCTGAGGTGAACACCGATTCCCTCTTCCCTGTCATCAACATGCTCAACACCCGCTGGTTTATCCTTGGTGCAGGCGAGAAGGGTGAAGTCAAGCTCCCTGTGGAGAACACCACAGCCATGGGCAACGCCTGGTTTGTCCGCGACATCCATTGGGCGGCCAATGCCAACGAGGAACTGGATGCTCTCTCGCAGGTGAACCTCCGCAACACCGCTGTTGTTGCCAAATCCGACTTCGGATTTCTGAAGGCAGGAGGTGCCGGCACCGTCCGTCTCACGTCCTACGGCTCCGACGAGGCTAAGTATGAAGTCGAGTCTGCAAATGGCGGCTTAGTTGTCTTCTCCGAAGTCTATTATCCCGGATGGACCGCTACCATCGACGGTCAGTCAGCAGAGATAGGTCGTGCCAACTACGTGCTGCGCGCCCTCAACGTGCCAGCCGGCAAGCACGAAGTGGTCTTCGCCTTCCATCCCGAGAGCGTCTCCACTACCGAAACCATCGCCTATGTGGCACTTGGCGTGCTTGTCTTGCTGATTATCCTGGCACTTGTAGCTCCCTCAATCTCCTTTCTTAAAAAGAAGGAGAATTGAGGGCGGAAGTTAGCGACCAAGCGAAGCTAACTGTCACCTGTCAACTATCAACTGTCAACTCTCTCATGAATCTTTCTCTGTTCCAGCCCGACATCGTGTGGGGTAATCCTCAGGCCAACCAAGAAGCGTTGGCGCGCATGATGCGAGAGGCCGCGCCGAGCGACCTCTACGTGCTGCCTGAGATGTTCTCCACCGGCTTTGCCGTCGAGCCCGCAGCCATCGCCGAGACCGATGAGAGCACACTTGCCTGGATGAAGCAGATGGCAGCAGAACTGAAAGGAGCCGTGTGTGGAAGTGTGGCCACAGAAGAAGATGGCAGCTACTACAACCGTTTCTACTTCGTCAAACCCAATGGAGAGGTGGCTACCTACGACAAGCGCCACCTCTTCACCTATGGAAATGAGCACCGCCACTACCAGCGTGGCAACCAGCGCACCGTCGTCGAGCTCCGTGGTTGCCGATTCTTGCTGCAGGTGTGCTACGACCTCCGTTTCCCCGTTTTCTCGCGCAACAATGAGAAGGTACCCTACGACTGTGCCATCTATGTTGCCTCATGGCCCACATCACGTCTTTCCGTATGGGACACCCTGCTCCATGCCCGTGCCATCGAGAACCAGTGCTATGTGGTAGGAGTGAACCGCATCGGCGCCGATCCCGCCTGCCAGTACAGTGGCGGCACCATGCTCGTCGATGCTTATGGCCACACCGTTGCAGTTTGTCCGCTCAGCGAGCCATCCGTCATCACCATCGAACTCGACTTGCAGAAACTCCGCGATTTCCGTCGCAAATTCCCCGTCCTCAAGGACGCCGACTGATTCTTTTTGTTTTCACAAGAAATATAGCAGAAGGGCATCGCATTCAGCGATGCCCTTCTGCTATATACTACTCAAAGACGGTCAAGGAACTGGGCCAATACTGCTTTTGAGTTGATGCGGTGTGTCTTGCCTTGCCTATATTCTTCGTTTTTGGCCAATACTGACGTTTCCCATTCCCGCCCACTTCTCCTTCCTTCTTTGGAAAGATTGGTAGGGGGCTTTAATTGTGCCTCCAAAACCGACATCGTCGACGTCGGTCGACCGACCTCGACGACATCGGCAAACCGACGTCGACGATGTCGGTTTAGAGGTGCAGGAAGGGGGTGGGGTGTAGCATAAGGATGATGCAAAATAAATCTTACCTTTTTTGTCGTTTCTGAAAGAATGTGTAACTTTGCCACGTCTTCACCTGCAAGGCACATGCATGGCTTGTGCGGTCGGGTGAGATTTACATATTGAAGGCGTTGCTGACGCTTGTTTTTGAACATTCGAAACTACCACAATCGAAATTCCAGCAAAAACAATGCAGGGGTGACTGCCACGGGGTGTAGTATATACATCTCCGTAGTGTGCGTTGAGGGTCATGCACCCTCATGCACACTTATGGGTGTATTATATTCTCCAGCGTGGGTGTTTCTCTGTCTGTTTCTGGAAAAGGCTGTGGTAGGCCTCGAATGTTGAGCGGGCAGATGTAAACATCCACGTCTTTTGTCTCAGGAGAAACTACTACTACACCTATGCAATACGAACAGACTTTTAATGCGATTGACAATATCTTGCGCAACGAGGCAGGATGCAGCACGGAGCTGGATTACATTGAGCAGACTTCATGGCTGCTGTTTCTGAAGTACTTGGACGATTTGGAGCGTGAGCAGGCAACGAACGCCATGCTCAGCGGCAAGGAATACAAACCCATCATCACGGGCTATATGCGTTGGAGCCAGTGGGCTGCTCCCAAGAAGGCGGATGGCACACTCGACACGGTGAATGCCATGACGGGTCCTGACTTGGCTCAGTTTGTGGATGGCAAACTCTTTTCCACCTTGCGCAAGTTCCAAGAGACGGCATCGAGTGCCAAGACCTTGGAATATAAGATTGGCGAGATTTTTGCCGAACTGCGCAACAAAATCACCTCGGGCTACAACCTGCGTGAAGTCATCAACCTGATTGACCAGCTTCATTTTCAGACAGCAGAGGACAAGCACGAAATGACGGTGCTCTACGAATCGAAGATTGCCAAGATGGGCAATGCGGGCAGGAATGGTGGCGAATACTACACGCCCCGTCCGCTCATCCGCACCATCGTCAAGGTGGTTGACCCCCAGATTGGTGAGACCGTGTATGACCCTGCTTGTGGGTCGGCAGGTTTCCTTTGCGAGGCATTCTCTTATATGAACGAGAAGGTGGCAAGCACCGCCGACAACAAGACTTTGCAGGAAGACACTTTCTTCGGCAAGGAGAAGAAGCCGCTGCCTTACATCATCGCCACCATGAACATGATTTTTCACGGTGTGGCAGCGCCTAACATTATTCGTGGCAACACCTTGGCAGAAAACCTCTCGCAGATTCAGGAGAAAGACCGCAAGAGCGTGATTCTTGCCAACCCACCCTTTGGCGGCAGCGAACGAGGCGAGGTGAAGCAGAACTTCGACATCAACACTTCCGAGACCGCCTATATGTTCATGCAGCACTTCATTAAGATGCTCAAGGTGGGCGGTCGTGCTGGCATCGTCATCAAGAACACCTTCCTTTCCAACGGCGACGCAGCATCCCTCCGTCAGTTGCTTTTGGAGCAATGCAACCTCCACACCATCCTCGACCTCCCCAGCGGTGTGTTCCAAGGGGCTGGTGTGAAGACCGTCGTGCTCTTCTTCGACAAGGGCACTCCCACCAAGAAGATTTGGTACTACCAACTCAACCCTGGGCGCAATCTCGGCAAAACAAATGCCCTCAACGAAGACGACCTTGCCGACTTCCTCGCCCTGCAAAAGACGAAAGCCGACAGTGAAAACTCGTGGACACTCGACGTGAGCACCTTAGGCAGCGACTATGACCTTAGCGTGAAGAACCCCAACAAGGTGGAAGAGGTGGATGAACGCACATCTGCCGAGATTGTTGCGTCGCTGCTCAAACTGCAAAGTGAATCGCAGTCTTTGTTGAATGATATAAAGGAGATGGTAGGATGAAAGAAGGTTGGAGTTATAAGAAGTTGGGAGAGGTGGCAAGAGTCATTCATGGCAAAAACCAAAAAGAAGTTCTTTCCGAGAATGGGCAGTATCCTATTTTGGGAAGTGGTGGGACTATTATGGGATATGCCAATGATTTCTTATGTGAAGCAAGAACAACTATTCTAGGTAGAAAGGGAACCATAAATAATCCACAATTTATAGAAAAACGCTTTTGGAACGTGGATACAGCGTTTGGGATAACAGCTCAGCCAGGAAATGATAGCAAGTTCATCTATTATTTTGTTAAAAGTATAGATTGGTCTAAAAAGAACACTGGTACAACATTGCCGAGTTTGACGCAACAAGTGGTGACATCTGTAGAGATTCCTGTTCCCCCTCTTTCCGAGCAGCGTTCCATCGTCACCCGTTTAGACGCTGCCTTTTCCCATATTGATGCTCTAAAAGCCAATGCCGAAAAACAACTCAACGAAGCCCGCAAACTCTTCCAAGCAGAACTCACGGAATGTATGAAACCTAAAGAGGGATGGGAAGAGAAGAAGTTGGGAGAGGTTTGCCGTATTGAAAGGGGAGGTTCACCACGTCCGATTAAGGCTTTTATTACAGACGATCCAGACGGCTTAAATTGGATAAAAATTGGCGACACAGATCCACAAGGAAAATATATTTTCTCAACGAAAGAGAAAATTAAGCGTGAAGGATTGAAAAAGACAAGATGGGTTGAAGAAGATGAGTTTCTTTTATCAAACTCAATGAGTTTTGGACGTCCTTATATCTTGAAAACTAATGGATGCATTCATGATGGTTGGCTTGTTTTAAGAGAATATCAAAAGAATCTATTCATTGACTTCTTTTATTACATGCTGTTATCTTCAAGCGTTCAGGAGCAGTTCAAAATGAAAGCACAAGGTAGTACTGTTAGTAACTTAAATACTGAAAGAGTAGCCAGTGTCAAGATTTCATATCCTTCTCTTGCAGAGCAACGTTCCATCGTCGCCTGCCTCGACTCCCTTTCCTCCAATATCCGCACGTTAGAGGAATTGCAGCAGAAGACCATCGCCGAGTGCGATGCCCTCAAACAAGCAATGCTAAGAGAAGTATTTGAATAAGAAAGATAAACCTATATCATCGCTCTTTGACATCATGGTACGGAATTAGTGGAAAAAGTTTGGAACTTTCGGAATCGTGTCGTATCTTTGCGACAAAATACCAGAACGATGGAAGAAAGCCTTATCCACTAATGGAAGAAGATGAACTAATACAAGATGGGGTGCTACAAATTACGCCCGAATTGGAAGGGATAATCGAAGAAGTGGAACGCGGGGAAGTCGTTTCGATGGATGAATTCAAAACGATGTTCGCCCGATGGATAGAAGAGGACTTACTTCTGAAGATAAGCCATCAAGAAGTGATGGCTGGGAAGAGTTATAGCCAAGAGGAAGCGGAACACTATTTAAACCAGCGATTCTCTCTGATTGACAAATCTTGATTTCTTATTTCCATGTTTCTGTGCCATGTATGAAGAAGGCTCTAAAAGAACAGAAACATGGACGAAACAGCAACCCGACGAAAGAAGATTGACCCTGCGCTATATGGCGTGGGATGGGAACAAGTGCCTGAAAGTGAGATACTGACGGAGCAACGTGCCTATCAGATTGCACCGGGTCAGGTGAGTTCCTTGCCTCAGAACCGACACCCCAAGAAGGCTGACTATCTGCTGGAATATAAGAAGAGGAAGTTGGCGGTGATTGAGGCGAAGAGCGATGAGAAGGATGTGAGCGTGGGCATTCCGCAGGCGAAAGAGTACGCTGAGTTGCTGCACATCCGCTTTGCTTACGCCACCAACGGCGATGAGATTTGGGGTATCGACATGGGTGTGAAGGACAACGAGGGCAACTACATCATCCCTTCTACCGAAGGGCCTGTGACGAAGTTTCCAAGTCCGCAGGAACTGTGGGCAATGACCTATACAGAGCACAACGAATGGCGCGACAAGTTCAACCTCTGTGCGCTGAATCGTGGTGGTGGTCGTGAACCTCGCTACTATCAGGAAATAGCCATCGACAATGTTCTGAGTGCTGTGGCCAACGGACAGAAGCGCATCTTGCTTACGATGGCTACGGGCACAGGAAAGACCTACACGGCGTTCCAAATCTGCTGGAAACTGTATGAGACTGGATGGAATATCCGAGGCAAGGAACAAAAGCCTCGCATCCTCTTCATCTCGGACCGAAACATCTTAGCGAACCAAGCAAAGAACGACTTTGAGCAGTTCCCGGAGGATGCGATGGAGCGCGTGACGCCCGAACTGATTCATGACAAGAAACACAACAACTGTCTGCCTACTGCAAGGCACTTGTACTTTACTATCTTCCAGACGGTGATGGGGAGTGCCGAAGAGGGTGGTGAGCCCTACTACAAGCAATGGCCAAGGGATTTCTTTGACTTCATCATCATTGATGAGTGTCATCGTGGCGGCGCAAACGACGAAAGCGAATGGCGAGAACTGATGAACTGGTTTGAGCCAGCTGTGCAGTTGGGTATGACTGCCACGCCTCGACGCAAGGTGAATGCTAATACCTATGAGTATTTTGGCAGCCCTGTCTATACCTACTCGCTGAAGCAGGGCATAGAGGATGGTTTCTTGACTCCTTTCCGTGTGCAAGTGGCTACGAGCAACATCGACACATACCAATATAATCCTAACGACGATGTGGAGGGTGATATTGACAAGAAGAAAGTCTATACGGAGAATGATTTCTATTGTGGAAACATCAAATTGAAGGAGCGTGATGAGCACCGCGTGAAAGAGCTGTTGGGCAAGCTTGCCCCTAACGAGAAGACGCTGGTGTTTTGTGCCACTCAGAGTCACGCCTTGCAAATTGCGGCGATGATTAACCGCTGGAAGCGTGTGCCTGACTCTAATTATTGCGAACGTGTGACGGCTGACGATGGCGACAAGGGTGAGAAGCAACTGAAGCTCTTTCAGAACAACGACTTGCTGCGCCCCACCATCTTGACGACCTCACAGAAACTCTCTACAGGTGTGGATGCCCGAAACGTGAGAAACATCGTGCTGCTCCGTCCTGTGAACAACATGGTGGAGTTCAAGCAAATCTTGGGTCGTGGCACCCGTTTGTTTGAAGGGAAGTATTTCTTCACGCTATATGACTTTGTGGGTGCTTCGGCGAACTTCAAGGACCCCGAATGGGATGGTGACCCTTTCTGCCCGATATGTGGCAACTATCCCTGCACCTGTAACAAGAGGCCTAAAGGTGTATGCCCTACATGTGGACAAGACCCTTGTGTGTGCCCTCCAAAGATTCCTGTTCCTTGCCCTGTGTGTGGCCATCTGCCTTGCACTTGTGATGGACCAAGCAAGAGGAAACAGGTGGTGGTGAAACTCTCAAAGTTGCGTTCGCTAACCTTGCACACCGATTGGGAGGAACGCATTCAGTTTGGCGATGAGTTGCTGACGTTGGAAGAGTATGTGAAGAGATTGTTTGGTGCGTTGCCTGAGTTCTTGGATGGCGAGGAAGATTTGCGTGAGCGTTGGAGCCAACCCGACACTCGTGAGCAGCTGCTGGAGTTGCTGGAGCGGTCGGGATTCCAAGAGGACAAGTTGGAGGTGATGCGCCGATTCCTGCAAATGGAGAAGTGCGACATGCTGGATGTGTTGGCTTTCTTGGCATACAACACCACACCGATGGAACGTGAGCGGAGGGCGCAGATGGTGCGTGAAGACTTGCGAAAGAAGGTGACTGAGCAGCAGCAGGAGTTTGCCGACTTTATTTTGGATATGTATGTGCGCAATGGCTTTAAGGAGTTGGGTATGGATAAGCTGCCAACACTTATCGACATGAAGTATCATTCTACGATGGATGCGATGACGAAGTTGCAGATGACGCCCATTGGCTTGCGTGACTTCTTCCTGACGATGCAACGGGATTTGTATAACGGAAAGAGGGTGGTGCATCTTGGGCATCTGAAGGAATATCCGCGTCCGACGGAGGATTTGTATTCAGGTTTGGCTGCGGAGCGGCAATAAGGATGCAGCCTTTTTATGCTCCCCCAGATAGGGAACAGAAAGGAGTCCCTGTTTTGCCCAGTCATACAATGATGGCTCGCCTGGTAGCACAGCGTTGGCTTGCCCACAAACACGTGTGCGTTTAGTCCACAAGTAGTTTGGATTGTATGAAATAGGTTGTTAATCGGTTCTTCCAGTTTGTGGCCTGCTTTAGCAGAAAATGCTAGAGCAGAGGATTTTTGTTGCCTTATCTCTTGTAGGTGTCCAATGGAAATAGCTATCTTTGTGGCCATTAATCTAAAATGTATTGTATATGAATCTGAAAAAGACTTTGATGTCACTGGCCGTGATGGCATGCTTCATCACGGGGTGCACGCAGCAGAAGGCGCTGGTGCTGTATTATTCTCAGAATGGCGCAACACAGACTGTCGCTGAAGAGTTGCAGAAGCAATTGGGCGCTGACATGGAGCGCATCGAGGTGGTGAATCCTTATGACGGGGATTTCCAAGCAACTATTCAGCGTTGCAATGAAGAGATGAACAGCGGAAATCTTCCTGCTATTCAGCCTCTTCAGTCGAAACTGGCGGACTATGATGTCATCTTCCTCGGCTATCCTATCTGGTTTGGCACTTATGCGATGCCTATCGCTACGCTGGTGAAGGAGAATGACTTTGCGGGCAAGACGATTGTGCCGTTCTGTACTTTTGGCAGCGGTGGTCTGAACACATCGTCTGAGGCGCTGAAGAAGGCGCTGCCAAAGGCTAATATCAAGCAGGGCTATGGCGTGCGTACTGCGCGTGTGGCTGCAGCTGCCAAGGAACTGGACCGTTTCTTGATAGAGAATGGCTATAAGGAAGGTGAGGTGGCTCCTCTCCCGGCCTATGGTGAATCTGTGCCTGTGACTCCTGAGGACTCGGCTGTGTTCAGCGCTGCTTGCTCTACTTATCAATTCCCTCTCGGTACCCCTAAGATGGTGGGCAAACGAGAGACCGAGACGACGACGGATTATAAGTTCACCGTGACGAGCACAGGCATGAACGGAGCAGAGAGCACTTCTACTATCTATGTGACTGTGGGTAAGGAAGAAGGGGCTCAGCCGGAGTTTACCGAAGTGGTTCGCTGAGCTTTTATTTTAGGTGTGTGCAGATGGCCCCCGCTTGTGGATGAAGAGTATGTCGTCTGCTGAAAAATAATCAAGAAAAAGTGACGGAATAGTTGGCGGGTAACGAAAAAAGGGGTACATTTGCAAAAGATAAGATTTATAACTTTTAAAAACCACTAGTATTATGGGATTTTTGACTAACGATAAGCTCGTGATTGTGGGTGCCGGTGGCGCTATCGGTTCCACAATGGTTCAGTTGGCTCTGACGATGAAGCTGACTCCTAATGTGTGTCTCTATGATGTGTATGCTCCAGGTATGGAGGGTGTGATGGAAGAGATGTTCCATTGCGGATATGACGGTGTGAACCTCACCGCTACTACGGATGTGGCTGAAGCATTCAAGGATGCTAAATACATCATCTCTTCTGGCGGCGCTCCACGTAAGGCTGGCATGACCCGTGAGGATCTTTTGGCTGGCAACTGCAAGATTGCTGAGGATCTGGGTAAGAACATCAAGGCATACTGCCCTGACGTGAAGCACGTGACTGTCATTTTCAACCCTGCTGACTTGACGGGTCTGGTTACGCTGTTGTATTCTGGCTTGAAACCAGGTCAGGTGACTACGCTGGCTGCGCTCGACTCTACTCGCCTGCAGTCTGCTCTTGCCAAGAAGTTTGGTGTGAAGCAGTATGAGGTGACTGGCTGCGCAACATATGGCGGTCATGGCGAGCAGATGGCTGTGTTTGGCAGCGCTGTGAAGGTGGCTGGCAAGCCTCTGAATGAGCTCATCGGCACTCCTGCTCTTCCTGAAGAGGAATGGGAACAGCTGAAGGTGGCTGTGACGAAGGGTGGCGCGAAGATTATCGAGCTCCGTGGCCGCAGCTCTTGGCAGAGCCCTGCTTTCTGCTCTGTAGAGATGATTCGCTCTGTGATGGGTGGCGAGAAGTTCCGTTGGCCTGCTGGTACTTACGTGAACAACGAGAAGTACAATCACATCATGATGGCTATGGACACTACGCTCGACACGAACGGCTGCACTTACAAGATGCCTACTGGCACTCCTGAGGAGATGGCTAAGCTGGATGCTTCGTATGAGCACCTCTGCAAGATGCGCGACGAGCTCGTGACATTGAACATCGTTCCTCCTGTTTCGGAGTGGAGCAAGATTAATCCAAATCTGTAATCAATTGCAGAATTGAAAGATTGAAGAATTGAAGTGGCTATGTGGCTGTTGCCCAAAGCTTCAATTCTTCAATTCTTTGGTTTTATATGAAGAAGTACGGAAAGTATACGCTTGTAGGTTGGAGCTGGCGCATTCTCTTGGGAATGGTGCTAACTCCAATTTTCTTGTTGTTGTTGCTTTTCGTGCTGATTTATGTGCCCCCTGTCCAAAAATATGCGGTGGATAAGGCCGCTGAGATGCTGAGTGAGGAAACGGGCATGGAGGTATCGGTAGAGCGTGTGTGTCTGAAGTTTCCGCTTGACCTCTCGATGGGAGGGGTGCTGGCTGTGGATGAGGGCGACACGCTGCTGGATGCGCGCGAACTGGATGTGAGCGTAAGGGCTTTGCCGCTGTTCCGTCTGGAGGCGGAGGTGGATGGCGTCCATCTGTATGATGCCAAGTTGAACACGAAGGGAATGATTGACTTGTGTGTGTTGAAGGGCAAACTTGCCGAACTTAGTCTCAATTCTCACAGTACGGACATCAAGAATGGGCTTGCTGTGATAAATGAGGCTCTGCTGAGAGATGCTGACTTGACGGTCATCTTGGCAGACTCGGTGCCTGAAGACACGACTACGATTGATTGGCGTGTGCAGCTGGAGGATTTGCAGTTGCAGAGTGTGAAGCTGAACGTGTTGCTGACACCTAATGCGGACAGCACTTGGGTGGCTGCAGATATTGGCAACTTGCAGACGAAGGCTTTCCTCGACTTGAAGGAAGGGGCGTATAAGGTGGATTGGCTGGAGATGCAGGAGTCGAAGGTGGCTTATGACCGCCTTAAGGAACCTCGGCTGCCTCAGCAGCTTGACCCTAACCATTTGCAGTTTGATGGCATACATCTGCGGGTGGATTCGCTTTCGGCAGTGGGCAAAGACCTCTCGATGCGTTTGAGCCACTTTGCTGCTGTCGAGCAGTCGGGCTTGACCATTCAAGAAACGGCGTGCCGATTGGAGATGGACTCTCTGGCGTTGGTCATTCCGAAACTGCATGTGAAGACGGCGGACAGCGATTTGACTGCGGTCTATAGAATGGACCTGAATGCCTTTGATGAGGAGAACCCTGGCGGCTTCTCTGTGATGGGCGAGGGACAAGTGGGAAAGGGCGACATATTGTTCTTTACTCGAATGGGCGGTCCAGAGACGAGGGATGTGTGCTCGATGATGAACCAGTGGTTGCCTGTGCGTCCTTCGGAGGTGAGACTGAAGGCTGAAGGAAACTTGGAGGCACTGGATGTGAGCACGCTCTATCTGAAAGTGCCTGGATTGGTTCAAGTGGACGGTGAAGCGATGCTGTGGGATGTGGTGAATGACTTGTCGCTGGAAACGAAGCTGAAGGCTGAGGACTTGCGTGGCGGAAGGGCTGACATTGAGGCGAGTTATGTAATGGCGCAGGAGGCTTATCGGGCGAATGTGCGGCTGCATCAGTTTGTGGTGAACCGCTTTGTGCCGATGGAGGAACAGACGATGCTGTCGGGACAATTGAAGGCCTCTGGACATGGTTTTGATTTCTTCTCGCCTTTTACGGTGCTGGATGCAGATGCCCTATTGACTGATGCTCGCATGGGAAAGATAAACCTAAGCAACATTACGGCTAATGCCACGATGAAGGGGGGCAAGGTGTTGCTGGATTTGGTGGCTGATAATAATCAAGTACAGACAGACCTGTCGTTTGACGGTGAATTGAAGAAGAATCTGTTGAAGGGCTTGCTGAGCCTTCAACTGCCTTGGCTGGATGTCCAAGCAATGGGCTTCAGCGAGGATGTGCTGCAGGCTCGCACGAGTGGGACGTTGGAGTTCTCTTATAACATGGACAAACTGTTCCGTGTGGATTCGCACATTGATGCGCTGAGTCTGAAACTGGGCAATGACAGCATCTTGACAGAGGCTTTTGATTTGATGGCGGAAGCTAAGAAGGACACCACGTCTGCCATGCTGCAAACAGGCGATTTGGATTTCTCGTTCTTCACTCCTAACAATATGTTTAACCTGATGCCCAAGATAGAGAAGTTGGAGAAGGAGGCGTTGAGACAGTTCAAGAAACGTGATGTGGATTTGAATGTGTTGCGTTCTTACTTGCCTGAAATATGGATGCATGCATCCGCTGGCAAACAGAATCCACTGATGGACGTGCTGAGGGTGTATGGCGTGCAATTCGATGAATTTGTAGCACATGTGGAGGCATCGCCAGAAACAGGTTTGATGGGTAACGGGCACGTGTATTCCTTTAAGACGGATAGTGTAAAGATTGATACCGCCTTCTTTGATTTGACGCAAGATTCTGCAAAGTTGGATTACCACGTGGGTGTGCAGTGTAAGGAACAGCTGTTGCTGCCTGCTTTCCGTGCATATGTGGATGGATTCCTGAAGGCGGATGAAGTGGATGCTCATCTTACCTTCTTTGATAAACAAGGAAAGAAGGGTATTGATTTGGGTGTGAATGGTGTGGCGAATGATTCATGCGTGACCTTTAGCCTTTATCCACAACATCCTATTATTGCTTACCGTGAGTTCACGCTGAATAGCGACAACTATATTATTACGCGTCCGAATCGGCCTATTATGGCTGATGTGCGTTTGGCGAGCATGACAGACAGCGCTTATGTGGCTGTGTATGCTGATGAGAGTGACATTGGCAAGCAAATCGCGAATGTGATTGCGAGTGACTTGAATTTGAAAGAAATTCTGAAGGTGGTGCCTATTCCTGGATTGCCTAGCATGACGGGCATGCTTGCGGCTGATGCTACCTATATTGACCAAGGCGATAATTTCATGGTGGAGGGAACACTGGGCGTGGATCGTTTTACTTATGATGGTATGCCTGTGGGTAATGTGGGCACACGGTTTACCTATATGCCAAAGGGAGAGACAATGCATGCGGTGGATGCGACCTTGGCTCTTGATGACCGTGATGTGATTCAGTTGGATGGTACATATTTAGCAGAGGGCGAGGGGGCTCTTGATGCCAATTTGGCTTTCATGGATGTGCCCATGTCGATGTTCGACGCTTTCATGCCGAACCAGTTGCTGGCTTTCAATGGCCTTTTGGCTGGTAATCTGAAAGTGGCAGGACCGATGAACTCATTGCTTTTTAATGGCGCCTTGCAACCGAAGGATGTCCATGTGCTATCTAAACCTTACAGCGTTGACTTGGCTTTAGATAATCAGCCCATACCGTTCAACAACAGCCGTGTGGATTTTAACGCGTTTAAGTTCTACGGCGCGGATGACAACCCGCTTACGCTGAACGGTTATGTGGATTTCGCAGACTTGTCGGAAATTTTCATGTCGCTTTCGTTGATGGGACGTAACTTCCACGTGATAGAAGCAAAGCCTGCTGCTAAGTCACTTCTGTATGGTGATATGTATGGCGACTTCTTTGTGCGTGTGCTGGGTTCTACGCAAGACATGACGGTGCGTGGCATGGTGCGTGTGTTACCTACGACCAACATCACATATGTGCTGACAGATACGCCACTTTATCAAACAGACCGACTGGAAGACATCGTGACATTTATTGATTTCAACGCTCCTCCTCCACCGCGTGACGAGATGGTGAAAAAGACCTTTATGGGCATGGATATGAACCTCACGCTCAGCATTGAGGATGGCGCCAAACTGAATGCCGATCTCTCTGCTGATCATGAGAGTTACGTAAAGGTGCAAGGTGGTGGTTCTGTCACTATGACTTACACGCCTGAGGGTGTACTGAACATGCAGGGACGCTATACCATCAATGAGGGTGAGATGAAGTACACTCTCCCCGTTATTCCGCTGAAGACCTTTACCATCCATAATGGTTCATACGTGGAGTTTGCAGGTGAGCCCGCTAATCCTGTGCTCAACATAACAGCTACGGAACGAGTGAAGGCTACCGTAGGAGCTGCAGATGGAACTAGTCGCAGTGTGGCTTTCGATGCAGGTCTGAAGATTTCTAACACGTTGTCTAACATGGGGCTGGAGTTCATCATTGATGCGCCTGAAGATATTTCTGTTCAGAACGAGCTGGCTGCTTGCTCGGCAGAGGAAAAGAACAAGTTGGCTGTAGGTATGCTTGCCACAGGCATGTACCTTTCTGGCTCAAACAAGAAAGGATTCACAGCTGGCAATGCGTTGAACAGTTTCTTGCAGAATGAAATTAATAACATCGCAGGTAAGGCTATGTCCACGATGGTGGATGTGAATGTGGGCATGGAACAGACCACGCGTGATGACGGAACAACCCGAACAGATTATTCGTTCAAATTCTCACGCCGCTTCTTCTCGGACCGCCTCAATGTGGTGATTGGAGGCAAGGTGAGTTCTGATGGCGGTAGTGAGCAGTATAACGAATCAGGTGCCTACATCGATGACGTTTCGTTGGAGTGGAGACTTGACAATGGCGGCACGCAGTATGTGCGTCTTTTCCATGAAAAAGACTATTCCAACTTGATTGAAGGCGAGTTGGACAAGAATGGTGCGGGTGTGCTGTTGCGCAAGAAAATGGATAAGTTCTCCGATCTGTTTATCTGGCGTAAGAAGAAGGAAGAAGTGCCTCCGATGAGAAGAAGGGAAGAATCACCAGAAAGTGGAGAACAGGAGAAAAACCGCGAAGGAGAAACTACAGACAGGATTGTTATGCAGCAATGAAGAAGCATTTACTATACATATTATATATAATAGTGGCTCTTGTGCAGGTCGCATGCTCCACCACTTCCAACTTGCCTGAGGGTGAAGTGCTTTATACGGGTATAGACAAGGTGAAGGTGCATGACAAATTGGGTACAACAGAGGAAGAGAATGCTTTGTTGGAAGTGCAAGCCGCGCTTGACTATGCACCTAATGGATCTTTCATGGGCAGTTCATTTACTCGTTCTCCCTTGCAAGTAGGTTTGTGGGTCTACAACGCATATGTGAACCAGCCGCGAGTAGGATTTAATAAGTGGATGTTTAATTCGTTTGCCGCACAGCCCGTGACCATGACACATGTGTCGCCAGACACGCGTGTGAAAGTTGCTACCAATCTCTTGCAGAATTACGGTTATTTCAGAGGAAAGGTCGGGTACGAAATTGTTGAACAGAAAAATCCGAAGAAGCAAAAGATTGCTTACGACGTGAAATTAGGGCAACCTTATCTGTTTGACAGCATCCGATATGCTTTCCCGGAGTTGGAGGACAGCATCATTCGCTCTTCCATCGATGAACCATACATTCGGAAAGGCTCTCAGTTCTCCACACTCGACCTCACCAATGAGAAGACCCGTATCGTCACAGCTCTTCGCAACAACGGCTTTTATTACTATCGTCCAGATTATGTGACCTATCTTGCCGATTCTGTAAACACTCCCTATCGAGTAAACCTTTTGGTGGCTGCAGACTGGGATATGCCTGAGAAAGCTAAGCGGCAGTACTATTTCGGTAAGGTGAGCGCCTACATTCGTGAGAATATGCGTAGCAGCGAAGGAATGAAGCGTCGGGCTGCTGGCACGTCTAATGTCTACGATGATTCGCTCGTGATGCGCAGTTTAAAAGTGGCATACCAGGGTGACCGTATGCCAATCGCCCCTCGTGTGCTGTTCAAGAATTTCAAGTTCCGTCGCCGACAGTTGTTTAATCAGTCCAGCGTGGATCAGACATTGGCTAACCTGCATAGTATGGACATCTTTTCCGGCGTCAAATTCACGTTTATGCAGCGGGAATCTGCGGACAGCCTTTCTGTGTTCAACTCTCAACAGCCAACTGCGTCCGACACAATTGATATCCGCCTTGACTTGACGCTTGACCAACTGATGGATACTGAGATAGACTTCAATATCACTCAAAAGTCTAATTCACAGATAGGTCCTAACTTAGGTATCACCATCTCCAAGCGCAACGCCTTTCATCATGGTGAAACACTTTCTGTAGGTTTGAAGGGAAGTTACGAGTGGCAGACCCAAAAGCAGTTTGGACAGAATAAGCGCATAAACTCTTACGAGATAGGCGCAGACATCTCCCTGGCTTATCCATGGATTGCCTTCCCTTGGCTCAACAAGCGCTTCTACAAGTATCCCACATCTACTCGTTTCCGTGTGAATGTCAATCAGCTGAACCGTGCCAACTATTACCGTTTGATGTCTTTCATGGCAGAAGCTGCTTATGGCTTCCAGACCTCACGCTCGTGGAGCCACCAGCTCTCTCCCTTCACCATTTCCTACAACAAGATGCAGGAGACAACGGCGCGCTTTGACTCGATTGTGTCACGCAATTCTGCTCTATATGTTTCATTGCGTGACCAATTCATCCCTGCTATGCAGTATTCCATCATATACGACAATACATGGAATACACGCATTCCGCACTCCATGCACTTTGAAGGTACGGTGAAAGAATCGGGCAACTTCCTCAATCTCACCAACTCTTTCTTGGGCTTTGACTATTATCAGAAGGACAAGAAGTTGCTCTTCACACCGTACTCACAGTTCCTCAAGTTCCAGTTCACCCTCAAGAACACATTCCATCTTACGGAGAAGACTTCTATTGCCACCCGTGTGTTTTTGGGCGGCATTTGGACTTATGGGAACTCTAACTATGCCCCCTATAGTGAACTCTTCTACATTGGTGGTGCCAACAGCATCCGTGCCTTTGCCGTGCGCAGCATCGGTCCTGGGCGTTACCAAGACACTAATGGTCGTGGCACTTATCTAGACCAATCAGGTGACATGAAGTTGGAAATGAATGCAGAGTATCGTTTTCCTTTGGTCAAAGCCCTTCAGGGTGCTCTTTTCCTCGATGCGGGTAATGTGTGGCTCATGCATGGTGACGACCAGCATCCAGGTGGACGCTTTGGTGACGATGGCTTCTTCAAGTCTCTGGCTGTGGGCACAGGTGCAGGTATTCGTTACGACCTCGAGTTTCTCATCCTTCGCTTCGACCTTGGTGTAGGCATCCATGCTCCTTATGATACGGGGAAATCTTCCTACTACAACATGCGCAAGTTCAAAGACAGCCTCGGTTTCCACTTTGCAGTAGGCTATCCATTCTGACTGCTCTTTTCTGAAGCAAGTGCTGCATAACAAATAGCCACAAAGTCAAGCAAGACTTTGTGGCTATTTGCGTTTCCTTATGCGCAAGGCTATACGTTTTGAATCATTATCTATCTACACTCCTTTATCCATGGTCAGTGCTTATTTGTAAATGAAGAAGGAACCTCCGTCGCTTTGAGCATATTTCTGGAGGAGGGCCTGTATGTAAGTTGCATTGTCACGCACGCGTTGCTCGTTGCCGTCATAGCCGTTGATGAGAACGAGTAAGTGACGGGTTCCAAGGGTCATCTTCGTCCGTTCATTATCGCTTGTGGGAGTTCCCACACCGCCTTGCTCGTCACGATACACGGGCAGACCATGAATATTGATGAAGCCACGTCCGATGCCTTCATACGGTTCTCCTTCACGTCCGATGCCTAAAGTGAGTGTGTCACCTACAAATTTGTCTGCATCAAAGCCTCCGATGCTGTATCCGTAGGCAATGGATGCCAGATTGATGAGGTCAACAAGCGTGTCTCTCTGATAGAGTTCCTTGCCTTGAAGCATACGGCGTATCAGCGCTTCGGAGGCAGGACGGTATCTAGAGGGGTCTTTGCCACAGGCCCTATACACTCTTCTGGTTGCGGATATGCTGGCTTGTTCCTTCAGCGATTCTGTGGTCAATTCCTTGCGGAACAGCTCTCCCTGCGTGTTTATTTCTCTCCACAAGGCTTCATTGTAAGGTGAATTGACTACCTCAGCCTCCAGACATGCCCCGACAAATTCAGGGCAGATTTGCTCTATCTCATTTGATACGATTACTTTCATGGGAAAAAGTGCTTACAGATGGTGTTGTCCCTTGTTTTTGGTGAAGATGCCGAAGTGTACTGAGTGGCAGGGGCACCGGTGATAGCATCGGAGACAACCCGTGCAGTTCTCATGCTTCCAACGAATATTGTCATCTGCATCGAGGGTGATGTTGCCTTGAGGACATCCACGTACACAGCGCTTGCAGTGTATGCAGTGTATATTTGTATGAAAATATTTGTCGGTGACGAGGAAACGGTTGAAAAGAGGACGAAGCACATATGTCTTCAGCCATGCTGAACTTCCTCTCACTACTTCCGTCTTTTTCTCATGCTTCCCGATGCTATCGGCAATGGTCGGCAAGCGCTTCAAGGTCTCTTGTACCTTGGCTTTTGCCACATCGGCAGGGTCAACATCAAAGCCTGGCAGACAGACATACGTGTTAGGCATCTGGACTGAGAAGACCGCATCCAGTCTTTCCTCTAGCAGTTGGTTGAGAATGAGGTCGGCATAACCAATGTCATCCCCACAGGTCATGACGGCCCACACATACTTTGCTTTCTTGATTTCTTCCAGATGCTCTAGGATATACTGCGTAACCACTTTGGGGATGCCCCATGCATAGACAGGGAAAACCAGTCCAAAAGAGTCCGCTTCTTCTTGGAGCAGTCCTTGGAGTTTGTCTGCTACCCATTGGCTGTTGCCCGTACCGGAAAAACAATATGTCATATCTCTTGCCTTTAATTCTCAACGAGCCTAAATACCCGGATGCCCGTGTGTTTAGGCTGTTTCATCTCATATTCGTGGAACGTCTCTTTGCTCATGAGCACTTTCTTGTAGAGGCTGGAGGCGTGGAGCAAGTGGAGACGGCCGTTCTGCCAGAAGGCGATGCCGATATGGCGGGTGTCGAGGCCATCGTTGTCGGTGAGCATGGCCACGATATCACCGTCTTTCACGGTTCCCAACGCGCTGCTTTGGTTCCATGCCAGATTCTGCTTGGGAATATAGCGGAACTTCTTTCCGTTGCTGGCCTGTTCATACGCTTTGATTGTCGGTACAAATGCAGGGTGGCTCTTCAACTGCTTGTATAGCATGGGGTGGGAAGACATGTAGTTGATGTTGACGGTCTGTATGGCGGTGAAAGCCCCCCATGGAGCCGATTGTGGGGTAATGTCCTTTACGATGCCCAGTTGCTCGTTGTCTTCTGCCCACCACGTGAAGTAGTGGAGGCGTGACGTGTAGTCGGTCATCAGTCCCTGGCGGAATCGGATGTGGGTGAGATTGTTGCAAAAGTCGTCAAAGGTGCGCTTGTCTTGTAGATCACACAACGCAAGCGCCACTACCGTCTCGACGAACGTGGTGCAATCCAGTTCATGAAGATTGACAATGAGATGTTCTGTGTTGCCCAGTTCAAGCGTGTGGGCCACGTAAGGGAGATTCAGAAACTTTTTGCCGAAATAAAAGACACGGTTTTCGGTGCCTCGCAGTTCTTGGGCGTCCTTCAGCAGCTGCACCACACGGGCACTATCTTCTGACGTGTACTCTATGTGTTTCGCATATGCGCATAGCCCAGTACACATGATAAGGAACAGCAAGGCAATTCGTTTCATGGAGTAGGGTGTTTCAAAAAGAAAAATTACTGGGGACGCTCGTTCTTGGCTTCCTTTTGAGCTTGTGCGCTCAGCTGCGAAGCGAGGTCCTGTTTCCCATGCACAGTGGTCTTGCTGTCCACAAAGTTCTGCACAAAAGTGCTGGCGCGGCTAAGGATCTCACTGTCATCGCTGATGAGGTTGACGAGACGGTTCAGTTGATCTGTTTGTTTTTTCTTGGTCATAGGTGTTTTTTGTATTCTTGGGTGCAAAGGTAGTGTTTTTAATTCATAATTCATAATCAACAATTCACAATTTGTATGTCAAAAGTCATATTTCAACCGTCTTGTTGCATAAGTAGCCGGTTGTTAAGTAATTGAACTTATACACTCAAAGTGCATTCCTCTTGGGCAAAGGATTCACTGCCCGCCTTTGACCTCAGGCCTCTGCCCTTTGACTTTATCTCTGCATCCTGTCTGCCCATTATTGATTTTTCACATTCCACATTCCACCTTTCACATGAAAAAGTCGTACCTTTGCGGCTCGATACAGACAAAAACCAATCATAAATGAAAACTAAAAACTTTTTGATGATGATGACAATGGCAGCATCGACAATGGCGAATGCCCAGACCATGGGTATCAAGCTGGAGAATATGGACACGACTGCCAAGCCTGGCACAGACTTCTATCAGTATGCCTGTGGCGGTTGGATAGCGAACAATCCTCTCAAGCCCGAATATTCACGCTTCGGCAGTTTTGATGTGGTGGCAGAGGAGAACCAGAAGCGCATCCGTGAGATTATTGAAGGATTAGCAGCTCATCCGCAGGAGCGTGGCTCCTTGGGTCAGAAGATAGGAGACCTCTATGCCCTGCGCATGGACTCTGTGCGTCAGAACAAAGATGGTGTGAAACCTGTGCTGGCCGACCTCAAGCGTGTAGCAAAGGTGAAGAGCACCCCTGAACTCATTGCTCTCATGAACAAGATGAATCAGGAAGGTGTGGGCTTTGGCGAGTTGTGGGGCTCATACATCAGCGCCGACATGATGAACTCTACCCAGAACCTGTTGGAGATTTCTCAGGGCGGTTATTCTATTGAGCGCGACTATTACGTGAAAGACGATGAGGCCAACAAGAAGATACTTGAGGCTTACAAGGCACATATTGTCAAGATGTTCCAGCTCGTAGGCGAAAAGCCTGCTGCCGCGCAGCAGAAGATGGAGAACATCTTGGCTCTGGAGACACGTATGGCTAAGGCTGGACGTGACAATGTGGCACTGCGCGACCCTGCTTCGAACTATAACAAGATGTCATTCTCCGACTTCGTCAAGGAATATGCCGGCTTCGATTGGAAAACCTACTTTGACATGCAGGGAATCACCGACATAGACTCCCTTTCTGTGGGTCAGCCAGAGGCGGTGAAAGAAGCTCTCGCTGTGCTGGCCGACACTCCTGTTGCTGTGCTCAAGGACTGGGTGCAGTGGCAGATGCTTGATGCGGCAGGCTCCATGCTGGGCGACAAAGTGTATGAAGAGTTCTTTGACTTCAACGGACGCATCATGACTGGAGCACAAGAGCCCCGTCCACGCTGGAAGCGTAGCGTGAGCGTGGTCAATAGCATCCTCGGCGAGGCTGTAGGTCAGCTCTATGTGGAGAAGTACTTTCCGCCAGCCAACAAGGCACGTATGGAACAGCTCATCAAGAACTTGCAGATAGCCCTCGGCGAGCGCATCGACGCACAAGACTGGATGAGCCCATCCACCAAGAAGGCTGCCCACGAGAAACTTGACGCCTTCTATGTGAAGGTTGGCTATCCTAACAAGTGGCGTGACTACTCACAGCTTGACATCGATCCTGCCAAGACTCTCTATGAGAACATGAAAGAAGTGTCTAAGTGGGCACATGCCGATATGTTAGCTCGCAAGTGGAAGAAACCCGTTGACCGTGACGAGTGGTACATGAACCCACAGACTGTCAACGCCTACTACAATCCTACCACAAATGAAATCTGCTTCCCTGCAGGTATTCTTCAGTACCCCTTCTTTGATATGGAAGCCGACGACGCCTTCAACTATGGCGCCATCGGTGTGGTCATCGGTCACGAGATGTCACATGGTTTTGACGACCAGGGCCGCCAGTTCGACAAGGACGGAAACTTCCGCGACTGGTGGGCAGAAGGCGATGGTGACAAATATAACGAGCGTGCCCAGGTCATCAAGGACTTCTTCTCAGCCATCAAGGTGCTGCCCGATCTCAATGCCAACGGTGACCTCTGCTGTGGCGAGAACCTTGGCGACCACGGAGGCATCAAGTTTGCCTACACTGCCTTTAAGAATGCGACCAAGGACAACCCGCTGCCTGTGAAGAACGGCTTCACGCCTGAACAGCGCTTCTTCCTCTCTTATGCTGGTGTGTGGGCTGGCAACATCACAGAAGAGGCTATTCGCAACCTCACCACCAGCGATCCTCACTCCCTTGGACGTTGGCGTGTCAATGGTGCCCTTCCCCTCGTGGATGCGTGGTACGATGCATTTGGCATCACAGAGAGCGATCCTATGTTCGTACCCGCCGACAAGCGTGTGAAGATTTGGTAATGGCACAGAATCCTACATAGGAAGGAGTACCTTTCAGCCTTCATGTACAGCAGGCCCCGATGCTATCCGTGCATCGGGGCCTGTTTGTTGAAGTGATGCAGTCTTCCTTGCTCCCAGAGCCTCAAAATCGGTCTGAGTCACACCGAGGGTGGCGGTGTGACTCAGACCGACCATGCCGGTGTGACTCACACCGCCAAAGTGGTGCAAGAAGAGGGGAAAAAGAAAGGGACCATGCCGGTGCTTCGGCATAGTCCCTCAATAGATGAAATGTTGTCTCGTTTCTTATGAACAATTATTGGGATGACTTGGAAAAAGAAGAGAGAGGGTGGCGTTTCTGTCGCGGCCAGACTCATTGGAAATGGACACTTCCACTTTGGCGAGCACTTCGTTAAGGCGATTGTTCTTGTGCAGATAGGGCGTGGCATCGATGGTGAATGGGGGTATCCGTATGCGTGCTGTCCTGCCTTCTGTCCGTTGATATCCATTTCTATATGTTGATAGACACCTTCAAAGTGGAGTTTCACCAGTTCTGCAGCAGGGGACTTGAGGGGGGCTTGCATTCTCCTTTGCCGCCTTGAAACCAGCCTTCGCCTGTGCTGGTGGCTCCAGTGGCAGGGTTGGAAGCGGTGTAGATGTCCCAATCGTGTGGTAAATCTACAGTGATGGTTTCCCCTTGTTGTGTGAACTGCCAGCTTCTATCAAATAGAGCTTTTGTGGCTGGTGAAGTTTTTTCCTGTGCCTGGATGGCCATAGCGCTTGTTAAGGCCCTGAGCAGAATAATTTTTTCCTAAGCATGGTTTATAAATGTGATAGGTGTTCTGTTATTTTTAGTGGGTTAAGATTCTAGTGTAATCGTTATAGTCTTTCGAGTGAAAGGAAGAATGAATTGAAACAGTGCTTATCATTCTTCACTTTGCAGGGCTTACCAGACGCACACCATAGATCTCTCCGATTTGTTTGTGCGGCTTTGCTACGAACTTCACGCGAATCTGCTGTTTGCCTTTCAGCATGCTTGCAGGGATGCTGAATGTCTCGTATTTGAACTCAGAGATTCGATATTTGCCGGTGTTGTTGATGGAGGTGAGCAACTGGTCGTCGATGAAAATATCAAACTCATGACTCTTCCACTCGCCTACGCCCCAAAACTTCAGACGCAGCGAGAGGTCTGTGCGTCCTGCGGTCTGCATAAGGTAGCTAAAATAATGCCCATTGCTGGCATCACGCCAGAACACGTCGTTGGTGTTGCCTGTTTGTGACTGGTCTGTCTCCAAACGGTGGTCGGTCTCGGGCTGCTGTTCACCGGGCTGCACTTTGTCTATGGTGCGTGCTTCGAGGGCTTGGCGCTCTTGTTCTTCTTTTTCCAGTTGCTGGAGATAGCTCTTGTAGCTGCTTTCGGAGAGGGCAAGCCAATAAATCATGTAACGGGCATCGTGAATTTCGAAGAATGGTTGCAGTTCGTTGTGGATGGCATTCTCCATAGTGGTGCTGAGGGTGAAGTGCAGGGGCTTTCCTGCAACGGGCGTCAGTTGACTGGCAATAGCTTCAATGTCATTGTTGACAAGGATGGGCGCCTCGTTGATGGGGAGTTTTTTGCCTCCGGCATATTGTCCGAAACGGCTGTCGTCAGCGATAAGACCAGCCAAGTCCTCTGTGCCTGTCTTCATGCCGAGCAGAATGGGACCATGCATTAGGGCAATATACTGGGGTACATTGGGCAGATATTTCACACTGTTGTGCATAGGGAAGGTGATGTCAACGATGTCACCTGTCTTCCACTTGCGGTTGATAGTGACGTAGGAGGATGGACCTGTGATGATGTCAACAGGCTGGCCATTGACTTTCACTGAGAATTTGCCAGGACTTACCCAACCGGGATAGCGCACCAGCAGCGGGAATTCACCCTTGCCGCTGGTGATGGTGATGCGGCTTGTCTCAGCGTAGGGGAAGTTGGTCTCTTGACGCAAGGTGAGCCCTTTCTTTTTCCAGTTCAGTTCTGATGCCACGAAAAGGTTGACGTAGAGGGCGTTCTTCACGTGGGTATAGATGAACTGACCGTATTTGCCATGATTCTCCATGCCGGTGCCTACGCAACACCACATGGCTTCGTTGGGGGCGGAATAGTTGCGGTAGTGGCGCGGACGGGCAGGGGTGAAGTATACGTAGCCACCATGCTCGGGATGCTGTGACGAGAGGATATGGTTGAAGGTCGCCAGTTCGTAATAGTCTGCATAACGTGCTTCTGGATTACGTCGGTGCATGTCCTCAGTCAGTTTCAGCATGTTGTTGGTGTTACATGATTCGGGACCGTCGATGTCGTTGATGAAGTCTGTGCAAGCCTCTTTGCTCGGGAAGTGCTCACGGCGCGAGTTACCGCCAAAGGCTAACGAACGCTCACCTGTGACGATGTCCCAGAAGAAGTCAGCAGCATTGTGGTAACTCTCATCGCCAGAGAGCTCGCTGATGCGCTCGAAGCCCACCACCTTCGGCACTTGTGTGTTGGCATGCATGTTGTCAAGATTGTCCAGATGTTGTGACATCGGAATCAGCAATCGGCGGTGTGAGAAACGCTTTGCCGCTTCGAGGTATTTCTTGTCCTTCGTGATAGCGTAGGCATCCACCAGCACCTCGTTCATGCCACCGTGTTCGTTGCCTAGCATCTGCTCCATCTGCTCATCAGATAGTTCAGCAGTAAGATCAATCGCCCAGTCGCAAAAACCTAAGAAGAGTCGCTTGGCATCATCGTTGCCGCAGTAGAGCCATGCATCACGCAGGCCTGCATACATCTTATGGAGATTATAGAATGGTGCCCACGAACCAAAGTACACTCTGAAGTCTCCCTTCTTGAACGTGCTCCAGATTCGGTCGCTGTTGGGCATACCACCCACATAGCCTTTACCCCATTCTGGGTGGTTCATGGCATTGGCGTTGGCACAGAGTTGCAACTCGCCAATCATATACAGCATACGCATGCGGCACTCCTCGTTGCCTGCAGCGGCATTGAGCGCCATCGCCGTCAGGTAGTGGCCACCAACGTGTCCATCCAGTCCGTCCCAATTGGGATAGGCCTTGGCTCTCGGTGTCAGTCCTGCCTCCTTGAGATAGGGTGCCAGTAAACGATCACAATCGTATTGTAGCAGGGTCTTGATGTTCAGGTCACGTGCTTTCTTCAATGGACCATCCAATAGGGTTACATCACTGAGGGGAAACTCGTCGTGATACAGTTTCTCTTGTGCGTGGATCGCTGTCACGGCAGCGGCCATCAGCATTGTTGTCAGTATTCTTTTCATATTTCGTTGTTGTTATTTTGTTCTCTTGTGATGCCCCAAGGTTGGATAGTGGATCCTTTCTTATTTCTTGATTTTCAACACCGGCATGATGTTATTGGTGGGTTGGGGAAGAGTGATTATGAGTGCATCTTGGGTGCGCTGGAACTTCACTTTGCCATAGCCAAGCAACTCTACGCTCTTGATGGGTGAGGAAAAGTGTTCTGAACCTTCGGCAAGTGCTTTGATTGTGACTTGTTGGTTCTTAGGCCAGGCGAGTGGAGTGATATAGAGGTATTTTTCTGTTTGATTAAAGCGTATCTCATCAGCGCCTGCCTTGGTGTACTGTCCATCGTTGAACCCTTGGGCGTTGATTTTGATGTCGGCATTGGCAATAGGACCTTCACCGAAAATCTTCCAAGGACGGGTCTTCACGATGCTTTCGCTATTTATTTTCATCCATGCGCCAAACTCTTTCATGATTGCAAGCTCCTTCTCGTCAGGAGTTCCGTCGGCACGAAGAGGAACGGAAAGAAGCATGTTGCCGTTCTTGCTGACGATATCAACGAGCAACTTGGCGATGGTGTGAGCGTTCTTATAACCGTTACGTTCATAGATGTCTGTGTTGTAGTGCCAGTCACCGATGCAGTTGCAGCACTGCCAGGGACGTTCCATAATCTTATTGGGTGCACCACGCTCTACGTCCCATACGAGGGCATCTTTCATGTCCTCTTCCAGTATCTTGCCAAACACTACGGCCTGGTTCTTTCCTTTGTGGGTGGCTGCGCTGTGATTGTACATATGTGCTGCGATCTTCATGCCAGCGTCGCTGATGGGGTAGAAGGGCAGCACCGTCACATCGAAGTAGATAAGGTCTGGGTTGTAGCGATTGATGGCATCAAGCGTGCGGTTGTAGAAGTTTGTTACAAACTCTTGGCTTGGTAGGCAGGCCCCGTTGTTCCATCCCCATTGGTCATGGATGCTTCGTGCCTCCCATGTACGATCAGAAAAATCGTGGTTCTGCTGATACAGCTTCTGCGGGTCAAGTCCTTTCCACCACTTCTCTGTGCCATCTGGATTGAGCTTATAGCCGTCTTCCTTAGTTAGCCAGCCATCGTATTTTACGCCTCGTTTGTCTCCTTTGAGGTCGAAGCGGCGTGAGGGTTCGTACCATGTCCATGCATGGTCGGCATGGAAAGAGATGCCGAAAGGAAGACCTGCTTTCTTTGCTGCCTTTGCCCATCCGTCGAGTATGTCTTTCTTTGGGCCAATGTTCTTGGAGTTCCATTCTTGGTACTGGCTGTCCCAAAGGTCAAAGTTGTCGTGGTGATTGCCCAGGGCGAAGAAATATTGGGCGCCGCACTCCTCCTTGTAAAATTTTACGAGTTCATCGGGTGTCCAGTTCTCGGCCTTGAATAGTGGCAATATGTCTTTGAAACCTACTTCTGAAGGGTGTCCATAATGATTGCGATGATAGTTATACTGGTAATCTCCTTCAATATACATCTTGCGTGCCATCCAGTCACCGCTGCCCTCCACACATTGGGGTCCCCAATGTGCCCAGATTCCAAACTTTGCGTCGCGGAACCATTCGGGTACCTCGTAGGTTTTTAATGATTCCCAATCGGGCGTGAACTTTCCTGTAGCCATGGGCTCGTCGTTCTCTTGGACGGGAATTTGATAGGCCTGATGTTGTGCAGCCATGTGTGTGGCTGCCAGTGTCAGTGTAGCAAAAGTCAGTTGTTTGATAGTCATAGGGAAATTGTTAGTTGTGGCCTATAAGCGATAGGCCCTGTTGATTAATATGGGTCTTAATTAATATAGATAGAACATTCTTTCCATCATTTGCCACTTCTCATTGCTAGTGGCTTGTGCATTGCAGCCTTGAAACTTAGACACAAAGGCTTCCCATTCAGCTTGACGGGGCAAGGTGGCTAACTTCTGCATAGCTTTGTTCCAATCGAAGTCCTCAGGGGTATCGACTACCATTACGAGTCGAGTGCCGAGGATGTAGATTTCCATTTCAAGGATGCCTACGGCACGGATGCCGTCTCGTACCTCTTTCCAATGGTATTCTTTGGAGTGCCACTTGCGGTATTCGCGAATCATGTCTGGATCATCGTGTAAGTCTAATGTCTGCACGTAACGTTTGGTCTTCATCTTTTGTCTGTTGGAATGTATAAGAGGGTATGGCATTGTGGTCATATCCTCATTGTTTTTTATTTCCTTCTGATAGTTAGCGGAATGGCTTCCTTATGTTGTAAGCAGAAGGAACGGGCATCGGTAACGACAAGGGCTAAGTAACCACCACCACCAGCTCCAGGCATCTTCCATGCCAGAACGTCGGGCAGGGATGCATAGCGGTCGATATAGTTCTGCACACCTGATTGAAGCATAGAGGGGAAGAGTGTGATTTGTGCATTGAACGAGTTCCGGTAGGCTGTGGCAAAAGCGTTGAGGTCCGTCTTTAATATGGCCTCCCAACAGTCATCAGCAGCCTGAGCCAGTGCTTTAACGTTGGGTTCGTTGATGCATTTCCCTTCCACAACAGAGCAACCTGGTCGTCGTGGAAACATGGGTACCATGCACAGATGTCTTTCCAGCCATTGGAGGACGCGCTCATTGTTGCACGACTCAATGCGCTCTGGCCAGTAATGAGCGTTGTAATAGTGTCGACAGAGGCCAGGCATGCAGATTCCGATAGCGTCTTGTGCACCGCTGATAATGCCATCGGTGCGTTCAGGGTCATTTTCAAAGCAGAAGACCAGCTTGGCTAGCATCTCTGGGTCCATGTCGGGCAGACGAACGGGCCAAATGCGTTTGATCTGGTTGCGTGTGGAAGTGGAAAGGCCACAGCGTTCACGAATTTCGAAGGTGGGAATGAGTGAAATAGTGATAGCCCATCCTGGAGCATAAGTGCTCACGTAAGGCTGGTCAATCCATGTGCCAGCAAGATCAAGACGGGTGGGAATGCCGTTGGAAGGTTGGACCTCACCGTTTGATTTATTGGCCAAAGTGGCCTTAATGCTGGTACTGCTACGTGCCTCTAGACCTTCGGCAGGGGTGCGGTTGAGCACGATGTATTCGATGCCGTGCTCTTCACAGAAACGGCGCTTCTCTTCGCTGGAGCCATCGGCATTCACTACAAAACGGTCGGGCTTCAGGGCTTCTACTGTGGGAATAAAGTCCATGATACCTGAACCTTGGTTGATGAAGGCATCTTTCACGTATCGAATGCTCTTCACCATGAAAAGGCGTTCTTGCTCAGGGTAGAGTGTCTTGTGATTCTTATAATTGAGTATGGTTGCATCCGAACCTATGCCAACATACAAATCTCCATATTGGCTTGCTTGCCGGAAAAACTCCACGTGTCCACTGTGGAGTAAGTCGTAACAACCACTAACAAATACTTTCATCATGTGTGAGGTGTGGTGCCTGAAATGAGAGGTGAGAAGCGTGTGTTCCTATCGCTTTTTATCTCTCATTTCAAGTGGTGTTTAAAACTTCACTAAGATTCTGAATACTTTGCCGGGGTTCTCACTCCACCACTGCATGGTCTCCAATGCTTCTTCGGGATGGATTATCTTGGTGATAAGCTCGTTGACAGGGCATGTGCCGCGTTCCAGATAGCGGATGACACCGCGGAAATCCTCTGGGGTGGCGTTACGCGAGCCACGGATATCCAGCTCTTTCTGTACGAAAAGCTTGGTTTGGAAGGTGACGTCGCTCTTGGCATAACCGATGCAGGCGACACGTCCTGTGAAAGCAACTTCGTTGACGGCCATTTGATAGGTGAAAGGATTACCGACTGCTTCAATGATGACATCGGGGCCAAATCCGCCTGTGATGTCTGCTAATCGTTGGTGCACGTCTTCGGTTTTAGTGTTGATGGCGTATGCTGCCCCCATCTGCTTGGCAAGAGTCAATTTCTCATCGTCAAGATCAGCGGCAATCACAGTGGCGCCACGGGTGACGGCGCGTACAATAGCACCCATACCTACCATACCGCATCCGATGACCATCACGGTGTCGACATCGGTTACTTGTGCACGGCTTACAGCGTGGAAGCCCACGCTCATAGGTTCAATCAGTGCACTGGTCTTGGCTGAGAGGCTGCCTGCAGGAATAATCTTTTCCCATGGCATCACAATGTATTCCTTCATGGCACCGTTGCGCTGCACGCCAAGTGTCTCGTTGTGCTGACAGGCATTCACTCGTCCGTTGCGGCACGATGCACAGTGGTTGCAGTTGGTGTAGGGATTGCAGGTTACCACCATGCCCACTTGAAGGTTAGCAGGCACATCACAGCCCACTGCCTCGATGACAGCACCAATCTCATGTCCTGGGATGACAGGATTCAGGGCCATGGTGTTACGTCCCATGAAGGTGTTCAGGTCGGAACCGCAGAAACCTACATATTCTAGTTTCAACAACACTTCGCCAGCCTTCAACGCTGCTGGCTTCTCCATTTCAATGATGTTCAACTCTTGAGAGTGACTAATCTGAATTGCTTTCATTGTTTATTTGTTTATTTGTTTGTATGCTCGGTATCCATACATGATAATCACGAGGAAGCAGGCCAAAGGAAGCATGAACGACATGTTCACGGCAGGCATGCCCCAGATGGTGCCTTGGTCAATCATTAAGCCCTGTAGTGGTGGCATGAGTGCCCCACCCACAATAGCCATTACAAGGAAAGCTGCACCAAGGTGAGTGTCCTTCGTGTCAACGTTCTCCAGGGCGATGCCATAGATGGAGGGGAACATGATGGACATGAAGAGACTGATGCAGACAAGGCTGTATAGGCCTACCATGCCTTCAATACAGATAGCACCAAGTGTGCACACTGACGCTCCTATGCCAAAGATGGTAAGTAGCTTACGTGTATTGATGTAGCGCATGATGAAGGTGCCGATGAAACGGCCTACCAGATTGAATGACATCGCCACAATATTAAATAACTGGGCTGTGGCCTTATTGATGCCAAGATGGTCTGCATATTGGATGATGAAGGTCCACACCATAATCTGTGCAGCAACATAGCACACCTGTGCAAATACGCCTTCGCGATAGATGGTGTTGTGCCAGAGGTTCGATAAAGTATTCTTCACCGTGTGTGTTTGTCCTGCTGCCTTTTGTTCCTCACTTTCTGTCTTAGGCATCTTGGTGAGAGCAATGACGATGAGAACTACTAAAACCACAAGGCCGATAGCTACATAGGGGTTGCGGATGACAGCGAGGTCGTGCAGACGGATGTCCGCTTTCTCTGCTTCGGAGAGGAGTGGAAAAATGATTTGTCCTGCCTCGTCGCGCTTGTCAGACAGCAAATGGGGTAGCACGATGAATGATGCGACGGCCATGCCACTCAACGAACCAACAGGATTGAATGCTTGAGCAAGGTTTAATCGGCGGGTTGAGGTCTCTTTCTCGCCTAATGAGAGTATGAAAGGGTTTGCTGTTGTCTCTAGAAATGCCAAACCAAAGGTGAGGATATACAGTGAGATGCAGAAGAACGAGAACTCTTGCCACTCTGCGGCGGGAATGAAGAGGAATGCGCCTATGGCATAAAGCGCCAGGCCTAAAAGGATGCCGCTCTTGTATGAATACTTGCGGATGAACAGTGCTGCAGGAATGGCCATCGTGGCATAGCCTCCGTAGAAGGCAAACTGAATCAGCGATGCCTTGGCTGCCGACAGTTCCATTACCGTCTGAAATGCCGCCACCATAGGATTGGTGATGTCGTTGGCAAACCCCCACAGGGCGAACAACGACGTGATGAGGATAAATGTGAAAAGGTATTTTTTCGATACTAAAGGCTTTTTCATGATTGTTATGTATTAAATGGTTGATGCCATAGATAGAATCGTTCTGTACAAGGACTGATTATTCTGACATGTTTTTAATATAAGGTAATTTAGGTAAGTTTTTGAAACCGTAGAAATGTTCAGCATTCTTGCCGAGGAAGAGCGCTTTGTCCTCATCCGTCAGTTCTGCCGACTTGGTGATGAAATCATAAGACATCCTGTAGGTGATGGCTGTGATGGTACGAGGATAGTCGCTGCCCCACATCAACTTCTTCATGCCCACCCAGTCAGCGGCCTGCTTGATGCTGCGAATGGCTGAAGGGTAGGGGTAGAACTCTGCGTTGAAGAGCCATGTGATGCCCCCCGACTCAATCTTCACGTTCTCGCTTTCGCGTGCTAACAGCACTTGGCTTTTGAAGATGGGGGTAGTCACCATGCCGAAATGGCCAATAGCCACTTTGAGTTGTGGACATTCCTGAATCACTTCCTTCATCTCGCCAATTTGTTTTTCTTCCTCACCTAGGCACATGGACAGAACCAAGTGCTCGTCTTCCATATACTTGAAAACAGGCATCAGTTCTAAAAGTGACTCCTTCATGCGGTGTCCAGGGAATGCTATGCCTTTCATTCCTGCAGTGTGCGCAGCTTTTGCTTCTTCGAGGTTCCATGCCATGCCCATGCAGAAAAAGCGTTCAGGGTATTGCTGCTGTACTTCTGAGAGATAAGCGTTTTGGTTGCCGTCAATGACTTCCTGTACCACAACTGCGGCACCTACTTGCGCATAGTTCATGTTCGACAGCAGTACCTCTGCAGAGTTCTGCTCGTCAATCATGAACGGAGGCATCATCTGTACTTCCTCGTCCATAAAGATGCTTCTGCCATTCTTCATGGAAAGAATCCGTTTTCCATCCACCCAGGTATCTTGCTTCTTCCAAAGGTGGGTATGTGAATCTATTATGAGTTGGCCCATGATACTCTCTTTTGCTGACCGATGATTTCTTGTACGTCCTTCACCAGTTGCCAGTCGGGTTCTTCATTGGCCCACTGGATGTTGCGCCTTACGTTCTCGGGGTTGGCTGACGAGAACAGAGTGCCAGCGATACGCTCGTTGCTGACTGCGTATTGGATGGCCAGTTTCTCAATAGGGTACCCCTTCTCGTTGCAGTATGCTGCAGCTTTGGCGCAGGCCTCTACCAAAGGCTTGGGAGCTGGATGCCATGCAGGCACACCACGTTGCGACAACAGTCCCATGCTCAAAGGAGATGCGCTGATGACGCCAATACCCTTGGACTCGAAGAAATCGAGGAAGTCCACCAATTTATCATCATTCAGGCAGTAGTGGCAGAAATTCAGCACGCTTTCGACGGTGCCTTCTTCCGAATGCTCAATTACCCACTTGAGGTTCTCCAGCTGCAGGTCGGTGATGCCCACATGCCCCACCACGCCTTTCTTCTTTAGTTCCACAAGGGCAGGGAGTGTCTCGTCCACAACTTTCTGCAAGCCACCTTCCATAGCTGCTTGGAACTCGATGTCGTGCACATTGATGAGGTCGATGAAGTCCACGTTCAAACGTTCCATGCTCTCATACACACTTTCTGTGGCACGCTTGGCTGAGTAATCCCAAGTGTTTACACCGTCTTTGCCATAACGTCCCACCTTTGTGCTTAAGAAGTACTTGTCACGTGGAATAAGTTTCAATGCCTTGCCTAGCACTGTTTCTGCCTTGTAGTGTCCATAGTAAGGACTTACATCAATTAGGTTGATGCCGCCTTCGATGGCTGCTTCCACCGCCTTGATGCTTTCAGCCTCTTTGGTCTCGTGAAAAACGCTGCCCAGCGATGATGCGCCGAAGGCCAGATGGGATACTTTCATCCCTGTTTTGCCCAGTTCTGTATACCGCATGATTTTGTGTATTTAGTTTTTCTATTGCAAAGGTACGTGTTCCTATTTATATACAATGGGATAAAATAGTACAAAGATAGCACAAAATTATCTTTGGAGCGCTATAAAGGCCGGAAATCAAATGCGACTGTGTTAAAATAGCGTAAGCTTGACATTATAAAAAACGACGTGCCCCACATCGCTTCAGAGATTGTCGAGGCGCAATTTGTGATACGGCCTCTTCATGCCTCACATGCATCATGTCTGTTACCGTTCCACATCCAGGGTTCTCCTGTAATCCATAGGAGTAGTGCCGATGAGCTTCTTGAAGAGCCGGATGAAGTAAGAGTGGTCAACAAATCCCAGCCGCCATGCCACTTCCTTCACAGTCCAGTCCTCGGTGATGAGTAGCAATTGGGCACGTTCAATCTTCTTCTTGTTGATATATTGCAAAGGAGGAATGCCGAACTCATGCTTGAACACTCTGATGAGGTAGGGCTTTGTCACGCAAGCCATTTCTGCCAGTGTCTCTATGCTGATTTCCTCATGCAGATGGCTGTGTACGTGTGCCAGCACTTTTGTCAGTCGTTCGTCCGTTGTCCATACTCGTGGGGTGGCTTTTTCCAGAAAACGTGAGAACAATAGAAGAATAGCGCCTCTCAAACGCATCTTTTCCCATAGGGGCAAGGTATTATAGCGCTTCACATAGCCTGTGAACATGCTCGCATTGTCGTATGCTTGTGGGTCACTCTCGGGCAATCGGGCTTCAGGGTGTGCTGCCACCATCTGCTCCATGAGATTGTGGTCACTTTCCAGTGCCTCTACTTCCATTGGAAACTTATACATTTCCAGCACGTTGGTCTCGTTCTTGAAACCTTCATAAACATGTAGGTAATAGTGCTCAAATTCACCTTTGCACTCATACGAATGCAGCGTGTAGGCGGGAATCATGTATAGATGTCCTGGACGTAATAAGATAGACTCCGAGCCAATATGCAGTCGAGCCTCTCCTTTGGTCACACAGTAGATTCTGGTGAAAGGTGAAGACACCCCTTGCCAGTTCCAGTCGCCGTTGTGGTATGCAAGTCCCACGTTCAGCATTTGCAAGTTAAGGCTCTCGATAGGTAATTGCATTAGTATGAGATGTTTATAGAGGAGGTTTTCCCGAATTCTGTATGATGAGAATTATGTTAGTGTTGCAAAGTTACGCATATTTTAGAGCGTCTGCAAACATTCCTCCTGTTATTTTCTGTCGGCTTTGGAAACAAAGGCTTTTCAGAGTGGCGTAGCGAACGCTCGTGTCAGGTCGTTTGGAGAGGCCTTTTTGTCTTTCTTGTAACTTTTTGGGCAATTTGTTTGTTTCTTCGGGAAGAATGTGCGACCTTTGTCTGTGTAAAACAGAACCGATATGAAAGGAATTGTGTTGGCTGGTGGTTCGGGTACAAGGTTGTATCCCATCACGAAAGGTGTAAGCAAGCAGCTTATCCCGATTTTTGACAAACCTATGGTGTATTATCCAATCTCTGTGTTAATGTTGGCCGGCATCCGGGATATTCTCATTATTTCCACACCGCAAGACCTTCCAGGCTTCAAACGCTTGTTGGGCGATGGTAGCGATTATGGCGTGCGATTCGAATATGCCGAGCAGCCTTCACCTGATGGGTTGGCGCAGGCCTTTATCATAGGCGAAAAATTCGTGGGCAACGATGATGTATGCCTTGTTCTTGGCGACAATATTTTCCACGGTCGCGGGTTTTCGGGTATGTTGAAGGAGTGTGTGGAGAATGCCAAACGTGGAAAGGCCAGTGTGTTTGGCTATTGGGTACAAGATCCCGAGCGCTATGGCGTGGCAGAGTTCGATGCAGATGGTAACTGCCTTTCCATCGAGGAGAAGCCAGCGAAGCCTAAGAGCAACTATGCAGTGGTAGGCCTTTACTTTTATCCCAACAAGGTGGTGGAAGTGGCCAAGCATATCAAGCCTTCAGCTCGTGGGGAATTGGAAATCACCACGGTGAATCAGGAGTTCCTCAACGAAAAGAACCTCAAGGTGCAGCTGCTGGGTCGTGGTTTCGCATGGCTCGATACAGGTACACACGATTCGCTCTCTGAAGCATCCACCTTCATTGAAGTGCTTGAGAAGCGTACCGGGCTGAAAATCGCCTGTCTGGAAGGTATTGCTTATCATCAAGGGTGGATTACAACAGAGAAGCTGCGTGAGTTGGCGCAGCCAATGCTTAAGAACCAGTATGGTCAGTACTTGCTGAAGTTGGCCGATACGAAATATTTTGGCGAGTTAATTAAATAGACGGTTATGAAGGCATTGCGCAAACATTGGCTGCAGGGCACAAGCAAGGTGCTTTCGGCTGCTATCGCCTTGTTAGGACTTGCTGGATGTGGCACGTCCAAACGTGCGGTGGACCCTCCTGTTGTGATGTATGGTGCACCATACGAAGGCACAGAACTGCCAGACACGACACAGCGCCGCTCTCCAAAAGGTTCGGATGAGATGCGTTTGATGTATGGTGTCGCTCCAGTTCAATATGAGACAGTGGATCCGGGATTCATTATCCGTACCAGATGAGGCGAACCATTTGAATCATGACCTCATTTTCATTAAAACAGCGTGTTGGACTTGAACTCGAACGTCGACTCCGGCAAAACTTGAAACAGTTGCATCCATTGCGGCAGCTCTTTTGGGAGTGCACGTTGCGCTGCAATTTGCAGTGTCGGCATTGTGGCAGTGACTGCAAGATGGAAGGCTTTATGCCAGACATGCCTGCTGAAGACTTCCTCCGTGTAATAGATGAAGAGGTGACGCCTCATGTGAATCCGCATGAGGTGATGGTGATTCTGTCGGGGGGTGAGCCGTTGATGAGGGGTGATATTGAAGACGTGGGGAGGGCGCTTTATCGGCGCGAGTACCCGTGGGGGATGGTCACCAATGGCATGCTGTTCACGGAGGAGCGTTTCAGAAAGTTGTATGCAGCGGGGCTCCGTAGTGTAGCGGTAAGCCTCGATGGCAATGAAGAAGACCATAACTGGATGCGCGGTCATGTGAGCAGTTTCAAGAACGCTATGCGGGCTATCCGCCTCTTGGCAAGTCAAGAGCGAGTGGTATGGGATGTGGTAACTTGTGTGAACAACCGCAACGTACAGTATCTGACACAGTTGAAGAATCTGCTTTATGAGGCAGGTGTGCGCCAGTGGCGACTCTTCACCATCTTTCCTGCAGGCAGAGCGTCGCAGCATCCGGACTTGCAGCTGCCCGGTGAGAAACTTCGTGAGGTGCTGGATTTCATCATTGCCTGTCGCAAGGAAGGGAAGATACATGCCAGTTTCGCCTGCGAAGGTTTCTTGGGCGCGTATGAAGGCAAGGTACGAGATCACCTCTATCAGTGTGCAGCTGGCATTAGTGTAGCTTCCGTGCTGATTGATGGCAGCATCTCTGCATGCACCAGTATTAGGGGCAAGTATTACCAAGGAAACATTTACAAAGACCGTTTTTGGGACGTGTGGGAACACGGTTTTCAGGACTACCGCAACCGTGACTGGATGCGGAAGGGGGATTGTGCAGACTGCAAGATGTTCCGTTATTGTGAGGGTGGTGGTATGCACCTACGTGACGAAGAAGGCAACTTGATGCTTTGCCACCTTAAGAAGTTGGAATGTCAATAATAACAGTATTTCTTTTATTGATAGGCTTCCGAAAGAGCATGAATGGTTACCTCGGCCATGACTGAGAGGCTTGCTCGGTAATAGAGTGTAGGCTTGCTTGGTAGCACGTGTTCGTTTAGCTGACAACTCGTTTTGTACTGCACCAACTATGTGGCAGAGAGTAGCCGAAGAGATGTGATGGCGTGATTTGTGAAGCCTTTAAGATGTGCTTAATCTTTTGCTTGTGATACGTAATGTGTGCTTTGATTTAGTCGCTTTCCGGCGTATATATCATTCAAGTCTATATATAAATTAAAGGGGGAAGAAATTTTCCCCCTTTAATTTATGCTTTATGCCCGATTCTTAATTGCCCAGATTAATGCCAATCTTGACGATTTCTTCGGACTCATTGTTTTCTATTGATGGAGTGGATGGTGTGGTGCTCTTATTCTTACGCGTTTTGCTCCAGTAGTAGTCGCCATCATCCCATGTGTAAGAAGAGTTGGGCCAGTAGTAATAGTCATAAATATTGCCATTGTAGGTGTAGTAGTAGCTCCAATCGAAGCCCGCAATCTTTCTTAGGTTGAAATGCAGATAGCTGTCGCCCAGATAGCCGGAGAAGTATCTGTCATCCAAGTGGTACTCATAAATGGTCGTGTCGTAGCGATGGTCGTCAGGATAGTCGATGTAGATGGTGCCTTCCTCAATGCTCCATATGAAGCGGCTGTAGATAGAGGTGTAGGGGCCCTCGGAATAGAAGTCCACTTGATAGCCATATCCGTGGTTGGTGTAGCCACTGTTGCGATAGAATACGATGTCTGTGTAATCGGCGCGGAAGGTATGTCCCCGATTCGTGGTGTAAGACATCTTCCAGTCGCCAGTCCATTCACCAGAGAGCACGCGTGCTTCTGCAACGTCCTCATCTTCGGTACAAGAAGTAAACACTGTGCAGAGGCTCATCACTGCGATAATGTTGAAAAGGAAGTAAAACTTTTTCATACGCTTCTATTTTTTAAGTTTCTGAATGATTTACGAAGGCAAAGGTACGGTATTAAAATGGAAACATGGTAGGAAAAGCACTATTGTTTTGGGAAAAAGCCTTTGCTCGATAGGGGATTACATCCGTGTGGGAATTCGTGCAACTGAAATACAGCGTGGGCAAGTTTTCTGCAGGCCTAGTTAGTGTTCTTCCTCTCGTATCTTGTTTTTTGCTTCGGTAGCTCTATTCATGCAAATATAAAAAAGCGCTGTTTTATTGTTCTTCTTCTCTCTTTTTTCCTTACCTTTGTGGCATTATTTAAACTCGGAAAGAAGATGAAAAAAAATATAATGGTATGGATGCTGCTGCTGTCTTGTGTGGCGGCAACAGCGCAAGTGAAGACGTTGCAAGTGACGGTGGCAAACAGTTGGTCGGAGGACAAACAGGATGAGCCCGTCGTGGTGAAGTTGCCTGCACAGAAGAAGGTTGGCTTCGAGGTGAAAGGGGCGAAAGTGACTTGCGGAGGAAGCGAAGTGGCATGTCAACTGGACGATATGGATGGCGACTTGTGTGCCGATGAATTATTTTTCCTCGCGTCTATCGGGGGCAAAGAGACGAAAACTTATGAAGTGACACTGTTTGCTTCGCTGCCGGAACGCAATGTGCCAGCACGCATCTACACTGCCTTGCAGTTGCGTGATAAGCAGGATAAGCATCCTGATGTATTGCGGGTAGAGGCTTCTGGGAAGAGTGACATCTTCAACGATATTTATATGCATGGCATCACTGTAGAGTCGGAGCTGGTGGGCTACCGCATCTATTTTGACCAGCGACAGAACATAGACCTGTATGGCAAACGGTATCGCCGCATAGAACTGCCGCAGACGCAGTTCTACACTTCAGCCGAGCAGTTGGATGACGGCTATGGTGTAGATGTGCTTTGGGCGGGAAATGCCATTGGTTGCGGTTCGTTGAAAGACTGGCAGAATGGAATGCCGACCAATTGGAGTAATGTGGCGGTGAGAGGACAGCGCATTGTCACTTCAGGTCCCTTGCGTACAGTGGTGGAAGTGTATGACCTCGGTGTGAAGACCGTCGATGGGGCCACCTATGATATGCATCAGTATTATTCCCTTTATGCAGGTCATCGTGACATGCAGGTGGATGTGGAGCTCTGTTCAGCACAGGACAAAATGTTGATGGAGAAGAAACGTTTCTGCACAGGCGTACAGAGAGTTGGATCCACTGCCGATGAGGCTACACGCAAAGGGCATAAGTCGCAAGGATTCGTGAAGAAGGACGGTCTGGCTGCATCGTGGGGGTGTGACTATCCCGACATGGGCAAGAAGCAGTTGTGGGCGCCCGAACCTGTTGGCCTGGCGGTCTATGTGCCCAAGGAATATGTCAGCGACACTCAAGAAGATGATTTGAATTACCTCTACGTGATGAAAGCTGACAAGCAGCAGCACATCCGTTATTTTGTAAGCTTCTGTGCCGACAAGGAAGAGCAGGGCTATCACACAGCCAAAGAATGGTTCTCCTCTTTAGAGAAGTGGCAAGACACAGTGAATCACCCTGTGAAGGTGAAAACAATAGGGAAGTGATAAAGAAAAGAGAGTAAGAGAGAATGCGGAAGGGCGGCTTATTGGTCGTCTTCCACAATGAAGATGTCCTCATTGTCGGTCTTCATGTAGTAGCGGCTGCGTGCCACATCCCTTACGGCTTCAGGGTCGTGCTTCAGCGCATTCAGCACCTTCTTGTCTTCTTCAAACTTGCGGTTGTAGGTGTCTATTTCTTCGCGTAGGCGTGAGATCTCCTGACGTTGCCCGATACGTTTCAACAGGCTGCTCTCTCCTACAAATCCAACAGCCACTATAAAAATGGCTAACGCGATGACATATTTTAGTTTAAAGAACCACTGTTTGATGTTCTTGTTCATAGTGCTGTTTGTTTTCTGTTCTCTTCAATAAGTGGCAAAGTTAGATTAAAATTCATTAAATAACAAGTATCACATTATTATTTTATTGCAAAAGTCGCCAACGTGCCTTAATTTTGCAATGAAATTTATCTATCATCAACAATTCACACTTCTATTTGACATGAAAAAGACTATTTTGCGATTGGCTGTCGCCTTCATGGCAGCCATGATGCCCGTTGCGCTGAATGCGCAGCTTACAAACATTATTAAGAAGGCAAAAGACGTTGTCAGCAGTACATCGCCAGCAGCAGGTACTGTGGTGGATGCTGTTGGTAACCTCTTGGGTACCAAGAAAGTGACGGCAAAGAGTTTGGAGGGTACATGGGTTTATTCTCAGCCTTGCTTGGCCTTTGAAAGCGAGGATGCGCTCAGCAACCTGGCTGGCAGTGTGGCGCAGTCCAAAATTGAGACGAAACTGAAGCAAGGTCTGGAAAAGGCTGGCATCAAAGCCGGACAGATGAGCATCACCTTCAATGCCGATAAGACCTTCTCCACCAAGGTGGGTACCAAGACGGTGAAAGGCACTTATGAGGTGAACGGTGCTGACTTGACACTGACGTTCAAGCAGCCAGCCAAGTCTGTGAAGACCAACGTCAAGATTTCACTCACCACGCTGCAAATGGCTATGAAGGCAGACAAGATGCTTGCCATCGTTAACGCTATTGCCACTAAGGCCAGCGCTTACTCTGCACAGATGGGCACCGTTTCCAGCATCCTCAGCCAATACAAGAGCATGTATGTTGGCATGAAGCTTGAAAAGAAATAAGAAGCATCATCTCCTTAACAGCGAATCCGCCGGGACATCACTCACGATGTCTTGGCGGATTCGCTGTTAGAGGCTGTGCCTCGTGATGGGCTGTGCAATTGTTTTATGCGTGTTCCCAGAAGGTCCTTGTTCAAGGGAAAGAAAATATTATCTGATGGAACGTTTGAGTTTCAGAATGCGGCGAACGCTCTGGTAAGTGTGGGGTCGAGCGACTCCAAGCGTACATAGAACATCTGTCCTACCTTTTCGCGAAGCGTCATCTGTATGAGCTGTTTTTCAACAAGGTCGGGGACAGGTGTGCTGCCGTCGTCTTATGAGCACGAGGTTAACACGAAGGGGCTGCTAATTGTCAGGATGGCAGCCAACATCCATTGTTTCATTTTCATTAATTCTTTTTTTTGTTGTTTATATTGGGTGAGTCGTTCAGCGATTGACTCTTTGTTTTTCTTACTTGTCGATGAAGAGTGACGGAACGTCTCGGCGGATGGTGAGAACCCATTCGTTACCATTGGGATAGTAGTCCACGTGGTCGGTGTGGTCGCCCATCACCCACACGGTTCGCTCGTCAATGGGCTTCCCGTTGTGGTGCAATGTTACGGTCAGTTGCTTTTCCGCAGTCTCGGCGCACACTTGGCATGGCCGCTCCTTCAACTCATTTAGGGCTATCTCCACCAGATGCTCTACAATGTGTAGGGGCTTGTGGTCTGGTTGGTGCTCAATGATGCGCCGCACAAACTCAAGCACACCTTCGTCTTTAGCTGGTGTATATGTATGTGGTGTTTTCATATTAGGTTATGTGTTTTTTCACCTGTATCTGTAGAATAATAAACACAAAGGTACAAAAATATTGGACATTGGTGTACGTGTGTGCTGAAAAAAAGTTGCCAGGAAAGTGGAAAATGTGAATATTGCCCGCATTTTGCTAATTGTAATCATGAGAAGTGGTGATGCCGTGCATAAATGGGTGAGGTTGCCTTATAAGCACCGCTCTTAGCCGTTCGCTTCGTGCCTAATCTTGAGTGCTCTTCCGTTGCCTCAAAAACGGTGTGAGTCACACCGGGGGTGGCGGTCTGAGTCACACCGCCTATGCCGGTCTGAGTCACACCGATTATGTGACGAACGAAGCGACGTTTGTTAGGTTCATGATTGAGTCTTTCAAAATCTCCTTGTGGGGGTAGGGCTGAGCCGTACGCTAGGAATGTCTTGGGTGGACTAATGGCCGGAAGAGCTCAAAAAAGTGGTTCTTGGCAAATCGTGTGTGACAAACTTTTCGTACCTTTGCAGCGTTCGCCTCTGGGAGATGCGCTGTTGGGCGTGGAGAGAGGAGCACAACTGGACATTTATCGTTTGGAAATATAGAAAATGAAGAAAGAGAAATTTTTAGGGTATGTGGAGATGGCTGGACTTACTTTGGTAGTTGCGGCCGCATGTATGTGGGTGGTGCCTGCGGCGTCTCTCCGATTGGCGGCTGGTGTGGTGATGGCGGCAGCGACGGTGCTGCTGGCGCTGGGCCGTTTCTTGCCTAAGCCCTTCTATCAGAATGTCCCGCTGCATGACCCGCGTAACTTGACTTTGCGGAGGCTGTATCACCAGCGCGCGTTTGGCGTTATCGCTTTGGCTGCATCAGCGGTGTTGATGCTGACACCATCCGGTTTTTATCTTGGCCTGTGGGTGGGAAACTCGTCTTGGCTACTCCCGTTTGTCTTCTTTGTGGTAGTGGAACTGTATACCGCATTTCGCATTCCGAAGGCAGAAAAGGGCTAAAAAGAGAAAAAAACGGATGTAAGGCCCATTTTCTTTCTTTCATATAAATAATGTGCAAGGGAAAACTCTTAACTTTGTGGCCAGAATTGTTTGATAATTCCTGAATTAGTTCGAAACGAGAATAGAAGTATAGCGTCTAGGTGACGCATGAAAAGGTAAAAGATTATATAGACAAGTAAAAGCAATCTGAATATGGAACTGAATGCACTTACGGCTGTGTCACCAATTGACGGCCGTTACAGAGGCAAGACACAAGACTTTGCTTCGTATTTTTCCGAATATGCACTTATCAAGTATCGCGTTCGTGTCGAAATAGAGTATTTCATTACACTCTGTGAACTGCCGCTCCCACAGCTGGAAGGGTTTGACAAAAACCTTTTCGAGCGTCTGCGTGACATCTACCGCAATTTCTCGGAGGCGGATGCACAGCGTGTGAAGGACATCGAGAAGGTGACCAACCACGACGTGAAAGCTGTGGAATATTTCATCAAGGAAGAACTGGACAAAATCGGCAACTTTGACAGCTACAAGGAATTCATCCACTTCGGCTTGACCAGCCAGGATATCAATAACACATCTGTGCCTCTCAGCATCAAGGATGCACTCAACGAGGTATATTATCCTCTGATGGAAGAGCTGATTGACCAGCTGAAGACTTATGCCGAGGAATGGAAAGATGTGTCCATGCTAGCTAAGACACACGGCCAGCCTGCTTCACCCACACGTTTGGGCAAGGAGGTGATGGTATATGTGTACCGTCTCACCGAGCAACTGAACCAGTTGAAAGCTTGCAAGATTACGGCCAAGTTTGGAGGCGCAACCGGCAACTACAATGCGCACCACATCGCATATCCTGCGTACGACTGGAAGGAGTTTGGCAACAAGTTCGTGAGCGAGAAACTGGGTCTGGAGCGTGAGCAGTGGACTACGCAAATCAGCAACTACGACAACTTGGGCGCAATCTTCGATGCCATGAAGCGCATCAACACCATCATCATCGACCTTGACCGCGACTTCTGGATGTACGTGTCTATGGAGTACTTTAAGCAGAAGATTAAAGCTGGTGAGGTGGGCTCTTCTGCTATGCCTCACAAGGTGAACCCCATTGATTTTGAGAACTCGGAGGGTAATCTCGGCATGGCGAATGCCATCCTTGCCTTCTTGAGCCAGAAGTTGCCAGTGAGCCGTCTGCAGCGCGACCTGACAGACTCTACGGTGCTTCGCAACGTGGGCGTTCCTATGGGCCACATGGTCATCTCCATCCAATCTACTCTGAAGGGACTGCGGAAGCTCCTGCTCAATCAGGACGCCATCAACCGCGACCTCGACAACTGCTGGGCTGTATGTGCTGAGGGCATCCAGACCATTCTCCGCCGTGAGGCTTATCCCCATCCCTACGAGGCGCTTAAGGCGCTTACCCGCACGAATGCAGCAATTACAGCTGAAAGCATCAGCAACTTTATCGAAGGTTTGGAAGTGCCAGAGAGCGTGAAAGCCGAACTTCGTGCCATCACTCCTCATAGCTATACCGGAATGTAAAAGAAGATTGTTATAAGTAAAATTGATACAATCGCAAAATAAATAGTTACAAGTTAATAGTTAATAATTCGATTATGTCTGAAATTGAAGAATGGCAGGGCAATGCACCTGCAGCAGAAGAAAGATCTGACAATGGCGGCGACCGTGAGGGCTTCCGTCCATCTTACAACCGTGAAAACAATTTTGGTGGCCGCCCATCGTTCAATCGTGGCGACCGTCCGCAGCGTCCTCGCTTCAATCGTAGCGAGCGTGCTGCATACAGTTCAAATGGCGTACAGAATGAGCGTGGCTTCCGCCCCTCTGGCTTTGGTGGCTCTTCGGAAGGAAACGAAGGCGAACAGCGTGGCTACCAGCCTCGTCAGGGCGGCTATCAGCAGCGTCCATACAATAATGGCGGCTATCAGCAGCGTGGTGGTTACCAGCAGCGTGGCGGCTACAACAACCGTGGCGGCTACAACAACCGCGGCGGATATCAGCAGCGTGGCTATCAGCAGAATGGCGACGGAGAAGGAAACTTCGAACAGCAGGGTGGCTACCAGCCTCGCCAAGGCGGCTATCAGCAGCGTGGCGGCTACCAGCAGCGTGGCGGCTACAACAACAATCGTGGTGGCTACCAGCCTCGCCAAGGCGGTTACCAGCAGCGTGGCGGCTACAATAATAACAACCGTGGCGGCTATCAGCAGCGTCCAGGTGGTTATCGTCCACGCACAGCCGACTACAACCCTAATGCTAAATATAGCTTGAAGAAGCAGATTGAATATAAGGAGTATCTTGAGGATCCTAACGCACCAATCCGTTTGAACAAGTTCCTGGCAAATGCAGGTGTTTGCTCTCGTCGTGAGGCCGACCAGTTCATTCAGGCAGGTGTGGTTACAGTCAACGGACAGGTGGTGACAGAGTTGGGAACGAAGGTTCAGCGTACCGACCAAGTGCACTTCCACGACCAGCTCGTCAGCATCGAGAAGAAAGTGTATGTTATCCTGAACAAGCCAAAGGACTACGTGACCACTTCTGATGACCCACAGCAGCGCAAGACGGTGATGGACCTCGTGAAGAATTGCTGCCGCGAGCGCATCTATCCTGTAGGTCGTCTGGACCGCAACACAACGGGTGTGCTGCTCTTCACTAACGATGGTGACTTGGCTTCAAAGCTCACGCATCCTAAGTTCTTGAAGAAGAAGATTTATCACGTGTTCCTCGACAAGAACCTCACTGCTGCCGACATGAAGCAGATAGCAGAGGGCATCACGCTGGAAGATGGCGACATCAAGGCAGATGCTATCAGCTACGCTTCTGACACCGACCGCAAGCAAGTGGGCATCGAAATTCACTCTGGCAAGAACCGCATCGTGCGCCGTATCTTCGAAAGCCTTGGCTACAAGGTGTGCAAGCTCGACCGTGTGATGTTTGCCGGTCTGACGAAGAAAGGTATCAAGCGCGGTGATTGGCGTTTCCTCACAGAGCAGGAGGTGGCAATGCTGCACACAGGACACTACGAATAAATCAGTTAAGAGTGAGAAGTTAGGAGTTAGGATTTGCCATGCGGATAGAACGCATCGCGTTAGCCTAACTCCTAACTCTTAACTCCTAACTCCTAACTTAAATAAAGATGAAACGTACAAAAATTATAGACCTTTTGCAGCGTACCGATTTCGGCGCTGAGGTTACTGTTATGGGTTGGGTGCGCACGAAGCGCGGCAGCAAGGCTGTCAACTTCATCGCCCTCAACGATGGCTCCACCATCAAGAATGTGCAAGTGGTGGCTGATGTGGAGAAGTTCGACCCAGAGATGATGAAGCTTATCACTACCGGTGCCTGTCTTTCTGTGACGGGTACGATGGTTGAGTCTATCGGCTCGGGTCAGGCTGTGGAAGTGCAGGCTGCAGACATCAAGGTGTTTGGCGAATGTCCTGCCGACTACCCCATGCAGAAGAAGGGACAGTCTTTCGAGTATATGCGTCAGCACGCCCATATGCGTCTGCGCACAAACACGTTCGGCGCTGTGATGCGTATTCGCCACAATATGGCAATGGCCATCCACACATACTTCCACCAGCATGGCTACTTCTATTTCCATACGCCAATCATCACAGCTTCGGACTGTGAGGGTGCAGGACAGATGTTCCAGGTGACTACCAAGAACCTCTACGACCTGAAGAAGGACGAGAACGGTTCTATCATCTATGACGATGACTTCTTCGGCAAACAGACTTCACTCACAGTGTCGGGTCAGCTCGAAGGTGAGCTCGGCGCTACTGCACTGGGTGCTATCTACACCTTCGGTCCTACATTCCGTGCAGAGAACTCCAACACACCTCGCCACTTGGCTGAGTTCTGGATGATTGAGCCTGAGATAGCCTTCATGGATTTGCCTGACTTGATGGATTTGGAAGAAGACTTTATCAAGTACTGCGTGCGTTGGGCACTTGACAACTGCAAGGACGACCTTGAGTTCCTCAACAAGATGATTGACAAGGGACTCATCGAACGTCTTGAGGGTGTGCTCCGTGAGGATTTCGTTCGTCTTGACTATACAGAGGGTATTCGAATCCTTCAGCAGGCTATCAAGGACGGACGCAAGTTCGAGTTCCCATGTAACTGGGGCGATGACCTTGCCAGCGAGCACGAGCGCTACCTGGTGGAGGAGCACTTTAAGAAGCCTGTCATCATGACTCACTATCCAAAGGCCATCAAAGCCTTCTACATGAAGATAGATGATAAGAACCCCGTGCTTGACGGTCAGGAGATGGCTCAGACGGTGCAGGGTACCGATGTGCTCTTCCCGCAGATTGGCGAGATTATCGGTGGTTCTGTCCGCGAGGAAGACTACGGCAAGCTAATGGGTGAAATCGAAGAGCGCAACATCCCAATGAAGGACATGTGGTGGTATCTTGATACCCGCAAGTTCGGCTCTTGCCCTCATGCAGGATTCGGCCTTGGTTTCGAGCGTCTCATCCTCTTCGTTACCGGCATGCAGAACATCCGCGACGTGATTCCTTTCCCTCGCACCCCAAAGACTGCCGAGTTCTAACCGACAATCCCACATATTTATATATAAAGGCACAAAGTCCGACGGACTTTGTGCCTTGTTGTTGTACCGGCCGTTGGATTACCTTTTGAGAATATAGTGAACGCTATTCTTATCTTTCAGAGAATGGATTGTGATGCATTTTGTACATGTTTGTTGTGTGGCGGTATAGGGATGCTCTCTATGGGGAAGGCTGTATTGGCATGGCGGAGCAGAAACGGATACAATCATTAAAAATAATTAATTGTGGGTGAAGAAGTGCTAAATCGTTTGTGGGGGTGGGGTAGGTTTTGTACTTTTGCAATATGAAAAGTCGATTCTTTATTTTTCTGACAATAGTTCTCGCAACGATGTTGGGAGCGTGCTCAACGAGTTACAATATCTCGGGTACGTCCATGCGTTCGTTCTGCGATGGCGATATGGTGTATCTGCGCCCGATGGGTGGGGAAGACACTAAGGCTGTGGATTCTTGCAAGATTTTGCATGGAGCTTTCTCCATGTGCGGTCCTGTGGATTCGGTGATGTGTGTGAGGATGTTCTTTGGTAATGGTGGTGACAATATTCCCATCATTCTGGAAGAGGGCAATATCAAGGTGATTGACCTGAACAATGCGATGAAGGTGGAAGGTACTCCGCTGAATGATAAGTTCTATGCTTTTATGACAGAGCGTGACTCGTTGATGTTTATGCTTCAGGAGTTGCCACGCAAGCAAACGCGGATGATACTGGATGGTTTTGAGGAGGATGAGATTCTTCGTCAGTTAGGCGAAGAGGAGGGTAGCCTTCGGATGGCCATTGATAAACTGGAAACCGATTTTGTGGTGGATAATTTTGATAATGTGTTGGGCATCACCTATTTCTTGGTGCTGTGTGACAATGCATATAACCAATTTGGTTTTCCGACTACTACTCCGCAAATAGACGAGATTTATGGTCGTGCCCCTGATTCGTTCCGTAATAATAAGGATGTGCGGCTGTATATGGAGCGTTGCGAGCGGGGTGAATGAATGGATTAATAAGTAAGCAAGAGAGGCCCAAACGAAAGATATCGTTTGGGCCTCTCTTGTTATTGATAATGTATGTTTGCTTTAAGCTTTGTTTCTTGCCTCTTGAAAAGCGTTACTAAAGCTTTTCGTCTGCTTAGCCATTCATGCTGATGAGGAACTCCTCGTTGTTCTTTGTGCGTTCCACTTGTTTCATCACAAAGTCCATCGCCTCCATCGCGTTCATATCGGCAAGGTGGTTGCGGAGTACCCACATGCGGTTGAGGGTTGTCTGGTCTTGCAGCAGGTCGTCGCGGCGAGTAGAAGATGCGGTGAGGTTGACAGCTGGGAAGACACGTTTGTTGGCAAGGCTACGGTCGAGCTGCAACTCCATGTTGCCTGTTCCCTTGAACTCCTCGAAGATGACTTCATCCATCTTGGAACCTGTATCGATGAGTGCTGTTGCGATGATGGTGAGTGAGCCGCCGTTTTCGATGTTACGGGCCGCACCAAAAAAGCGCTTAGGCTTGTGAAGAGCATTGGCATCAACACCACCGGAGAGCACTTTGCCGGATGCAGGTGAAACTGTGTTGTAGGCACGTGCCAGGCGGGTGATGGAGTCAAGGAAGATGACAACATCGTGTCCGCATTCAACCATACGCTTGGCTTTTTCAAGCACGATTCCTGCTATCTTCACGTGATTCTCTGCTGGCGCGTCAAAAGTGGAAGCGATGACTTCTGCGTTGACGGTACGTGCCATATCTGTCACCTCCTCTGGACGTTCATCAATGAGCAACATCATGAGGTATGCTTCAGGGTGGTTGGCTGCAATAGAGTTGGCAATATCCTTCATCAGCATTGTCTTACCTGTTTTGGGTTGTGCCACGATGAGTGCGCGCTGTCCTTTACCGATAGGCGAGAAGAGGTCGACAATACGTGATGACTTGCTGTCGTTGAAGCCTTTGCAGAGTTTGAACTTCTCGTCGGGGAAGAGGGGCGTGAGAAACTCGAAACCTACACGGTCGCGTACGCGAGCTGGTTCGCATCCGTTGATTTTTTCTACACTGGCTAACGGGAAGAAGCGTTCTCCATCCTTCGGCGGTCGCACGTATCCATCCACAACGTCGCCTGTTTTCAAACCGTAGTGTTTGATTTGCTGCAGGTTCACATATACATCATCAGGTGATGGGAGGTAGTTGTAGTCACTGCTGCGGAGGAATCCGTAGTTATCGACTGTTTCGAGCACTCCGCTCACACGAATGATGTTGTCGAAGTCATATGGCTTTTCTTTCTGAATGCGTTCCTTTTTTGCTGGTGCCAGAGGCGCTTCATACGTGTCGTAGATTGGTGCGGCATAGTTCTGCTCCACGTTTTTCTCTTCTTCATAGCGATTGAATACTTCCAGTGGCTGATAGTACTCAGCTTCATTGGGGATATCCTCTACGATGATGAAGTCCTCGCTGTTGGCGTTCTGCTCCTTTCCTGCGGTAGTGTAGATGGTTTGCAGGGGATGGTCCTCTGTTGACTCGAACACTTCCTCTGGAATGATGGCTTCTTCTATTTTTGCAGGTGCGGCAGTCTCTTGCTGTGCTTCTGCTGAATTATCTGTTTCTTCTGGCTTTGCTTTGGGCTTACGTCCACGTTTTTTGGACTCTGCAGCCACCGGCTCTTCAGCGCTCTCTGCTTCAGAATCCTTTGCTGTGTCCTGGCCTTTCTCTTCTTCAGCTTTCGCTTTGGGCTTGCGTCCACGCTTCTTGGGTTCTGTGGCTACAGATTCCTCAGCAGGTGTAGCTGGAGTTTCAGCAGGTGTAGTGGGAGTCAGCATGGCTTTTTCTTCGTCGGAGAGGTCGGCGAACATTGATTCGTCTCTTGTTATCTTCATGGTCTTGTCTATCTTCTTTACCTTTTCCTGATTAGCTGAATAGACACGATCCACGCTCTTCACACTGACGCGGGCACGCTTACGGGGAGTCTTTTCTGTTGCTGCTGTCGAAGCAAAGTTGGCAGCTTGCTCATCTATGATGGTTAGCCGCAATTCTGCCTCGTCCATCTTGTTGGTGTTTTTGATGCCCAACTCGTTGGCAATGTTCACAAGCTCTTCTTTGCTCTTGTGGTTCAGCTCTTCTAATTTGTACATAGAAAATATAGGTGTTAATGCTTTCCCTAATGTATAATTTATAATGTGCATAGGCATGCGGCTTGCGTGCATCGCATCAGCTCTAACCATACATTATAAATTATGTATTAAGAGTTGCTGATTAAGTTATCTTGGAATGATTTGAATGAGATGAGTTCTTCAAGACAACGCTTTGTACGTTACAAAAAGATGTGCTGTCCTAAAGTATGGTGCAAAAATAGGAATTATTTTTCATTCGGACAAAAAAAAGAATAAAAAACACTCAGAAATGTTTTTCTGAGTGCTATTATCAGAGCTGCTTGTTGATACTCTCAATATAAGAGAGGAGGTCTTCGCGCCCCATCTTGTTAGCTGCGCTGGTGATGAAGTAGGGTGGGAGTTCTTCCCATTCTTCTTGCAAAGTCGCTAGATATTTCTGTACTGTTGGTTTGATTTTTGATTGGGATAGTTTGTCCGCTTTGGTGAAGACAATAGCGAAAGGTACTTCGTGGCTTCCTAAGAAATGAAGAAAGGCCAAATCCACTTTTTGTGGGTCATGACGGATGTCGATGAGTACGAAGAGGCATGTCAATTGCTCCCGTTCCAGCACATATCCGCTGATCATGTTCTTCAGTTTCTCCATTTCCTTTTTGCCGCGTTGTGCATAACCGTAACCGGGCAAATCTACTAAGTACCACTCATTGTTGATGAGAAAGTGGTTGATGCACATGGTTTTTCCAGGTGTGGAGGACGTGAGTGCCAAGTTACGCCGTTCCGTCAAAGCATTGATGAGTGATGACTTCCCGACATTGCTTCGTCCGATGAATGCGTATTCAAGGCGCTGGTCATTGGGGCATTGTGTGTGGTTGGGTTTTGAACCGATGTAAGTGGCTGACGTAATTTTCATATTATGCAAATTCTGATAGCTCGAGCCAGCGCATCTCTTTTTCTTCCAGTTCTTCGGATAGGAGAGGAAGGCGTTTGCTCATTTTTGTGATGTCATCTACAGAGGTGGTGCCTCCACAGAGTGCAGTTTCTATTTGTTTCTTTTCAGTCTCAAGGACAGCAATGTCTTGTTCCAGTTGATTGTATTCTTGCCGTTCTTTGAAAGTGAGTTTTCTGATCCTATTTTGGTTTCTTCCGTCGGTCTTTTTCTCAGGCTTTTCTTGGGGCTTCTCGGTTGTTTGCAACTTCTCGTTTTGTTCTTTCCAATCGCAATATTGGCTATAGCTGCCTGGGAAATCTTGTATGTTGCCGTTTCCGTGAAAGACCAGAGTGTGGTCCACAACACGGTCCATAAAGTAGCGGTCGTGGCTTACGATGATGAGACACCCTCTGAAGTTCTTCAAGTACTCTTCCAAAATTTGAAGAGTCACGATGTCAAGGTCATTTGTTGGCTCGTCCAGAATGAGAAAGTTTGGGGCTTTCATCAGTACGGTGCACAGATAGAGTCTCCGTTTCTCTCCACCGCTCAGCTTGTAGATGTAGCTATACTGCTCTTCGGGAGGAAAGAGGAAGTGCTGCAGGAATTGACCTGCTGATAGTTTTTCTCCATTTCCCATATCGACATATTCGGCAATATCCCTTACAGCGTCAATGACCTTCTGGTCATCCTTGAAAGCCATCCCTTGCTGCGAGTAGTAGCCAAATCGAACAGTCTCTCCGATATCGATAGTGCCGCTATCGTGCGGCTCAAGGCCTAGCAACATTTTTACGAAGGTGGATTTCCCGGTTCCGTTGTTGCCTACAATGCCCAGTTTCTCGTATCGTGCAAAATTGTAGTTGAAGTCTTTCAAGATAATATGCTCTCCAAAGGCTTTGTATACGTTTTTCGCCTCGAAAATCTTGTTGCCGATGTATGTGCCACCAATCTCTAATCTGACGTTTCGTTCCTCAATGCGCTGTTTGGCAACCTTCTCCAGTTCGTAGAAAGACTCAATCCTGTATCTTGCCTTTGAACTGCGTGCACATGGGGTTGATCGCATCCACTCCAGCTCTGTTCTGTATAAGTTGTTGGCACGTGCAATCTCTGCATTTATGTTGTCGATACGCTCTTGCCGCTTCTCCAGATAGTAGGCGTAGTTGCCTTGATAGGTGTAGATGTGGGAGTTGTCCATCTCGATGATGCTTGAACAGATGCGGTCGAGGAAATATCGGTCGTGGGTTACCATCAAGATAGCCATTGTGGAGCGTCGCAACATGTTCTCAAGCCATTCAATCATCTGTAAGTCCAGATGGTTTGTTGGCTCGTCCAGAATCAGCAAGTCGGGCTCTCCAGCGAGCACTCCTGCCAAAGCGATGCGCTTTACCTGCCCGCCGCTTAATTGGGATTCGGGACGTACAGCTTCCTCTGGCGTGATGTTCATCTGGGTGAGCAGTTGCTTGTAGCGCTGCAAGTACTCGTCATCATGTTCCTCCTGTAGGTATCTGTTTATGTGAGGTGTCTGTTCCAGATACCCTACGGTCAAGTCATTACGGAATATCATCTTGCCCCCATCATTGCCTTCTTGTCCTGCGATGATACTGAGCAAGGTGGATTTGCCTGTGCCGTTCTTTGCTATTAGGCCGATGTGCTCACGCTCGTTTACGGTGAACGAGATGTTCTCGAAAAGAACTCTGTGGCCGATGCGCTTGGTTAGTCCCTGTATTTCAAGAAATGGCTTTGCCATTAGTGAATGATAAGTTGGTTATGAAATGTATAATAAGTATAGTGGGTGCTGAGTCATGCAGCTGGCTTATCTAATCAGTTTCTGTTCCTTTGCTGTTAATCTTCTGAACTTCTCCGCATGACGGATATGGCGCTCAAAGATGCCCATGATAGCATCCACATCGGCTAGACAACGCACTTCTGAAGTTACTTTGTATCCGGCCTTCTGTAAGTGCTGAGCCCATTCGTGGACCATCTCATTGGTGGCTTGTGCGTTGGCTGTAAATATAAATGGAATTATGTGCACTTTCTTGACTTTCTGATGTTTCAGCTGCCGGATGAGACTCTCCAATGAAGGGTATCCTCCTGTGGTGCCAACATACCAATCTCTGGAATCATGATCTTTCAGGGCATAGTCCAGCATTGCAAACTGTGCATTCTCTGGGCCAACGTCACTGCTGCACATCAGCACATTGGCTTCCTTCTCGCTGCCAAAAGCCTCTGCTGTTGCTTGCGCGGCTTCTGCGTAGTCTTGTTCGTCTGTCAGCAGAGGCTCGCCCAACCGCATGTGCTTGAAACGTGGCTGAGTTGCTTCTACTGTGTGGCGCAGGAACTGCATATCGGCACTGTTCACGATGTTAGATGACTGAATTAGCACATGTGTGTAGCCTTCTTTGTGCAGTTGATTGAATAGCTCATCTGGAGTGGGGACGTAGCTGACTCCATTAACACTCATCTTCTGGATGAGCCGTCTCGAAGTCCATGCTTCATAGAAGGTGTAGTTGGGATAAGCCTTGCGCAAGCGTGTGTTAAAGCGGTCAATACTCAAGCGGCTTTGAGCATCTTCCGCCCCTTGGTGCACCGCCACGATAGCTGCCTTGTCGCCTTCGCGCATGGTCTCGAAGAGGTCTTGCTCCATCTCCGTCTCTTGTGCAAGTGCGCCAATGCTGCAAGCCATGAAGAAGAGCATGATGGTGAGAAGTCTTTTCATAAATATAGTACAGAGCTATTATTCATATGAGTTCAAGTTCGCAGCCTCTCTGATGGCTGAAATCTGATGCTTGGTGATAGCGGGTACGATAGCCCGAAGGATGGACCCCATCTTTTTTGTACAGAGACTTTCTTCTCCTTTTTCTATGAGGTGGAAACTGTTTGCGTCAATCTTCACATATACATCTTTACTTGCCTCGCTTGTCTCCTGCTTTGTAACGGGGCGGATGCCGTTACGGACTAGTGCCTTGTGAAACAGCTGATGGGCTTGAGTGTTAGGGTCACCTTCCACAATTAGGTCACGGGCAGTCTCGTGAGTTATGGAAAATGTGCATGACTCTCTGTCAAACACCATGTCATCTCTGCTGAAGTAACGTTCAATGCTGCCGTCCAGGCTCAAGTCTTCGGGCAGTCCAGTCGTGAGTCCCTGTTCTTTATCCAGCAGCCACACTTGGTCAGCCACTTGCAGGGCGTGTTCCAAATCGTGTGTGCTCATGAATATTGTCTTCTTCAGCGCTTTGGCCAATCTGTGCAGCAGGAGCATCATCGCAATTTTGCTGGGATAGTCCAGATAGGCTGTAGGTTCATCCAGCAAGATGATAGGTGTTTCTTGTGCGACAGCCTTTGCAATCATCACCTTCTGCCGTTCTCCATCTGAGAGTGTCTGCATCCTGCGGTCTGCTAAATCCTCAATGCCCACCCAATGCAAGCATTTCTTGATGACAGTCTTGTCCTTCTCATTAAGCTTTCCCCAGAAACCAGTATAGGGGCTTCTGCCCATAGCCACTACTTCCTCCGCTCTCATGTTCTTAATGTCGGAGTTATCTGTCAGCACCACACTCACCACCTGCGACAGTTCCTTGCTCGTGTATTCTTCAAGTTTTTTGCCCCTCATCTCAATCGTTCCGTTCAGTACCGGCTGAAAGGCTGCCAATGTCCGCAGAAGCGTTGACTTGCCCGCTCCGTTAGGTCCCAGCAGACAGGTCATTTCGCCACTCTCCAGCGTAGCATTCAGCCCTGAAGCAATAGTCTTCTTCCCCTTTTTCGTCACATACCCCGTTGCGAGGTCTTTAAGTTCAATAGATATGCTCATAATGCTGACAAAGGTACGACTTTTTTCTTGAAAAAACTCCATTCATATTCTTTTTGAGGGTGAAGGTCATTATTTTGCAAAAATATTTGGATGGTGTCGCTTTAATTCCTATATTCGCAAATACAAACACCAACTAACCTAATTGATACCAAAGCATGGATAAGAGAAATTATTGTGTGATATTGGCTGGTGGGCTTGGCACACGCCTATGGCCCATGAGCCGTGAGCGGAAACCCAAGCAGTTTATTGATGTTTTGGGCATTGGCAAGTCTCTTTTGCAAATGACCTATGAGCGTTTCGCTAGCTTCATAGATACAGACAACATCATTATTGTTACCAACGAGGCCTATCGGCAGCTTGTGGTTGAGCAGATTCCAGGCATAAAGTACGAGAATGTGCTCATGGAACCCATGAGGCGCAACACCGTTCCCGCAGTCACATGGGCTGCTCTTGAGGTGAAGCGGCGTTGTCCTGAGGGACGGCTTGTCGTGAGTCCTTCTGACCAAAACATCACCGACTATGATGCTTTCCGTTCAGATGTGCTCTGTGGTCTTGACTATGTAGGAGGTCACTCCGTTCTTCTCACGATGGGTGTCAAGCCCAATCGGCCAGAAGTGTCTTATGGCTACATCCAGATGGGGGATGCTGTCGAAGGAATGGAACATCTCTACCGGGTGCAGAGTTTTACGGAAAAGCCCGCGAATGATTTTGCTCAGATTTTCTTTGAGAGCGGTGAGTTCTTGTGGAACACTGGTATTTTCCTGTGGAGCGCAGACACTTTCTTAGGTGCTGTGCAAGATGTCAGCCCAGAGTTTTCTCTCATTGTAGAGAATGTGGTAGAGGCTTACCGGAGCGGTGAGTTCATTTCCGACCTTCTGCTAGAACTCTTTGCAAAATGCCCGAACATGAGTCTTGAGCAGAGTGTGCTTGAGAAAGTGGACAATGTTGATGTGTTGCTCTGTCACTTTGGATGGTCAGACCTTGGTACATGGGCTTCTGTGCACGAAGCTCTGCCTCAGTCAGATATGGGCAATGTCGTTATCGACTCCAAATCTCTCCTTTATGACTGTAAAGATTGCATTATTAAGCTTCCTGATGGCCACGTGGCTGTGGTTCAGGGACTTGAAGATTACGTCGTTGTTGAGGAAGGCAATGTGCTTGTCATTTGTAAGAAAGGCGATCAGAAGAATATCCGAAAGTTTGTCAACGACGCACAGCTCAACCTCGGAGAAGAGTTCGTGTGATATTCTTATAAGGATAAATAATAGAAAATTGACAATTGATTATTACGCTTACGCGGTGCCTGCTGATAGACAGCATCCCGCTTGGTAATAATCAATTGTCAATTTTCAACGTTTATAGCAACTAGCCCCTTGTTAAACTAATTGTCAATTAGCCAAAAGTTTCAGAAGATTAGATTCGAGGCTTCCCTCCATAAAGTCGCTGCGCACAACGATTTCGTTATTTCTGTTCACCAGGAAGAATGTAGGCAGATTCTTCACGTTATAGATGTTGGTTGTTGTTCCATTCGTCTCGTGTACACAGACCCAAGGCAGATTCTCACAAGCGAATTTCCAGAAGTGCAAATCTTCGTCCAACGAAATCTGGTAGATTTCGAAACCCTGTTCGTGATACTTCTCATGAAGCGAGCGCATTATTCGTGTGCGTTCTGCCGACTCCTTCGCGCCATACATCGTGAAGTCTATCATCACCACCTTCCCCCTCAGTTTCTTGATGCTGCGCAAGTTTCCGTTGATGTCGGGTAACTCAATGTCGATGATACCCGTTTCAGAAACCTTCTCCTCGTCCACCTCCAACGTCTGCTGTTGGGGTGTGGCTGTATTGTCCATTCCCTTAATCGCCATATTGCAAAGCTGCTTCGTGCGGGGAGCATCCGGGTATGCGCCGTCCCATGCTGTAGCCACAGCTGCGTAGCATCTCACATCGTCTCGATTCGTCAACGGGTTGAACAACTGAAACGTGCCTCCCAAGTCGGTGATGCTTTGGCACACAGCGAAATAGGCAACTTCCAACATTGGATTTCCCACAATGTAATCACGTTTCATCCGTTCCTTATAGTCGTTCAAGATATTCTCCAGGCTGTCTCGCTGATCGCCCGGCAAAAGGTCTTGATTCTTCTCAACCGCAATCAACTGTGCTTGTACATCCTGCTGCAATCTGCTGATTTCTTTAATCTTAAGATTACTCTCGTTGCCTTCGATTGAATAGTCCCGTTCCATAGAGGACAACTTAGCTTTCACCGTGATAGTCTCTGTGCTGTCCACCGCGAAGTGCACCACATGGTGTCCAGCTACTAGCGCATAGAATTCGGGTGCTTCCCCTGGGGCTTGTGCCTTGAAGGCAAAAGTCCCATCCTCTTTCAGTTTTACTGAGTCCAGTCGCTGAACCCCCTCCAACCCATTCTGCACCAGATACAACATAGAATCCTTCGCCCCCTCGATAGTGCCCTCCACGTGGAAATAGTCACCTTGTGAGCAAGCAGTCATCATCAGCGCCATCAGCGCCATTCTTGTATAATGTTTCTTCATCATAAATCAATATATGTATGTTTCGTGTCTAAGATTTTACTTTGTTAAGATTTTCTTTGTGTTGATGTTCCCGTCGGCTCCTGTAGTCTGCTCCATGTAAATCCCATTTGTTGGGCGTTGGTTCATCTCGATGCCTTGCAACGTAAAAAAGCGAGTGGGCAAAGGTCGTGAACCATTGATGGGCGAGATAGCGGTAGAAGGGAAATTCGCTTCCACATCCGTTTCCTCAATCACCCAGCGCAAGCGGGTTCTGTCTGCATGACCGGCAAAGAACTCCAAAGGTCCACCTTTGCCGTCTGCGTCAGCAGCTCCCACATTGAAGAGACGTTTGCCTTCCTCTGTGGCGTCCAGATAGAAAGCCATCTTCCCGTTGTCTTGCTTCGCATAGTAAGGGTGTATGGCGACAGGTTGCACCGAGAGCTGGTTCTCTATTTGCAGATATTGCCCGTCTGACAGATTGCGAACTCGCACATACCCGTTCCCAGCCGACTCGAAAGCCCATAAAGCAGCAGGGTCCCTTCTGTAGGCATCAACCTCTCCGCTGTTGATGCTGTTGTCCGACAGCCCGATGCGGTACACCAAATCATCGTTTTCTCCGCTGTTCTTGTTCACCGCATAGAGATAGCGCCGTTGAGTGGATGTTGTCGCATTTGCGTCGCGAGCTCCCGGGTGAGTGCCGTAACTGTAGATGTTGTAGGCCAAATCTGTGGAAAAGCCTTCAAACGTGTAGATTTTTGTATTCGAGAAGGCCGTCATCGCATTCGTGAGGGCTGTCACCTGTGCATCAATTTCCTCTTGTCCAGTTTCTCCGGTGATGCGCTCTGTGAAGGTGCTTGCGTCGTTGATTGCGTCCATCAGCTGGTCGACTGCTTCAGCCGGGTAGCCCAATGTCACATCTGTCTGCGCGTCCTTTGCCAATTTTATGGCGTCCTCCAGGGTGGCATTCAATTTCGTTAGGAAGACAGTCACCAGCGAGGCGTCAATTTCCACAAAGGTGAACACCATGTCGGCGCGGTCAAAAGTGCCAGAGCCCCAAAACCAGTCATCTGCGAATCCGCGTGCGCGAATTTGCTGGTTGCTGGCCGCTGCGCTGTTGATTCGGTACATCGACACCGCGCTGTACAGTCCCGACTGGGAAGGCTGCTGGTCGCCTGTATAGTTAATGCTCAGCACCGTCGGGTTGCTGGACATTCCGATGCGGTCTGTGTTGCTGATGCTTGCGTTGCGGTCAGCGATATATTTCTTGTTCCCATAGTTGCGGATGTTGAAGCCTCCTTCTGCGGGTGTGATGACCCAAAGCAGGTCTGGGTCATTCCACAGATAATTCTCGGTCGAGCCGAGAGTTCCGTTAGTGTTGAACGTGAGATACTTCGGGGAACCTTGTAGCGTGGTGCCCGAATTGTAGGGCATCGTCGCATAGCAGATGATGCGGTACAGCTTTCCTTCGGAAGGGGTAAATGGATTGCTCCCGGCTTGTGTGCCTCCTCCGGGACGCATATACTCGTCGTTTACCGATACGGCAGCCGAGTAGAGCGACTCGGTCCCGTCTTTTCCGACGGCTTTTATCCTGAAATAATATACTTTATCGGCTATCAGCCCTTCCACTTGAGTATTCTTGGAGTCGCCAGCCAGACGCTGAATCTCGGTAAACGTTTTACCATCCTCCGACAGCTCCACCACAATCGCCTCCGTATTTTCAGTCTCATTGTTCACCCATTTCAGTTCTGCGGTTGTAGCGTTCAGCAGCTTCACCTCCGGATTGGTCGGATACATCAGGTAGCTGCTCTTCTGCGCTAGGCTGTTCACATAGTGCTCAATGTTCGTGTATCCTCCTCCCAGTGTGTAGGCATTTGCATCGTTTACTGCAGGATTCAACCCATTCTCCTTCTCCCAATCATCCGCCATTCCGTCATTATCGGCATCTGCGGGTTTCGGTCCGTTGGCCACAATTCCGATACCGCCCAGCTCGTCCTCGTTGGCGATGAAACATCCTTTTTTGCCTAGTGAAGTCAATTGCTCCAGAATGCGCTTGTCGTGCATGTCTCTTACGCGTGAAGCGCCCGCGTGGTCCACGATAGCCTGATAAGCCTGTTTTGCTGTTTCCACATTCATGGGGTGCGTCGTGTTGAAGTTGGGTTTCTGCATCGCTGTGGCGCTATTGTGGTCGGTGATGAGCGTGCCGTTGAGCACACCGTCGCAGTTGCCATCAAAGTAGTTGCCCGAGCTATAGAGGTGGTCTGTTGCCGTCCAGTCGTCAAAATACTTCGCTGAGCCATTCGGACCGGCGATAAAGTAGTTGTTCATCACGTCTTGATAGTTGTCTGCAGCCGAATGTCCGCCGATGATGCCCATTCCGTAATTGTACACCACATTATTATAATATTGTATGTAGCACTTCATCTTCGGGTTGCGGCTCTTGTTGTTGGCCCACAGGCAGTGGTGCACGGTCCAGTTTCTTGTTCCGTCGGTGATGGACCCGAAGCGTTGAGGCTCGATACCCTCTGCGTTGATGCAGTACTGCCACGTGATGTTGTTGGCGTCTTTGATGTGCACATTGTCCCACGGTCCCCATGACACAGAGCAGTGGTCCATGATGAAGTTCTCGCATTCGTCCAGCGTGAGCGTACACTTGCTGCTGTTCACGCTTTTTCCGCCTCTCATGCGGATATATCTCATGATGACGTTCTTGGCCTTAGAGGCGATGACGCGTCCGCCGTAAATGGTGATTCCCTCTCCGGGTGCAGTCTGTCCCGCGATGGTGATGTTGCTGGCAATGGTGATGCTCTTGCCTGTGATGTCAATCACACCGCCCACGTCAAACACTACAAAGCGGTTCGGTTGGCTTACAGCGTTAGCCAGCGAGCCTGCGCCCGCGGCATTTAGATTTGTCACATGCACCACCGTACAGCCGCGTCCGCCTGACGCATAGGCGCCATAACCTTCGGCTCCGGGAAATGCCAGTTGCTGAGCCTGCACAGAGCAGGTCAAAATCCAGGATAATAAAAGAAATGCTTTTTTCATTGTTCGCTTTGTCGGCTAAACTTGTGTGTCTATTTTGCCCACAAGTGGTTTTGGCCACAAAGGTACAACTTTTCATGTGAAAAGTGAAAATGTGAAGAGGTCAATTGTATAATGTGGAGGGTGAAATGTAGGGGCATGAAAGTAAACTGAGATTTGAGATTTGAGTTCTCTCCCTCTTCCCCTTCGACCTTTCCCCTTTCTCTTTTCATCTTTTATGAGGCTTCTACATTGCGTAGCTGATGCCCGCCTTCCATTCGTGGCTCTTGGCTGTGACAGAAGGATAGAACTCATACTTTCCGTGCCGGAGATTGAACTCGTGCATGAGGTGAATCTGCGTATTGGAAGTGATGTGCACATTGAATTGCAAACGGTTGCGTAGCACGCTCTGCTGCCCTTTGTCGCCCCAGGCGTTGATGCCTTCTTCCAGTTCCTCGTGATAGTTCACAGGGTCCTCGTGATAGCGTTGCAGTTTGTCGAGGTCGGCTCCGCGCATGATGAAGAGACGCATGAAGTAGCACTCGTTAGAGAGCGAGAGGCGCCGATTGCGAAACAGTTGGAACTTGTGCTCTACGGAGAATCCCGTTCCGAAGTTGTAGCGTCGCAGGGGGTAATAGTCGGCAGCGCATCCTCCCAAGGGAACGGCCGAAATCAGCAAGTCGTGCATGAGACTCACTTTTGCCCCTTGACGCTCAGCGTGGAATCCGGCACCGAAGCTGGCAGCTTCGGAGATGAGTGCCAAGTTGCCTGGCGACTGGGTCTCCTTGCCGCTATAGTGGTCTATGAGCCGGATGTTCTGGTAGAAACCTATGTCAAGCTTCCACTCGTGGGGCAGTTGCCGCTGAATAGAGCCGATGCGTCCTCTCAAGTCGAGTTCGCCCACAGTGGGGTTGTGCGAGGCGAGGTTCACGAGCGCATAGAGTTCGAAATAGTCGAACGCTCGGGCGGCCTTGCCCAGGTCCAGGTTGTTATAGTGGTTTCCGTAGGTGAAGTGCACGTCGAAGTAGGGGATACCGTGCTTGTAGCGCTTTCCCACAAGGGGGTGAATGTCTCCCACGTCGTAGATAAAACGTTCGCCCATGCCCACTTGGAAGCTGTAAGGCTCGGGTGCTTCCTTCTTGCCTGCATTGAGGCGGTTCACGCGGAACATCTCGCCCGACACCATTCGGTGAAAGCCTCGCACGGGGTTGAGGGCTGTGCCCACGATTTCGCGCAGCACGCGCCGGAATCCCCTTTGGGTGTTGTCGAAGAAGATGTCTGAGGCGCGGTGGGTGATTTCGCCGATGGCGGCGCCTCCGATGCCTGTAGAAAGCAAGTCGTTCATGGCTGGCCTGTTCGTTTCGCAGAAGAGTTCCCATGTGAGGGAGCCCACCACGGGGTAGAGGAGCGAGACACCGTATGAGAGTCCGTGCTCACGGGCCGCGTTGTAGAACATGCCTCCGTGATAGGGGTGAGAGAATTGGTTGCCCGAATAGCTGTCGTTGTCCCACACCCAGCCGTTGGTGAGGTGGTCGCGTATGACCCCACGGCTGATTCGGGCCCATGAGCGGTCCTTGACGAAATAATCCCAGCTGAGCACGGTCGCGTTAATGGCAAGCGCCTCTGTGAGCGCCTGGAGCGCGGGATGCTTGAGGGTTGACAGCGGGGTAGAGTCCTCCAGGCAGTAGCTCTTGTTCTTTTTCCCAAAGATGGAGACAGGGCAGGTGTAGGGGGCCAGCGTGCCTGGACGCTGCAGGTGTGCGCGGATGCCCGTGATAGAGTCGTGCCAGATGGAGTCAGACTCCGATGCCTTGACTTCGTGGAAGAAGCTGATGCTGATCAGCAAAGTGATGAGAATCTTCAAGCCGTGCATACCTATGTCTATTTTTTTTGAGAAGTTCATTTTTGTGTTTGATTTAAGGTTTCGAGTACAAAGGTAGAGCTTTTTTTGATTTGGCACGCACTATTTGCCCAAAAAAGTGCGGGCGCTGAGAAAAGTTCCGTATCTTTGTCCTTCAGTAAGGAAATGTGAAAGGTGAAGTGTGAAAGCAGAAACTCCTAACTCCTAACTCCTAACTCCTCACTCCTAACTCAAAATAGAATGGCAAAAGAAAAGATAGCATACGTGTGCACATCGTGCGGCTATGACAGCCCGAAGTGGATTGGCAAGTGTCCGGCCTGCGGCGAGTGGAACACCTTCTCCGAGTACAGGGTGGGGAAGGCGGCTCCGCAGGTGTTGCCGGACCTTGAGAAAGGGGCACAGAAGTCAAGCCCCGTGCTGATGTCGCACATCCAGACAGACGACGAGCCCCGCATCAACATGGGCGACGGGGAACTGAACCGTGTGCTGGGCGGAGGCCTTGTGCCGGGCAGCATGACGCTGCTGGGCGGCGAGCCGGGCATCGGAAAATCCACGCTCGTCCTGCAGACGGTGCTGCGCCTCAAGGGGCACAAGGTCCTGTATGTGAGCGGGGAGGAGAGCGCCCGCCAGCTGAAGATGCGTGCCGACCGGATTGTCGAGGGTGCCAGTTCTCAGCTGTCCACGCTCTACGTAGTGTGCGAGGCGATGATGGAGCGAGTGCTTGAGCACATCAAGGAAGTGGAGCCCGACCTGCTGGTGATAGACTCTATCCAGACGATGGCCACCGAGACAGTCGAGTCGTCGCCCGGCAGCGTCACCCAGATACGCGAGTGTGCAGCGATGTTGCTCAAATATGCCAAAGAGTCCGGCGTGCCCGTCATTGTCATAGGCCACATCACCAAAGAGGGCGCAATTGCCGGTCCCAAGATACTGGAGCACATGGTGGACACTGTGCTGCAGTTCGAGGGCGACCAGCACTATATGTACCGCATCGTTCGCGCCATCAAGAACCGCTTTGGCTCCACTGCCGAACTGGGCATCTACGAGATGGTGCACAACGGGCTGCGTCCTGTGGAGAACCCCTCCGAACTGCTGCTCAGCGACGTGAAAGACGGAGAAGAGCTGAGCGGAGTCGCTGTGGCCTGCTCCATCGAGGGTGTGCGCCCTCTGCTCATCGAGACCCAGGCGCTGGTCAGCACCGCCGCTTACGGCACGCCTCAGCGCTCAGCCACGGGCTTTGACCTGCGCCGGCTCAACATGCTGCTCGCCGTGCTTGAGAAGCGAGTCGGCTTCAAGCTGCCCCAGCGCGACGTGTTCCTCAACATTGCCGGAGGCATCCGGGTGACCGACCCCGCCATCGACCTGAGCGTCATTGCCGCTGTGCTGTCCAGCAATGTGGACACAGGCATTCCCCGTGACATCTGCTTTGCGGGCGAGGTGGGCCTTAGCGGTGAGGTGCGTCCCGTCAGCCGCATCCAGCAGCGCATTGCCGAGGCTGACAAGCTGGGATTCCGCAAGATGATAGTGCCGCGCGCCAACATGAGCGGGCTCGACACGGGCAAGTTCAAAATCAAGGTCGTGCCCGTCCGCAAAGTAGAAGAAGCTCTGAGAGAGCTCTTCGGATGATGCATTACGCCTTGTGCACGATGCAACTCCCTAGAAAATAGACGGGTGTGTATCGGCGATGAAAAGATGTGCAAAAAAAGCTTTGCGCATTCAACTTTTTTCTGTAATTTTGCACACGGAAACAGCTCTTGTGCTTGTTTCCTGCCCGCACGCAGGGCAAAAGCACAATACAGAAGAAACTCAAAAAATATCAATTCATGTCGGTTGTAAAGACAAGGGCGCTTTTAGTGGATGTGGCTCGCCAGCTCTTCGCAAAGAACGGCTTCGAGGATACATCGATGAACGATATCGCTGTGGCGGCGAACCGTGGGCGGCGAACCCTTTATACATATTTCAACAGCAAGGAGGAAATCTATCTGGCGGTCATCCAGACGGAGCTCGACCGCCTCTACGAGCGTATGGAAGAGGTGGCCCGCCGCAGCATCTCCCCCGAGGAAAAGATAGTGCAGCTCATCTTTGCCCATCTCGAAGTGATGAAGGAGGCTGTGTACCGCAACGGCAACCTGCGAGCCGAGTTCTTCCGCGACGTGTGGAAGGTGGAGTCGGTGCGCAAGACCTTCGACAAGAACGAAATCAACCTCTTCCGCCGCATCATGAACGAGGGCATCGACAAGGGCGTGTTCGATATCCGCAACGTGCGCCTCTCGTCCGAAATCATGCACTACTGCCTCAAGGGCTGTGAAGTGCCTTACATCTATGGCCGCTATGCAGCCAAGAACGCTGAGGAACTCTATCCCTACGTGCGCAACATGGTATTCCGCCATTTTGGAAGAAACTTGAAATACGGCGCATACTGATTCGGGCGCGCCCCTGGCCGCTCGCTCAGTATCAACGAGACAAAGAATAATATAAACTTTAAAACAACAAAAGATTCATGGGACTTTTAACAGGTAAGACAGCGATTGTAACAGGCGCTGCGCGCGGCATCGGCAAGGCTGTCGCTATGAAGTTTGCACAGGAAGGTGCTAACATTGCATTCACAGATTTGGTACTCAACGACGATATGGCCGCTGGCCTTGAGGCAACCCGCAAGGAGATTGAGGCGCTTGGTGTCACCTGCCGCGCCTATGCGGGTAACGCTGCTGATTTCGCTGAGACAGAGGCTGTTGTGAAGCAGATTCACGCAGACTTCGGTTCTATTGACATCCTGGTAAACAACGCCGGCATCACGAAAGACGGCCTCATGCTCCGCATGACCGAGCAGCAGTGGGACGCTGTGCTGAGCGTCAACCTCAAGTCAGCCTTCAACTTCATCCACGCTTGTGCTCCTATCATGCTCCGTCAGCGTGGCGGCTCTATCATCAACATGTCTTCAGTAGTAGGTGTTCACGGCAACGCCGGTCAGTGCAACTACTCAGCATCAAAGGCTGGTATGATTGGCTTGGCCAAGTCTATCGCACAGGAGCTCGGTCCTAAGGGCGTGCGTGCCAACGCGGTAGCTCCAGGCTTCATCGAGACCGCTATGACAGCTCAGCTTCCTGAGGAAATTCGTGCCGACTGGATGAAGAAGATTCCACTTCGTCGTGGTGGTCAGGTAGAGGACATCGCCAACGTGTGTCTCTTCCTCGCATCCGACATGTCAAGCTACGTGAGCGGTCAGGTCATCCAGATTGATGGCGGCATGAACATGTAATCAGTTAATTGACAATTAGCTTCGCTGAGGTTTGGGCGCGACTCGGCATAGTTCAAGTGCACTTGACTCTGCTCTCGCTGCTACAAACGTTGAGAATTGAGAATTGATAATTGCCATGCAGGGTGTCTTCCTAAAATGACAATTGTCAATTCTCAATGTTTGTAGCGGCTCGGCGAAACTAATTCTCAATCCTCAATTGTAAATTCTCAACTCTCAACTCATTCCAGTGCAGGTAATCTACGAAGACAACCACATCATCATCGTCTCCAAGACGGCTGGTGAAATTGTGCAAGGCGACAAGACCGGCGACAAGCCCCTGAGCGACACCGTCAAGCAATACATCAAGGAAGCCTACGCCAAGCCCGGCGACGTGTTCCTCGGTGTGGTGCACCGTTTGGATCGTCCTGTGGCAGGACTCGTCATGTTCGCCCGCACCTCCAAGGCTCTCTCGCGGCTCAATGCGATGTTTGCCAACGGACAGGTGCAGAAGCGCTACTGGGCCATCGTGAAGAACGCGCCCGAGCAGCCTGAGGGAACTCTCATCCATTGGCTGGTGCGCAATGAGAAGCAGAACAAGTCCTATGCCTATGACCACGAGGTGCCTCGCAGCAAACGGGCCGAACTCGACTACCGTGTTATCGGGCATTCCGACAACTACACCCTCGTCGAGGTGAACCTCAAGACGGGCCGCCATCACCAGATACGCTGCCAGCTTGCCAAAATAGGCTGCCCCATCAAGGGCGACCTCAAGTATGGCGCCAAGCGCTCCAATCCCGACGGGAGCATCTCCCTGCTGAGCCGCACGATGCAGTTCATCCATCCGGTCAGCAAGAAGGAAATCTCAGTCGAGGCACCGCTGCCCGACGACAAGCTTTGGCAGTCCTTCGGCAAGTGAGACCGCAAGACTATTCTTATCTTATTGACAATCTTATCTAGTTGACAGTTGACAATTGACAGTTGACAGTTCGGCAGACACCCTGCATGGCAATTGTCAATTATCAATTAACTAAGATTGACCGTTAGCCATTCGGAATGTTTTATTGATGAAGATTGAGGTGAATCTACACGTCAATCTTCATCAATCATCTTTTTTGGGGGGCAAAATTACCATCAATGACCAATAATTAACGACAAATTAATTTTCTAATTAATGATAATTAATGTTGAATGAACATATAATTACCCACTAGTGTCTCTTAATATATGTTAATCAAATTTGAAGTCAATATGAAGCTGTCTGTCATCTGTCTCCTCTGCCTTTTGTCTGAGAGGCTTGAGCAAG
>ONLY01000002.1 GCA_900318775.1 uncultured Prevotellaceae bacterium | reverse complement strand
GCAATGGTCAAAAATAAGCAAGTATTCGATAAAAATTATATGATTTCAGCATAAATTAAAAATAACGGTCAAAATATTTGGATTTTAACATAGAAAGCAAATCACACAGATTTTTTTAGAGCCTCGGATGGCTCTTGGAAGATTGCACAGATGATTTGACAGTTGACAGTTAAACTACAACTCCTAATTCCTCACTCCTCACTCCTAATTCCTAACTCCTCACTCCTAACTCCTCATTCCTCATTCCTAATTCCTAATTATAAATTGACATTTGACATTAATTTTGTTGTTACAAATAAAAGTACTACCTTTGTCCCCAAATATTCATTTAAAACTCGATTCTTATGAAAACATTGGAGAAAATCTTTGCAGGAAAACTGCTGAACATCAAGGCTATCAAGTTGCAGCCAGAGAATCCGTTCACATGGGCAAGCGGATGGAAATCGCCTTTTTATTGCGATAACCGCAAGACGCTGAGCTATCCTGACTTGCGCAATTTCGTGAAGCTGGAGATTTGCCGCGTGATTGAGGAGAATTTCCAGGATGTGGATGCGATTGCCGGTGTGGCTACAGGCGCTATCCCTCAGGGTGCGCTGGTGGCTGATGCGCTGCATAAGCCTTTTGTGTATGTGCGCAGCAAACCAAAGGACCACGGTTTGGAGAACCTGATTGAGGGCGAACTGAAGCCTGGCATGAAGGTGGTGGTGATTGAGGACCTGATTTCTACAGGCGGCTCATCGCTGAAGGCTGTGGAGGCTATCCGCAACAATGGCTGCGAGGTGATTGGCATGGTGGCCAGCTACACGTATGGCTTCGATGTGGCCAAGAAGGCATTTGACGAGGCAAAGGTGAAGCTCATCACGCTGACGAACTACGAGGCTGTGCTGGAGGTGGCGCTGAAGACTGGCTATATCACAGAGGCTCAGATTCCTGTGCTGAACGAGTGGAGAGCGAACCCAAGCGAGTGGAGGAAAGAATGATTAATGATTAGTTAGGAGTTAGGAATTAGGAGTTAGGAGTTGCCATGCGGCTTGCTCCTAATAAGATACCTAACAGGGTAGCCAATCTAACTCCTAACTTCTAACTCCTAACTCCTAACTGAAAAATTATGGCAAAGTACGAAAGTCAGATTAAGCAGGTTCCATATAGCCAGAGTGCGGTGTATGCCAAACTAGCTGACTTGACGAACCTGGCGGTGATTAAGGAGCGGTTTGATGACCCGAATGTGCAGGCAAAGATTCCTGCCGACAAGGTGGAGGAGGTGCGCAATGCGGTGAACCAGATGGAGTTCACAGCAGACACGGTGAGCGCGCCTGCTGGTCCTATCGGCACGATTGCGGTGCAGATTGTGGACAGAGAGCCTGAGAAGTGCGTGAAGTTCACTTCAACGAACTCGCCTGTGGGCTTCAAGCTGTGGGTGCAGGTGCTTCCTACGAGTGACACAACAAGCAAAATCAAGGTGACGATTGACGCGGACCTGAACTTCTTCATGAAGCAGATGGTGGGCAGCCACCTGGAGAAAGGTGTGGACAAGTTTGCCGACATGCTGGCAATGATACCGTATGAATGATTAGTTAGGAGTTAGGAATTAGGAGTTAGGAGTTGCCATGCGGCTTGTGTCTCATAAGGTGCTCACAGAAAAAGAACTCCTAACTCCTAACTCCTAACTCCTAATTGAAAACTATGGATAAACTTTGGACGAAGAACGTCTCGATGACGAAGGAGATAGAGAAGTTCACCGTGGGCAGAGACCGCGAGATGGACCTCTATCTGGCTAAATATGATGTGCTGGGCTCGATGGCGCACATCACGATGTTGCAGTCGATTGACCTGCTGACGGCTGATGAGCTGAAGGTGCTCCTGAAGGAGCTGAAGGCCATCTACCAGCAGGCGGAGAAGGGCGAGTTTGTGATTGAGGAGGGAGTGGAGGATGTCCACTCGCAGGTGGAGATGCTGCTCACCCGCAAACTGGGCGACATCGGCAAGAAGATTCACTCGGGCAGAAGCCGCAATGACCAGGTGCTGGTGGACTTGAAACTGTTCATCCGCGACCAGATTAAGGAAATTGCGGGTCTGGTGAAGAACCTCTTTGACGAGCTCATCACGCAGTCGGAGCGCTACAAGAACGTGCTCATGCCGGGCTATACCCACCTGCAGGTGGCGATGCCCAGCTCGTTTGGCTTGTGGTTTGGCGCCTATGCTGAAGGTCTTGTGGACGATATGCAGTATCTGCAGGCTGCGTGGAAAATCACAAACCGCAACCCACTGGGTTCTGCGGCAGGCTATGGCAGCTCGTTCCCGCTGAACCGTCAGATGACAACCGACCTCTTGGGCTTTGACTCGATGGACTACAATGTGGTGTATGCACAGATGGGACGCGGCAAGACCGAGCGGAACGTGGCATTCTCGATGGCGAGCATCGCTGGCACGCTGGCCAAACTGGCATTCGATGCCTGCATGTTCAACTCGCAGAACTTCAACTTTGTGAAGCTCCCTGCTGACTGCACCACGGGGTCGAGCATCATGCCCCACAAGAAGAATCCCGACGTGTTTGAGTTGACTCGTGCGAAGTGCAACAAGCTGCAGTCGCTGCCTGTCACCGTGACGATGATTATGAACAACCTTCCTGTGGGCTACTTCCGTGACCTGCAGATTATCAAGGAAGTGTTCCTCCCTGCCTTTGACGAACTGAAGGACTGCCTGCAGATGGCAGCATACATCATCAACAAGATGGAGGTGAACGAGCATATCCTTGACAATTCCATCTACGACCCGATGTTCTCGGTGGAGGAGGTGAACCGTCTGGCGCGTGAGGGCATGCCCTTCCGCGATGCCTACAAAAAGGTGGGACTCGACATCGAGGCGGGCAACTTCACCCCGAACAAGGACATTCACCACACCCACGAAGGCTCCATCGGCAACCTCTGCAATGACAAGATTCAAGCCCTCATGGACGAGGTAGTGAGCGGCTTCAAGTTCGAGAAGATGGAAGAGGCTGTGAAGGCCTTGCTGAAGGACTAACAACCCCATCCTCCTATGGCTTAGAGACCCTTATTGACAATGATTTACAAGTATTGCGGACATTCTGGAGTGCAACTCCCTGTGCTGAGTCTGGGCCTGTGGCACAACTTTGACAGCGTGGACGACTTCTCCGTAGCCACACAGATGGTGGTGCGGGCATTTGATGCGGGCATCTGCCACTTCGACTTGGCCAACAACTACGGACCTATGCCGGGGTCGGCAGAGACCAACTTCGGAAGGATTCTGAAGAGCCAGCTGGCAAGCCACAGGGACGAGATGTTTATTGCGTCGAAGGCTGGGCACGATATGTGGCCAGGGGTGTATGGCACAGGCAGCAGCAGGAAGAACCTGATAGCCAGTTGTGACCAGAGCCTGAAGCGCACAGGATTGGAGTATTTCGATATCTTCTACAGCCACCGCTACGACGGGGTGACGCCTGTGGAGGAGACGATGCAGGCGCTCATTGACCTGGTGCGGCAAGGAAAGGCGCTGTATGTGGGCATCTCGAAGTATCCGCCCGAATTGCAGCAGAAGTGCTATGACATCCTGAAGGAGGCGCATGTGCCTTGTCTGCTGAGCCAGTACCGCTGCTCTATGTTTGACCCGAAAGCGAAAAACAACAATTTCCAGATTGCGGCTGACAATGGCAGCGGCATCATCTGTTTCTCGCCTCTGGCACAGGGCTTGCTAACTGGAAAGTATAACAATGGCATCCCTGAGGGCAGCCGTGCTGCAAGGAGCACCGGTTTCTTGCAGCAGAGCCAAGTAACGCCGGAACGTGTGGAGGCCGTGAAGGAACTCGCAGCCATCGCTGAGGAGCGCGGACAGAGCATCGCACAGATGGCACTGGCCTGGGTGCTGGCAGATGAGCGCGTGACGAGCTGCATCATCGGCACGTCGTCGGTCGCTCAGCTGGAGAATAATCTGGCGACGCTCTACAAACTGACTTTTAGCGAGGAAGAGATGACTCGCATCAACAACATTATCCATCAACCTGAATTATGGTTCTGAAAGCACGTTTTCTGTTGTGCCTCATCGCGCTGACATTATGGACAGCCTGCTCCGATGACACTACTTCCAAATACTCGAACAGAGCTCCCGTGAGGGCACGGTTTCATGTGCTGGAGTATGCCGAACTGACACAGGCTATCGGCAATATAGGAGAGTATGCCACCATCAGAAGGCAGGTGGAGAACGGAGTGACGAAGATTCACATGACGTGCAGCACGGGCGCGGCTTTCTACAACTTCACAGCGGAGAGCAAGGGCTTTGAGTTCGGATTAGGCGGACTGATTGTGGGCACCACCATCAACTCTGCCGGCGAAATTACCTATGTGTGCTATGATTTGGCATGCCCCATCTGTGACAGGGCCGGAAGACGTCTGGCTGTGGACGAGGGACTGGCGAAGTGTGCCCATTGCGGCGCTTCGTTTTATCTGAAAGACGAGGGAGCTCTCCACAGCAAGCCTACCAACGCAACCTCGGAGTCGTACCGCACGAGACTTTACCAATACGGCATCACCTACAACGGAGAAGATATCCATGTGTTCAACTGACCTGAAAGACAAGGCTGCACTGGGGTTCCTCTGGGGATTTATCAACAATGGGGCCATGCAACTGCTGAATGCGGTGTGCGGCATCATTTTGGCTCGCTTGCTGACGAAGGCTGACTATGGCCTTGCAGGCGAGGTGGCTATCTTCTCCAGCATTGCTGCCGCCCTGCAAGAGAGCGGTTTTCTGGCTGCACTAACGAATCGGAAAAATGCCACTCATGCGGATTATAATGCTGTGTTCTGGTTCAATATCACGATGAGCCTATGCCTGTTCATCGTGCTTTTCTTCTGTGCGCCGCTGATTGTGGACTTCTTTCATGAGCCTGAATTGCTGTGGCTGTCACGCTACGCTTTCATCGGGTTCTTTGTGGCCAGTTTCTCCATCACGCCACGTGCCATTCTGTTTAAGCAACTCCGAGTGAAGGAGCAGGCCATTATCAGCGTGATTGCCCTGCTGGTGTCGGGAACTGCTGGCATTGTGATGGCGTGGCTGTTGGCACCGCGAGATATGGGCTACTGGAGCATTCCCACCCAGAACATCATCTTTGTGGCGATGATCAGCATTTTGAGCTGGCACTATTCTGGCTGGAAGCCTTCCTTCCAGTTCAGTTTCCAACCCATCCGTGAGATGTTTGGTTTCTCATGCCGCCTACTCATCACGAATCTTTTCAATTGCTTCAACAACAGCGTATTCGCTTTTGTTTTTGGCTATTTCTACACCAAGAACGAGGTGGGCATCTACACACAAGCGGACAAGTGGAACAAGATGGGCAGCCAACTCATCATCGGCATGGTACAGGGCGTGGCACAGCCCATGTTTGTACAAGTGGGCAACGACGTAGAGCGCCTGCAACGTGTGTTCCGCAAGATGCTGCGCTTCACTTGCTTTATCTCCTTCCCTGCCATGTTTGGCCTGGCGCTGGTGGCACCGGAGTTCATCGTGGTGCTGGTGGGCGAGAAGTGGCTGCCCAGCGCTGAACTGATGCAGTTGCTATGCATTGCAGGCGCTTTCATGCCTATCACCACGCTGTATTCCAACTTCATGATTAGCCGGAACCGGTCTGATGTGTATATGTGGAATATCCTCTCGCAAGGACTCATCGTGCTGGGCACTCTGTGCGCTGTCAAGGCTTTCCAACTGTCATTCTGCGTGCCTCTCCCGGCATTACTGGAAACGGCAGAAGGCTGGTCTATTGCGCTTCTGCCCCACTCACTATCGGGCATCCGGCTGATGGTGGTGGGCTATGTATGCATCTACATCGCCTGGCTCTTCCTGTGGCATTTCTTCCTATGGAAAGAAATCCGTCTGAATCTATGGGCTGTGCTCAAGGACATTCTCCCGTTCGTAGGGATTGCCACGCTGGTAATGGGACTTACATACCTATGTACCCGCACTATTGAACACAGACTGGTGTTGCTGCTCACCCGTATGCTGGTTGCTGCTATCCTGTACCTGGCTATCCTGTGGCTGCTCAAGGCGAAGATTCTGCGTGAAAGCCTTTCTTATCTCACCAAGCGGAAAGCGCATCATGCCTCTTAGGTCCTGATGAGAAGTTTTTTCCGCTTTTCTTGCGGCAATGTCGCAGAAAACCATTACTTTTGCAACAAATACTGAATAAACAACTTATAACTCTAACATTTTATGGCTCAAGCAACAGAATTTAAGTACGCTCCTATGTTCCAAATGGGCAAGGACGAAACAGAGTACCGACTGCTGACAAAGGAGGGTGTCTCTGTCGGCGAATTTGAAGGAAAAGAAATTGTGAAGGTGACTCCAGAAGCACTCACGTTGCTGGCTCAGCAGGCCTTCCACGATGTGGAATTCATGCTGCGCCGTGAGCATAACCTGCAGGTGGCTAAGATTCTGCGCGACCCTGAAGCGACAGAAAACGACAAATATGTGGCACTCCAGTTCCTGCGCAATGCAGAGACGGCGGCCAAAGGAATTCTTCCTTTCTGCCAAGACACTGGCACCGCTATTATTCATGGCGAGAAAGGACAGCAGGTATGGACTGGCTTCGAGGATGAAGAGGCACTGTCAAAGGGTGTGTTCAACACGTTCACACAGGACAACCTCCGCTACTCGCAGAATGCCCCTCTGAACATGTATGACGAGGTGAACACCAAGTGCAATCTCCCTGCACAGATAGACATTGAGGCTACAGAAGGCGCTGAATACCGCTTCGTGATGGTGGCTAAGGGTGGCGGCTCTGCCAACAAGACTTACTTCTACCCCATGACGAAGGCTACCATCCAGAACGAAGGCACACTGTTGCCATTCCTGGTGGAGAAGATGAAGAGCCTCGGCACTGCGGCTTGTCCTCCTTACCACATCGCATTTGTGATTGGTGGCACTTCTGCTGAGAAGAACCTGCTGACCGTGAAGTTGGCCTCCATCAAATATTACGACTCTCTGCCTACCACAGGCGACGAAACGGGCCGTGCTTTCCGCGATGTGGACTTGGAGCAGAAGCTGCTGAAAGAAGCATATAAGATTGGTCTTGGCGCACAGTTTGGCGGCAAGTATCTGGCACACGACATCCGCGTGATTCGTCTGCCACGTCACGGCGCAAGCTGCCCTATCGGCATGGGCGTGAGCTGCTCTGCTGACCGCAACATCAAGGCTAAGATTAACAAGGATGGCATCTGGCTCGAGGTGATGGACAGCAACCCATCAGAGCTGATTCCTGAAGAGCTGCGCCGTCCAGGTGAAGGTGGCAAGGGCATCGAGATCGACTTGAACAAGGGCATTGATGCTGTACGCGCTGAACTGAGCAAATATCCTGTATCTACCCGCGTGAACCTGAAGGGCACCATCATCGTGGCGCGTGACATTGCTCACGCAAAACTGAAGGCCCGCCTGGATGCTGGCGAGGGAATGCCACAGTATTTCAAGGACTACCCTGTACTCTACGCTGGTCCTGCCAAGACTCCTGAAGGCTATCCTTGTGGCTCAATGGGCCCAACTACTGCTAACCGCATGGACCCATACGTAGATGAGTTCCAAGACAATGGCGCAAGCCTCGTGATGATTGCAAAGGGCAACCGCAGCGATGTGGTGACAGAGGCCTGCAAAAAGCATGGCGGCTTCTACCTCGGCACGATTGGCGGCGTAGCTGCTGTGCTGTCACAATCGAGCATCAAGAGCATTGAGTGTGTGGAATATCCAGAACTGGGTATGGAAGCCATCTGGAAGATTGAAGTAGAAGACTTCCCTGCCTTTATTCTTGTGGATGACAAGGGCAACGATTTCTTCAAGCAACTGAAGCCCTGCACGGGATGCACCATCCTATAATTGAACAATGCGCTGGTTTGAACCGAATCTACAGAGGCTATTGATGGAGGCGGGCAAGGAAGGATTACAGCTCAGCCACATTGTCCGCCACATCTGCAACATGGAGCCGCAGCTCTTTGGAGAAGGACACTCCTATGAGGAAGCCCGAAAGGAAATCTACCAGTTTCTCCGCAGAGAAGACAAAAAGGAAGATTCGCCCTATCACTATGTGAAGAACAAACGCGGGCACTTCTGCATAGACCAGACCAAGGTGGCTGATGGCGGGCAGATGACAATAGAATTCGGAAACTAGCGAATGAGAGAATTGACAAACTAGTTATTTAGCAAGTTTGTAGATTGCGTTCCATCCGGACAACAAACAAACCACTAAACAACCAAAGATATGGAAGACGTAAAAAAGTATTTGGAAGACGCTGAGGAAAAAATGGAGTTTGCAGCTATGCACCTCGAAGAAGCACTCAGCCGCATCCGCGCAGGACGTGCCAATGTGCATATCCTTGACGAAGTACGTGTGGACTCATACGGCAGTATGGTGCCGCTCAGCAATGTAGCATCGCTCAACACACCAGATGCTCGCAGCATCACCATCAAGCCTTGGGACAAGTCTATGCTCAAGGTCATCGAAAAGGCCATCATCGACTCGTCTGTGGGCATCATGCCTGAGAACAACGGTGAAATCATCCGTCTGGGCATTCCGGCCTTGACCGAGGAACGCCGCCGCGATCTGACAAAACAGTGCTCTAAAGAGGCAGAGACAGCAAAGGTAAGTGTGCGCAATGCACGTCGCGATGCCATCGAAAAACTGAAAAAGTCTATCAAGAACGGCACACCAGAAGACGTAGAGAAAGACTACGAGGATAAGGTTCAGAAGTCGCACGACAAGTACATCAAAAAGCTTGATGCCATGTTGGAGGCGAAGAACAAGGAGATTATGACTGTGTGATGCACGGACTTGTCATTCGCAACACGGGTTATAGTTATACCGTCAAATCAGATGCGGGAGTTGTCTTTGACTGCAAGGTCAAAGGCAACTTCCGTATCCGTGGTATCCGCACAACAAATCCTGTAGCCATTGGCGACAGAGTTACTTTTACACCCCAAGAGGTGGATGGCGATATTGAGCAAGCCAAGCAAGGCCTCATCACCGAACTGGATGACCGCAAGAACTATATCATCCGCAAATCTACGAACTTGTCGAAGCAGTCGCACATCATCGCTGCCAATGTGGACATGTGCTTTCTCATTGTCACCATCAAGCAGCCAGAAACCCCACTACAGTTCATAGACCGTTTCTTGGCAAGCGCAGAAGCCTATAGTGTTCCTGTCACTTTGGTGTTCAACAAGATTGACCTCATTGACGAAGAGTGGCAAGACTATTTGGAGGGTGTGGTGACTCTTTACGAAACGATTGGTTATCCCTGCTGTAAGGTCTCTGCCACAACAGGGGAAGGCGTGGAGGCTCTGCGCGCTGAGCTGAACGGAAAAATCACTCTTCTCTCAGGCAATAGCGGCGTGGGCAAATCAACCCTCATCAATGCGCTCTTTCCCTCGCTCAACTTGCGCACCAGCGAAATAAGCGATGCCTACAACACAGGCAAGCACACCACAACATTCTCTGAAATGTATGAAACAGGAGATGGGGGCTACATTATTGACACTCCTGGCATCAAGGGATTTGGCACTTTCGACATGAAAAAGGAAGAGGTAGGACACTACTTCAAGGAAATCTTCCATTTTGCCGCTGATTGCCGCTTCAATAACTGCACCCATACACATGAACCCCACTGCGCTGTACGCGAAGCGGTGGAACGCCATGACATTGCAGAAAGCCGTTACAACTCTTACATCTCCATGCTCGATGACGAAAAAGAAGATAAATACAGGGCTGCTTATTAGTTGGGTGTTATGGATGGCGACACTGCCTTTCTTTGCTCAGCAAACGTATGATTCATGCATTGAGCAGGGGCTTGCGGCAACAAAAGCACAACACTATGACGAAGCCATTGGACATTTCCGCCAAGCCCTTCGACTTTCTCCTAATGACATCCGCAATGCCCTCACCTATGCCAATATTGCGCATGTGCAGGTAGCACAAGGGGAGCCTCACAAAGCGCTTGTCAGTTACGACATGGCATTAGGCATTGCACCGCTCAATCTGCCCATTCTCGAAGCACAGGCAGACCTTTATCTATCTTTGGGCAACCTTAATAAGGCGTTGATGAACTACAGCAAGATACTCGACATTGACCCCTATCATGCAGATGCATTGCTGAACCGTGCCTACATTCACCAGCAACACCGGGAATTTCTCAGCGCCAAAGAGGATTATGAACGCTTGCTCGCTCTCCAACCCGACAACTATGCCGCTTTGCTCGGTGTAGTTCTCCTTTATCAAAATGCAGACAAGCCCCAAGAAGCCCTATCGCGTCTATCTGTGCTCATAGACCAGCACCCAGACAAAGCAGAGCTCTATTCTATCCGTGCAGAAATTGAGGCAGAAGCAGGGCAAACAGAACTGGCCCTAATGGACTTGGACAAAGCTATCGGTCTTGAGCCCGAAAACAAGAACCTTGTGCTTACCCGTGCATACCTCCACCTCAAAGAAGGCCACAAGCATCTTGCCAAAAAGGACTTTGAACGAGCCATTGAACTCGGCACTCCACGAGGACAGCTGAAAGAAGAACTCCGGCAATGCCGATAGGGACTCCATCAACCACCTAAGAAGCAAAAAGGATGAGTTTTTGTCCTCCCCATAGAAACCTCTATACAAACACAATCTTTTATTTACCTTTTCCCATGATAAAAAAGACTATTTTGACAACTTTTGCAATGCTGACACTTGGTGCCAACATCATCTCGGCACAAGTAAAATTGCAATCCAACAACATTGATGATGTGCTGAAGCCCAGCATGGAGCTGTAACAGCAACGAACCCATTGACGATTGCCCCTTTGCGACGGATTGAACCTTTTGGAGATTCTTTTATTGATAGAATAAAAGCCCAATTGCTAAATCGTAAAATAAATTGTAAAGGGGCAATCGCCAATTCGTAAATAATTGTGTATCTTTGCACTCAAAACATATTTGAATGAAAGAATTCGTAATAACAGAGGCGAAGGTGGAAACCGCTGTGTTGGTGGGGCTTATCACTCCACAACAGAACGAGAAAAAGACCGAGGAATATCTGAATGAACTTGAGTTCCTGGCAGAGACTGCAGGAGCCAAGGTCATCAAGCGTTATACACAGAAAGTGAATGGCCCCAGCAGCGTCACCTATTTGGGTAGCGGCAAACTAGAGGAAATCGCTCAGTTCATCAAGGACAAACAAGATGAAGTGGATGCCTATTGGGAAGAGCAGATAGCACTGGGAAATCCCTATCAAGCTAGCATTGTAACAGGCACAAAAGCTCGCCACGGAGATGATTATACAGAGGATGATGAGATGGAGGCTCCCAAAAGCCGCAAACAGAAGAAATTGGAGAAGTTGCTGAAGAATCAACTGGCGGTGCAGGAGAACGTGCCTCAGCCTGTCGGAATGGTGATTTTTGACGACGAGCTCTCTGCCAAGCAAATGCGCAACATTGAGCAAGTGCTGCAAGTGAAGATTCTTGACCGCACCAGCCTCATCCTCGACATCTTTGCGATGCGTGCCCAAACCGCTGCAGCTAAGACACAGGTAGAATTGGCACAATACCGCTATATGCTTCCACGACTCACCCGTTTGTGGACACACTTGGAACGACAGCGTGGTGGTAGTGTAGGACTCCGTGGTCCGGGTGAAACCCAGTTGGAGATGGACCAACGCATCATTCGCCACCGCATTTCACTGCTTAAGCAACGCCTTGTAGAGATAGACCAACAGAAAACTACGCAGCGCAAGAACCGTGGACGACTGATTCGAGTTGCACTCGTAGGCTACACGAACGTGGGGAAATCCACGCTCATGAACTTGTTGGCCAAAAGTGAAATCTTTGCAGAGAACAAGCTCTTTGCCACGCTTGACACCACTGTGCGCAAGGTCATCATCAGCAATTTGCCATTTCTCCTTTCAGACACTGTCGGTTTCATCCGCAAACTGCCCACCGACCTTGTGGAGTCTTTCAAGAGCACACTCGATGAGGTGCGCGAGGCTGACCTCCTGCTTCACGTGGTCGATATCAGCCACCCTGACTTCGAAGAGCAGATACAGGTGGTAGAGAAAACATTGGGAGACCTCGGATGCGCAGACAAGCCCCAAATGATTATCTTCAACAAGATAGATGCTTATACGTGGGTGGAGAAAGAGGCAGATGACCTGACACCACGCACCAAAGAGAACATTCCTCTGGACGAACTTATCCGCACATGGATGGCCAAGCTGAATGACAACTGCTTATTCATCTCCGCCACCCAGCGCGAGAACGTGGAAACGCTGAAGGAAGCCCTATACACAAAAGTGCGCGAGATGCACGTACAGAAATACCCATACAACGATTTTCTGTTCGACACTTACGACACAAATGGCGAAGGAGTGAATGCTGACGAATAACAATCAAAGGACATTAACACAAAAGGACAGATAAGAAAACCTTCAAACGGAGATATACTGATGAGAGAACTGACTGTGAACGAAATCGCTCAGCTAGAAGAGCGTGGATGTTGGGCCGAGGACTGGTCGGACATTCTGGTAGATGAAGGGTTTGTACCTTCATTCCTCAGCAACGTGATGCTTTACGGGCATAACGAAATAGGCAACCTGAACGGAACCGTCGAACTGGAAGAGGGCTTCCGCCGCCACTGCTGCGTACACAATGCCGTGCTCCGCAATGTCATTATAGGCGACGACTGCCTTGTAGAGAACATCCGCGGCTACATCTCCAACACCCAAATTGGTGACCGCTGCTATGTGGCCAATGTAGGAGTCATTACCAATCAAGAAGGGAGCACCTTCGGTTGTGGAACCGAAATCTCCGTACTCAATGAAGGCGGGGATGGCAATATTGTCATCTTCGAAGGCCTGACTGCACAACTTGCATGGCTCATGATCAACTTCCCTAAAGTGAAGAAGCTGGCCACAGTCAACACACAAATGACAGCTCCTCACATCGGTTCCAACTCCCGTGTGGTAGGCGTTAAAGAGATGAACAACGTGCGTATAGGAGAAGGATGCGAAGTACAAGGCAGCTGCAAACTCAACAACTGCACGATTCTCAGCACAGATGATGCAGCGACACTCATCGGGTCTGACGTCATCATCGAGGACAGCGTGGTAGCAGCAGGAGCAAGCGTGATTGATGGGGCAAAAGTGTATTGTAGTTTCGTAGGCGAGTCTGTCCACATTGGCAAGGGTTTCTCTTCTGAGGCCAGTGTATTCTTCGCCAATAGCTATATGGACAATGGTGAATCCTGTGCTGCCTTCTGTGGCCCCTTTGCCACTAGTCACCACAAGAGCACACTGCTCATTGGCGGTGCATTCTCTTTCTACAACGCAGGCTCTGGCACCAATCAAAGCAACCATGCCTATAAGATGGGGCCTATTCACTGGGGCACACTCGACAGGGGCAGCAAGACAGCCTCTGGCAGCCATATCCTTTGGCCCGCCCACGTCGGTTCATTCTCTATGGTCATGGGCAAGGTACAAAACCACCCTCAAGTACAAAAACTTCCATTCAGTTACGTGATTGCAGAAGGGCGTGACACATGGCTTGTCCCCGGCATCAACCTCCGCACGGTAGGCACCTGGCGTGATGTAGGCAAATGGCCTAAGCGCGACAAACGTCCACTCAGTGCTCGTACAGACCTCATCAACTACGCCTTCCCTAACCCTTACATCATTCAGTCTGTTCTTGATGGCAAAGCTCTGCTCGAAGAACTTCTGCAACAAAATCCAGAGAGCACCGATGTCTTCACTTATGGCGGATGCCGCATCAAGCGCAGCGCCCTGCTCAAAGGCATCCAATACTACGAACTTGCCATCAAGTTGTTCCTCTACCATTGTTTCCAGGACAACACAGCAGAAACCAATGAGGCCAATGGAGGACGTTGGGTTGACATGATGGGCATGCTGGCGCCCCAAAGCGAATTGGAAAGCGTAGCACGCGACATTGAACGCGGCAGCATCAGCACAGCCAGCGAACTGTGTGAAATCCTCCAGCAGATTCACCAGCACTACAAGCAGTACGAACAGACCTATGCCAACTCCATCATGCAGCAACAGGGCAGCAACCTTTTCATTGACCGCGACCATTGGTTCAGAGAAGCAGAAGAAGCTCATGCCCTTTGGCTCAAGATGGTGAAAGACGATGCCGAGAAGGAGTTCCAGATGGGTGATGTGGACGCTGAGCAGCTCCGCGATTTCTTGGAAAGCGTAAAATAATCCTCTGCCCTTTTGGAGCAGGGTTGAATACTCCGCCAGCACGGAAAGACAACGCAGCATGCGTTTTCTTTCCGTGCTCTTTGTTTGTGGACAGATGGAGTTTCAAATTTGGAAAGATGTGTTACATGCCCACAAAGCCCGTTATTCTAGAAAGGGTAACTTTGCAAGGCAATATGGATTAACAAACTCTAAAGACCTAAAACGTATATGACTTGTATGAAAAAATGGGCGCTGACCATACTGGTCGCGCTGACTTCTGTAAGCCTATCGGCGCAAAAAGACAACACCGAAACGCTTTGGTATGACGCTCCTGCCAAGATTTGGCTCGAGGCACTGCCAATCGGCAACTCCCACCTTGGAGCCATGGTATATGGCGGCACACAGACTGAAGAGATTCAGCTGAATGAAGAGACCTTCTGGTCTGGTGGCCCACATAACAACAACAGCACAACAGCGTTGAACTACTTGGGCCAAGTGAGAAATCTCATCTTCGACGGGAAGGAAAAGGAAGCAGAAGACCTTATCAACCAACAGTTCATCAAAGGTCCTCATGGCATGAAGTACCTGACGTTAGGCAGCTTGACATTGAAGTATCAAGATTTGCAGCCAGGCAGTGTAACTGACTATCACCGCGAATTGGACCTTCGTACAGCTCTTTCGAAAGTGTCGTTCAAGGCGAACGGAACAGAATACACCCGCACCACATTTGCATCTATGGCAGATGGCATCATCGTGATGCGCCTGGAAGCAGACAAGGCCAGCGACATCACCATCCAACATGGATGCACTTTCAATTCAACATACCGCACGGAAGAGGGTGGCATCGTTGCCAGCATCCAGGGGGTACACCATGAAGGCATCGATGGAAAACTAACTGCAGAATGCCTTTACAAGGTTGAGACAGACGGAACCGTGACCACCAATGGTGACAACGGAACCATTTCCCTGAAGGGAGCAAAGAGCGCCACGCTATACATCTCTGCCGCCACCAACTTCGTCAACTACAAAGATGTCAGCGGAAATGCCGCACAGAAGAATGCACAGTACATGAAGGCTGCCCAGCAGTATGACTACAAGACTCTGATGGCTCGCCACATTGAAGCCTATCAGAAGCAATACAACCGAGTGCACCTGTCACTTCCCTCTTCTGCCAATTGCCAATTGCCTACCGACAAGCGCTTGGACGCCTTTGCTGGCAGCCAAGACTGGGGCATGGTGGCATTGCTCTTCAATTATGGCCGCTACCTGCTCATTTCATCGTCACAGCCAGGTGGACAGCCTGCCAACCTGCAGGGTGTGTGGAACGACAAGCGAGATGCACCATGGGACTCAAAATACACCATCAACATCAATGCCGAGATGAACTACTGGCCTGCTGAGGTGTGCAACCTGCAAGAGACCACTGAGCCGTTCTTCTCTATGATTAAGGACTTGAGCGAAACGGGTGCCATCACCGCGCAGCAAATGTATGGATGCAAGGGATGGATGGCCCACCACAATACAGACCTGTGGCGCATTGCTGGTCCTGTGGACGGAGCTGCATGGGGCATGTTCCCTAACGGTGGCGCATGGCTCGCCACACACCTGTGGCAGCACTACCTTTACACGGGTGACAAGAACTTCCTGCGCCAATGGTATCCCATCATCAAGGGTACTGCCGACTTCTATCTTGACTACATGCAGGAGCATCCCGTTTACCATTGGCTCGTCATGGTGCCTTCCGTAAGCCCTGAGCAGGGTCCAAGAGGCAAGGCCACACCCGTTACCGCTGGCTGCACAATGGACAACCAGATTGTGTTCGATGCCTTGTCAAACACACTGAGAGCAGCAGAAATCTTAGGTGAAGACAAAGCCTATCAGCAGACGCTGAGAAAGACGATTGCGAAGTTGCCCCCCATGCAGATTGGCCAATACGGACAGTTGCAAGAGTGGCTGCAAGATGCAGATGACCCTAACAACCAGCACCGCCACATCTCACATCTGTATGGCCTGTTCCCCTCAAACCAAATCAGCCCTTACTCTCACAACGAGCTTTTCGCTGCTGCTCAGGAGACTTTGAGAGAACGTGGTGATGAAGCTACAGGATGGAGCCTGGGTTGGAAAATCTGTTTCTGGGCACGCATGCTGAACGGTGACCATGCCCTGACCATCTTGACCAACATGCTGAAATTGCTACCTTCAGAGATGGCATCCAGACAGTATCCGAATGGACGCACCTTCCCTAACCTCTTCGACGCACATCCACCTTTCCAAATTGACGGCAACTTTGGCGCTACTGCTGGTATTGCGGAGATGTTGCTACAGAGCCACGATGGTGCTGTGCACCTGCTTCCTTCTTTGCCCACAAGCTGGAGCACAGGCGAGGTAACAGGTCTCAAGGCCCGTGGCGACTTCGAGGTGAGCATGAACTGGCAAGAAGGAAAGTTGTGCCAAGCCACAATCCGTTCCGGCATTGGCGGTGTCATTCGTCTGCGTTCTTACACACCTTTGAAGGGTGCTGGCCTGACCAAAGCGAAAGGCGCATGCCCCAATCCGCTCTATGCACCTGCCGAGGTGAAGACGCCTCTTCTCTCTTCTTCTCTGGCAAAGAAGCCATCTGCAGAATTGAAGACCGTGTATGAGTATGACCTCCGCACCGAGGCCGGTAAAGAATATAAGGTGTTCCAGGCGAATGCCACAGACGCGAAAGGAGCCAACAAAAACTCGAAGCGCCGTTAAATAATCATTGTAAAGAAACAGAGGATGGTGGTAGCTCCGGCTACCACCATCACATGAAAGAAATGAAGAAGCTACAACTTGCCTTTGTGCTACTGCTGCTCAGCGGAAACGGATGGGCACAGAATCCGATTGTGTCACATTGCTATACTGCTGACCCTGCACCAATGGCCTGCACGGCCAATGACAGCCTTTATGTCTATTGCGACGAGGACATGAATGTGCCTGGAGTGAATGACTTCTACTACATGGAGCGCTGGCGTGTGTATTCCACCATTGATATGGTGAACTGGACCGACCACGGTGAAGCAATGCCCCGTACAGCTTTCAGCTGGGGGCGTGAAGGAACATGCTGGGCCAGCCAGTGTGTGGAGAAGAATGGTACCTACTATTGGTATATATGCCTGTCGAAGCCTAACGACTGGCGCCACTACATCGGTGTGGCGAAGAGCGACAAGCCTTCTGGCCCCTTCAAGGACGCCCTAAAGCAGCCTCTCGTCAACACAGGCGAAGGTGGCGACATCGACCCCACGGTCTTCATCGACGATGACGGGAAAGCCTATCTCTATTGGGGAAACAACAAACTCCGCTATGCCAAACTGAGAAGCAACATGCTGATGCTCGACAAAAGCAGCGGCAAGAATGGCATCGTGGAAGTGCCGCTGACCGCAGAAGCATTTGGTGGTGTAAAGGTGGACGACAAGGTGACCGGAAAGGACTGCTATGAGGAAGGACCTTGGCTTGACAAGCGTGGGGACAACTACTACCTGATGTATGCGGCAGGTGGTGTGCCCGAGCACATCTCCTACAGCATGAGCAAAAGCCCTGAAGGACCTTGGGAATATAAGGGTCAAGTCATGACACAACAGAACACTGGCTCATTCACCAACCACAGTGGCATGGTACATTATAAAGGGAAGGATTACTTCTTCTACCACACAGGGTGGGCGCCAGGCGGAGGCGGATTCAACCGCAGCATGGCAGTGGAAGAGATGCACTTCAACGAGGATGGCACCATCCGTCCCATCACATCAACCCACCAAGGCGTGAAGGCGCTCTGCACCATGAACCCCTATGAGCAGCAGCAGGCAGAAACGCTCAATGCCGCTTATGGCATTCACGTGGTTGGCAACGAGAAGACAGGCGTGTATGTGACAGACATTCATGCAGGAGATTCCATGCGCGTGGCCAATATTGACTTCGGGACAAAGGGAGCCCAATCCATCACGCTACGCATCGCTGCTGCCTCCAATGCGGGCACATTAGTGATACGTCAAGACCATGCACGCGGAAAGGCCTTGGGACGTTTCCGCATAGAATCAACAGGGGGACTGGATGTCTGGGAAGAGCGCACGTTTGACTTGACAAACATACCTACTGGCACACATAGCCTCCACTTCAGCTTTGCGGGCAGCAGCACAGAAACCCTCTTCAACTGGGACTGGTGGCGCTTCAATACCTCCACAACCCACATTGACGAGACACTAGTTCAGACTGACGAAGAAGCCTCCGTGTTCTACACGCTGCAGGGCACACCTGTCACCACCCCCACCAAGGGCATCTATCTCCGCAAAGGAAAGACGGTGATAATCCATTAGGCATACCCCTAAGAGGGGCGCTCATTGCGCCTCTCAGGCGGTGTGACTCACACCGAGGGTGGCGGTCTGAGTCAGACCGAGGGTACCGGTGTGACTCACACCGTTTAAGAGGCTGTTGAAGAACAACACTTCTTATAAAGAAAACGAATGATTTTGCCGAGCGGGGTGTAACGAATGCCCCAATCGCGAATGGCTTCCGCAAAGAGCGCCTCAATACGAGGGTCTTTTTGCGGATTTTCTATGCGCGTAAGGGAGAGAGGCTGCTGAAGAGGCTCACGGTCGAACTCAAAGCGCTGAAGAATGGAAAAGGCACGGAAATGTGTGCCGCGCTGCAAGCCTATGTTCCGCACAAGCGTGTGGGCTGGAGTGAGGCACAGGCCATTTGCTTTGTATATGGCGATTTCCCAACAGATATCCCATGGAATCGGGCGCTTGTCCAAGCTCTTCAAACAAGGAAACACGCCTCCATATTGAAGAGCGTCAAGATCGGACGCTGTCAAACCCCGAAGTGCCTCCTCACGAGTCTTGTAATGCACAAAATGCTGCTGCCAGCGGTCACGCCAAGTGCCCCACCCCCAACCAGACATGTGAGGCGTAAAGTAGAAAGGATATTGAGGGTCAGAAGATGAAGAAGCATCCGTTGACGGCTGGCTGCCTTTGGAGAAAACGGGAAGGCTCAAGTTAGTAAAACCTGCCACATGCATGACACGTGGCACATTGGCATAGAGGTCGAAGGCCTGATTCATGTATTGGAGATAGTAAGGAGACGTACAGATGTCATCCTCCAGCACGATGATGCGGTCGTGGGTCTCAAACACTTGGGCTATACCTTCGGTAATGTTCCGTTCAAGATAAATGTTTTCAGGACGCTCAATGAGGGTCATGCTTTTCAATAGCCCCTTTTGCTCTGTTTCGTCCTTGACTTGGTGGAGAAGAGCGCGGACCTCCATGACTTGTTTCCATGACTTTTCATCTTTTCCGCCATCCGAAAAGACATATAATGCTGTGTCCTTGGCCATCGTGTTGGCAAGGAGTGCATCGAGGGTTTTCTTCGTGTTGTCGGCACGATTATAGACAAAGAGGGTAACTGGTGCGTTCATGTGTGCAAAGATATGGAAAATATTTTGTACTTTTGCAAAAAAATGAGAAACATGAGTTTTGACGCAAACGAATTGAAAGCAAAGTACAACCCCGACGGTTCGCAGTTGTGGCGCATGCAGGAGCGAATGCTGGAGGTGCTGGAGGTGATTGACGGCATCTGCCAGCGGCATGGGATTCCCTATTGGCTGTCGGGTGGCAGCATGCTGGGAGCCGTGCGCCATCAGGGATTCATTCCGTGGGACGACGACCTCGACATCGAGATGCTGCGTCCCGACTTTGAGCGGCTGATGAAGATTCTGCCCGAGGAACTGCCCGACACGATGGCCCTGCAATGGCACACGACAGACCCCAACTACTTCTTTCAGTTTGCCAAGGTGAGAGACCGCAACAGCGAACTGTTTGAGCGCAATGGCTACGACAAAACATGGAAAGAGCATGGCATCTGGGTCGATGTCTTTCCACTGGAGCGTGTGCCGAGGTGGGTGCATCAGTTGTCGAACCTGACGTTTGGCCACACTTATAAGATGCTTCGGACGGCCCCGGACCCTGCGAAAGCGATGGGGAAGGTGAGGGCATGGGCTGCTTTCAACCGTAAGGTCATATTCCCCATTCTCAGAGGGGTGTCGCTGCTGTTGCCCACGAAGTATTACGATTTCGGGCTGGGCATTCCTTATTTTCAGAAGAGCCTGAAGGAAGACTATCTGCCCGTGCGTTATGTGCCGTATGAAAACAAAAAAGTCCCCATCATGCGGGAGGCGGAGAAGTGCCTAACCTACAGGTATGGGGACTATATGCAACTGCCGAAGAATCCGGGCAGTGAGTATCATTCGGAAGACATCAGGATTTGGTGAAGTGGCTCGCTCATTTGTAGCAATAGCCTCCGTTCACCTCAATCAAACTGCCGTTGACAAAAGGATTGTCGATGCAGAAACGGAAAGCATCGGCCACTTCGGCCACACTGGCAAAGCGATGGATGGCTGTCTTTCGGTAGATGTTCTGCTTGATTTCTTCGGGCTTCTCTTTCTGCCAAGGTGTATCGACAAAGCCTGGCACGATGGCGTTCACGGTTGTGCCGGTTCCTTCAAACTCCTTCACTAAGTTTTTGGCCAGCCCATGTACAGCCGACTTGGCCACGCCATAGCCCAGCACGGTGGCATGGGGATGGATGGCTGTCTGCGAGCCGGTGAAGAGGATTCTGGAGCCGTGGGGTATCAGGCTGAAAAGTTCGCGCACAAGAATGTAGTGTGAGTTGACTGCCACCTCCATCATCTTGTCCCAGTCTTCATCCTCTGTCTCGGTGAACGACTTGCGGATGCTCATGCCAGCATTGCAGACGATACAATCTATCGTCTCGCACTCTTCTTTCACCCGAGCGATGAACTGATAGACCTCTTCCCGGCGGGTCTGGTCAGTCTTGATAGGGATGAAATTCTCAATCTCTTCGGTCCAGTCGGCACCAATGTAGGTGGCATAGACCTTATAGCCTTTAGCAAGCAACATTTGGGCCACACCCAGGCCAATGCCCGATGTGCCGCCCGTAACGATGGCGTTCTTCATCTTTTGTTTTTTCAATCTTAATAATTATCTGTGGAGTTATTTACTTCCGAACTTCTCACTTTCACATCAGGGTTCACTTTTGTCTCGTGTCTCGACTTCATGTCGTTGTAGTTATCCAGAATCTCTTGTTTGATTTTGGTGGAGGACACACCTTCGCCGTAGGGGAAGTAGAAGACGGTGACACCGAGGTCGCGGAGATAGTCGTACTTGCCCGTCCAGTCGTCGCCCACCACGAAGACGTCGATGTTGAGTTTCTTAACCAATTCAGTATGGTCGAGCGACCGCTGTGGAATGACCACATCGGGTGCCTTGAGCGCTTTGACGATGGCGATGCGCTCTTCGAAAGGAATGATGGGTGGTCGCTTGTAACTGCTCACCAGTTCGTCGGTGCTCACGCCGACAATGAGGGTTTCGCCCAATCCACGGGCATACTCAATCATTTTCAGGTGGTTGCTGTGGAACATGTCGAAGGTTCCGGAAGTATAGACCACAATTCGGTTGTTATACATAATAGATGTCGCTATTTTTTGCAAAAGAAATGAAAAGTGGGGCGCAGTGCCTCAAAAAGTGTCACTTTTTCTTGAATCGCCCAGAGAGGAAGGGAACTTTCTCCACATACGGCACCAGCAGGAAGCACACTCCGAAGAGCAGAAGCAGCAGGATGGTGTAGTCGTCCCAATGGCTGCGGAGAGTTCGCACATTGGCTGAACGTATCATCTTGTAGAACATCAGGATAGGATAATGTGCCACAAAGAAGACCATAGAGTGTTCCCCGATATAGTTCAGGACAGGGACACGAGGGGTACGAATAGAGAGCAAGAGGCCTGAAATGCCACAGAGCGCAAGGGTGATGTTAAGCACAACAATATAGGGATTGCCTTCCCACACATTGTCGGACATGGTATATTTGCCCGCGAACACGCCATTCAGACAGATGAACACGGCAAACAGAATGCCTGACACGGCCAATGTGACGTTCTCTCCCATCTTCTCAATGGCAAAGTGCCACACACGACCTAGATAGAACAGGTAGATGCCAATGAACACATTGTCAAAGCTAAACCACAGGGGATTTCCCTTTGTGTAGAGCCAATAGCTGAGGAAAGGCAAGAGGAAGATGAACCAGTGTATCTTGAAGTTGCGCTTGCGGCCAAAGAGAGTGACGCTAAAAAGTGGAGGCACCTTAGAGATGAAGTGAGCTACCACATAAGCCATGAAGAAGGAGAAAAGGAACCAGCAGGGAATGTTGCCATAGAACTGGCTCGTAGTCCACAGATGCTTGATATCTATCTGGCGAACCAAAGAGTTGCGAGGGTCAAGGATAAAGGTGGTGAAGAAGAAGTAAATGATGTTTCCGATGGTGCCCCACACCAGATAAGGAACCATCAGACGCTTGAACTTATCCTTCAGATAAGCCTTCGAATCACCTGAAACCGTCTTGTTGAAGTAGCCTGCCTTGAAGAAGAAGAAGGACATGAAGAAGTAGCTCCACTGCATGACGGGAGTCCACCAGTCTTCCTGACCAAAGCCACAGGCACTGGTGACATGGAGTGTAATCATGCGGATGATGCAAATGCCGCACAGAAGGTCGAAAGCGTGATTTCTCTGTTTCATTTTCTACCGAACAAATATTCTTTCAACAATGGGCTGATGCGCAACACATGGCTGGTCAACAGGCAGAAGACTGTGACCAGTACGCCCCCCATGAGGGTGAGCGTCACATCGAGCACGAAATTGGGCTGATGAGCATTAATCCACTGACCCACTTCCGGCCACTTGGGCAAGAAGATGAAATGAAGCAGATAGATGTCGAGCGTGCGGGTACCGACGTATTGCAAGCCACGCCCAAGAAGCGTCTGGCGGGTGAATATCTTCTGATAATGAAAGAAGAACATCACCACAGCAAAGAGAAGTGAGTACATCGCCAGCTTATGAGGAAGGTTGGCCCACTCCAAATGGAACGTATGCCATTTGAGGAAGTCGGCACAGCACATAAAGGCCACCAGCGCCAACACCGGGAAGAACCACTTTGAGCAGAAGAGACGCTGCACCTGTGGCCAGAAACGATGCACAAGATTGCCCATCAAAAAGAAGTGCATGAATCGGAAAGTCTGCACCAAGGAGCTGTACAGCATGAAGTCTGTCTTATACCACTTGCCCAACGTTTGAGGCAGGTAGAGCGACAGCGAAGCCAGCAGACTCACCACCCACAAGACAGCCACAGCACCATGCTCGACCTTCTTGCCAAAAGGTTGGGAGAAGGCTGCCGTGAGATAGTAAATCAAAAACATCTGCAAGAGCACCCATGTGAACCAATAACCACCTTTGGTAGGGCTGTGCATGCACTTCATGAAGCCTTCAGCAAAAGGTATCTTCCATCTCACGATGAGATACACGCACAAGAATACCAAAGCAGGCAACACTTGTACTTTTATCTTCTTCCATGTAAGGGACGCAAAACTATGAGGTGTCCAAATCCATGTAGACTTGTATGCCAAAAATCCGCTCACAAAGAAGAACAAGGGCATACGGAACAGCACTTGAAGAGAGAGTGAGAGGGACAGCCTCTCGGACTCAACGAAACCGTTCTGTGCCACATGATAGGCTACCACCAAGAGCATGGTGAAACCACGCATGGCATCAAGCCATTCCATCCTCTGATGCGGAACGGGTGCAGCTATCTGATGAGATTTATTTCCTTCCATATAATCGTTCTACTAATTGATCACTCTTGCCACTCACCAACTTGCGAGTGAACATCTTTCCACAGGCTATCAACGTATCGTAATCTGTCTCGTCCATCACCTTAATGATAGGATCGTAAACAATATAATGCAATGGAGTCAGTGCCGCCAACCCTGGATATTCACCTTGGAACAGCAGACATCGCGATGCCCATTGGGGTGAATTGAAGGCGATGGTCTGAATCAACGTCTCCGCTTGGCCAAAAGAGTTGACGAAATAATGGCGAATGGCTGGCTCCATCGTGTACATATTATATATATATGTGGCGAGCTGCTCGCTGATGCACCACCATGCAGAACCTTTGTAGAGATGCCAACGCTCTCCGTCCACCACGAAAGAAAGAGGTTTGCGCAGTCCTATGGCCCCCATCAGCTTCCGACAGAGAATGCTCAGCCGCTGGTTGCCTTTGTTTCCCAGCAGCCCTATCTTGAAGAAGGGACGCGCCAATGTATAGCCTTCACGCTGCCCGCCGCGAATATATGGAGTGTCCATACATATGCCACTCAGCACCTCTTGGTCTCCCAACGCCTCCAACCATTCCGTAATGCGCTCATTGCTCCACAAAGGATAGTCCATGCCCGATAGGAAGAAGATACGGTCGAATCTGAAAGGATAATTGACAGCTGCCTTGATGAGCGCCATCTGGTATTCCACCTCAAGAATCGTTCCCCAACGCACATCAATACGCGGAGTGATAAAGTGCACATTGCCCTTTCCCTGCAACGCCGTTTGGAAAGGGGTGATATCTGACTTCTTGTCGATGTGGATAAAGAAGTGGGCATCGGGATGCAGCGCCTCTACAAGCCGCTTGAGCTGAGGGGCATCTGTATGGGCTGAGATGAGATAGGCAATATTCATTTTACCGTATGGTCTTGAACACTCGAAGTTGATGCTGTTGAAATACTTGCTTGCCCTGCACGTGGACGGGACCAGCGGCCACTCAGCCACGGCACTTTCTCCACATACGGCACAAGCCATGTGCAGAAGCCAAAGATGAAGACGAGCAGGATGATGAAGTCGTCCCAATGGCCATAGATGCTATGTCCAAAGGAGATATGGGTAAAGCGATAGAACTGCAGCAACGGATAATGAGCCACAAAGTAGACCATAGAGTGCTGGCCAATGTAGTTCACCACGGGCACACGAGGCAACGGCAGCTTAATCAGGAGACCTGACAATCCAATAAGGATGATCATTGTGTTGAAGAATGCAGCCAAGGGTTCACCCCGGAAGAGATTCGTGCTCATCACATACTCACCATGCCACAACACATTCAGCACGGCAAAGGCTACAATCAGTACAGTGGAGAGCACCATGGTCACCCCCCTTCCCATACGGTCAATGGCCCAATGCCAGGTGCGCCCCAAGTTAAAGAAGAACACACCCATAAAGACGTTGCTCAGACTCATCGGCAACGGATTCTTCAGCGTCCACATCCAGTAGCTGAGCAAAGGGCAAGCCAGAATCACCACCGTCTGAAACACTGAGATGGGCTTGACAACATGAATCTTCTTGATGAAATGCACCAACACGTATGCCGCCCAAAAGGAGAAAAGAAACCACACAGGCTCATTGCCCCAGAATGAGCTGGTCTGCCACAGATGACTCCACTCCATCGGCTCAACAGGGTGATGATAACGCTGAATCTCAAACGGCAGATAGAGTGCATAAATGATGAACCCTATCGTTCCCCACACCACATAGGGCACCAGCAAGCGCTTCGTCTTGTCAGCAATGTATGCCTTCGTGTCACCCGACACCGTCTTGTTGAAATAACCTGCCTTAAAAAAGAAAAAGCACATGAAGAAGAACGACCATGCCATCACCTCGCTCCACCATTCATCCATTCTGTGTCCACAGAACGTAATGGTATGCAGGGTTATCATGCGGATAATACAAATGCCGCACAAGAAATCGAATGTATGATTACGCTCTTTCATCTATGCTGAATCTTAAAACAAAGTCTATTCATAAGGCTCATCGAACGGCTTTCACTTACTCCATAAGCGAGGCTCTCATTGACGCTTTTGCTCTTAGCCCACCTTCCACTGAGCCATGGAACCTTTTCCACATAAGGCACAAGCCAAGTGCAGGTGATGAGGATAAAAAGCATCATGAGGATAACATCTTCCCAATGGTTCACAACGGTGTGGCGGAAGACCAGATGAGTGAAGGCATAGAGGTAGATGAGAGGGTAATGCGCCACGAAATAGACCATAGAGTGTTCACCTATATAGCCTACAACTGGCACCCGCCGCATCGGCAAAGCCAACAGCAAGCCGGAGATACCCAGCAGGGCACACACCGTATTGACTCCAGCCCCCCAGGGACGATGCACAAAGAGGTTCATGCTCATATCGTACTCACCGTGCCACAACTTGTTGCCCACGGCAAACTCTGCAATCATCAGCGCACTGGCGATTACCAGCATATACTTCGGTACTCGTGCCTGCAACCATCTCCACATACGCCCAAGATAAAAGAAAAAGATACCGATGAACACATTGTCAAGCCCCATCCACAATGGGTTGTGCTGCTTCCACAAGTAGTAACTGATGAAAGGGAAGGCAACTGCTACCCACTTCAGGTACTTCACCTTGTTCATGAAGAACACCGACACATACGACATGAAGAAGGAGAAGAGGAACCACACAGGCGGGTTTCCCCAGAAATGGCTATACTTCCACACATGGTCCCAGCGCAACATACGATGGTACTTATGGAAGCAGTCGGGGAAGAAGAACAAGAAACCGAAATAGATGAGACTGCCGATGATGCCCCACATGACGTAAGGCACCAGCAAGCGCTTCACCCGGTCTTCGATGTATGGGACCGCCTTACCAACCAGCCCTTTATTGAAATAGCCTGCCTTGAAGAAGAAGAAAGACATGAAGAAGAACGACCAAGCCATGACCTTTGCGAACCAATACTCGTTGCGCTCACCACACGTACCCATTACGTGCAGGAGAATCATGCGGAGGATACAAAGTCCGCAGAGGAAGTCAAAAGCATGGTTCCGTTGCTTCATGGCAGTTTACTGTTGTCGCTCTGATTGACGGACGAGTTCAGTCTCTCTCTCTTCTCACTCTTTTCCCTTCACTGTCAGCCTGTCTTCCACCATACGCTCCATATAGGACTGGATGATGGCCTTCAGTTCCCGCTCCATCTGTTGCTCCAGCTTGCCCGTAGTTCCCAACAGGTTCTTCTTGTTATACCAATCTTTCTTGTAGTTGTAGAAAGCTTTAGCCTGCCCGTCGTCGGTAAACTGCAGGACATAGTCGCCTTTCACATACTGATAGATGCCGTTTGTATTGTTCACAGCCCAAGTCAAGCTGTCTGGTGTGTTCAGAAGGTCGGTGCCAAAAGCCACGTATGGCTTTGTATAGCCCAGATGATTCAGCACCGTAGGCATGATGTCCACCTGCTGGGCAACGGCGTGCCTGCGTTGAGGCGCAATCTCTCCCGAAGGGTCAAAGATGATAATGGGCACACTGAACACGCCCAAGTCGGTCTGATAATAGGGTTCCGACGTCAGGTTGGTGTGGTCTGCTGTCAGCACAAAGATGGTGTTCTTATACCAAGGTTGCTTTTTCGCTGTTTCGAAGAAGAGGCGCAAGGCGTTATCCACATAACGGATGCACTTGTGCATGACGTTGTCATCGCCCGGCTCATCTTTATAAATGTCCTTATAACGCTCAGGCACTTTGTAAGGATGGTGTGAGCTGGCCGTAAAGACAGACGTGATGAACGGTTCTTTCATCTCGCTCATCTTCAAGGCATAGAACTGCAGGAACTCCTCGTCCCAGATAGCCCACATGCCGTCGAAGTCCTTGTCACCGTTGAAACGCTTATCCTGATTATATTCTGTTCTGCCCAGATACTGCTGGTAGCCCGTTGATTTGGCAAAGGCTTCAAAGCCCATCGAGCCATTCTCCGCACCATGGAAGAAGGCAGAAGAATAGCCCACCTTGCTCAATTCGCCAGCCAGGCCACTCACCTCATTCATCGATGCGGGTGTCAAGAAGAAAGGCTCGATGAATCGAGGGATGCTTGAGAGGATTGATGGCATGCCGTCAATGCTCTTACGCCCGTTGGCAAAGGAATAATCAAACGTCAGCGAGTGCTGAATCAGTGAATCGGTGAAGGGTGTGAAGCCTTCATAGTCATTCAGTCCACCGATATACTCTCTGCCGTAGCTCTCCATAATGAGCACCACCACATTCTTCTTGTTCATCACCACCGTGTCGGCAGGTGTATAGACGGGAACATAGATTGTGTCAAGCTCTTCACGGGAGAAGAATTGAGGGTCGGAGAAGACATTCTTGTTGATGGTACGAATCATCGAGAATGGCGTATTCAGAATGAGAGCCGCCTCCGAAGTGCGGTTCACATATTGATTGGCATTGCTGATGGTGATGGGACGCACCGCCTTGGTTGCACCGCCACGCATTCCAGCAATGGTAAGGGGGATGTACAAGCCAAAGCACAGCAAGTGAATAGCATAATAGATGACATAGTCTTTCAGCATCCGCACCTTGAAATGCCCTTTAGGCTTCACGTAGCAGAAGATGAGCCCCGCTATCAGCACGATGCCCAGCAGCACCAGATACCAATGGCGCAGCACTTCCACACCCATCACATCACCGATGTTGCCCTCATTGCTGAACTCCTGGAAGACTGACGATGTGGTGCGACGGCCCGTATATTGGAAATAAACGGCATCTGCCAGATTAGCCACCAGACAAATGGCGTTCACTACCACATACACCCACTTTGCCAAAGTCTGCCACCCGTCGCGTTCTTTCCAATGCAGCGGCAGAAGCATCAAGATGGCATAGAGTGCGTTCGTGTAGAGGATTGCTGAGGTATCGAACATCCAGCAGCCCTTCAGCGCTTCCGTGAAGGAAAGTGTATCGAAGCCCTCCGAGAGGACAGCCCAGTTCTCCAGCAGATAGGCCAGGCGGCATATGCCGTATGCCACATAGACAAGCGCCAAGTTGCAGAGGAAAGCCAAAGGGCTTGAAATGAATGACTTCTTAAGTTGTATGCGTTTCATGTCTCGTTCGTAATTAATGAAGTTTTATGCCAAGGGAGTCTATCAGCATCCCATTCTCTGCATTGAATGCAGTCACGACGAGCGTGTCGCCGCTGATGCGCACTTTCTGGTAGGTACGGATATCTTTCTCAATCCTGTCAAAGCGTCCTTCGGGCGGATTGATGCGATAAGCCTTGGGGGAACAGTGGCTGATAATATGAATGGCTGAAGGCTGACTGCTGGAAGATGATTGCCAGACCGTTCGCCGCGCATAGGCATGCTCATGCCCTTGCAATACAAGGGCCACACCATACTGCTGAATCAAATCGTCAAACATCCACCGTTGAATCAAGTTGTTCATGCTGCCCTTGACGGAATAGAGCGGGTGGTGCATCACCACAATCTTCCATTTCGCCGTACTGGCTTCCAACTTCTCTTCGAGCCATCGCCGCTGTGTCCACAAATAGAAGAACTCGCGGTTGCTGTCAAGGCAAAAGAACTGCACATCCTTGTAGCGAACCGTGAACACCTGGTTCTCACCCACCATCGAGTCCAAGAAGTAGGAATGGATGAGGGAGAAACGGCGCTCGAGTGTGCAGATAAGTCCTTTCAGATAGTCGTGATTGCCCGTCACCGTCAGCACAGGCACCGCCTGTCCCACAGAGTCGAGAGTCTCAAAAGTCTCGTTCCAGAAGGCATCCGTCGGGCGCTCTGTCAGGTCACCGCCACACACAAAGAACTCTGCATCGGGATGCTGGCGAAAGGCCCGTCTCAACAACTGGTTGGCAATGCCGCCGATGGTGTCTTGAATGTCGCCCATATAGAGGAAGGCCGTTTCCCGCTCATGAGGTGCTGGCACATGGAACTCATGCCACTCACCAGCGTTCTCGCCAGTCCACACACGGTAGCGATAGGCGTGTCCCGTCTCCAAGTCGCGCAAACGTGCCACATAATAGGCGGCCTTACCGTTTCGCGACTCAAACACCTCCCCTCTTGCGCCTACGTGCTGCACGGCGTGGGTCTTCTGGTCCTCCAGATCCACCCACGCTTCACGCAAGACGGTGTCACACATCCAACTGACATTGCGGCTGTGCAGCCCGTCCTCATCGCCAAACGTCAGCAGCACTCTCGCAGGCACTTCAGCAGGCACATACGGCGCTTCTTCCGGATTGTGAAACCACACTCTCCAACGGGTGGCGCACCATATCACCAGTGCTCCAACAACGATGAAAAGCGTCCATGTGCCGACCGTCTTCTTTTTCATGCCCTTCTGTCAAAAAAATCATTCAGCGTGCGTGCCAATTAGCATACCTGGCTGCCGCCCTTTACAGGCTTCTCTACCGTCGTCACACTGATGGTGCCGTCGTAGTTCTCGGCAGAGAGAATCATGCCCTCGCTCACAAGTCCGTTCTTGAACTCACGTGGAGCCAAGTTGGCAATGAAGAGCACCTGCTTGCCCACCAACTGCTCTGGCTCATACCACTGAGCGATGCCGCTCACGATGGTGCGTCCCTTGGGTGTACCATCGTCCAGCTTGAACTTCAGGAGCTTCTTCATCTTGGGCACGCGCTCGCATTCCAGCACGGTAGCCACACGGATATCGAGTTTTGTGAAATCGTCAAATGCCACAGTCTCCTTCACGGGAGCCACCTCTGCATTAGCTGCCTCGTTGGCCTTGATGGTAGCCTCCAGCTTGTCGGTCTGGAACTTGATGGTCTCGTCCTCAATCTTTGAGAAGAGGAGAGTTGGCTTGCCGAGTTGCTTGCCAGCAGGCAGCAGGTCAGTCTTGCCGAGGTCTTCCCAGTTAAGAGTCTCCATGTTAATCATGTCGCGGAGCTTAGCTGAAGAGAAAGGCAGGAATGGTTCAAACGCGATGGCCAGATTGGCTGTGAGCTGCAGAGAGATGTAGATGATGGTCTTCACACGCTCAGGGTCGGTCTTGATGACCTTCCAAGGCTCTTCGTCAGCGATGTACTTGTTGCCGATGCGGGCCAGGTTCATTGCCTCCTTCTGTGCCTCGCGGAACTTGAAGCCCTCGATGAGTTTCTCCACGTTGTCCTTCACCGATGCAAACTCAGCAAGAGTAGCCTTGTCAGTGTCGGTCAGCTCGCCGCACTCAGGCACGATGCCATCATAATATTTCTGCGTGAGTTGCAGAGCGCGATTCACGAAGTTGCCATATACAGCCACCAGCTCGTTGTTGCAACGCGCCTGGAAATCAGCCCAAGTGAAGTCGTTGTCCTTGGTCTCGGGCGCATTGGCTGTGAGCACATAGCGAAGCTCGTCCTGGCGGTTTGGAAGCTCTTCCAGATATTCGTTGAGCCAAACGGCATAGTTCTTTGAAGTAGAAATCTTGTTGCCCTCCAGATTCAGGAACTCGTTGCTGGGCACATTGTCGGGCAGGATGTAGTCACCGTGAGCCTTCAGCATCGATGGGAACACGATGCAGTGGAACACGATGTTGTCCTTGCCGATGAAGTGAATCAGACGAGTCTCCTCGTCCTGCCACCATTTCTGCCAGGTGCCCCACTTCTCGGGCTCGTTCTCACAGAGTTCCTTCGTGTTGGAAATGTAGCCGATGGGGGCATCAAACCACACATAGAGCACCTTGCCCTCAGCACCTTCCACGGGCACAGGGATGCCCCAGTCGAGGTCGCGTGTCACAGCACGAGGCTTCAGCCCTCCGTCCAACCAGCTCTTGCACTGGCCATACACATTGCTGCGCCATTCGGGATGCCCCTTCAGAATCCAGTCCTCAAGCCAACCCTGATACTGGTCAAGCGGCAAGTACCAGTGCTTGGTGGCCTTCTTCACCAGCGGATTGCCGTTGATAGCGTTCACCGGATTGATAAGTTCTTCGGGAGAGAGTGTTGCGCCACACTTCTCGCACTGGTCGCCGTATGCGCCCTCCGCGTGGCAGCGTGGGCACTCGCCCTTGATGTTGCGGTCAGTGAGGAACTGCTTCGTCTCCTCGTCATAGAACTGTTCCGAGGTAATTTCCACAAATTTGCCGTCATCGTAGAGCTTCTTGAAGAAGTCAGCGGCAAACTGATGATGCGTCTTGCTGGTGGTGCGGCTGAAAATATCGAAGCTGATGCCAAAATCAGCAAAGGACTTCTTGATGATGCCGTTGTAGCGGTCCACCACGTCCTGCACGGTGCATCCCTCCTTCTTCGCACGAATCGTCACAGGCACACCATGCTCATCACTACCACACACAAACATCACCTCACGTCCCTTCAGTCGCAAGTATCTTACATAGATGTCGGCGGGCACATACACTCCAGCCAAGTGACCAATATGCACAGGTCCGTTGGCGTATGGCAGCGCTGCCGTCACCGTTGTTCTCTTGAAATTCTTTTGTTCCATGTTTCTGATTGATTACTATACAGTTTGCAAAGGTACTGATTTATTTTGGGACAAGAGGGGTTCAACCCCTTTTTTTTATGCTGTGCAGCGCTTTTCGGAAGGGGAACCCACAAAATGACAATCCACAACGACGAAGGAAGGAAAACAAAGCGCCCTGAATAGAAATGTAACACTACCGCATGTTACATATGTCACACAGCCTATGTTACATTTGTAACACATGGCATGTAACGTTTGTAACACACGGTGTGTTACAAACGTTACACAGACGTTTTCAAGACTGTTACAAACGGCAACAAAAAAGGCCGGCAGACTCGCTGCCGACCTTTATGATTATCGTTTTTAACTTCTTCCGAATTAGAAGTTTACGTATGCACCGAAAGAAATGTTGTTGTAGATGTTGAAACCGAATTCGTTAGTCTTATTCTCATCTTTCTTAGAATAATCCCAACCAACCTTACCAACATGAGCAACGAGACCAACCTTCTCAGTCAAAGCGTATGCAATACCTGGGCGAACGTTGATACCCCAGTTGATACGGTTCTCATCATCACCGCAGTAGTGAGTAAAACCATACTTGAAGCCACCGTCAACAAATGCAGAGAACTTACCAGCCTTGTAGAAGGAGTAACGGATGTAAGGATTGATAGAGAAGCTGTTATTGCTATAGGTATGAGTATCGCCTTCTTCGCGGTACTCGTCATCATCATGAGAGAAGTTCAAGGCAACAGCAACATCAAACTTGTCATTGAGTTTGTAACCAATCTCAGGAGCGAATGTGAATTCGTGTTCCTTGTAAGTAGTGGTTCCATCATTACTTTCTCTTTCAACGTTGTAACCGAGTTCACCACCTACCCAAATCTGGGCGTTAGCTGTGAGAGACGCTACTGCAACGAATGCAGCCAAAAGAATTTTTTTCATAGTGCTTAATTGTAATTTAATTAACTCTTGTTCCTACTCTTTTTTTTAACACTTTATCAATTAACCCACGTCAGGTTTTCGGAATCCCCTTCCATGGGGTAGCGGTACAAAGGTAAAGCCTTTTCTTCTTATCTCGTATCACTTTTTAACAAAAAGGCGACATTTAGAACAAACTTTTCACCTTATGGGATAATATAGTGCCCCATAACGAAAGATTTTCACCTTTTTTAGAGTCTGTGACGAAGAAAATACCTACTTTTGCATGTTTTTAACATGAATTATGGGAGATAATACTCAATATAAATATCTCACGAAACTTGATTACCCTGCAGACTTGCGCCAGTTGAAAGTGAAGGAGTTGCCTGCAGTATGCGATGAATTGAGGCGGGATATCATTGAAGAATTGGCAATGAATCCGGGCCATTTGGCCTCAAGCCTGGGCGTGGTGGAGCTGACGGTGGCGCTGCATTACGTGTTCAACACACCCTATGATCGCATCGTGTGGGATGTAGGACATCAAGCATACGGACATAAGATACTCACAGGACGACGTGACCGGTTCTGCACCAACCGCAAGCTGAACGGTCTGAAGCCCTTCCCCCATCCAGACGAAAGTGAATACGACACCTTCTGCTGCGGACATGCCAGCAACTCCGTCTCAGCGGCATTGGGCATGGCAGTGGCGGCTCGGCTGAACAAGGAAGACCGGAAAGTGGTGGCCGTGATTGGCGACGGCGCGATGAGCGGCGGCCTGGCCTTTGAAGGCATCAACAACACTGCCACCACGCCCAACGACATGCTGATTGTGCTGAACGACAACGACATGTCCATCGACCACAGCGTGGGCGGCATGCGCAAATACCTGCTGCAGCTCACCACGAACTCTACCTACAACCGCATCCGATATCGCTTGTCAAGGAAGCTCTTCAACTGGGGCATCCTCACGGAGAAACGACGAAAGGGACTCATCCGCTTCACCAACAGTCTGAAGTCGGTGCTGACACGCCAGAAGAACATCTTCGAAGGAATGGACATCCGCTACTTCGGTCCTGCCGAGGGTAACGATGTGGTGGAACTGGTGCGCATCCTGCAAGCCATCAAGGAGATGAAGGGGCCCAAGCTCCTGCACATCCACACCACCAAAGGATACGGCTACGCACCTGCCGAGGAAGACGCCACCATCTGGCATGCTCCAGGCAAGTTTGACCCCGACACAGGCGAACGCATCGTGAATCACGACGGAAAGCCACGCCCGCCCAAGTTTCAGGACGTGTTTGGCACAACGCTTCTCGAGCTGGCCCAACAAAACCCAAAGATTGTGGGCATCACACCGGCCATGCCGACGGGCTGCTCGATGAACATCATGATGAACGCTATGCCTGACCGTGTGTTCGACGTGGGCATTGCCGAGGGTCATGCTGTCACCTTCTCGGGAGGTCTGGCCAAGGACGGGATGATGCCTTTCTGCAACATCTACTCGTCGTTCATGCAGCGCGCCTACGACAACATCATCCACGATGCCGCCACGATGCGGCTCAACATGGTGCTCTGCCTGGACCGCGCCGGACTGGTGGGAGAAGACGGCTCCACACACCACGGAGCGTTCGACCTCGCTTTCCTGCGCCCCATCCCCAACCTGACCATCGCTTCGCCTCTGAACGAGCCGGAGCTGCGACGACTGATGTACACAGCCCAACTGCCCAACAAGGGCACATTCGTGATTCGCTACCCACGAGGATGCGGCAACACGGTGGACTGGCGATGCGAACTGGAAGAGATTCCTGTGGGCAAGGGCCGGAAACTGAAAGACGGAAAGGGCATTGCCGTGCTGAGTCTCGGGCCTTTGGGCGTGGAGGCAGAGAAGGCCATCTCAATTACAGAACTGAAGTGGCTGAACGCCCATGCGGCACAGCCTCTGCATATTGCACACTACGACATGCGTTTCCTCAAGCCCCTCGACGAAGACATTCTGCACGAAGTGGGACAGAACTTCCAGCAGGTGGTCACCGTAGAAGACGGCGTCATTGCCGGCGGATTGGGAAGCGCTGTGCTGGAATTCTTCTCCGATCACGGCTATCAAGTTCCCGTACACCGCATTGGTCTCCCCGACCACTTCGTGATGCACGGAACGGTGGCACAGCTTCGCCACCAGTGTGGTACTGATGCTGAAGGAATTGCAGAAGTGTTGGACAAACTAACAAATGAATTGAAATGAAGATAGTCATTGCTGGCGCAGGCGCCGTGGGCACACACTTGGCCCGCATGTTGTCAAACGACAACCAAGACGTTGTGCTGATTGATGCCAACGAAAGCAAGCTCGCCCGATGGAGCAACGAGCTGGACATCATGACGCTGGTGAGACAACCCACATCCATCGCGGGGTTGAAAGATGCCGAAGTGAACCGCGCCGACCTCTTCATTGCCGTCACACCCAACGAGAGCGAGAACCTCACGTGCGCCATGCTGGCCAAGCAACTGGGCGCCAAGAAGACTGTTGCGCGTGTGGACAACTACGAATATATGAAGCCCGAGAACTTGGAGTACTTCAAGAGCATGGGCGTGGAGTCGCTGATTTATCCCGAACTGCTGGCTGCCGAAGACATTGCTGCCAGCTCGCGCTACAGCTGGGTGCGCCAACTGTGGGAGTTCAACGGCGGCGAGCTCCTGCTGCTCAGCGTGAAGATGCACGACGCAAACCCCAAGGATGAGCGGGAAATCAGCAATAAAGAAAACAAGCTGGTAGGCCACACGCTGAAGGAAATTGGCAGGGCGCATGGCCACAGCTTTCATGTGGTGGCCATCCGACGCGACGACGAGACCATCAGCCCGCACGGCGATGAGCGGATTCTGCCGCGCGATCTGGTGTTCTTCATGACTACCAAGGACAACCTGCCCATCATCCGCCACCTCACAGGCAAGGATGACTACCCTTCAGTGAAGAACAGCCTCATCATTGGAGGCGGGAAACTCTCTGTGCGTGCCAGCTGGACACTCGCACCCCTGCACAACAACGTGAAGATCATTGAGTCCAACCCCGCACGCACCGAGCAACTGCCATCGCTCGTAGCTCCCAAGACGATGATTCTGCAAGGAGAAGGCTACGACATGGACCTGCTCAACGACGAGGGGTATGGCAGCACCGAGGCACTCATTGCCCTGACAGACAATGACCAACAGAACATTCTGGCCTGTGTGGCCGCACGACGACGAGGCATCCGCAAAACGATTGCGCAAGTGGAGAACCTCGACTACTTCGACATGGCTAACGACCTCGACATCGGCACCATCATCAACAAGAAGATGATTGCCGCCAGCCACATCTACCGCATGTTGCTGAAGGGCGATGTGGATAACGTGAAGATGCTGACTATCGGCAAGGCCGACGTGGCCGAGTTCATCGTCAAGCCCGACTCGAAGGTGACCAAGAAGAAGGTGATGGACCTCTGCCTTCCTTTCGGCATGAACATCGGCGGCATGTCGCGCGACGGCAAGTCTATGCTCGTCAGCGGTGCCACCCAACTGCAGGCTGGCGACAAGGTTGTGGTCTTCTGCGTCAGCGGAACACTACGAAAACTGGATAAGTACTTCAAGTAATGGTTAACTGGAAACTCATCGCAAAGGTCATGGGATTCCTCCTCTTCATTGAGGCGGGACTGATGATGCTGTGCCAGGTGGTGTGCTGGATTTACGGCGAAGGCGTGAAAGCTTTCTCTCTGCCTATCGCCATCGCCTTGCTGCTGGGCTGCATCGGCGTGCTTGCCAGCAAAAACGCAGGCAAGAAGATGGGGCGCAAGGATGGTTACATCGTTGTCTCTTCCGTATGGGTGCTCTTTACCTTCATCGGCATGCTGCCTTTCCTGTTTGACGGCCATGTCACCGACGTTTCCAGCGCTTTCTTCGAGACCATGTCGGGCTTCACCAGCACTGGCGCCACCATCATCGACAATATAGATGTCATGCCGCGCGGCCTCCTCTTCTGGCGCAGCCTCACCCAATGGATTGGAGGCATCGGCATCGTGTTCTTCACCATCGCTATTTTGCCGGCTTTCGGCGTGGGCGAAGTAAAGCTCTTTGCTGCCGAGGCAACAGGCCCTATGCACAACAAGGTGCACCCCCGCATCTCTATGGCGGTGCGCTGGATCGGCGGCGTGTATGTGGGGCTCACCATCCTCTGCATCTTGGCACTCGTCATCTGCGGAATGCCGACATTCGATGCCATCAACTACTCGATGTGCACCACTGCAACGGGCGGCTACGGCACCCACTCCGACCTGCTGGGAGACCTCTACCACTCGCCTGCTATTGAGTATGTGCTCATCTTCTTCATGTTTGTGTCTGGCATCAACTACACATTAATATACTATACGATGCTAAAAGGAAAGGTGAAGAAGTTCTTCAGCGATGCTGAACTCAAGGCCTATATCATCATCGTGCTGGGAGCATCGTGCCTCTGTGCCCTTTTCTTGGCGCTCAACGACCCCATCCACGACATCGAGGATGCAATTCGCCACAGCCTCTTCACCGTCATCTCCCTGCAGACCACCACAGGATTGGCCACTGTCGATTACACGCTCTGGCCCGTCCAACTCATGCCCGTCCTGCTCTTTGTTATGTTCGCAGGCGCGTGTTCAGGCAGCACCAGCGGTGGCTTCAAGTGCGTGCGCCTCAGCATCATCTACCGGGTGCTGAAGAATGAGTTCACCCACATTCTTCATCCCCGCGCCATCACTCCTGTACGAATGAACGGCAACATCATTCCCAACAGCGTGGTGCAGACTCTTCTTGGCTTTGTCGCTCTTTTTGTCTGCGCCCTCTTCCTGGGAGCATTCATCTTGGCCCTAAGTGGCGTTGACCCCAACAATGTGCATCCCAACTTCGATTACTACGAAGCCTTTGGCATAGCCATGTCAAGCATCAGCAACGTGGGACCAGGCATGGGCTACTATGGTCCTGTACACTCTTGGGCCATCCTAAGCCCTCTTGCTAAATGGGTATGCTCTTTCCTTATGCTCATTGGCCGTCTTGAGATTTTCCCCATCATTATCCTCTTCACCACAAACTTCTGGAAGAAGATGTAAGGGCCGCTGCAGAGGTATCAATCGTGACACCCGCACATTCTCCTTTTCCCCTCAGCATGGAATTTATGCAAGCTTAAAAAAAGAGGCTAATGGATTGCCCGATAACTACGAAGTGGATTGCCCGGTAACATCACGACGGCTTGCTCAGCAGGCATCATGCATTTAGTCAACAAGCAAGGAGCCGATAATAAACAAGGGAACACATACAATATAATATAGAGGGAATTGTACTATAAAGAGAGAGGGGAGTCAGCGTTGACTCCCCTCTCTCTTGTTGCGCTTCAGGATGGGCTTGAACCAACGACCCCATGATTAACAGTCATGTGCTCTAACCAACTGAGCTACTGAAGCAGATTGCTTTCCTTTAGTGGAATGCGTTGCAAAGGTAAGGCATTTCCCATGAACTTCCAAGCCCTAAACGAAGAAAATGCCCGAAAATTCCTCCGTGTAGGCAAAAAAGCGTAACTTTGTACGATTTTTGACTTATGAGAGTCCTTATTATCAACACATCCGAGCGAATCGGCGGAGCCGCCATCGCTGCCAACCGATTGATGAAAGCCTTGAAGAAGAATGGTGTCAAGGCACGCATGTTGGTACGCGACAAACAGACCGACCATCTCACCGTGGCCTCGGCAGGCTCCAGTTGGGCTCATATGCTCCGTTTCCTATGGGAGCGCCTGTGCATCTTCGTGGGCAATGGCTTCAGCCGCAAGCGTCTCTTTTTGGTGGACATTGCCAACACAGGCATCGACATCACGCAGACACAAGAGTTCCAGCGTGCCGATGTCATCCACCTGCATTGGGTCAATCAAGGATTCCTCTCCATAACGGGACTGCGCCACATCTTGCAGGCAGGCAAGCCCGTGGTCATCACCATGCACGACCAATGGTACTTCACAGGCATCTGCCACTATTCAGGCAGCTGCGAGAAGTACACCACCCTCTGCCACCACTGCGAACAGCAAGGCGGCAGTCTGTTGGGCGACATGGCTCAACGCCTCTTCCGCCAGAAAGAGCACCTCTACCATTCCGCACATCTTACGTTTGTAGGCTGCAGCGAGTGGATGGCATCTCTAGCACGTAAATCGAAGCTCACCGAAGGGCATCAAGTCATCAGCATACCGAACGCCATTGACACAGATCTCTTCAAGCCGCTTGACAAGACAGAGGCACGCAAAGCCTTCCAGTTGCCAACCGACAAGCGTTTGCTGCTCTTTGGTTGCCAGCGCATCACCGACGAGCGCAAAGGATTCCGCTATCTGGTGGAAGCCTTGCAGCTGCTGAAACAAGCGCACCCCGACATTGTCCAGCGCATGGAGATTGTAGTTGTGGGCGGTCAAGCAGAAGCCGTGCGCGACCAAGTGCCCTTCAGCATGATTCCTATCAGCTACGTGAGCGACCCGCAGAAGATGGTGCAGCTCTACAACGCCGTTGACATCTACGTGACCCCATCTCTGCAGGACAACTTACCCAACACCATCATGGAGGCGCTCTCCTGCGGCATCCCTTGCGTGGGCTTCAACGTAGGCGGCATCCCCGAGATGATTGACCATCAAGAGACAGGCTACGTTGCCCGTTACAAAGACGCTCAGGACTTTGCCAACGGCATCCTTTGGACTCTCTCGGCCGACTATGCCACCTTGAGCCATCAAGCACGCACGAAGGTGGTGACCCACTACAGCGAGAACGCCGTAGCCCGCCAATACATTGAAGTTTACGAAAGCCTGTAAGACTTGTCGTCCCATTGGATTCTATAAGTCTTGCAAGCCATTATCATTTCTATAGCGCACATGAAGTTCAGCATCATTACCGTCACCTACAATGCCGAGTCCACTCTCGAGCGCACCCTGCAGAGTGTGGCGCAGCAGACCTATCCCCACATTGAGCACCTCATCATCGACGGTGCCTCGAAGGACAACACGCTGGAGATAGCCCGCCGCTACCCGCACGCCATCGTGCACAGCGAGCCAGACAAGGGCCTCTATGATGCCATGAACAAAGGCCTCCGCCTTGCCACCGGCGACTACCTGTGCTTTCTCAATGCGGGCGACACTCTGCACAGCAAAGAGACCTTGGCACACATTGCGGCAACCTGCAAAGCAGACAAGTCTACAGGCACCATGCCTGCCATTCTCTACGGTGACACCCACATTGTTGATGCCAACGGGCACTTCCTGCGCAACCGTCGTCTCACGCCCCCCGAGCATCTCACATGGCGCTCTTTCAAAGAGGGCATGCTGGTGTGCCACCAGGCATTCTACGTTAACCGTGAGATAGCCCTCCCCTACGACTTGCAGTACCGCTTTTCCGCCGACTTCGACTGGTGCATCCGCTGCATGAAAGAAGGCGCACGACGCGGCATGAGCAACCGTTACGTCAAAGAGCCACTTGCCGACTATCTGGCAGAAGGCATGACCACTGCCAATCACAAGGCATCACTCAAGGAAAGATTCAGGATAATGGCCAAGCACTACGGTTGCTTCACGGCCATCGCACAACATATTTGGTTTATATTCAGAGCATTCATTAAAAAGTAAAAGAACAGTAAGCATGAAGAGATTTCGTCCTTCTCAACCCGAGTTGTTCTACACACTCAAAGACTACAACAAACAGAAGTTCATGGCCGACCTCATGGCCGGCATCATCGTGGGCATTGTTGCCCTTCCACTTGCCATCGCTTTCGGCATTGCTTCAGGCGTGTCGCCCGAGAAAGGCATCCTCACAGCCATCATTGCAGGCTTTGCCATCAGCGCCTTTGGCGGCAGCCGTGTGCAGATAGGCGGTCCCACAGGAGCCTTCATCATCATCATCTACGGCATCATCCAGCAGTACGGTCTCACGGGCTTGGCCATCGCCACCGTCATGGCAGGTCTCTTCCTGATTCTGCTCGGAGTCCTGCGCCTCGGCACCATCATCCGCTACATACCCTACCCTATCATCGTGGGCTTCACCAGCGGTATTGCACTTACCATCTTCTCCACCCAGGTGAAAGACCTTCTTGGTCTCCACATCGAAGGCAGTGTGCCTGCCGACTTCATCGAGAAGTGGATCTGCTACTTCCAGCACTTCGGCACTGTCGATATTGCCACCGCTGCGGTAGGCATCCTATCGGTGGTCATCATCGCCTGCACACCCCTCGTCAGCAAGAAAGTGCCCGGTTCGCTCGTGGCCCTCATTGTCATGACCGTGGCCGGCATCATCATGGCCCAATACTTCGGCATCCACGTTGACACCATCGGCGACCGCTTTGAAATCAACCCTTCTCTGCCCGAAGCCGATGTGCCCACACTCAGCTGGGACAATCTCAAGGGTCTCCTCTCTCCCGCTTTGACCATCGCTGTGCTGGGTGCCATTGAGAGCCTTCTTTCCGCTACCGTCGCCGACGGTATCATTGGCCACAAGCACGACTCCAACCAAGAGCTCATTGGCCAAGGCATTGCCAACGTCATCAGCCCTATCTTCGGCGGCATTCCCGCTACAGGCGCCATCGCCCGTACCATGACCAACATCAACAATGGTGGCCGCACCCCAATCGCGGGCATCATTCATGCCATTGTGCTTCTCTTGATATACTTCTTCCTGATGCCTTACGCCAAGTACATCCCTATGGCGTGTCTGGCAGGCGTGCTCGTGGTGGTCAGCTACAACATGAGCGGCTGGCGCACCATCCGTGAGATGATGCACAACCCCAAGAGCGACATCATCGTGCTTTGGCTTACCTTTGGCCTCACGGTCATCTTCGACCTCACCATCGCCATCGAGGTGGGTCTCATGCTTGCTTGCCTGCTCTGCATGCGCCGCATGGCTGAGACCACCCAAGTCAGCGTGCTCACCGACGACGACGAGATTGACCCAACTGCCGAGACCGACCTGGCCGAGAATCCAAACATCGAGCACCTCACCATCCCCGAGGATGTGGAAGTGTACGAAATCAATGGTCCTTACTTCTTTGGCATAGCCAACAAGTTTGAGGAAGTCATGGTGCGTATGAAGAAGCGTCCCAAGGTGCGCATTATCCGCATGCGCAAGGTGCCCTTCATCGACTCCACCGGCATGCACAACCTGCAGAGCCTCATTGGCATGTCAGAGAAGGAAGGCATTAAGATTATTCTCTCTGGCGTGAACGACTATGTACACGGTGTGCTCGCCAAGAACGGCTTCAACGAGCTCCTCGGCGAGGAAAACATCTGTCCTAACATCAATGTCGCACTCGAACGCGCAAAACAGTAACAGCCCCTCTCTCGCCATCATCGGTGGCGGTGCAGCAGGGTTCTTCTTGGCCATCAACGCCAAGGAGCTGATTCCCAACCTCGATGTCACTATCTTCGAGCAGCAGCGCAAGGTGCTTGCCAAGGTGGAGATATCAGGCGGAGGACGCTGCAACTGCACCAACACCTTTGCCGAGGTGACCGACCTGCGGCAAGTCTATCCGCGTGGCGCTACCCTGCTCAAACGGCTCTTCAAGCAGTTCGGTCCCGATGATGCCTACCAGTGGTTCGAAGCCCATGGCGTGCCCCTCAACGTGCAGGAAGACCAGTGCGTCTTTCCTGCCGCGCAAGACAGCCATGCCATCATCGACTGCTTCCTGCGCGAAGCCAAGAAGCACGGTGTGAAACTGCAACGAGGCACTAAAGTGGAGAATCCCGAGGCTCTGCTGTCAGAGTTCGACTTCGTGGCGGTTACCTGTGGCGGCACACCCCACCGAGAGGGCTGTGTGCCCAGCCTTTTCACCTTTACGGTCAAAGACTCCCTTCTCACCGCCCTGCAAGGATTGGTGGTGGACCATGCCATTGTCCATCTTCCCGCCACGACCTTCCGTGCCCAAGGTCCGCTACTCATCACCCATTGGGGCATGAGCGGTCCAGCCATCCTGAGACTCTCCAGCTATGCCGCCCGACATTTGGCCGAGCTGCATTACCAGTCACCTTTGTGCGTCAACTGGACAGGCGAAACCAACGTCGAGGCCGTACGCCCACACCTCACCACACTTCTGGAGCAGAACACAGCCAAACTCATTGACAATCTCCACCCCTACGGCCTGCAAGCCCGCCTGTGGTCCTATCTTTTGGACAAAGCCCAGCTCCAAGGCCGCCGTTGTGGCGAGGTAGGCAAGAAAGGCATCAACCGTCTGGTCAACCTGCTCACCAACGACAACTACCAGATAGTTGGCCGCAGTCCCTACAAAGACGAGTTTGTCACCTGTGGCGGCATTCCGCTCGACACGGTAGACAAATCCACGCTGGAGTCCAAGACCACCCCACGCCTTTTCTATGCCGGCGAAGTGCTCGACATCGATGGTGTGACGGGCGGATTCAACTTCCAGGCCGCATGGACCACCGCTTACGCTGTGGCACGGGGAATACAGGCGTACTGAAGGGCTAAGCAACTCCAAAGCCATCATACACATAGCGCTTTTAGCTCCACAAAGCCATAGCGCTAACCCCATCAATATAAAAGTGGCGGGCACAATGAGTGTCCGCCACTTTTTATATCAATGTATAGGGATTACTTGTTGTTGTAGAAAGTCTGTCCCTTCTTCACCACGAAGCCCTTGTAGTTCTTGTTCACACGCTGGCCAGCGAGGTTGTACAGAGGAGCGTTTTCGTCGGCAGCAGGAACGCTAATCTCTTCCACTTCCACTTTCTGGCTCTCCGTACCGTAGTATGTAAGTTTGAAGTCATCCAGCGCATTCCAGAAGCCACCCTTATCCGTCCAGCTGACGCCAAAAGTCACATCGCTTACCTTTTCAAGAGCAAAGAATACAGAGTAACGACCCGAAGCATTAGCAGGAACATCATAAGCAGCGTCGTTTGCATAGAGCTTGCAGTCTGTCGCCTGTGAAGAGATAGCTGCATTCAGCTCGTAAGTACCTGCAGGCAGAGCAGGAATCGTCTGGTTGACATCGATGGAGCCATCCTTGTGATAGCACTCACAGTAGATATCACCCTGCTGATTATCAAACAGCTTATTCGTCTGTTCCCATGCAGCGATGGTGCCGGAGTTTGTCCAACCAGTCATCTTCTCCTCGAAGCTTGGGTTAACAATCACCTTCGTGATGTCAATGCCGTTCTCGTCAGTGGCTGAGTTGAAGTTTTCAGGGAGCAAGAGGGCTGTAAGGAGCACCTTGCACTTTGCGATGACCTCCTCCAGTTCTGCCACAGTCAGCTCTCTGTTGCTGATGGGGTCAGATACTTCTTCCAGATAAGATTTTGTATCATCGGCAGCAGTTGGGTTAGCGTCCACCTCATCCTTGGCGGTCTCCAACTGGCTTACGAGATCATCAGCCTCTGCATAGAACTTCACAGAGTTCTTGGCATATGCAATCGCATCTTCGATAGTCTTGATGTATGCCGCGCAATCTTCTTTGGTTTGGAGATCAGCAACACCATCAGTCAGTACTCCAAGGTCATCTTTCACATCTGTGCCAACGTTATCCTCATTCTCCTCGACGAACTGAGACAGCTCGGTCAACTTTTCGTTAACAGGAATCAGATATACGCTGAGGTCTTCACCCAAGTAAATCAGCTGGAAATTGTCGAAAATGACCCAGTCGCCACCCGAAGTGTTCTTCACACCGAACTCCACGTCGCTTGCCTTGTCAAGCACAATGTTCAGAGTCACCGTGTAGTCTGGCAGTTCATTGCCTTCGGTTGTGTGAGCGAAGTGGTAGTTGGCACCCTCCATGTTTCTTGGAATATACTTGCCGCTGCCTCCTGTGGTCTCGATATCTGTTCCCCAAGCTTCTTCGTTCAAAACGAACAGTCTCTCGTCTGTTGCATATTTATCAATGAATGGAGCGACCTGCTTCTGTTCCTCGTCACCTACCATTGCATAGAGGAAGGTTTCTCCGTCTGTCTTGTTGTTGTCGTTGCGCTCGAAAATCTGAGCTCTGAGCTGATATACACCAGCAGGCAGTCCCTTGTATGTTTGAGACATAGAGAACGCTTTCTGGAACACCTCTGCGCAACCAGACTCGATAGGCTCGCAGCCTTCTACTGTGTTGCTCGTCTTGTAGGTCACGTTGCCTTCTCCGTCTTTCTCCATGATGGTGCCTCCCCATGCAGGTGTAGCATCAACAGATGTCCAGCCGTAGAAGCCACGGTCAAAGCCAGCGTTGGCGATAAATGCAGTCAGGTCATCACCCTTATTCAATGTTGTTGGGAAGAGGTCTGCCACAGCCTTTGCAAGAGCACTTGCAAGACCATCAATTGTTTCCTTCGTATATTTCTCATCGTCGTATGCGTCGTGCCACAGGCCCACTTGATCGGAAAGCGGTTCGCCTACAGATGTCTCGAATGGTGTGCCTTCGAAGTCAAGCACGCGCTCATCGGCCTGCTCCAGGAAGGAAGCAAAGTTCTTATAGTCTGCAATCGAAGCAACCAGTGCATCGTATGCCGCCTGCAGATCTGTCTGTGCCTGCACGAAATCGCCACCGTTCTCATAGACATCTTCTGCTGTTCCCATAGCCGTTTCGTAGCCAGTCTTGGCGCCTGTGTATGCCGCTACAGACTCCAGATCGTCAGGGTCCTGCTTCGCCTTCAGGTCCTCAATAAGATTACCCAGCTGATACTGGTCAGGATCCATTCCCTCGTCGCCATAGAAGTAGAGTTTCAAGTTATCCATAGCAATCCAGTTAGCAGGATTAGTGGCTTTCTCCTTGTCGGTGACACGGAAGCCCAAAGTCATGGAGCCACCAGCGTGGATGAAGTTGAACTCGAAGTGCCTTGGACGGTTATTCTCATCGGGCGTGCTGACAGTTGTGAAATACTCTTGACCTGTGAGGGATGCTCTGGCAAAGAGCTGCACATTATCCACATCGTTGGCGTTGCTCTGGTTACAAGCGTTGGCATCCACACCCAAAACATACTTACCCTTTGGCAAGTTAGGGATTGTCTGTGTGATAGAGCCTTCGCCAAGAGGATCCTTAGCATCTCTCCATGCCTCGATGAACTTAGAGAGGAAGGCTGTTTCCTCGCCGCCTTCAGGCAGCTCATAGGTGTTAATCAAACCCAGCACTTTCTCGCCCGTCACAGGGTGGGTAATCTCCACTGTACCTATATTGTAGTTGTAACCGATGTTTGCTGCATTCACACCAGACTGGAAGGTGATGTCCCAGCCTCTTGTATTCTTAACGGCCCCATTGGTCTCATCTCCCTCATCGAAGTCGTTGTTGATGAAAGCATCTGAAACATCATTTGCCTCACCCACGGTGATGTTGCCTTCGTCAAAGAGGTCTTTGATTTCCTCCCAGCGCCATTTTTCCCACACAGCCTGCTTAGCTGCATTCATTTCTTCAACAGTGCTTTCCAGATTGTTGTACACAGCATAGTAGTCAGCAAGGCTGGCAGCTGTGAACCCCTTCTCCTGAGCAGTGAGGATTTCGGCCTTCAGGTTTTCTGAAGCCACATAGTTTGCATACACTTTCTTGCTTTCTTCACCATTACGAGCAGCGTACCATGTATCATAAGCATCTGCGCTCACAGCTGCCCACTCGGCATAGAATGGCTCTGTTTCGCTGATGCGGCCAGGGGTCTTATCATACAGATAGATCAGCATGTTAGGATCTTCACCACGAACACCCAGAAACATTCCGTCCGTCTTTCCGTTCTGCAACTCCACATTAGGCTGAATCTTGATGTAGTTGCCACTAGGCACGATGTCAAAATAGCGATTTGTGTTCGTGTTGTTATCGGTCCAAACGCCGTCCCAAGCGTCAGAGAAGGTGCACTTATTCTCCTTTTGCGACGTCACATAACTGACAAAGAGATAGGCATTGGGCTCTGCTTCAAATGAGCTCGTCTCGTTAATGTCTCCAGGATTCGTTTGGGTAAATTTCACTTTGGTACCCACAGTGTTATTCACTGTAGCGCGTGATCCCCAATAAGGCGCTGCGCTGGGGCCCTGGTGGTTGATGTAGAAGCCGCCAGCACCCACATTCCAAAGGTAGCATTCCTGCTCTACAGCAAATGTAGTGAACTCGGGCACTGGCATGCTGGGCCATACTGCCGTGAACTCCTGAGCAAATGCTGCTGCACCTACCAACATGGAAGAGAGAAAAAGTAAAGCTTTCTTCATAAAAGTTAGTAATTAAGAAATTAGTTAAACAATAACTAATGACAATTTAACTTTCCCCCCTCAAAACCGACGTCGACGATGTCGGTGAACCGATGTCGACGATGTCGGTCGACCGATGTCGTCGATGTCGGTTTAGAGGTGCAGGAAGCGGGAAAAGTCGTACCTTTGGTAAAAAATGAAAATCAAGTACCGTTTCATTCACAACCGGAAAAAGTCGCTCAACGCGATGGGAGAGGCTTTGGTGCAAATAGAAGCCTATCAAGACGGAAAGAAGTGTTATTTCAGTACGGGCATTTATATCAAACCGTCAGAATGGAGACAATGCGAGGTAGTGAACCGCCACGATGCCATGATGCTGAACGGCATGCTGGCGGAACAGCTCATGAAACTGCAACGGATAGAGGTGGAGGCATGGCGAAGCGGCATGGAACCTACATTGCAGCATCTCCGTAATGGATACAGGTGGAAGTCGGAATCTCCAAAGTTCATCGATTTTGTAAAGGACATGCTGTCAACATCCAACCATGCACAAAGCACTAAGTGCAACCTGCTCAGCACAGCACGTGCATTACATAGCTTTCGTCCCCTGTCACTGCACGAAATAGACGAGCCAGTGCTTGCTGATTTTGAACGCTATCTGCACACTCGGGGAAACAATCCTAATACAATTGCTAAGCACTTCCACCACCTCAGGAGCATTCTGGGCGAAGCCGTCAGACTCCATCTCGTGGATTCTGGCATTGTGACATTGAAATGCTTCAGGCGCCATATGGAAAAACGGGAACACGCCACACTATCGAAAGAGGAAATGGAGCGCATGGCCAAGGTAACTATCTTCCCCCACGTGAGAGATGCCTTCCTTTTCTGTTGCCATACAGGGTTGCGCTATTCTGACTATACGCGTCTTGGGAAGGAGCATTTCTGCAAAAAAGGCGATGTATTATGGATAGAACTCAGGATGCAAAAGACAAAGCAGAAGGTATCATTGCCCATCACACCCCTCACCCAACTGCTGGGCGATATGGGGCCACATCCTCCCATTCCCTGCAACACGCAGACCAACAAGCAATTGAGACGGATTGCAGAAGAGGCTGGCATTAAGAAGCGGATTACCTTCCACACAGCCAGACATACCTTCGCCACTCAGCTGTTGAGCAAGGGAGTGCCCATCACAACGGTGCAAGCATTGCTGGGACATAGCAGTGTGCGCACCACACAGATGTATGCCGAGGTGAAACTGTGTACCATTCTCAATGACTTGCAACGAGTGTTGCGGTAGAAAAGGGGTATTCTTCCCTCTTGCTCCAATCATTACCGACAAGCTATATTCTTTTTCCAAAACAAGCACTTAGTGTTTTCAAACTCAGCGGATAATCTTGTCAATTCTCACTTTTTTTATCTTTTCACTTCGTTTTTATGGAAAAACACTTGGTCATTTCCTTTTATTCATATATCTTTACCGCCGAAAAATCTCTTTCTGCAATCCGCAACAAGCGGTATGTGGACGTGCGAAGAGTGTATCTTTATAGATACGACCTAAAAGGCTAATTAATAACGGGAACTAATCGCAATAATATAATATTCTAATATATATTAATAATGTTATTGTTTAACTAATTTCTTAATTACTAACTTTTATGAAGAAAACTCTACTTTTCTTGGCTTCTGCGCTCATGAGCACAGTCTCGTTTGCACAGAGTTTCACGGCAACGTGGGAAAAGCCAGTGGTGACCAACTTCGTCGATATGGCGGATGATGGCGAGACCACACAGTTTCTCTACAATGTAGGCGCGAAAGGCTTCCTCGCTGGTCACAACGACTGGAACACTCGCGCATCAGTCGCAGAGAAGGGCGACTCTGTCCGTATCAAAGCTTTGGCAGAAGGCAAATACAACTTGAGCTGCTTCCCTGCTGCGTACACAAACAAGAACAAATGGTTGTATGTTGCAGCCAATTCTTGGAACGCACAGTGGGTGGACGCTGGCAATGCAACAGGCAATGACAGCTACCCTGGCACAGACCAGTGGGTGTTCACCAAGCAAGAAAACGGCAGCTACAAAATCACCAACACTGGCGTGGGTGAGGACACCTCGAAACATCCAGACACTGAACAGCAACTCAATCCTGGCATTCCAGAGCCAGGCACATGGGGTGTGGCATCAACTTGCGTTGGAGAGACTCCCAACACTCGCTGCTACTTCTACGACCCCGACTTCATCTACGTTCCAATGATTGACGGCGAAGCTCAGGATGCAGAGAAGGCATTCCCTGATGGCGCAGAATTCTGGGACGAGTGGCGTTTTGTGTCTGTGGAAGAATACAACAATGTGTATGTTCCTGCACAACAGCGCTATGCAGCAGCTGTGAACCTGAAAGAGAAGATTGAATATGCACTCAACAATGGCATTGAAGCTTCTGATCTTGCTGACGAGTACGCTGTGTACAACAACACAGAGAGCACTACAGAAGAGCTGAACAAGGCAGCTGACTCTGCTTATGACAAGGGCCGCTGGGTGGAAATCAAGGAATACTTCGAGGATATTGTTGAAGGTGAGGCGAACGATGTATCTGGCGTGTTCACCAACAATGACTTCAGCGATGGCAACGCTAATGGCTGGGACATCACTTGGACAGCCAAGACCAAGGAAGCCACCAACATTGGCTATCAGGCTAATCAGCCATACACCAATGGTGAGGTAAAAATTGAGAAGTTTATCGAAGCATGGAAGGAAAATAGCGCTCCGAACTATCTGGGCGACGGTTCTATCACACAGACAGTGCCAAGCCTTCCTGCTGGTAAGTACATGCTGGCGGTTGACGTGATTGCCCGCTACCAGTGGGGCAATGCACTTCCAGATGACGTGCAGCTCTTCGCCAAGGCATCAGCTGACGGCAAGGAATATTTCACTCCTATGGCAACAGGCGACGGCATACCAGAGCACTTCGACTTCACCTTCATCCACACTGGTGGCGCTATGACACTCGGCCTGCGCGTCATCGGCAGTGCAGAGGCTAAGGCTCCAGCTAACTGGATTGCTATGGACAACCTGAAGCTCTACTACTACGGTCCGGTTTCTGACGACCCAGACAAGGTGCTGCTGGACGACTACATGGCGTTAATTGCTGAGAAGTATGACCCAGAGGATTTGGATGATTACGTTGCATATACTGGCGACAAAACTGGATACTCCGACGCATATAGCAGCGCTGCTTCCATTTCTGAAAACGGTGGCGACTACATTGCAGCTAAGGCTGCATTGGAAGCTGCTGTGGCACAGCTGGAGAAGTCTATCAAAGCATACGAGGATTTCGATGCGCTGCGCAATGAAGCAAATGAGAGAATTGAGGAATTCGACGGCACAAAGTTCAGCGGCATCGCTGAAGCATTCGGCGACTTCCTGAGCGACTGGAGCGATGCCTATACCGACGGCACATACACCATTGCGGAAATCGAAGTTCTTCCTGCTTTGCTCACGAAGACCATCAATGACTATGTATCTGAATACTTGGAGCCTGGCGACGACATCACCTTCATGATTAAGAACCCTAACTTCGACAAGGACTTCTCTGGCTGGGAAACTACTGGTGTTTCACCTGTATGGGGTGGTGTTGATAAAGACAACACACTTGGTGACGATGAGAACGTTCTGGCATCAGGTAACGCTGAACGCTTTCACAACATCTTCACAATGTCTCAGACAGTGTACAACATGCCTGCAGGCCTGTATCAGTTCACTTGCCAAGGCTTCACCCGCTGTGACGACGGTTCTAAGAACGAAGGCGCTCTCTACGCTATCATCAACGAGGAGGAGCAGACTTCTCTTCTTCCTTTGATTAATGCATATCCAACTGCAACATCACTGTATGACAATGGTGGCTGGCAAAAGGATTCTCAGATTGATGGCGGGTTTGTTCCAAACAGCATGACTGGTGCGAACTACCACTTCAACCACACAACTGAAGGCAACGAATATCCAGACTACACCACTACACTCAACATCTCTCTGACTGAGACTGCTGACGTGACTGTAGGTGTGAAGTGCGCAAACGACCATAACTGGGTTATCTTCGACAACTTCCAGCTGAAATACCTCGGCTCTGGCAACAACGCTTATCTGATTGCTATCAACCAGAAGCTGGGTGAGTTGAAGACTTACATTGATGAGAACGAAGGATACGTTGGTACGGATGTTACTGACGGGTATGAGACATTGAAGAAGAATGCTGATGAACTCGGTGATGCCGAAGGTGCAGGCGAAGCTCTCCTGAAGGCAATTGAGGATGCTATCGTTTACGCAGAGAAATCTGTGGCCGCTTACACTGAAGTTGACACCCAACTGAGCGCATTGTCCGATGCTTCTGATGATTCAGACAACAGCACTGCCATCGATGCTGCAACTGACTATAGAGACGCAAATGAAGACAACATTGTCAACAGAGCACTTAGCGTTGAAGAAGTAAATGCTGCTATTGCAGATATCAAGAAGCTGATTGACCAGCTCAACACTCCTGACTATGCTGGCGCTTCTGACACTGAACCTGTTGATTTCACTAAGCGTATCACTAACCCAAGCTTCGAGACTGGTGACCTGACTGGTTGGACTTACAACTCTGGTAATGACACTAAGGTTTATGAGAACTCTAATGCAACCTACACCATCGACTTGAATGAAGGTACATACGTATTCAACACATGGGCTAACGGCGCAGTGGAGGGTGGCAAGCTCTGGTTGTCACAGAACATCGGCATCCTGCCTGCTGGTACATACAAACTGGAGGCCGCTCTCGCTACATTCCCAAGCCACATCTTGAACTTCGGTATCAATGACGACTTGACTACTTTCGTCAACCAGAACGAGAAGGGCAAGGCCACAAATGCAGAATTTATCTTCATCCTCGACGAAGACACCGAAGTGACTATTACAACTTCTACTGAATTGGTTGGTAACGAAACTGCTAATCCAAACGAGACCTTCTTCAAGGCCGACAACTACCGCCTCTGGTACTACGGTACTGAGAGCAGCAAGGAGGCTACTCCTGTTGAAATCGACGGTATTGAAGAGAATGCTCCTGTGAAGGCTAATGGCAAGTTCCTGAAGGGCAAGACCTTCGTTATCTTCAAGAACAACGAACTGTTTAACATTGCTGGTCAGCGTCTCAAATAAACGAGGACTAACAACATATACTAAATAAAAGGTGGCGGGCATCCGGATGGGTGCCCGCCACTTTTTTTTGTCTCGCTGTTGCAAGGATAAGAGAATTTGCGTACTTTTGCAACATGAACAAAACGTACAGCGACATGAAGACGCTGTTGGTGCAGAGCGGTATAGACCCCTACGAGGCCAAAGCTATCGCTCTGTTGCTGATGGAAAAGGTGTGTGGCATGACCACCACCGACGTGCTGACAGGGCTGGAAGGCACCGCACCTACGCCCCAAGAATTGCAAGCCCTTGATATGGCGGCACAGGTGGCGCAAGGCACCCCCGTGCAATACGCGCTGGGCGAAGCTGATTTCTGCGGCATGGTTTTCCGCGTTGCCCCCGGCGTGCTTATTCCACGGCCCGAGACCGAGGAACTGGTGGCATGGATTGTGAAGGATTCCCTGCAGCCAACTGCCAACCGTCAATTGTCAACTGTCAACTGTCTCGACATCGGCACTGGCTCTGGCTGCATTGCCATCGCCCTGGCCAAGCAACTAAAGAAGGCGGAGGTGGACGCATGGGACATCAGCCCCACAGCCCTACACATCGCTCAAGAGAATGCCGCACACAACAACGTGCAGGTGGCGTTCCACCAAGTGGATGTGCTCGCACCCATCAATCCGCAGAACATGCCTCGCAATTCGTACAATTGCATCGTCTCCAACCCTCCTTACATCTGCGAGGAAGAGGCACAAGGGATGGAGCGCCACGTGCTGGAGCATGAGCCGCACCTCGCCTTGTTCGTCCCTAACAACGACCCGCTCCTCTTCTACCGCAGGATAGGCGAGCTGGGACTTGAGCTGCTACGCAAGGACGGAGCACTCTACTTCGAAATCAACAGGCGCTTCGGTGCAGAGACTGTAGCCATGCTGGAAACATTGGGGTATCGCCATGTGGAACTGCGGCAAGACTGCTTTGGCAACGACCGCATGATCAAAGCAATAAAGCCGCTATAACATCGTTATTCGTAATATGAGGAAACTACTTTTCATCTTACTCTCCTGCTGGATTGGCGCCCTCGGCGTACAAGCCAACGACTGGACTATATACGCTTCTTATCACGGAGCGACCAAGGCCGTGAAGACAGACTCACGCATCTTCGTCCTTGCCCAAGGCGGCCTGTACAGCTACGATACAGAAGACCAACTGCTGCAGGCTTACGACAAGACGAGCGCCTTGAGTGACTTCGGCATCTACGACATCGCCTACTCTGCCCCACTCAAGCGGTTGGTGGTGCTCTACGACAATGGCAATATTGACCTGATTGGCATGAACAGCACCCGCTGGAACTTGTCGGACTTGAAAAGCAAATCGCTCGGTGACAAGACCATCAACGAACTCAAGGTGGTGGGGGAAGAGGCACTCATCAGCCTCAACGAGGGTCTGGCAGTAGTTGACCTGAAGGATGGCTACTTCGAGAACTTCTACACCTTCGGCAGCAAGGTGAAAGCCGCCACACTGGTGGACGGCAAACTCTATGCCAACACTGAAAACGGGGTGAAAGAGGGTGACCGCAGCAAGAACCTGCTGGATGCAGCCAACTGGACTACAGTCAGCGCAGGAAGCGTCACGTTCGGCCCCACGAAGGATGAGCAGGAAGCGGCTGAAAAATGGCTGGAACAGGTGAAGGACATTGTGCCAGACTCCCCTATTCGCAACTATACCTATAAACTCAATATGCAAGGCAACCGCCTGCTGGTGGCTGGAGGCAACTTCTACTACCCTAACGTGAACTATCCAGGCACTGCCATGAAATACGAGAATGGACGATGGACGGCCTTCGACGAGGAGGAGCCTATCGCTCTGGTGGGCAATAACACCTACATGAACGTGACAGATATCGTGCAGGACCCGAACGATTCGGAGCACCACTGGCTGGGAACAATGCGCAGCGGCATCTACGAGTTTCAGAACTACAAACTGAAGAACCACTACACCTACGACAACTCGCCCCTGACCAGCATTCTTCCCGACAGCAGAAACCCACAGAACTACGTGCGTGTGACTGCACTGGCTTTCGACGCCAACAGCAACCTGTGGATGATGAACAACGAGTGTGACGTCATCGTGCGCATCCTCAAAAAGGATGGCACATGGGCTGAGCTCCCCTATGCTGAACTCAGCGGAAACACTACGTTCGACCACATTATCTTTGACCAACGCGGATGGATGTGGGCTAACAGCCGACGCGACGCCAACGGCACCCGTGCTGCTGGCATCCTCGTGATGAATACGAACGGCACCATCGACAATACTGCGGACGACCACTACAAGTTCATCACCTCATTCCAGAACCAAGACGGCGTGGCCTACAACCCCACCTTTGTATATTGTATCCAAGAGACATTAGAAGGGAACATTTGGATTGGTACCAACCTCGGACTTTTCGTGTGCGAAGAACCTGCGTCCATCTTTAACAACAACGCATACCTGAGCCAGCTCAAAGTGCCACGGAATGACGGGAGCGGTCTGGCCGACTACTTGATGAACGGGGTTAGCGTGAAGTGCATCACCCTTGACGGCGGCAACCGCAAATGGATTGGCACAGTGGATGACGGCGTGTATCTGCTCAGCGCCGATGGCATGGAAACAATTGAGCATTTCACCGCTACCAACAGCCCTCTTATCAGCAACGAAATCAACGACATCGCCATCAATGGGCAAACTGGCGAAGTGTTTATCGCCACGACCAAAGGGCTCTGTTCCTTCAAAGGCGATGCTACCGACCCTGCCTCATCAATGAGCAACAGCAACCTCAAGGTATATCCCAACCCCGTTCGCCCCGACTATCATGGCAAGGTACACATCACTGGACTGATGATGAACTCGAATGTGAAGATTGTGAGTGCTGCCGGCAAGCTGGTGGCAGAAGGCACCAGCATAGGTGGCGAGTTCTCATGGGACGGCTGTATGCAGAGCGGACGACGCGTCACATCGGGCATCTATTATGCTCTCTGCACGGATGAAGAAGGCAACAAGGGGGCTTGCGCCAAAATCCTCATCGTCCACCCATGAAGGAACTAATTTCTGTCATCGTCTGTGCCTACAACCAAGAAGGCACCATCGCACGAACGCTGGATAGCATCCTGCGGCAGCAGTGTCACCTGCCAGTGGAAATCATCGTGGGCGAAGACTGCTCAACAGACCACACCCTCGATGTGTGCCGACAATACGCTGAACGCTACCCTGAATCCATCCGGCTGAAGGCAAATGCCCAGAACAAGGGCATCATCGACAACTATTTCGATTGTCTACTTGCCGCACAAGGACAATACATTGCTGACTGTGCAGGTGACGACGAATGGAGCGACCCCGAGAAACTGGAGAAGGAACTGCGCATCATGGAGGCTCACCCCGAGGTAACACTCGTGCACACAGACTACCGGCATCGGAATGCTACCACAGGAGAGAGCTTCGCTCCGCACCCGCACCCATGCCTCCACACGCCAACAGGCGAAATGGAAATAGTAGACGGCCAACAGCTTTTGGTGCCCATTCTCACCCAATTGGAACGTCCTGTCATCCATCTCTGCACAGCGTTGTACAGAGCGGAGGTAATTCTCAATGCGTACCAACATTACACAGAGTTCTTCCGCAACAAGACCTATGGATGCGAAGACGTACAAGTGTGCTTCATGCTGGCAAAAGCAGGGAAAGTGGCCTACCTCAACGAACCGACACTTTACTACAGCGTAGGAGGGAAGACCATCTCCAACACACAAGAGGAGACTAAGCAATTCCGCTTCGTCAAGAGCACGACGCAACTGAACTATGACCTCTGTCAGACTTTCCACATAGAGGACAAGCGTTTAGAGCACTACTTTGAATACCGCATCTATGCCCTGCTGATGCATGCCTTCCGCATCCACAACAAGGAACTACGCACAGAAGCCATCCAGTACAAGAAAGACTGGCACACTCGCTTCAACACAAAGGCGAAACTCATCCTGTTCGCTACAAGCATGCCCGTTCTGTGGACATGCGCCCTTGGCTTAAGAAACATTTTCCCTTTCAAGAACGGACAAGACTCATGAATATCAAACACGAAATCGTTATCCGCCTCCATTCGGGCTTGGCTAACCGCATGTTCCAATACGCCTACTACCTCTACCTACAGCAGAAGGGCTACAAGGCTAGGATGGACAGCTCCAGCTACCGAATCTTCCATGCCCACGAAAAAGTGGATTGGCAACGAATCTTCCCCAACGCTAAGATAGAGGAAGCGTCAGCATGGACCATCAAGTACTATGGAGGAGGCCGCGACCTGATCTCTAGAGTCCGTCGTCACGTACCTCATGCCAGTCGAGTGTGGTGGAGAATGAATAATTCCACATTCCGACTGCCGACCGAAGAAGAACTGCGCAAACGCCCCTATATCATCGGCTTCTTCCAACGTGCCGACATGGTAGAGCAACTGGAGGAACGCATTCGAAAGGACCTTCAGTTTGTTCCCTTCGAACCTAACTCACCTTATGCAGAGCTGGCTCAGAAGCTTGCCGGTGAAGAGTCGGTGGCTATTCATGTACGCAAGGGCAAGGACTACTCAGCCCTCACATACTTCCACAACACTTGTCCAGAGAGCTACTACATACATGCCATTGAGTACATGAAGCAGCACTTAAAAGATCCACGCTTCTACGTCTTCACCGATAATCCAGAGTGGGTGAAGAAGCATCTTCCTGAATACTGTGAGTGTATAGGAACAGGGATTACCACAGGATGGGGTAATCACTTCGACATGCAGCTTATGAGCATCTGCAAGCACAACATCATCGCAAATAGCACGTACAGCTGGTGGGGCGCTTACTTGAACCCGAACCCTGACAAGTTCGTCATCATCCCCAGCCATTGGTTCAATCCCCAACTGTACCCTGATCCAGAAGATGCTCTGCTGGCAAAGGGATGGATTAGCCTTGACTGAAGACTTGCATGATTTGCCGAGCAATCACTTCGGGAGCAACCCGCTCTCTTAACTCATCGCGCCATTGAGGATTAAACTCAACTGACATCACTTCTTGCATCTGCTGGCGCAACGAAATAGCATCGCCAACAGCAGCAATCAAACAAGCGCCTTCCTGCAAAGCATTCCGAGGTATAATATCTGTTGTCACAACGGGAATGCCAGTGCTGATAGCCTCCATGATAACCAGGCCCTGTGCTTCACTCCGCGAAGCAAGCACAAGGGCATCAGAACGATAAAGGAGGTCACGCACACCTGCTTTATCTAAAGCACCATGAAAAAAGACGTTCGGCACATCTGCAAACAATGCACGCATCGCATCGCAGTCTGAGCCATTCCCTGCTATATGCAGCTCTATTCCGTCCATACCCTTCATTGCTTCAGCAAGAACATCATAGCCCTTGCGGTAGATGTCGCCAATGGCCAGGCAGCAAAAGCGGAACGGCCTGTCCGTTCTTGGCTCTCGAGAGCGGAAAGCAAAGAAATCCACATCTATAATATTAGAAATGGGCGTATACGCATAGTCCTTGCCAAAGAGCGGAGCCAAGTCGTCCACCAGCTCTGCTGACACAGGAATCACGCGGGTGGCATGTGCATAAGTGTCCTTCAGCAACAAGCGTGCCCACGGTGCCCTCTTCCAGCCTTTCCCATAATTAGCCTCAAAGATTCCTGACGGAAGATGCTCAGTGATAAAGAAAGGAATGCCTTCTTTCTTGGCAATTCTCCACGCTGCCACACCAGCCCACTGACAGCAATGAGCATGCAGGACATCAGGCTTTCCATACAGCTGCTTATACTCTCCGTACATCTCCTCCACAATGCGACACCATCGCTCTTGGTTGGGACGAATACAACAAGGGAATGCCCGCATGAATGTACGGTACACTTCCACTCCGTCCTGCTCCTTCCACCATCTTCCCCGGCGAGCCTTCCAATAGAAAACTCCATCCACCGACATGCCTAACTGCACAGAAGCCAACATACGCACCGTATTGCCCTGCGCCTGCAAGGCCCGCGCTTGCTCCAATGCGAAAAGTCCGCCATGAGGAGGGAAGAAGGAAGGTATCTCTAATATATGCATAGGCAATACAAGACTTAGGAACTACAGCACCAGCCGGGTAAATATATTGAAGAAGACATATTTCCACTCACTATGCCACCGGAGCGGGAAATAGCCCATTGCTTTCAGTTCTTTCACTATTTCACGCCGAAAGGTACATGAGTGATGCTGACGAAGCAGCATACGAAGGGTATCTACTGCCAGATAGTCCAGTTTGTACTGCAAACAAGAACGAAGTTCTGAAGAATCCATAGCCAATTCTTCAAGATGCCGCAAAGCCCTAACCATATCTCGAATCTTCTGCTGCTGAACAGTCTTATTAGCCGTTGTAGTAATGCTCTCAGCATGCAACCTCCGTTCATACCAATCCACCTTCAAGGCCATGAATGTCTGGGCCTGAGCAAAAGCCCTTGGCGTGAAATCCTCGTCCTCATGATACATGCCTTCCACAAAGGAAAGCTGTGCCTCACGCAGAAAAGCCGTGCGCCACAGATAACTCCAAACGCACGGCATCAAGTTGCGCCCTTGCATAAACAGACGTGCTGGCATCAACAGCTCATACGGTGGCACATAACGACGGTAAGGACTCCGCCTGCCCACATAGTCTGCCTGCAACGCATTGACACTAAAAATATCCGCCTGATGCTTTTCCAACATCTCCACAGGAACTTTAGCGGCAAACAAACGATCATCGGCATCCACGAAGCAGATGTACTCTCCCTCTGCTACTTGCATTCCTGCGTTGCGAGCGGCACTTAAGCCACGATTCTCTTGTGTGATGACTTGTACTTCTGTATGCTCCTGTACATATTCTCGCAATATGTCAGCCGTGCCATCCGTGGAACCATCGTTCACCACAATGATTTCATGTCTGCGCCCTCGCATATCCAGACGCGCAATGCTGTCCAGACACTCCTTGAGGTATGGCTCTGCATTGTAGGCAGGGATGATGAAAGACAAGAGAATATTCATATGGCATACTCGCATGTGTTGTGACAAAGATAGTGATTATTCATGAGGAAAGAAGAATGAGGAATGAGGAATTGTTACTTTTTCGCCGAAAAATAAACTGAATGGCAAATAATTCCCCTTTCCTAACACCCATTTCCCAATTCTTTCCTATCTTTGTGCTTCAAAACAAAGGTATGCTTTCCATCCTTATCCCCACACGAGATTATACGTGCTACCAATTAGTAGCTGATCTGCACAATCAAGCGGAAGAGTTGGGTATTCCTTACGAGATTCTAGTAGCCGAAGATGGAAGCCGCTCGCAAGTGAGCATCATCGCCAATCACAAGATAGAGGAATTGAGCCACTGCCACCACCTCATCAGAAAGGAAAATGTTGGGCGCTCGGCTATTAGAAACGTGCTGATAGACGCTTCGAAAGGCAACGTATTGCTCTTGATGGATGCCGACGGCAAAGTAGTAAGGAAAGATTTCCTTCAACGATATTGGCAAGCAGGACAAACACACGATGTTGTGTGTGGCGGCATTCAAACTCCCAACACCTGCCCCGACCCAACAAGAACACTCCGATGGAAGTATGAGAAGGCTTATGAAGCCCAACATGGCTGCATCAGCGAACAATTCCGTTCATTCTGTTTCCTCATCAGCAGGCAAGTGACCGACCAAGTTCGGTTCGATGAACGTTACCGCCATTATGGCTTTGAGGATGTGCAGTTTGGGCTCGACCTGAAAGCCGCTGGATACACCATCACGAGCATTGACAATCCTTTGGGGAACAAAGACTTTGAAACAAACGCCATCTTTATAGAGAAGACAGAAGAAGCGCTACGGGCAGCGTTCCAATTCCGCCATGATATCGGTGAGCACATCACGCTCACGCGCATCTATGACAAGTATAAAGCATGGGGCTGGGCACTCCGAGGAGGATTCCGCATTCTTCGTCCTCTTTTACGTCGGAACTTGCTCTCGGCACAGCCCTCTTTGTTTCTTTTCTCCGTTTACAAACTGGGATACTACGCTACTCTGAAAGGGCAAGAACCATGAAACACTTTCTTACAAAAATCCTTCTTTTCGTGTTACCCCTGCTAGCACTGATGGTAGCTGTAGAAGTATGGTTGGAGAACTTACCCAACGATGCCCGCAACAAGCACCAGTGGATGTTGCAGCATTCGCGGCAAGTGAAGACACTCGTGCTGGGACACAGCCATAACCTGTACGGTATCCGCACTTCTCAGATGGGAAAAGACGCTTTCAACCTCGCATTCGACAGCCAATCCTACCGATACGACAACTACCTCTTGCACCACTATCCTCTGGACAGCCTGCAGACTCTCATTCTCGACTTCGACTATTTCCAGGCATGGGAAGACCTTGAGAGCCAACCTCACATGGACGTCTGGGCTATACGCTACCGCATCTACATGGATTGCGACATCCACTCACGTTTCAGCACCTACAACCTCGAAGTCCTTCACCCCAAGTGGGTCATGGACAGGCTCGCTTCCACCATCAACCCTCTATATGACAAGTGTGACGAGCAAGGATGGGGCACCACCGCCCGACGAGAAACACGCCCCTCCAACTGGAACAATGGGCAACGACGCGCAGAGGGCAACACCTACCACAACGAAGAGATTCTTCATCTCAACGAAGGCTTCCTGCGCCAAATATTCGATTTTTGTAAGGAAAGAGGCATTAAAGTCCTTCTACTCAACACCCCTGTGACAACCGAATTTCGGAAGTATGAGGACCCACGTCAAGTAGCCAAGAATAAACAACTGCTCCATAAGCTACAACGCGACTACCCCAACATTGAATACCTTAACCTGGAAGCCGACCCACGCTTCACAGACGATGACTTTTACGACTCCGACCACCTCAACCAATATGGTGCAGCCAAGCTGACCCACATTCTCAAAGACCACCTCAACCACACCTCATGCTCTTCAACACATTAACATACCTCCTCTTCCTCCCCATTGTCTTCATGCTCTATTGGGGCGCACGGAACAAGCGGCAGCAGAACGCCATCGTTCTGCTGGCCAGCATGGTGTTCTATGGTTGGTGGAGTGTTCCATGCCTGGCGCTGATGGTAGGCACCTGCCTGCTGAACTTCTTGTTCGTTCACGCCATGCAGAAAGGTCACCGCAAAGCGTGGTTGTCGCTGGCATTAGCGCTGAACTTCGGTGTGTTAGGCGTATTCAAATATTTCAACTTCTTTACAGAGAATCTCGCTATTGTATTGGCAGGCTTAGGCTTGAAAGCCGATGTGCCCACCCTCCACATCATCCTGCCCGTAGGCATCAGTTTCTACACCTTCCAACTCTCAGGCTATGTTTTCGACTGCTACCGACGCGATCTCACTCCCACGCGTTCGCTGATGCAGTTCATGACTTTCATCAGTTTCTTTCCCCAACTAGTGGCAGGCCCCATCGAACGAGGGCGCAATCTATTGCCTCAATTCGACCGGCAACGGCATTTCGACAGTCAACAGGCCACCGACGGCATGCGTCTCATTCTGTGGGGATTGGCAAAGAAGATGCTGTTGGCCGACAATTGCGCCACTCAGGTAGACTATGTCTTCGCCAACTACAACACCGTCGGTCTGCCCACCTTATGGTTAGGTGCCATCTATTTCACCTTTCAGATATATGGTGATTTCTCCGGCTACAGCGACATGGCCATCGGTTCCGCCAAGCTTTTAGGCATCCACATCTCGCAAAACTTCAACAAGCCTTACTTCGCCACGTCTATGCAAGAGTTTTGGAGACGATGGCACATCACACTGATGGGCTGGTTCAAGGACTACGTCTATATTCCATTAGGCGGAAATCGGAAAGGAACCCTTCGAAAGCAACTGAACATGCTGGCCGTCTTTCTGCTGAGCGGTTTGTGGCACGGCAGCAACTGGACATTCGTGCTATGGGGAGCCTATCATGCCCTCATCTACCGCCTGCCCGTCAAGCGGCTCGCCTTCTTGTTCGTTGCCATTGGCTGGGTGTTCTTTCGGGCTGAGAATGTGACGATGGCCTTCGACTATTTAAAGGGCATGTTTGACCTGTCTCTGCTGTCATCCACGTCTTGCAGCCGCATGCCCTTGTTCCTCATCGCCCTGCTGGTGCTGGCTGAATGGCGCATGAAAAATGCCACCCACCCTTTCCAATGGAAAGAACATGGATGGCAATCCTCACAATGGGTGCGCATCAGCTGCTATCTTCTGCTCTTCATCGCCACCGTCTTGTTTGGCGGTGAACCCGTCAGCTTCATCTATTTCCAGTTCTGAGGCAGCCCCTTGTCTTTATTCTTGAACATACACTCGCTGCACCCTGTTGCTAATGCAGGTGAGCACCTCGTATGGAATTGTCCCTAAAGCATCGCTAAGCACCGTCACAGGCAGATGGTCTCCAAAAATCTCCACTTGGTCGCCTTCCTTACAATCGATACCCGTCACATCAATCATGCACACATCCATGCAGATATTGCCCACATAGTCAGCTTTCTGACCGTTCACAAGGCAATAGCACCCACGATTGCCCAAGTGACGGTTCAGTCCATCGGCATAACCAATAGGAATGGCGGCAATACGGCTGTCGCGCTCCAAGATGGTGCGACGCGAATAGCCTATGCTGTCACCCTTAGGGACATCACGAATCTGCAGAATCGTTGTCTTCAGCGTAGCCACGTTGTTCAGAATTTGGTTGTTGCGCGCATTGATGCCATATAGGCCCAAGCCTAATCGGACCATATCAAGATGGTATTCGGGGAAGTGCTCGATACCGGCAGAATTGCAGATGTGACGGATAATCTTGTGCGGATAAGCCGCTTGCAGTTGCCGGCTGGCCTCATCGTAGAGTTTGAACTGCTGACGTGAGAAAGCATCAAACTCATCGCCATCGCTGCCCACAAAGTGGCTGAACACTGAGCAAGGGACCAAGGCTGTCTGACGCTGCAGCCGTTCGATGAGACGAGGCATCTCCGTCTGTGGATTGAAGCCCAAACGGTGCATGCCGGTGTCGAGCTTGATGTGGATGGGGAAATTGGTAATGCCCTCTTTTTCTGCGGCATGTATCAGCTGTTCCAGCAAGTCAAAGCTGAATACCTCTGGCTCCAAGCGATAGTCGAAGAGCATCTTGAACGAGGTGGTTTCTGGATTCATAATCATGATATTGGCCGTGATGCCCGCCTCGCGGAGGTCTGCGCCCTCGTCGGCCACAGCCACAGCCAGATAATCCACACCGTTATCCTGCAGCGTCTTGCTCGTTTCCAACGAACCCACACCGTATCCGCTCGCCTTCACCATGCACACCATCTTTGTCTCCGGATTCATGAAGCGGCGGTAATAGCGCACGTTGTTGACAAGGGCATTGAGATTAACCTCCAGAATAGTCTGGTGCACCTTCAGTGTCAGCAGGTCGCTCACCTTGTCGAAACGGAACTGGCGCGCGCCCTTAATCAAGATAAACTCATTACTCAATGCGTTGAACTCCTCGCTGCGAATCAAGGCCTCTGTCGTACGGAACATATAGTGTTCCATCGGGAAATAATCGGCACAAGCACTCAGTTCCTCACCCACACCTATCACTTTCTCAATACCCCTCGATGCTGCCATCTGTGCCACGCGTGAATAAAGGCTTTTAGAGGATTCTCCACTCTGCAATATATCGCTCAGAATCAATGTTCTGTGCTGTTTTCTCGTCTCAGGGCGACGGCACATGAAGTCTAGCGCGATGTCCAGCGACTGCACATCCGAATTGTATGAATCATTAATCAAAGTGCAGCCATTCTTGCCGGCCTTTACTTCCAGTCGCATGGCCACAGGCTCCAGCTTGCTCATGCGCCCACACAAGGCCTCCAGCGAAAGCCCCATCCCCAAGGTGAGGATGGTCGAGAAGCATGTAATGGAATTCTCGATGGAAGCGTCGTCAATGAATGGAATCGTGTACTGCCCCGCACTTCCTTGATACTCAAAGTGGACAATCGCGCGGTCGTTCTCCTTCTCCACATTCCGCACCTCCAACTTTACACGCTCAACGCACTCGGGCAGCGCTTCTGCAGCATGCAGCACCGTCACGTTGTCGGTATTCAGCACCACCTTCTGGCTGTTCTGAAACAGCTGCATCTTCTCTGCGCACTTGATGTCGTAACTCAGGAAGTTCTCCTGATGTGCCGCACCCAGATTGGTCATGACGCCGATGGTGGGCTTTACGATACGCTCCAGCTTGGCCATTTCGCCCGGTTGAGAGATGCCTGCCTCGATAATGGCCACATCATTGTGGGGACTGATGAGCCACACGCTCAGCGGCACACCCACCTGACTGTTGTAGCTGCGGGGCGAACGGCACACGTTGAAGTCGGGCGACAGCAACTGATACAGCCACTCCTTCACGGTGGTCTTTCCATTTGAACCTGTGATGCCAATAACCGGGATGTTCAGCTTACTGCGATGATAGGCCGCAAGGTCTTGCAAAGCTTGCAGAGGCGACTTCACAGCCAGGAAGTTGCAGCCTCCCAGCGCACCCGCTGCCATCGAAGATACAGGAAGAGGGATGTCCTCCACTACAAAGTTCCTCACGCCTCGTCTATACAGTTCCTCGATATACTTATGTCCGTCGTTTTTCTCCGTCTTTAAGGCAAAGAATAGTGTCTCATCAGGAAAACACAGGCTTCGACTGTCAATCAACAGCCAGTTGATGGTAGCCGCTGCTGTTCCTCTTCTCTGTGCGCCAATTACTTGCGCAATCTCATCAATCGTGTACATATTTCTTTAACTCTTTAACTGTCAACTATTTGCCTATGCTGCTGGCGTGTCCACTCCTTTGTGGCCTTCGCCACCGCATCTTTGGTCTTACTGTCCATATAGGTATCCTGGAACCGTCGCCAAATGTACTCCACCGCCTTTTCGGAAGGATGAATCATGTCATCGGCATAGAAGCGGTAGTCACGCAGCTCGTCCATCATGATTTCGTAGGAGGGGAAATACTCCACTCCCATCTCATCCACGGCTTGCAGCAAGACGCCCTTTGAAAGCTGGTTCACATGATAGCCATCACGCTTGTGGCGGATAGGGCTCACGGTGAAGATGACCTTGAGCTTGGGATTCACGCTCTCCAGCAGCTGTAAAAGCATCTGCCACTGGTCAACGATGTCGTAAGTGTTCATCCGCTCCCTCACAAAGAGACTGTCGGGCTGTTTATGGCAGTTAGCCACCAGCATGCCACTCTCCTTCATGCGGTAGATGATGGCTGTGCCCAGCGTGACAATCAGCACATCCGCCTGGCGAAGGAAGTCTGCCACACGATGGGTGGCACTATTGATACGCTCCACCAGCGTGGCCACATCGGGCGAGGAAAAACTGCTGTGGTGCATCCACGAATGCCACACGCCACTCGCATCCTCAAAAACGACGTCGTCGACATCGGTTGACCGACCTCGTCGACATCGACCGACCGACGTCGACGACATCGGTTCAGAGGTGCAGGAAGCGCCACTTTGCTCCACTCGAGGCAGCTCCACTTCTTTCTCGCTGATGCTCCTCAGCAAACTGGCGGCAATGCTGGCCGGATTGTACAGCGTGCCAAATGGGTTCACCATCGCCTCAAAACCTCCTCGCTTCATCTTCTCTCCTATCTCATCAGCAAAGCACGAGCCCACCAGCAACACCTTGGCGCCAGCCTTTATCTTCCACTCCGAAACTGGAATGTCTATGCGTGTCATCAGTTCCATTTCAGATACAAAGGTACAGCTTTTCAGCAAACCATATCATCCAACGCACCTAAAAGTGGGGCAAAGCATTCACATTTTCCTCGTTTGCAGACTTCTTTTCACTTCTTTTTCGTAACTTTGCGCCCTAATGTGTGCATAGCACACAAGAAGGACACGCAATATCTACATCAATAATCAATTATAAAAAAACAGACAGAAACTATGGCAAAAAAAGCACTTCTGATGATTCTCGACGGTTGGGGAATCGGTGACAAAGGAAAGGGTGACGTGATTTCGCAGACACCAACTCCTTACATGGACTACTTGAACGCAAACTATCCAAACTCTCAGTTACAGGCTTCGGGCGAGAACGTAGGTCTCCCCGATGGACAGATGGGCAACTCGGAGGTGGGACACCTCAATATCGGCGCTGGACGCATCGTGTATCAGGACTTGGTGAAGATTAACCGCGCCTGCGCTGACAACTCCATTCTGGAGAATCCTGAAATCAAATCTGCATACGGCTACGCAAAGGCCAACGGCAAGAGCGTGCACTTGATGGGCCTGACTTCAACGGGCGGTGTGCACTCTTCATTCGACCACATTCTGAAACTCATCGACATCGCCAAGGTGTATGGCGTTGAGAACTGCTACGTTCACTGTTTCATGGACGGACGCGACACAGACCCCAAGTCTGGTAAGGGCTTCATCGCCGACTTGCAGAAGCACATCGACGAGGTGGGCGTTGGCGCCATCGCCTCTATCATTGGCCGCTTCTACGCAATGGACCGCGACAAGCGCTGGGACCGCATCAAAGTGGCTTACGACCAGCTCGTGAACGGCAAGGGCCGCGAGGTTGCCGACATGGTGGAAGGTGTGCAGTCATGCTATGACTCTCACACCGAGGAGCACAAGAACACCGACGAGTTCATGGAGCCACTCATCAACTGCAACGTGGACGGACGCATCAAGGAAGGCGACGTGGTCATCTTCTTCAACTACCGCAACGACCGCGCCAAGGAGCTCACAGTCGTTCTCACTCAGCAGGATATGGAAGAGCAGGGCATGAAGACCATCCCTAACCTCCAGTACTACTGCATGACTCCATACGACGCTTCATTCACAGGCGTGCACATCCTCTTCCCCAAGGAGAACGTAGAGAACACCCTCGGCGAATACATCGCCAGCAAGGGCCTGAAGCAGCTGCACACAGCAGAAACTGAGAAGTATGCACACGTGACCTTCTTCCTCAACGGCGGACGCGAGGAACCGTTCGAAGGCGAGGACCGCATCCTGGTGAACTCACCTAAGGTGGCCACCTACGACTTGAAGCCAGAGATGTCGGCCTTCGAGGTGAAGGACAAGCTCGTTGCTGCCATCAAGGAAAACAAGTACGACTGGATTGTCGTGAATTTCGCCAACGGCGACATGGTGGGCCACACAGGTGTTTATCCTGCTATTGAGGCAGCCGTGAAAGCCATCGACCAGTGCGTGAATGAGGTGGTGGAGACTGCCAAGAGCATGGATTACGAAACCATCATCATCGCAGACCACGGAAATGCAGACAACGCACTGAACGCAGACGGCACTCCTAACACCGCTCACTCACTCAATCCTGTTCCGTTCATCTACGTGACCGAGAACAAGAATGCCAAAGTGCAGAACGGTGTGCTGGCCGACGTGGCTCCTTCCATTCTCCACATCATGGGTCTGGAGCAGCCTAAGGAAATGACAGGCAAGTGCCTTATCAACGATTAATTTAAACAAATTTGAAGAATTGGGGGGCGCTCCCCAATTCTTCAACTCTTTATCATGCGTAAAATATCCTTATCCCTTTTGTTCGCCCTTTGTGCCCTCGTCACAAAGGCCCAGTTTTATGGTCAAGTACTTGATGGCGCTACAGGCGAGCCCATCCCTTATGCAGCCGTGAAATACATCGGCACATCTGAGGGACGTTCAACCGACATGGACGGTAACTTTGTGCTGCCCATCCTGGACAATTACAACAAATTCGAAATCACTTATCTGGGATATAAGCCCGTGACGGTGACCGTGCAGAGAGGCAGAGAGGAAATCCACAGCACCATCAAGATGTACAGCGACGACATCATGCTGGGAGAAGTAGTGGTGAAGAAAACTAAAATCCACTACAAACGCAAGAACAACCCTGCGGTTGACCTCATGCGCAAAGTGATTGCCAACAAAAAGCTGAGCGACATCAAGGAGAAGGATTATTACCATTTTGACAAGTACGAGAAGAGAGTCTTCTCGCGCAACGACCTGGAAAACACCAAGGACACATTGCTGGCCGAAGTTTGCCCTGAGACAGGTAAACTGATTATCCCTATCTTGGTGGAGGAGACCGTTTCGGAAGAGAACTACCGAAAGAACCCCAAGGCAACAAAGACCACCGTGCACGCTAAACGAAATGATGGTTTCCAAACGATGCTCTCGTCGGGTGACATGATTACAAACCTGGTAAAGGACATCTTTACCGACGTGGACATCTACAAGGACAATGTGCGCCTCTTGCAGCACCCCTTCATCAGCCCTATCTCCACCAGCGAGGCCATCGGCTTCTATCACTACTACATCCAGGACACCTTGATGGTGGACGACGAACGTTGCATCGATGTGGTGTTCTTGCCTAACAACACGCAGGACTTCGGTTTTGCAGGACATCTCTACATTACGGATGACAAACTGAACCAAGTGAAGCGCGCTGTGCTGAACGTGCCCAAGCGTTCGGGCGTGAACTTTGTGGATAACTTGATGGTGATTCAAGACTTCATGACCCTCCCCACAGGTGAACGCGTGGTGAAAGTGGACAACATGATTGTAGAATTAAGCGGTTTGTATGGCGCTCTGAAGTTCCAAGGACAGCGCTACACCGAATACAATAACTATAGTTTTGCCCCCATCACAGACCAGAAGGCCTTCAAGTCGCCACAAATGGATTTAGTCATGAAGGACGCAGAGTTCCGGGATTCCACCTATTGGGCATCTATCCGACCTGTGCCACTGAGCAAGTCGGAGGACAATCTGGGCAAGGCAGTGGACAACATCAGCGAAAACCTCGGCGGCTTCTGGAAATTTCTGCTCACAGCAGTGGTGGAAAACTCTGTTGAGCTAACTCCCAAACCCAATAAGATTGACTTCATTCCGCTGAACTCAATCGTATCATACAACGACATTGATGGCATGCGCTACCAAGGTAGCTTGCAAACAACCGGCAACCTCTCGCCTCACCTCTTTGTAAGAGGCTATGGTGCTTATGGCACAAAAGATGCTAAATGGAAATACAAAGGCGAAGTGGAATATTCCTTCAACAAGAAAAAGTACATGGCGCATGAATTTCCACGCCGCAGCATCACGGCCAGCTACATGTATGACGACATGTCGCCTGTAGATAAGTATTCCGGCACCGACAAGAATAACATGTACAGCTCGTTCAAGACGAGCAAGGTGGACCAGATGATGTATGTGAATGACGTCAAACTGAACTATCTGTATGAGACCTCTGGCAACGCCTCATGGTCGCTGGCGCTGGACCACTCAAAACTCACACCAACAGGAAAGCTCGTATACATGCGCAATGGAGACGGAACGAAGCTGCCCAACATCAAGACCAGCGACATCAAGTTCGGCTTCCGCTATGCACCAGGCGAGACTTTCATGAACAGCAAGCAACAGCGTTTGCCCGTCAATCATGATGCTCCAGTCTTCACTCTCGAACACACAATGGGTATCAATGGCTTCTTGGGCGGACAATACAACTATAACATCACGGAAGCCACTATCTTCAAGAGATTTTGGTTGCCCGGAGCATGCGGTTACATCGACACCTACCTAAAGGGCGGTGCACAATGGAACAAGGTTCCTTTCCCCATGCTCTTCACCCCACAGTCGAACCTCTCTTATTTCGTGCAATTCGACGGGTGGTCGTTCAACATGCTGCGCAATATGGAGTTCCTCAACGACCGCTATGCAGCGCTACTCATCAACTGGAACTTCGGTGGCAAGATTCTGAACCGTGTTCCCCTGCTGAAAAAGATGAAACTGCGTGAATACATTGGCTTCAAGATGCTCTACGGACACTTGACCGATAAGAACAACCCCTATATCAGAACGAACGATAATGAACTGCTGCGCTTCCCTACCCGAGACGGACATCCTACGTCATTCGTCATGGGCGACAAGCCATACATGGAACTTTCGGTGGGCATCAGCAACATCTTCAAGATTATCACCGTGCAGTATGTACGCCGATTGAGTTACAACGACATGCCTGATATCTACGGAGGCGATAAGCTCCACAAAGACGGTGTGCGCTTTGCCATCGACTTCACGTTCTAAAACATTATAATTTAATAGAAAGCATATCTACTGCTACTACACTTAGCTACCCTATAACACCTATGGAGAAGAAAGGGGCATTGACGCCCATGATGAAACAGTTCTACGACCTGAAGGCAAAGCATCCCGATGCGTTGCTCTTGTTCCGTTGCGGAGATTTCTATGAAACGTATAACGAAGACGCAACGGTAGCGGCAGAAATCTTGGGCATCACCCTGACAAAGCGCAGCAGCGTGGCTGGGACGTCGGCCAGCGGAACAGCGATGGCAGGATTCCCCTACCACGCCCTGGACACTTATCTTCCCAAACTTATTCGAGCAGGAAAGCGAGTGGCCATCTGTGACCAGCTGGAAGACCCTAAACTGACCAAGAAGCTGGTAAAGCGAGGCATCACAGAACTGGTGACACCAGGTGTGGCAATGGCAGACAATGTGTTGAGCACTAAGGAGAACAACTTCTTAGCGTCCATCCATCTGGGCAAGTCTTCGTGCGGCATTGCCTTGCTTGACATCTCCACAGGCGAGTTCCTCTGTGCCGAGGGCACAACAGACTACGTGGACAAGCTGCTGGCGAATTTTGCTCCCAAGGAGGTGCTCTTTGAACGCGGGAAAAGAGGCATGTTCGAAGGAAATTTCGGAGGACGCTTCTTCACGTTCGAGCTGGATGATTGGATTTATACCGACGAAGCAGCAAAGAAGAAGCTTCTTACACACTTCGGCACCAAGAACTTGAAGGGATATGGCGTGGAGCACTTGAAGAACGGCGTGATTGCCGCTGGCGCTATTCTCTTCTATTTGGAACAGACTCAACACACACACATCTCACACATACGGAGCATCAGACAGATTGAGGAGAACCGCTATGTGAGGATGGATAAATTCACAGTGAGGAGTCTCGAACTATTGGGCACGATGAACGAAGGAGGCAATAGCCTATTGTCTGTCATCGACAAAACTGTAAGTCCAATGGGTGCCCGAATGCTGCGCCGATGGGTCGTCTTCCCCCTCAAGGACGTGAAGGCGATTACGGAACGGCAGAATGTGGTGGAACACTTCTTCCGTGAGCCTGAACTGCGCGACAGCATCGAGGAATTGCTGCACCAGATTGGCGACCTCGAACGCATTGCAAGCAAGGTGGCCGTAGGACGCGTGAACCCACGCGAAATGGTGCAGCTGATGGTGGCGCTGAAGGCGATAGAGCCCATCAAGGAACTCTGTATGCAGACAAACAGCGAAAGCCTCCACAATTTGGGCGAACGTCTGGATGCCTGCATCCCTCTGCGTGAACGCATCGAGAAAGAACTGAATCCATCACCGCCAATACTGGTCAACAAAGGAGGCGTGATTGCTAATGGCGTGAACGCAGAACTGGATGAACTAAGGAACATCGCCTACTCGGGGAAAGATTATCTACTGCAAATCCAACAACGGGAAATTGAGGCTACGGGCATTCAAAGCCTGAAGATTGGCTTCAACAACGTGTTCGGCTATTACATGGAAGTGCGCAACACTTACAAGGACCTTGTGCCACAGGAATGGATTCGCAAACAGACACTGACACAGGCGGAACGCTACATCACTCAAGAACTGAAGGAATATGAGGAAAAGATCCTTGGGGCAGAGGAGAAGATTCTCTCGCTCGAGATGCGTCTGTTCAACGACTTGGTAATAGATGCTGCTAACTACATTCCGCAGATTCAACAAAACGCTTCGCTGATTGGCCAGATGGACTGCCTCTTGTCCTTTGCCTTGGCAGCAAAAGAATACCGATACAACCGCCCCGTTGTGGATGAGAGCCTCATTATCGACATCAAGCAAGGACGTCATCCCGTGATTGAACGACAGATGCCCGTGGGTGAAGAATATGTGGCCAACGACCTTTACCTCGATTCCGACAAGCAGCAAATCATCATTCTGACAGGCCCTAACATGGCTGGTAAGTCGGCTTTGCTGCGACAGACCGCACTCATCACCATCATGGCGCAGATTGGGAGTTTTGTTCCGGCCGACAGCGCCAGAATCGGCCTGACGGATAAAATCTTCACACGTGTAGGCGCTTCGGACAACATCTCTATGGGTGAATCCACCTTCATGGTCGAGATGAATGAAGCAGCCAGCATCCTAAATAACCTGAGCGCCCGTTCTTTGGTACTCTTCGACGAACTGGGACGCGGCACGTCAACATACGACGGTATCTCCATCGCATGGGCTATCGTGGAGCATATCCATGAGAACCCCCAAGCACATGCGCGGACACTCTTTGCTACACACTACCATGAACTGAACGAAATGGAGAAGATGATGCCGAGAGTCAAGAACTTCAACGTCAGCGTGAAAGAAGTGAACGGCAAAGTCATCTTCATGCGCAAGCTGGTGCCTGGTGGTAGCGAACACTCATTTGGTATCCATGTAGCGAAGATTGCTGGCATGGCTCCCAACGTGGTGAAACGTGCAGAACAAGTGCTGAAAGAATTGGAAGCCAACAACTCGGGGGATGGCATCAGTCGTCCTAAGACAGAAAACATACAGACCGTAAGCAAGAGCGGAGTGCAATTGAGTTTCTTCCAATTAGACGACCCCGTCCTTTGCCAGATACGTGACGAGATTCTCAACCTCGACATTAATGGCCTTACACCCTTAGAAGCCTTGAACAAACTGAATGAGATTAAGAAAATCGTAGCGGGCCGATAACCAACAGTAACTCGTCATTTCAACTTTTCAAACCCTTCGCCATACACACTTTCGGCCTTTGTCTGTGAGATGAAGGCTGTGGGGTCTATCGCCTTAACCAACCGGAAAAGCGCTACCGACTGGTTCTTTTTGGCCACCACCATCAACACGCTGACAGGCTGTTGGCTATAACAGCCTGTGCCGGGCAAGAGAGTGGCTGAACGATCCAGTTCCTTGCTGATGCCTTCATAAATCTCTTGAGGGTTCTTAGTGATGATGAAGAACTGCACCGACTGCTGCACATAGTTCATCACATAGTCAAGCACCATGTTGCATACAAACATATCAACAAAGCCAAAGGCCAGTCGTTGCCAGTCATGCAGAAGAGGATAAGATGCACTAACAATGAAAATATCCACATAAAGCAACATACGGCCCAAGCTCACATGACGGTACTTGTTCACCACTGCTGCAATAATATCCACACCACCGGTGCTGCCTTGATGCAAGAAACACTGAGCCAAACCCATGCCACAAAGCGAGGAGCCGAATATGACAGCCATGAGCCCTTGGTCATCCCCCAAGTAGCGAGGCAGATGCGTTGCTCCTTCTCCCTCTTGAGCCAGCAACAGACGCTGCATACCCCACAAGAAGAAGGTGAGCATCAGCACAGCATAAATGGTCTTTAGACAGAACTTGAGGCCCAGTATCTTCATGGCACACAACAACAGGAATACGTTGCCAATAAGATAAGTCACCTGCATCTCCAAACCAGTCACATAATATATAAGGGCACTCACACCCGTCAGCCCCCCCGACGGAATCTCATAAGGCAACAGAAAAACGGTCCACCCCACAGCATAGAGGAGCAGTCCCAACGTAATGAAGAGGTAGTCTTCCACCTCATTTCTCCAATCAATACGAATCTTTTGCATCTGTAAGTTTTTCTTTTATAGCCAACAAGCTCCAGAATGCCGTATGGCATCCCGGAGCTTGTCGTATGTATTTAACGGAATATTTCCTATTCTGCCTGTGGCTCTTCGGTATCGTCGCTTGATGATGGCACGTAGTCCTTACCTGCAATCTTAGCCATAATCTTCTTTTCGATTTCCTCGGCCAGTTCAGGGTTGTCTATCATGAGCTGCTTGGTAGCATCACGTCCTTGTGCCAGACGAGTGCCTTCATAACTAAACCAGCTGCCGCTTTTAGTAACGATGCCCGCAGCTACACCCATGTCAACAATCTCGCCACTCTTGCTGATTCCTTCGCCATACATGATGTCGAATTCGCAGCGACGGAATGGAGGAGCCACCTTATTCTTCACAATCTTCACCTTCGTAAGGTTACCCAATATCTCATTGCCATTCTTGATCGGAGTGCTCTTGCGCACATCAATGCGCACACTAGCATAGAACTTCAGGGCATTACCACCCGTTGTGGTCTCAGGGTTACCGAACATGACACCAATCTTCTCACGCAACTGGTTAATGAAAATGCACGTGGTGTTGGTCTTGTTGATAGTGCCGGTCAGTTTGCGAAGCGCCTGACTCATCAGACGAGCATGCAGACCTACCTTATTCTCACCCATGTCGCCCTCAATCTCTGCCTTAGGTGTCAAAGCAGCCACAGAGTCAATCACAATGATGTCAACCGCGCTGGAACGGATGAGCTGGTCTGCAATCTCCAAGGCCTGTTCACCGTCATCTGGCTGGCTAATAAGAAGGTTGTCAATATCCACGCCCAACTTCTCGGCATAGAAGCGGTCAAAAGCGTGCTCTGCGTCAATGAAGGCAGCAATGCCTCCCGACTTCTGGCACTCGGCAATCGCATGAATCGCCAATGTGGTCTTACCTGATGATTCGGGGCCGAATATCTCGATGATACGGCCCTTGGGGTAACCGCCTACGCCCAGCGCAGCGTTCAGCCCAATAGAACCCGATGGAATCACATCGATGTGCTCAATGTTCTCCTCGCCCATCTTCATGATGGCGCCTTTACCGAAGTTCTTCTCTATCTTTTCCATTGCAGCCTGAAGCGCCTTCATCTTCTGCTGCTGAGGCGTCAGATTTGCCTCTTTAGTCTCTTTTGCCATAATTATCTTGTTTATAAGGATGAGACAAAAGATTCTTCTGATATTCGAACCCTCTTTTGCTCAACGCCATTCCGCTTAAAGTTCCAAATTGCCGTCAAAGATTTCGTGCCAAGGCAGACCCTGCTTGTTCAGCTGCTCCATGAATGGATCTGGGTCAAACTCTTCCACGTTCCACACGCCAGGACGCTTCCAGAGGCCCTTCATGAACATCATTGCGCCAATCATGGCAGGCACACCCGTCGTGTAGCTCACGCCCTGCATGCCCGTCTCTTCGTAGGCAGCACGGTGCGAGCAGTTGTTATACACATAGTAAGTGCGCTCCTTGCCGTCTTTGATGCCACGGATGCGGCAACCGATAGAGGTCTGGCCTTCATAGTTCTCGCCCAAGTCTTGTGGATTAGGCAGCACAGCCTTCAAGAACTGCAGAGGAACAATTTTCACCTTCACTGGACCACTGCCGTCAGCAGCCTCTGCGGTGTACTCTATCTCGTCAATGCGGCTCATGCCGATGTTCTGAATCACGTCAAGATGCTTAAGGTACTGCTCGCCAAACGTCATCCAGAAGCGGGCACGCTTGATGGTGGGGTAATTCTTCACCAGCGATTCTATCTCCTCATGGTGCAGCAGATAAGACTCCTTAGGGCCAATCTCCGGATAGTTCAATGGCTGGTGAATCTCCAATGGCTCCGTCTCCACCCACTGACCATTCTCCCAATAGAGACCCTTCTGGGTGATCTCGCGGATGTTGATTTCTGGGTTAAAGTTTGTGGCAAACGCCTTATGGTGGTCGCCAGCGTTGCAGTCCACGATGTCCAGATACTGAATCTCGTCGAAGTGATGCTTAGCGGCATACGCTGTATAGATGCTCGTCACGCCAGGGTCGAAGCCGCAACCGAGAATGGCGGTCAGGCCAGCCTGCTCAAAACGCTCCTTGAACGCCCACTGCCATGAGTATTCGAAGTGTGCTTCATCCTTTGGCTCATAGTTTGCTGTGTCCAGATAGCTCACACCGCTTTGCAGGCAAGCCTCCATGATGGTCAAGTCCTGATAAGGCAATGCCAGGTTCATCACGAGGTCGGGCTTGTAGCTGTTGAAGAGCGCCACCAGCTCAGGCACATTGTCAGCGTCCACTTGCGCTGTCTTTATACTGCCCTTCGGCACCAGTCCTTTGTCTTCTATCGCTTTAGCCAGCGCCTTGCACTTTGATTCCGTACGGCTGGCAATCATGATATCCGTAAACACGTCGCTGTTCTGTGCGACCTTATGTGCAGCCACCGAGGCTACGCCTCCTGCACCGATGATAAGAACTTTTCCCATATATTAGATATGTGTAGTTATTGATTTGGGGACAAAGATAGTGAAAAGTTAGGAGTTAGGAACATGATGCATGACTTTTTTTAGTGCTTTTTATTCACCGATGTTCGTCAGCCATTCGCTTCGGTTGCGTTCCCACCTTGCAAAACACGAAAGCACATCAATGCTTTCGCCCAAAATCTGCTGGAATCTCGCCCCACTCATCTGTGGGCCACTTGATAATGGGATTCCGGTAGGCATTGTCCCGAAGCCACTTCTCAGCCCGCTCTATGAGCTGGTAAAGCCCTTCGCTCTTGGCATTGCGCTCCAGCGTGGTCTTGCACTTCTTGCGCTTCACCCACAGCTGAGCATTCACGCTGTCGCTATAGATGGGCATTGTGTCCAATCCGCGTTGCTTCAGCAAGGCCAAGCCATGCACAATGGCCAGGAACTCGCCTATATTGTTCGTGCCCCACACCGGCCCATAGTGGAATATCTCCTTGCCTGTGCGCAGATACACGCCGCGGTACTCCATCTTTCCCGGATTGCCTGAGCATGCCGCGTCCACAGCGATGGCTTCATTAATGGCTGCAGGAGGAAGGGAAAAAGATTCAGCAGGTTTCGTAGCAGCAACAGCAGGGGCAGGAGCTGCACCGCTTGCTTCGGGAGAGACGGACTGGAGCGATGCCTTCTTCGTATTCTCCTGCTCCTTATACTTCTCATACCCCAACTCAAAAGCCTCTTCAGCTTCCGCTTCCGTCTTAAAAGACTGGTACTTGGCTCCGGAGAATCCCTCCACGGCCTGCTTGCAGGCCTCCCACGAGGTGTATACTCCGTCTTCCGCTCCGTCCCATACTACATAGAACTTTTGTTTTGCCATTATCTCTGTATTAATGGCTACAAAGATAGACAAAAAAAGCGATACAAGAAAGCGGTGCCCGATTTTTTCGAGCACCGCCTTCGCTATCAGTAGTGATAATAAATATCGTTATTGACTTCCGTCTCGGCTTAGAGCTTTGGACCAGCAGCAACAAGAGCCTTACCAGCTTCGTTGGTAGTGTACTTGTTGAAGTTCTTGATGAAGCGGCCAGCGAGATCCTTAGCCTTCTCTTCCCATACAGAAGCGTCAGCATAAGTGTCGCGTGGGTCGAGGATTGCAGGGTTCACGTTTGGAAGAGCTGTTGGAACCTCGAAGTCGAAGAATGGAATCTTCTTAGTCTCAGCCTTGAGGATAGAACCGTCAAGGATTGCGTCGATGATACCACGAGTATCTGGAATAGAGATACGCTTGCCAGTACCATTCCAACCAGTGTTCACGAGGTAAGCCTTAGCGCCGCTCTTCTGCATCTTCTTCACGAGCTCCTCAGCGTACTTAGTTGGGTGCAGCTCGAGGAATGCCTGGCCGAAGCAAGCAGAGAAAGTTGGAGTTGGCTCAGTGATGCCACGCTCTGTACCTGCGAGCTTTGCAGTGAAGCCAGAGAGGAAGTAGTACTGAGTCTGCTCAGGAGTGAGGATAGACACTGGAGGCAGCACGCCGAATGCGTCAGCTGAAAGGAAGATAACGTTCTTTGCAGCAGGACCAGCGCTCTTGCCAGCCACCTTCTTCACGATATTGTTGATGTGGTCGATTGGGTAAGACACACGAGTGTTCTCAGTCACGCTCTTGTCAGCGAAGTCAATCTTGCCGTCTGCAGCAACAGTCACGTTCTCAAGGAGAGCGTCACGCTTGATAGCACCGTAGATGTCTGGCTCGTTCTCCTTAGAAAGGTTGATCACCTTAGCGTAGCAGCCACCCTCGAGGTTGAACACGCCCTCGTCGTCCCATCCGTGCTCGTCGTCACCGATGAGGAGACGCTTAGGATCGGTAGAAAGAGTAGTCTTACCAGTACCAGAGAGACCGAAGAAGATAGCAGTGTTCTTGCCCTCCATGTCAGTGTTGGCAGAGCAGTGCATAGAAGCGATGCCCTTGAGTGGGAGGTAGTAGTTCTGCATAGAGAACATACCCTTCTTCATCTCACCACCGTACCAAGTATTGATGATGACCTGCTCACGGCTCTTAGTGTTGAATGCAACACAAGTCTCAGAGTTCAGACCAAGTTCCTTGTAGTTCTCAACCTTAGCCTTAGAAGCGTTGTAGATGACGAAGTTTGGCTCGAAGTTCTTCAGCTCCTCTTCTGTTGGACGGATGAACATGTTCTCAACGAAGTGTGCCTGCCATGCAACCTCCACGATGAAGCGTACTGCAAGACGAGTAGCCTCGTTAGCGCCACAGAATGCGTCAACTACATAGAGGTTCTTGTTAGAGAGCTCCTTCTTGGCGATTTCCTTCACCTTTGCCCAAACATCCTCAGACATTGGGTGGTTGTCGTTCTTGTACTCCTCAGAAGTCCACCATACGTTGTTGTGGCTTTCGTCGTTATCAACGATGTACTTATCCTTAGGAGAACGACCAGTGAAGATACCAGTCATCACGTTTACTGCACCCAGCTCAGTCTCCTGGCCCTTCTCGTAACCTTCGAGAGCAGGATTGATCTCAGCCTTGTAAAGCTCCTCGTAAGAAGGATTGTGCGCAATCACTGTAGAACCAGTGATGCCATACTTAGTCAAATCTAATGCCATAGTACTTTTGTTTTATAAAAAATATGTGAATAATAAATCTTTCTACCCGCTTGCATCTGGCGGACACTCCACAAAAAACCGAAACCTACATTGAAGTCCGCCAAATCAGCCACAAAGATACGCATTTCTCCTTTGTACACAAAGGCTGCCGCAACTGATTTTATGTTTTTTTCACCCTTCCGGCACAAAAAGCCAACAAAAGAAGGTCTTTCCGCAAAGAGTTGCAACATTTGGTTTGCAATTATCAATTATAATCCGTACCTTTGCAGCTGCAAACCTCCAGCAGAGGGATTGCGCATCGGGATGTAGCGCAGTTGGTAGCGCACTACGTTCGGGACGTAGGGGTCGGGCGTTCGAGTCGCCTCATCCCGACCAAAAAGAAGCCCACGCACCGTTGTGCGATGGGCTTCTTTTTGTGCCTGCCGCCGCAGTCTACTAAATGAGCAGAGAAAGAATTCAAACTCTCCTCATCAAATCACATTTACATATACACGGCAAAATATAGTCGTTTTTCAAGCTATTAGCTCTACCATTTCTCTGTTCCGGCTCATTCCCTCACGGGGAGGCTTGAGTGCCGAAGTCCTTTAATCTTTTGTACAAGGTCCGGGTTTTCCCTAATGTGTCACAAGGAGTTTTCCCTGCGACATTGCAAATATAGCAAAGAACTTTCCATACAAACAATACCCTCAAGTCCCCCACCCGCATATTTTGCTGATTTTGCGATTTTTTTTTGCATATTTTGTAACTGATACACCTAAAATGTTACAAAATCTAAAATATAAACCTTTCAGTTTTTGGCGATGTATCAAAATTTATCGGCCAAAGATGATACAGAAAGTTCTCATTCTGAAGCAGTATAAACCCAGGCGAAACGATCACACAGACAAAGGCGCCTGTGCTTGCATTTCCCACACGACTTCACCACACTGACAGCCTACCCGGCATTACAATCTCCGCGAACCTTATGTAGCTTTTGCAACACACCCTGTGTAACATTTATTACATACGCTATGTTACAAGTGTAACACACCGTGTGTAACATTTGTAACACGCCTTGCGCCAAAAAGTGTTACAAGAGACAAAAGAGGAGGGGGAGAAAAGCGGAAAGGAGAAAAAAAGAAAGCCCATCGCAATGGCGTTGCGATGGGCTTTCGTGTCGTGTTATGGTGCTGCATCCAAAGGGCGCAGCGTGTTGTGCTTAGTTGTTGCGTGGACCTCTGCCACCACCAGGACCACCCTGTCCGAAGCGCTGGCGACGCTCCTGCTGAGCCTTCTCATAAGCAGCGTACTGCTCGGGAGTGAGAATCTCTTTCAGCGCAGCAGCGGTAGCTTCCTGCTGCTTCTGCATGTCCTCACGGTTGAACTGTGGACGCTCACCCTTCTCCTGGGCTTCCTTCATCTTGGCCTGTGTCTCTTGCGCCTGCTTCAGGAAGAGGTCATACACCTTCTTGTACTGCTCGTCGTTGAGCTTTGCTGCTTCCTTCACCTGGTCGGCACGACGTGTTGCCATTGACTCTGGATTGAACTCACGGCGCTGACCGCCTTGCTGTGCGAATGATGCGAGTGAGAATGCCACTGCCATCATCATCAATACGAATTTCTTCATAACGCTTGTGTTTGTTAATGGGTTTGTTAATGAATTGGTTAGTAAGAGAATTGCCTTACACTTAATATGACAGAGGGGCATAAGGAAAGGTTTAAAGCGAAATAAAAAAAAGCAGGACAAAGGGAAGATAGTGAGGAGGATCGCCTCTTCCACCTGCATCTCCTTCCCTTTGGAAGGTTAGGAGAGGCACTAAATCAGCGTGATACGCTGTGCCACAACATCATCGTGAAGGAAGAGGCTGGCGCTTTCGCGGAATTTGGAGGAAGACTCGGTGGTGAAATACTGACAGGTGCCACCACGGGTGAGACGCTCCGCCATTTCGGGATGGCGGTGAAGATAGTCTTCAAGGCTGGCAGCAATGTACTGACCTTGAGGAATGACTTTTATGCTTGAGAGTTGAGAGTTCGCAGCAGAGAGTTGGGCCAACTGCTGGTTGATTTTGTCAAGCAGAAGGGGATAGTGGGTGCAGCCAAGGATGATGGTGTCAATGAGAGGGTCTTGGGCAAGAAGCTTTTGGAGGGAATCCTTGACGAAGTAATCGGCACCAGGCTTATCGAACTCATTGTTTTCTACGAGAGGCACCCACATGGGACACGCTTGACCTACAACAGTGGCACCAGGATGGAGTTTCTCTATCTCAAGGGTGTATGACTGAGACTTGATGGTGCCTTCGGTGGCCAATACCCCGATGTGGCGGGTATGGGAAAGCTCTCCCACAACTTCTGCCGTAGGACGTATGACACCGAGCACTCGACGATCGGGGGCATAACGAGGCAAATAGTTCTGCTGAATGGAACGGAGGGCCTTGGCGGAGGCGGTGTTGCACCCAAGAATGACCAAAGGGCATCCCAGAGAGAAGAGCTTCTGGACTGCCTGAAGGGTGAACTCGTACACCACGTCGAAGGAGCGTGTGCCGTAGGGGGCACGCGCATTGTCACCGAGGTATATGTAATCATACTCAGGCATGCGCTTGCGTATGCCGTCAAGTATGGTTAAGCCTCCATAACCAGAGTCAAAGATTCCGATGGTTCCCAATGATAATAATTAGCTTTCCCTAAGGTGAAGGCGCGACTCGGCAGAGGACAGGCATGTTTGTCTCTGCTTCCGCTGCCACAAACAATGATAGTTATTACTTGATTCCGAGCTCTACAAGCACAGCGTCGGTGCAGTCCTCAGCTTCACCTTCACCACTAATGTAGGGATAAGCGTTGGCATCGGTGTTAAGCACATAGGCATAGTTGTGACGCTTGCCCACAGCGGTAATGGCATTGTTCAGACGCGAACGGACAGGAGACATCAGTTCGGCTTCAGCCTTGGCGAGCAGCTCCTGAGCTTCTTTCTTGAACTGCATGCTCTGCTCCATAAGCTGCTGAAGCTCTTTCTGGCGCTTGAGCATAATGTTCTCCGGGAAAGACTTCTGTCCGTCAATGTACTCAGCAAATTTCTTGGAGAACTCCTGCTCGGCACGATCCATCTCTTGCTGGTAGGTCTTCTTGAGGTCATCAATGCTTTTCAAGGCCTGAGCATACTCTGGCATGGCACTCAGCACATCGTTGCAAGACAGATAGCCGAAGTGCTGGGGCTGGATGATGACCTGCTGAGGTGCCGGAGCAGAAACAGGAAGCACTGTCTCTTGCGCTGACAAGAAGGCAGTACAAGCAGACAGTGCTATCAATGTAAGTGTTTTCTTCATCAATCTTCTTTAAAGTTGAGAGGAGTTATAAAGGACGATACTAAGGGAGCGTGCAGAACGAGTACTGCTCTTTCCACAGCTCGCAAAAGTTTTAAAGGGCAATACCAAGGAGAGCATGATTTATAGGCAAGATGTTAAGAGTTTGTGGCTATAGCACCACGCTTTTCACCCCCATTTTACCTGCCACATTTCATCCCGCCCTTCCTTCTCCAAGGGGAAACCCGAAGAAGAGCCACCTTAGTCTTTATTTCGCGCCAACCTTAGCTTTCACCTGATCGGTAATGTCAATGGCACTTGTGCCCACATAGGCCACACCGTTAGCGGGAAGGATATAGGCAAAGCCACCTGCTGCACCCACTTCCTGAACAGCCTTTAGCACCTTTTCCTGCAGCTCACCCATCTTGGTCTGCTGCACCTTTTGAAGTTCCTGCTCACAAGTCTGTGCGAACTGTGACAACTCTTCATAAGCCTTCTGGAGCTCCTGCTCGCGATAAGCACGAAGAGTCTCAGAAAGGGTTGCCTTTTCCTTATCGTAGGCTTCGCTCTTTGTCTGGAACTCGGTCTGCTTACGCTGCATCTCCTCAGAGAGTTGCTTCTGCAAGTTCTGGAACTCGGTCTGAGCAGCAGTATACTCACTCATGCCCTGAATTACAGTCTCAAAGTTCACGTGTCCAATCTTTTGTGCGAACATGGTCATTGGCAGAGCCAAGAGCATGGCTAAAATAGTCTTTTTCATTGTTGTTGAGTTATTTGAGTTTTTGTTTTTAGTTCTTTTCGGAGTTATAGGGTTAATAGAGATTGTGAGGTATCGCCGCCTTCTAAACACCTAAAGGAGAAGAATCGCCTTGTGCATAGAGCGGGATACGGGTCAATGCGTATAACCCAGTTTCTGGAGTACGTCCTCGCTGATGTCAATCTTGGGCGAAGCGAAGATGATGCTGCCTCCTGAAGCGCGGTCGAGAACGAGCTGATAGCCTTTCTGGTCACAGATATCCTTGACCGCGTTATAGATTTCGTCCTGAATAGGAGCAAGAAGACTCTGACGCTTCTTGAAGAGTTCCCCTTCGCTTCCGAAATACTTTTTCTTCAGATCGCTGGCCTCTTTTTCCTTCGCCATAATAGCTTCCTCGGCCTTGGTCTTCTGTGTATCAGAGAGAAAGACGGATTCAGACTGGTATTTCTTATAAAGGGTCTCGGCTTCGTTGAGCAAGGCTTCCACTTCGCCCTCCCACTTCTTAGACACTTGGTTGAGCTGTTCGTTGGCACGTTCGTAGGCAGGCACATTCTTAAGGATGTACTCCATGTCAACAAGGGCAAACTTCTGTGCATTGGCTGCGATAGAAGCCAGCAGCACGGTCATGGTCAGTATTAGCTTTTTCATACGTCTTTTTGCTTTTTTGGATTCTTGCCGTATTGTTTGGTTTAATGGGGTTTTACCTATTCTGTAAGGGGTTTCCCTAAACACTCATGAACTTAGAACTCTTGACCCAGCACAAAGTGGAACTGACTTCCACTGTAGCTCTTAGAGCCATTGATGTTGTCGAAGCCATAAGCCCAGTCGATACCCATCAGACCTACCATCGGGAGGAAGAGTCGGACACCGATACCTGCAGAGCGTTTCATATCGAAGGGATTAAACTTTTTGGTCTCAGTCCATGCATTACCGCCTTCCATAAAGGCCAACGCATAGATATTGGTGGCACCCTGGAGCATGAGTGGGTAACGAAGCTCAACCGTCATGCGGTCATAGGCATAGCCATAATTGTAGCCCTGAGTCAATGCGCCGTTGTCATATCCACGGAGACCAATGGTCTCGGAGTAGTAGCTAGAAGAGTAGCCCGACATTCCATCACCACCCACATAGAAAGTAGAGAACGGCGACTTCTTATACTTGTTGTAGTTGCCCAAGAAGCCGAAGTCGAAGCGGGTCATCAGCACAAAGCACTTGCGGGCACTACCCAGCGGAGTGTACATGCGGGAATTGAACTTCCACTTGTGATACTCAATCCACCTGTACTTGCGGCTCATGTCTCGCTGATAGTCGGCATCATAGTAGCTGGTAGCCATGTTTTTGTAGTCAAGGCCATCAAACTTTGAATAAGGCGGCGTAACTGATACTGAAGCGGAGAACTGTGAGCCACGGCGTGGGAACATGCCGTTATCAATAGATGTACGCGAAAGCGACAAGGTCAGATTGATGTCGTTGCAGTTACCGTTCTGCACAATGAAGTACTCCCAGTCCTTCATCATGTAGCGTGTGTAGCCCAGTGATGCCTGGAAACGGAAGTTGTTGTCAGGCCATGTGAGACGCTTACCAAAGCCTATATTCAAGCCAAACAGTTCAATGTACTTGTCGGGGTCGTAGTAGTTAGAGTAGTTGTTATAGTAACTGCTGTTGTAGTTACCATAACCATACAGCATTGAGTAGTAATTGTTATAGTAGCTGCTGTTGTAGTAGTTGCTGCTGATGTCAGTCTGACGAGAGAAGAATGCGCTGACAGAGAACTGGTTAGGGCGCTTCCGTCCAAACCATGGATCGAGGAACGAGATACTGTACTGCTGATAGTAAGAACCATTCGTAGAAGCGCTCAACTCCAGCTCCTGCGCATCACCTTGGGGCAGAATGCCACGATGAACGCGGTTCTTTCCGAAGAGATTGCGCACGGAGAAGTTCGTGAACTTCAAACCCACTTTACCAATCACGCCTGTCATACCCCAACCCAACGAGAACTCAAGCTGGTCACTTGCCTTTGGCACAAGACCGAGGTTCAGGTCAACAGTACCATTAATCTGATCGGGCACTGGCTTAAAGTCTATCTGTTCAGGGTCGAAGTGTCCCATCTGAGCAATCTCCTGATACGTCATCTTATAGGCATCCATGCTGAACAAGTCGCCTGGCTTGAGCAAAAGCTCTCGACGAATCACCTCCTCATACACGCGGGTGTTTCCGTAAATTTTGATTTTATTGATGGCGGCCTGAGTACCTTCATAAATACGGATCTCCAAATCGATGGAATCGCCATCCACATCCGCTTCCACTTCCTGCACCTGGTTGAACACGTAGCCCTCGTTGTAATAGAGGTTGCTCACAGCCAGGTCGTCCTCGTGAAGCTTCTTCTGGATGTGCTTCTTGTTATAAACATCGCCTCGCTTCATGTCCAATACATTTTCCAGAATGCTGGTATTATAGATGGTGTTACCCACCCACCTTATGTCGCGGACATAGTACTTGTTGCCCTCGTCTATGTGGAGATAAACATTCACGAGGTTATTGCCGATGTCCACCACGCTGTCTGCATCTATGTAGGCATCACGATAGCCTAGCTCATTGTACTTCTCCACCACGCGGTCTTTATCCTCCTCGTATTTCTCCTCCACAAACTTCTTGGTCTTGAAGAAACTCTTGAAGCCCTTCTCGTTGGTCTTCTTCAGCAGACCGCCTGAGAAGAAACCGCCATGGAACTTCTTTGTGGCAATATGCGTGTTACCAGTGATGAAGATTTTGTTCACCTTCACCTTCTCCTTCTTGTCGATGTTGACATCCACAATCAGCTGGCCGGCCTGGTTCGGGTCATCGCGCTGCACGATATCCACAACGGCATTCTTAAAGCCCTTTTCATCGAAGTAGCGCTTGATAACGAGTTTTGCCTTGTCCACCATATTAGGCGTAAGCTGATTGCCCTTCACCAATCCGATGCGCTCTTGCAAATCGTCATGTTCCGACTTCTTCACACCATTGATGTTCAGTTGAGACACACGAGGGCGCATCGCCAGTGTAATCTTCAGATACACCTTCTCATCCACGATGCTGTCGGCCTCAATTTTGACCGACGAGAAGAGTCCGTGCTTCCAGTAACGCTTGATTGCCTCGGTGATTTCCTCGCCAGGCAGCGAAACAGTTTCGCCGACGGTGAGTCCTGATAAGCCAATAAGGATATAGTCTTCGTAGTTCTTCACACCCTCAACCTCGATGCCTCCAATCTCATACTTCTGTGTCTTTCCATACACAACAGAGGGCTTTGTCTGCACTTGTGCCTCTACGGCCACACACGCACACAACAGCAGGATAAAGGTGAATATGGTGATTTTCAATCTTCTCATGTAGAGAGTCTTCTATTATATATAATATGTGACGTTATTACTTGTTTTCTGCAGCTTGTGGGACAGTCACTTGTTCACCCGTCTTGCCAAAGCGGCGCTGCCTGCCTTGATAGTCCACGATGGCCTTGCAGAGGTCTTCCCCGTGGAAATCCGGCCAATAGGTGTCGGTGAAATAGAACTCCGAATAAGCACACTGCCAAAGGAGATAGTTGCTCAAGCGCTCTTCGCCACCAGTGCGAATCATCAACTCAGGGTCGGGCATAAAGCTGGTAGCCAAATGCTCGCTGATAGTTTCCTCGTTGATATTTTCCACTTTCAGCGCACCGCTCTTAGCCTTAGCTGCTATCTGCTGAACAGCGCTAGTGATTTCCCATTTTGACGAGTAGCTGAGTGCCAACACCATGCAGGTGCCCGTATTGTGGCTGGTGCGCTCCTCCAGATGGCGACAGGCATCCTGCACCACTTGAGGCAAGCGTGCTGTGTCGCCAATCACACGGAATCGGGCATTCTGCTTCATGAACAGTTCCTCTTCCAGATGTTTGAGCAGCAAGGCCATCAAGGCCTCCACCTCCGACACGGGACGGTTCCAGTTCTCTGTCGAGAATGTATAGAGTGTCAGATAGTCCAACCCCAAGCGCACGGCCATCTCCATGATTTCATGCACACGTTCCGCTCCCTCTTGATGTCCGTAGGTGCGTTCCTTTCCCTGCGCTTTCGCCCAACGCCCATTGCCATCCATAATGATGGCGACGTGACGGGGCACTCGGGTCATATCTATTTGTTCTTGATACATTGCGTTTCTATTATCGAGCTTATAGGTCTAATTAAGCTTATAAGTTAGTTGTTACATTTTCTGTATTTCGGGCAGAGGTCGTAGGAGATGTAGAACATCGTCCACGAATAGCTGTCCTTATTCTTCATGAATCCACTCTTGATGCGGTAAGGGTCTTCTATGCCGTCCAGCTTGTCGCTCATGGAAAGGCGCATGGTCCAATCCAAACCCACATTCAAACGTTTCTTGAGCTTGTACTTGATGCCAAATCCCAAAGGGATGTTCATGGTCAGGTCATCGTTGCAATAGGTGAAGCCCAATCCCATCTGTATATAGGGCACGAGGCGTTTGTGTCCCTTATAGCCATTACCGGTGCCATAGCCCCAGAAGTTCAGTTCGTACTGGCAGCCCACATCCACCAGAGAGTGGTTGAAGCTCCATTCCTGCCCTTTGGTTGCGGGGAACTTGTTGTCCTCCTTGGTTGCATCTCCTTTGATGCTTCCGAAACCGGCATCGAATTTCAGCGCCATGCGCGGATTAATGTTGTATCTTCCCATCGCACCGCCAGCCATCGTCACGTTCTGATAGAACCCGTTCAGCTTGGCATCGCCCATGTAGAAAGCCGGGCCACCCATTGCTCCGAGCTCCACCGCATACTCCAAGTCTTGCGCTCCCGCCTTGAGGGCTGCGCTGCAGGAGATGAGCATCGCAACGATTACTGTATAGAACCTTGCCATACCTTGCCGTTTTCCTGCACAATCCAAAGGTAGTCATCCACTGCCACGATGCGTGCAACGCCCTCAGCAGGAGTGAGGTCCTTCGGCATGAGATACTTCGCCGTTAAAGGATGCCAAGTGATGCCGTTGTCATTGGAACAGTACAGATACTGGTATTTGCCATCCACAGCACCCATTGCATAAATGGCACCGTGGTAATAAGTCATGCTAAAGTTTTGAAGACGTGGCAGGCCATAAGAGTTATCGTCTGTCACCTGCACATAAGCCCAATTCTGATTGATGCTGGCATCGACCGAACCAACCTTATACCATACTACACCATTCTTCTCGTTTTGGCTGTTCATGCCTGCCATCACCGTCTGCTGCATGTTTGCATTCGTTCTTGATGGATGCGACACAGAGAAGAGGTCTGTCTCAGGCAGCATATCCAGATCTTCCGTTCCCATCACTGTCCATGTGTCGACGTCGGAAGAACCTATGATGCTTGTACCGTCATAAGCGTAGAGGTAGCTGGCGTCGGCAGCCAACAGGCGCTCCACTTGCTGATTGCCCACCTTTGTCCATGCAGCAGCCATCTGGGCAGGGTCTGCGCTGTAGATAGAGCCATCAGCGCCACGACCATAGAATTTGTTTTTGAACAGCACTACCGAAGCTTCATCCACGGGGATGGTGACTGGTGCGCTCCATACCGTGTTATCTTTCTTGTCAGCAACGGTCACTACCGCATCGCCTTCTGCGTTCTGGGCAAAGGCAAACACTTTATCGCTGGCATAGAGCGTACGGCTGATATTAGTTACAGCAAGGTTCGTCTCCGACATCTTCCATTCGAGCGTGTCGGTGTTTTCCTTGTGCTGATAGATATCCACCGTATAGGTGCGGCGTGCAGAACCGTCGGTTGACACACAAAGGAGTTCCAGTGGCTTTGAGAAGTCGAGAGAATCAACGCCTGAGCGAACGGAATAATAAAGGCCACCCGCCTCTTCCGACTTCCAATAGACGGTGCCATTGCTCACAATAGAAGGCACCACCCTTTTGAGGTTCGTCCACACGGGAAGAGAGTCCACCGAATAGATGTGCCCTTCCAACTGGTTGATGTTGAAGTAGATTTCCTTACCAGCAATCGTTCTTTCCACCACAGTGTCTTTTGCGCCCCCTGCGGCATCGTATTTCTTAACGGTTACATTGCTGGTGATGCTACCTATCGAGAACGACAGGATAGCACAATTAGGCGATGTCTCCTCGTTCGCGTCGTCCAGACACGAAGTCAAAGAGAATAACATCACCAGCACCATGCTCCACAGCCCGTATCTTATTTTAGCCTTTTTCATTGTTCGTAATGCGCCAATATACAAATGTTCGGCAAAAGTACGAACATTTTTTGCATTAACGAAGTGTTAAAGACGATTTTAACGGATTTTATGCTATATTAATGTATAATTAGGGGAAAAGTGAAGAGTGGAAAGTAAAAAAACAGGAAACCCTTTCTCCTCAAAAGGTCAATATCCAGCGTTTTCACATTCTGTTCTTCAGTTTTCCTCCTGCAGAATTTGGCACAGTTCCTTCATTCCCTCGCTGGCCCCTTTCATGATGTGGCGTATGCCCATATTCGGGTTGTAAGACACATCCTTAGGGTCAATGAGGTAAATCTTGCAATGCGCATTGGCGAAGTTCAGCAATCCTGCGGCAGGATAGACATTGAGCGAGGTGCCGATAATCACCAAAATATCGGCCTTTGCCACCTTTTCAATGGCTGGTTCTATCATGGGCACACTCTCGCCAAACCAAACAATAAAGGGGCGCAACTGACTGCCATCTTTCGCCTTGTCACCCATGCGGATGATGGGGTTGTCTTCGGGCAAGGTGACGATGCAGTTGGGGTCATTCGGATTGCGCGACGAAGTAGCCTTCATCAGTTCTCCATGAAGGTGTATAATATTCTGTGAGCCAGCACGTTCATGCAGGTCGTCAACATTCTGTGTGATGACGGTTACATGGAACTTGTCCTCAAGACTTGCCACCAGTTTGTGTCCCTCGTTAGGCACTACACTGCCCAACTGCAGGCGACGCTCGTTGTAGAACTTCTGGACCAGTTCTGGATCACGTTCATATCCTTCAATACTTGCAACTGCCTCCACGGGATACTGCTCCCATAGACCACCGCTGTCGCGGAAGGTACTGATACCGCTTTCTGCCGACATGCCGGCACCTGTCAGGAATACTAAGTTCTTCATGTTGATAATGGTTTTTATAGGTTTTACGATGGGATTATCTGTTGGTGTTTCGTTATTCATAAGTTATGAATAATTATTCCAAAGTTATGAACGACTTCCTTATGCCGTGAAGCATCGATGCGTTAGCGGGCAACACAGGAATGCGGTTGCGGGCTCTTCAGGACTGTCCTTAGCGGGCTAATAAGCAACCTTGCACTGGATGCCTAATTGTTCCACTCGCGCGCCAATGGCATCCAGCACTTCGGGCGATGCCTTCAGAAGTCCTTGGGTTGGCGTCTCGCGGTCAATCGTGTATATCATCACCTCGCGAGGACGTATCTCTGCTACGGTCTTCAGCCAAGGGGTCACAAAGGCTTCACCGGTGTTGTCAGCCGACTTACCTTCATATTCTCCGCACATGAACATCGTCTGAATAATGCAGCGGTCGCCAAACTCCTTCAGTTTGCCGATGATTTTCTCCACATCATAGGAGGCGTTGGGGCGGTCAATGCGCTGAATGTATTCGGGCGAGATGGTGTCAAGTTTGCAGATGTTGTTGTCCACTTTGCACAAGGCATCAAACACCGGCTGGCGCAAGATTTGCGTAGCGTTGGTGAGCACACTCACTTTTGCGTTGGGGAAATATTGGTCTCGCAAGGAAAGGGTGTCCTCCATGATTTCGGGGAAATGAGGATGGAGCGTCGGTTCGCCATTGCCCGCAAACGTAAACACGTCGGGCGTAGGTCCCTCGGCCTTCATCTTCCGGAGCTGAGCCTCAAGGGCTTGACGCACTTCCTCGCGGGTCGGCATCTTCTGCTTGGGCACAAAATCGTGGTTGAACCCACACTCGCAATAGATGCAATCAAATGAACAGCACTTGCCATCGGCAGGCAAGAGGTTGATGCCCAGCGAGACGCCCAAACGGCGGCTATGCACCGGGCCAAAAATAGGAGAAGGATAGATGACAGTCATCTTTCAGAATACGATTTGAGAATTTACAATTTACAATATGCCCCACGGCAAGAAGAGAACTTATTGTAAAACTTGCTGGTCAGGACAAAGAACAGAATCGCCGTAAAGAATCCACAAATGGAATCAATGAGATAGTGCGCCTGAATATAGACCGTTCCGCAGCACAGCAGCAGATAGAGCGGCATCATGACCCAGAAAAGCCACTTGTTCCGCGCCCGCCACGCCAGCAGCATCGTCACCGTACTCATGCCCACATGACTGCTGGGGAAAGCAGCCGTGGGACGTTCACCGATTTCCTGTGCACCCAGCACGAGCTGGCTAAAGATACCTTTGATTTCTGGCATCAGCATCTCTGTATGGGTCTGGAAATAATAGCCCACAGCAGGGAATACCCCTTTCTCAGCAGCTTCAGTGCCCACTGCCTTGAAGTAGAACTGTGGACCAGCCACTGGCAGAAACTCATAAATCAAATAAAAGAGGAAAAAGGAGGCTAAGAACACAAAGCCCGCCTTATCTGCCTCTGGATAGCGGCACAGCAGATAAAAAATGAGCGTGGCGCCCATCATGTAATAATAAGCATAATACCCCATGTTGAAGGCTTCGCTCCAGAAGGTGCAGGAAAGCACTGTATTGAACACCAGCGCAGGCTGGCAACCAAAGAGCGTTTGGTCTATTCCGGCAAAAACATGGTCGAGATAAGGCAACTGCGAGCAGAAGTCGTATGTCTCCGGATACCAGAAAATTAACCCCAGCAAGGGAGGCACAACCCGGATGATACGCAATGCACGGCAAGGATACCAACGGTATATTCCATACATGGCTCCCATCGCCACCAGCATCAGCAAACGTGTCAGCAGCATGTCCACGGGTGCCGCCAAACCTCTCCAATAGATACCTATCAGGATGGTGGTGAACGCCATGTAAATCAGCGTGAGACCCTCCATGCTCCAGAGTCCCTTCTCGTAGTCTTTCTTAAAGTATTCTTTCAATGCCATTTTCTTAAAGCCATTTATTAACCTTGTACCATTCCATACACTCTTTCACGCCGCGCTCCAAGGGCCACTCAGGCACGAAGCCCAAGTCCTTCTTCAGCGGAGAAATGTCGCACTGCCAGTTGCGCTGGCACATGATGCGGTATTTGTCGCCATTCAGCGTGCTGGGCTGATGGGTGAGTTTTGAGATGCCCTCCGCCACGGCGCTGATGATTCTCAGCAACCACAACGGAGCCTTAATGTGGAGCACGCACTTCACACCCAATTCCTTTTGAATCAAATCGCTGAAAGCGCGGCTATCGTAGTTATGCCCATCGCTCACCAGATAGGTCTTTCCGCTTGCCACGCCTGCCTTTCCAATAGCTGAGAAGATGGCACCTACCAAGTCGCGCACATACACAAATGTAATTACTTGTTTCTTATATCCTACGGCAAAGTCAACATGTTGCTTGATGCTCTTCGCCATCATGAAATAGTCTCTTTCGCGAGGACCATATACCCCGGTGGGACGAAAAATGGTCACGCCCTCGATGCCTTTCAGATAAGCCTCGCTCTTCACCTTACTCTCTCCATAGGCTGTGTTGGGAACCGGCGTGTCCGAGGACAACATGTCGTTATAGGTTCCATCCACATTCTGCTGTTCGCGGATAGGTCCCAAAACACTGAGGCTGCTGACATAGAGGAACTGCGAAGGCATCATCTCCAACGCCTGAAGGGATTCAACCAAGTTCTTGGTGCAAACATAGTTGTGCAGATTGAAGTCTTCCCTTTTCAGACACTTCGTCACACCTCCGGCATGGATGATGACATCCCATCTGCCTATCTCTGACTTGTATGCCGACAACTGCCCTTTCAACCGCTCCACATCAGTCATGTCGAGCGTGGCAAACTTCAGGCGCTCATCGGTCAACCAGCGCCGGCTCGAATGCGCCCGCATTCCTGCCCACGTTTCCATTCCGCGCTTCAGACTTTCCTCACAGAGGAAACTCCCAATGAAGCCACTGGCACCTGTGATTAGAATTTTCATGCTTTATGCCCATTTTGGCGGCAAAGGTACTAAAAAAACTTAACTCCTAATCCCTAACTCCTAACTTTTCCTTACCTTTGCCAACAAAACAGAAGAATCTCTCTATGGGAAAGAAAAACAAAGGACTCATGAAGTCCTGCATCAACAAGCGCGAACTCACCCAGCAGGTGATAGAGTTTTTCGAGAATCACAAAGGACGCGTGTTCTCGCTCAAAAGCCTCTTTAGCGAGATGGGACTCACAAAGCACCCACTACGCATGCTCTGTGTTGATATTCTCAACGAACTGCTTGAACAAGGCTACATCACTCAAAACCGCGAAGGCGGCATCCTGTTTGGTGGTATTTCCCACACGGCCGAAGGCACATTCACCCGCACCAACAGCGGACGCTGCTTTGTGGATACGGACGAGGGCGTGGGCATCGCCATCCACGAAGAGGATTCCCGTCATGCATTACCTGGCGACCGTGTCAAAGTGAGCATCCTCGCTAAACGCCGCGGTGACAGCAAACTGCATGGAGCTGTGACTGAAATATTGAAGCGCACCGAAAAGCCTTTCATCGGCACGATACAGCTACAAAACACGGTGGCTTTCCTCATCACGCCTTCAGAACTGCAACGCGACATCGTCATACCTATAGAGAAACTAAAGGGCGCCAAGAATGGCGACAAAGTTGTGGTACGTGTCAGCGACTGGCCTTTGAATGCTCGAAACCCCATCGGAGAGGTTACTGACGTGCTGGGCGCTGAAGGCGAGAACAACACAGAGATGCACGCCATCCTGGCCGAATACGGCTTGCCTTACAAGTACCCCGAGGAAGTGGAAGCCGCTGCCAACCGCATAGACGCAGGCATCACACCCGAAGAAATCGCGCAGCGAGAAGACTTCCGCGACACCTTCACTATCACCATCGACCCACGCGACGCAAAAGACTTTGACGATGCCATCTCCATCAAGTCTCTTAAAGAGGGACTTTGGGAAGTAGGTGTACACATCGCTGATGTAAGCCACTATGTGCAAGAAGGCTCCATCATCGACAAAGAGGCTCAGCAACGCGCCACTTCTATTTATTTGGTGGACAGAACCATCCCTATGCTGCCAGAGCACCTCTGCAACCAGCTATGTTCCCTCCGGCCCGATGAGGAGAAACTCACGTTCTCCGTCATTTTCGAAATGAACGACGAGGCCGAAGTGCTGCGACACCGCATCCTCCATACGGTCATCAAAAGCAACCGCCGCTACACTTACGAAGAGGTGCAGTATCTGCTGGAGCAAAACGGTGAAGCCCGTGAATGCGAGCTGATTCGCCAAGGCCAAGCCACACCTACACAACCTATTCCAGCACAGGAAGTGCTGCCCGATACAGAGCTGAATGCTTTCCGCGACCAGCTTCCACCTATTGACCCAGCCACTTTGCCTGTCACACCAGTACCAGCCGATCACCGAAAAGGCGAGAACGCAGACCTGCTCATCACCTTGAACCGCATGGCCCACATGCTGCGCGACAAACGTTTCAAGGAGGGCGCCATCAACTTTGACCGCGAGGAGCCTCGCTTCGAGATTGACGAGCACGGCAAACCTATCCGCGTGTACTTCAAGCAAGCTAAGGACGCCAACAAGCTGGTGGAGGAGTTCATGCTGCTGGCCAACCGCACGGTGGCCGAAAGCGTGGGCATCACCAAGAAAGGCGAAAAGCCCAAGACACTCCCCTACCGTATCCACGACATGCCAGACTCGAACAAACTGGACAATCTGGCAGCAATGGCTTCACGTTTTGGATTCCACCTCCAAACCCAAGGAAAGAAGACCGATGTGGCAAAGAGCCTCAACACGCTGCTGAAGGAAGTGCGGGGCAACCGCATTCAAAACCTCATCGAGATGGCATCGCTCCGCGCCATGCAGAAGGCTGTCTATTCCACCTACAACATCGGGCACTACGGATTGGGATTTGACTACTACACACACTTCACCTCCCCCATCCGTCGCTACCCCGACCTCATGGTGCACCGCCTACTAACCCGATATGCCCAAGGAAGCGCCTCGGCCTCACAAAAGAAATATGAAGGACTCTGCGAGCACTCCTCACAAATGGAGCAACTGGCCGCTAGCGCCGAACGGGCAAGCATCAAGTACAAGCAAGTGGAATTCATGTCGGACAAACTTGGCGAGGAGTTCGACGCCCATATCAGCGGCGTGACTGAATTCGGCATTTATGCAGAGATTGACGAGAACCACTGCGAAGGACTCATTGCCATTCGCTATTTGGGCGATGAAGCTTTCGACTTCGATGACAAGAACTATTGCCTCATCGGGCGACAAAGTCACCACCGCTTCTCCTTGGGAGACCCCATCCGCATCCGCATGGCTCATGCCGACCTCTTCCGCAAACAGCTCGACTACGAACTGGTAGGCCATGAATCATCTATCGGCCCTGCCAAGCCCACCTTCTACGAATCCTTTGTCCAAACGAAAAAAAACGGTAAGCCCAAACATACAGGAAAGGCTCCTAAGCGTAACAAAAAAGAAAAACATGGCGGACACAAAAGCAAGCGTCACTAACTGCTGAACTAAAAACGTCATGGCTTTCATCATGAGACAAACAACTATTCACACAGCACTCCAGCGGCTCTCCATAGCCGCTGTTCTGCTCATTTCTCCTCTTCTCATGCAGGCACAGCAAATCAAGGCTGATGCCTCCACGGATCATGCTATGACAGGAGAACCCATCTTCAGCCATGCACTCTACTATACAGGCATGGTGGAATACGATGGCGAGATGATACCCAGCTTTATGTACAGCGACTTCTACGTCTTTCGCCCACTCATTTTCAAGAATGCCGCACAAGCCCGCAAATACTATAAGATAGCCAACAACATCAAGAAGGTATATCCCATTGCTTGCGAGATACAGCAAACCGTCAACCGCACAATTGCCCACATGGACTCACTACCCACCAAGCGAGAAAAGGACGCCTATCTCAAACAGCAGGAAAAAGAGCTCAAGGCCCAATATTACCCACGCCTCAAGAAACTGACCTTCGCGCAAGGAAAACTCCTTATCAAACTCATTGACCGACAATGCGACATGACGGGATATGAACTCATCAAGAAATACATGGGCAGCTTTAAGGCAGGCTTCTACAACGCATTCGCCTCTCTTTTTGGCGCAAGCCTTAAAAAGGAGTATGACGCGGAAGTGGACGACCGCCTCACCGAACGGGCAATCCTGCTCATTGAAAGTGGACAATTATGAGAAAGCTGAAAATTACAGAAATGGGACGCATGAACGTAGAAGAGTTCCGCGTTTCTCAAAAGATGCCCCTCATCGTCGTGCTTGACGACGTACGCAGCATGTACAATGTCGGCAGCGTATTCCGCACAGCCGACGCGTTCCGCGTTGAAGCCATTTACCTTTGTGGCATCACAGCACAACCCCCACATCCCGAAATTCACAAGACAGCACTTGGAGCAGAAGACACCGTAGCCTGGAAGCATTTCCCCACGGCCCTTGATGCCGTCAAGACACTAAAGCAACAAGGCTACACCGTCTATTCCATCGAGCAATGTGAAGGCTCCACCCTGCTGAACAAACTCCTCATCCCCAATAGCCGACAAATAACAGCCAACAGCCAACCGTCAACTGTCAACTCAAAATATGCCATCATTCTCGGCAATGAAGTAAAAGGTGTCCATCAGGAAGTGGTTGACGCTTCAGACGGATGTATAGAAATTCCTCAATTTGGAACGAAACACTCTCTCAACGTAAGCACCACAGCAGGCATCGTTATTTGGGAATTTGCCCAACGTTTGCTCATTCCTTAAAGATAATGTTACGTTTTTAATACAATCTGAAACATACACAGAAGGGGAAGCTATTTCCTTTCATTAACTTTGCACAGTTCTTATTAACATGAGAGGTGTGCCCTCTCTTATTTTCTACTTTTACTACTATTTATCTAACCATTCACAAAATGAGAAAAACGGTATTGACTTCTCTGCTGCTGATGGCTCTCCATGGAGCGGCACAGAATCCAGTCATCCGTAATCAGTTTACGGCTGACCCCACCGCTAGGGTTTTCAACAACAAAGTTTATCTCTATCCGTCACACGACATCAATGAGCCGGATCCTGCTCCTGAAGGAATGCGCAAGGATTGGTTCTGCATGGCCGACTATCATGTTTTTTCTTCGGAGAACCTGACTGACTGGACAGATCATGGCATCATTATCACACAGAACGAAGTGCCTTGGGTGCAACCAGACTCTTATTCGATGTGGGCACCAGACTGTGTGTACAAAGACGGCAAGTACTATTTCTACTTCCCTTCTACCCCTAAAGGCGGACGCGGCTTTGCCATAGGCGTGGCTACGGCTGACAATCCAGAAGGACCTTTCACCTGCGAGCCAGAGCCAATCAAGGGCGTGTCGGGCATTGACCCATGTGTGCTCGTGGACGACGACGGGCAAGCTTACATCTACTGGTCTGGCATGGGCATTCGTGGCGCGAAACTGAAAAGCAACATGAAAGAAATCGATGGCGAGATGCAGGAGATTGCTCTTCCACAACGTCCAGGAAACAATGCTCCTGCCAGCAGCATGAAAGTAGCAGGGCACAACATGGAAGGTCTGCCTGACGGCTTCAAGGAAGGACCATTCGCCTTCAAGCGCGGTGACTGGTACTACCTCACATTCCCTTGGGTGCGCGGCGACACCAGCAATGGGCAAAACCCCACCGAGACCCTTGCTTACTCTATGTCTAAAAGTCCTCTCGGTCCTTGGGAATTCAAGGGCATCATCATGGCTGAACATGCGAATAAGTGCTGGACCAACCATCACAGCCTTGTGGAGTATAAGGGTCAGTGGTACTTGTTCTATCACCACAACGACCTCTCGCTCCAGAACGACAAACGCCGTTCTGTCTGCATTGACAAAGTCAGCTTCAACGCCGATGGCACCATCAAAGAAGTGCTGCCTACCATGCGTGGCGTAGGCATCAATCAGGCGACAGAGAAAATCGAAATAGACCGTTTCAGCACCGCCAGTGTGGGTGTCAGCACCCAATATGTAGACACAGCCAACTGTATGCTGGGCTCTTGTGTCACATTACCATCGAAGGGCAGTTGGATGAAATACAATGATGTGGACTTCAGCTGCATCACCGACGGTTATGTCATCATCAGCGCAAAGGCCAATGCCAACACCGAGTTCTGCATCCGCGAGAACAACGCTAAAGGCAAGGTACTGGCAAGAGTGAAGATGACTGTGCTGAACGAGCAAGGCCGCTTCCGCCGTGATATGAGTGGACAGTGGATGACCCTGACAACTCCATTGGAATATACGCCAAAGGGAGTGGCAAACGTGGTCATCACCTGCGAAGATAAAGAAGTGACTGTAGATTGGCTGCTGTTCAAGAACCGTCCCAAGTACTTCAAGCCTTCATTTGATGCTTCCACACCAGCAACACCCGATGAACAGGGCTTCATACGCCGCTGGCTGTTGCTGGAACCCATCAAACAGGACATCCGTTCTAATGTCGTCTTCACCAACACTTGGTTGCGCGAGGCTTTTGCCAAGACCTACTTCAAGAATCAGATGGACATCCTGCCTAAGAACGGGCAGAAGGTGAAGTCTGGCCAGCAAACACTGGCTTGGCATGCACTCGAAAGCGAGAACTACAACATCAAGCTCTTCCGCTTTGCTGAGCGTTGGGGCCAACAGACTTATGGTTCACTCTTCTGGGCAGTGACCATCATCGACTGTGACGAGGACATTCCTAATGTACGCCTGGCAGTGGGTTCCAATGGTGCGTCCATGTGGTGGCTCAATGGCGAGGAGGCACTCCTGCTGGAAGGCGACCGACGCATGGTGGAAGACGATGGCGTGTCACCACGACTCACGCTGAAGAAAGGACGCAACATCCTGCGTGGCGCCGTCATCAACGGCCCTGGACTGAGCGACATGTGTATCCGCTTCATCGACGAGAAAGGCAACCCTGTAAAGAACTATTCAATCAAAGCACAATAATATGAAAACGACATATCTGATAGGTTTATCCATCATCTTCTCTCATTTATCATTCAGCCCTGTGAGGGCACAAAGTGGCGCACCCTACATCCACGACCCTTCCACGCTGGCAGAGTGTGACGGCAAGTACTACACCTTCGGAACAGGAGGTGGAGGCATCATCACCGACGATGGCTGGTCATGGCACGGTGGTGCAGAGCGTCCCGGTGGAGGTGCAGCTCCCGACGTGCTCAAGATTGGCGACCGTTACCTCGTCATCTACGGAGCCACAGGCGGTGGCTTAGGCGGTGGACACAACGGTCGAATCCTGACCATGTGGAACAAGACACTCGACCCCAAGAGCCCCGACTTCAAATACACCGAAGCCATTGAGGTAGCAGCATCCGACGGCATGGAAGACCAAGACGCCATTGACCCAGGACTCTTGCTCGATCCCACGACAGGACGCCTTTGGGCAAGTTACGGCACCTACTTCGGCACCATTCGCCTGATTGAGCTCGACCCCAAGACTGGCGCACGTGTCAAAGGCAACAAGGAGAAAGACATCGCAATCGACTGCGAAGCCACTGACCTCATCTATCGTGACGGGTGGTACTACTTGTTAGGTACTCACGGCACCTGTTGTGACGGCGTCAACTCTACATACAACATTGTGGTGGGACGTTCCAAGAAAGTCACAGGCCCTTATATAGATAATGTAGGACGTGACATGTTCCATGGCGGCGGCAAGATGGTCATTGCAGCTGGCGACCGTGTGTGTGGCCCCGGCCACTTCGGTCGCACCGTCATCGACGAAGGCGTGGAAATCATGTCCTGCCACTATGAAGCCGACTTCAACCAAGGCGGCCGCAGCGTGCTTGGCATCCGCCCTCTCCTGTGGAAAAACGGTTGGCCATACGCTGGAGACCGCTTCAAGGAAGGCACCTATGAAATCGAGTCACAGCGCCGCGGATATGCATTGGAACTCACCGTCGACTTCGTTCGCATGCAACAGGAACGCGCAGCATGGTTCCGTGCCGAAGATCAGCAGAAACCCGTTATTCCTGTGGAGAATCAGAAATTGGAAGACGTCATCAGCACATGGCCCACAGGTGACATCCCTGTCCGCACCAGTGACTATATGTTCCGTCCCCACCAGAGATGGACTATTACCGCAGTGCCAGAGGCTGGTGGATACTTAAGCAATCCTTACTTTAAGATTACCATTGCAGGAACCAACCGCGCATTGGCTGCTACGGCCAGCAAGGACGTGACCACCGTGCCAGAGTTTACTGGAGCTGACGAGCAGCTGTGGCGCATTGAGCAGCTCACCGATGGTACCTTCCGCATCATGCCAAAGGTCATCCCTGGCATGGAAGGCATCAACAAGAAGTTCTGCCTTTACTCCATCGCCGACAGCACACCAACACTTGCAGAATATGACTTCCAAAGCGACAACTCAAAATGGGCTTTCCGCAATCATTAATATATTGACATAGCTACATAAAGAGTCCCGCCCTATTTGTTCTCCAAACAGGGCGGGACTCTTTATGTTAGCATTGCTTCATTCTGCTACTTCACCGTGAGTGCCAGCTTCTTCAAATCTTTGTCCTGTGAGCTCGTGCCGTAGAGAACTTCGAAGTTCCCTTGCTTGGAATGCACCGTGTTTGTCTCAGGGTCAAAGAACTCAAACGAGCGAGGAGTCAGTTCCAGCTTCACATCAGCCGTCTGTCCAGCCTTCACCTCCACACGCTGGAACCCACGGAGCGACTTCAATGGACCATCAGGGTCGGACAAGTCACGGATATACACCTGCACAACCTCCGTACCGTCCTTCTTGCCAACATTCGTCACTGGCACCGTCAGCGTATAGTCCTTGCCGTGCTTTGCCAACTTGCCCTCACCCACTTCAAACTGGGTGTAGCTCAAGCCAAAACCAAAAGCAAACAGCGGGTCATCAAAATAACGGTAAGTGCGGCCCTTCATGGAGTAGTCCTCGTAGTCAGGCAGTTGTTCCGAAGTCTTGTAGAATGTGACAGGCAACTTACCACAAGGGTTATAGTCGCCAAAGAGCACATCAGCCACAGCCTGACCACCCTCCTGTCCAGGATACCATACTTGCACAATGGCGTCGCATGTTTCCGTTTCGGGCAACAATGCAATGGCCGAACCCGAGCAGCAGACAAAGATGACCTTCTTGCCAGCCTCCTTCAGCGCCTTGAGGAAGTCACGTTGCACCTTCGGAAGTTCTATATGTGTACGGTCACCGCCTTTGAAACCGTCAATATTGACAGGCATCTCCTCACCCTCCAGCGCTGCGGCAATACCACCCACAAACACCACCTTGTCAATACCCTTCAGTTGGTCAATCACTGCAGCATAGTCGATAGGCAGTTCCTTAGACACATCAATCTTCATGTTAGCCCCCCACGTCTTCACTGTCTTGAAACGCACTTCGATCTTGTATGACTTTCCAGCCTCCGCCTGAATGACTGTGCGGGTTGGTGTGGTACGCCATGTGTGGTACTTCACCTTGCTCACTCCGTCAATGAGCAATTCAAAATCGCCACAACTCTCCATGTTCACTACATATTCACCTGCCGTCTTCGGAGTGAACACCGTCTCATATTTAGCAGAGAAATCCTCCAGATTCACCCCTGGAGCAAAGTTATGCATGCCCGCTGTAGTCACAGCCAATGGAGTCGTGTAGAACATTGTTGCCACAGGCTTGCCATTCATCTCGGTATTGTTCCAGAATGTGCCTTTCAATCCCTTCTTACCATCAATGGCACAATATGATGCCATCAAGCAATCCATCACCTTGTCGTAGGTACGGTCACAGCCAGGGAGGTAAAGCAACGACTTCTGCTTACTCTTAATACCATCCAGAATCGTGATGGTGCGGTTAGGCGTACCATTATAGTTTCCCCACATCAGCGGCTCGTCATCCGCATTAGGACCAATCACCGCAATCCGCTCCTTATTCTTCCGCAAAGGCAGCACATCGCCCTTGTTCTGCAAGAGCACCATGGTCTCACGCGCCATCTTAAGCGACAATTGCCGATGTTCTTTCGAGTCCATTGCAGAATAAGGAATCTTAGACCACTCCACCAACGACGGGTCATCCATCTCACCAAGGTCGAAACGTCCTTCCAGCAGACGAATCACATGCTTATCCACCTCAGCCTCGGTAATGAAACCACGTTTCACGGCTTCCGGGATGCTTCTGTAGGCATAACCATAGCCACACTCCACATCCGTGCCAGCCAGCGTCGCCTTTGCTGATGCATGGGTCGCATCAGAAGAAGACTTGTGCGACTCGTAAAAGTCGCTCACCGCGCCACAGTCGCTCACCACCAGATACTGGAAGCCCCACTCATCGCGGAGAATCTGCTGCAACAGACGGGCGCTGCCACAACATGGATCGTCATCCAAGCGCTGATAGGCACACATCACCTCTCTCACCTTCGCGTCCTGCACCAAGGCCTTGAAGGCAGGCATATATGTCTCCCACATGTCACGAGGTGTCACATCAACCAGATTTGCTGTATGACGTGTGTATTCAGGACCACTATGCACCGCATAGTGCTTTGCGCAAGCCCACAACTTACGATACTTGGCAGTCTCTGGACCCTGCAATCCTTTCACCACCTGCGTACCCATCACAGAAGTCAGATAAGGGTCCTCGCCATACGTTTCCTGTCCACGCCCCCAACGAGGATCGCGGAATATATTTACGTTCGGTGTCCACACACTCAGGCTGTGGAACTTCTCATCCTCACCGCCATTCAGCATACGATGGTTGTACTGGGCACGAAACTCCGTGCTCGCTGCATCAAACACATGATAGAGCAAGTCTGGGTCAAACGATGCGGCCATGCCCACAGGCTCAGGAAATACCGTCACGTTACCCATGTTGGCAGCGCCATGCAGCGCCTCACTCCACCAAAAGAACTTCTTGATGCCCAAGCGTGGGATAGCAGGACTCTCGTCCAGCATCAGCTTCGCCTTTTCCTCCAGCGTCAATCTGCTACAGAGGTCCTTCGCACGCTCCTTTGCGGACAAGTTAGGGTTTTGATACGGCAACGTCTGTGCCGTCACACACATTGTGCCAGCCATCCATGCCAGCACCATAAAAGATTGCAGTCGTTTCAACATATGAAAAACAGGTTTTAAGCGATTATGCCACAAAGGTAACTCTTTCTCTACACACCTCCTTGTGATTATGTTGCAAGAGTTTCCGATTATGCTACATACGGAGAACAAGCACGGACACCGAACCGAAAAAAGATTGATAATCCTTTTCGGTTCGATAGGGGATGGTAGTGCTTTTCTGCGAGTCAAGGAACGAAGACGAAGCAGAAGAGCATACGGACATCGGGGGGGTGGGGCAAGTTATTGCAAGGTGTCCATGTTAGATTGCTTTGGGGCTTTATATATCTTTAGAATGAAAACCTGTTTCAGTTGAGGTCAGATTTGACAAAAGACCCGTTGTGTGTTGTTTACAAAGAGGCAGGCTCGTCCCATTATTTACCACAAGTCACTGTCATAATCGCTGAATCCACGTCTTTTGGCAGAAGGATTGACTATACCCTCTTCGTCCACGCCACCATAACCAAGATCCACATCCGCACCACCACTGCTTTGGCTACGAACAGGACTGCTGCAGAAAGGAGCCATCTTTCTATAAAGTGTATGTATCCGCATCTGCGGAGCCAGATATGTTTTTTTTTCCATATGCCTACCCTTTCTTATTTGATCAAAACTTTCTTTCTATTCACAATATAAACACCTTTCGTTGCAGGCTTGCTACTGAGTGAGCGGCCATCGAGTGTGTGCCAAATTCCCTCTTCGGCAGAGACGGTTATACAACCCTCAATAGCTGTCGTACCACCACCGATGTTGAAACGTATCTTGCTTGACGCAGGGTGATTATCCGCCTCTGCCAACACATCATAGAAATCAAAGTACCCCCGGAAGGCCTTCATCTTCGTCAATCCTGTTGAATACCAAAACTTGTTACCACTAAGGAAAAGACATGTATTTGGCACATCCGTGTCTGCCACATACGTACCAACAAAACTGTTGTAATGATAAACGTACGGATCCTTTTTCGTTCCAGCCCCTGTCCTATACTCATCCTTATCTACCGAAGGTTCATCCTCCAGTGCAATATCCACACCATCCACCGTGAACTCACTGATAGCAGAACTAACTTTGATAAGGTACGGGTGGTTCGCTTCAATCGCTGTGGCATCGTCAAACTTCACCATAATCTCGGTAACATTATTGTCTCCATCTGATGTCGATTCGATGCCATTGAAATCAGCCAACTCCACATCATCGCCAAATGCTGCTTCCACCTGGGCTACACTCATGGCGAAAGGCAGGCAAATGGTGCTCCATTCGTTCGCATTGATGGTGCGCCTCACAAGAACATTCACTCCATCTGCGTCCTCAGGAGCCGTTGTGGAGTTCTCGTCAAGGACGATACGTGGATCAGCAATTGTGATGGTGAAGTTCACGTCGGCAAGGAGTTCATCTCCCGAGGTGGTTGAGAATCTTGCTTCAGTCACGGATGCATTCAGTACATCACCTACATCAAGTCCTGCATCTGCAGCAACCGTGATAGTGAAAAGCTCACCACTAGTTCCTGAAAACAGAGCATTTGCAGAGGAAAGGCATCCTACGCCCACGGTACCCGTTGTTCCACTCACAGAGAGGCTATGGCTATTCGCCATACGGGCACCCTTGGTTTCTGAATCTGCAACAACGCTGATTCCTGCTGGCAAATTCAGTTTCAGCGTGAACGCCGTATACTCCTTGTCGTTATTCAATTGAACACTAATTACACCTGTTTTCCCTTGTGGGACCGCTACATTTGGCACAACAACTGCGTTTTGCGCTATAGCATTTAGCAAGTATAATAATGTGGCAGTAAATAAAAGCAATTTTCTTTTCATCTTTCAATATGTTTGAATTATTTATTACTGTGGTTCCAGTTCCCGTTGTGGTTCATATAGCCTTTGTTTAGCGCTTGCTTGCTGATTCAAGATAATGTCAACGATAGACACAGCATCGAAAATAGTGATATCCCCATCGCCATTGATATCAGCAGCTGGCTCAACAAACGGAGTGGGATTATTCTCTAAAATATAGCTGACAACTTGAACTGCATCGAAGATTGTCACGCCATCATCGCCATTCACATCACCCAACTGCAAATCGAACACATCAAACGTGCTGGTCAACGTGCTTGTACCCGCATACTTATCCGCCAAACCGGATGTACCCAACTTGATGTCTGTTACTTGCAGCTGATAAGTTCCATCTGCCAGCGCCCCTGTCGGTTCGAACGACAATTTCATCACATTGCCATTCTCGCGGTCAATGCTTATGTCACCCAAGAAATAGCAAAAGTAACGTACCGTCGTATCATCTATCTGACGCACTTCGGCATTCATGCCTGTTGCCCTTGAGGTGAACGACACTCCATTCGTTTGAGGACGATACACCGCTACATTGTTTTTTGTTGGAATCTTCACGTCAAACTGGAAGCCATTGATGGCATCATAATTGTCAAGACTGATATTCACTCGCAAATCAGAACCCATTAATGCATCTTTAGCATCTGCATCCAAATAATTGGGCGCAAATCTATTACCCGTCATAGCAATGTTCACCAATCGTTGGTCGGGGTCATTGCTGTAAATCTGCATCGTCGCCGAGAAATCCTTCTCATCAATACTGTTGTACTCCACCGTCAGCGTCTTGCTTTCTCCTGCGGCAATGGTCAGGGGCAACGTCTCTTTCACGCTCAGTGCCTCGTTGTCGAACACCACACGAGACACATTCAATGGTGCACCGCCATAATTATAAAGTGACAGTTCGTATGTGCAGTCCTCCGTCACGGGTACACGTCCCATGTCAATGTTGTTCTGCACCGAGAGTTGAGGACTCGTGATGTTAACATACCCACCATACTTGGCAGACAGCACATCTGTGGTGATATTTTTGATTTGTGCTGTCAATACAGCCTTCTGTGCTTCAAGTGTCAAACCATTCCGACCATCCAGTTTCACACGGAACGAGGCAATCTCTCCATCATTCCCAGTAAAGGCCGTGTTGTTTGATGAATAGCTGATGGCACGAAGCACACCCCCGTTCATGGTTGCCAACAACGAATGGTCAACCTTGCGGTCAGACAAAGCAAAACTTCCATCCACATACTTCAAGGCATCAGGCAAAGCAAACTCGAACTGGAAGCCTGTGATGTCATCCATATTGTTCATCGTCAGATGGATGGTCACTTCCTCATCGCTTACGCCGCTGGCATTCTGCACATGCAGTTCGTTCACAGCAAACGGGTCAGCCACGAGCGTGATGGTGTTCAGTTTCGAGATGTTGTTACACATCACCTGCATGGTCTCTTCCACACTGCCACGTTCCACAGGCTGATAAGTCACATTCAGCTCCTCCGTGTCTCCAGCCTCAACAATCAGCGGCAAGGTGGTCGTGCTCGAAAACACATCATCGTCCGAGAAGTTCAGCGCCGTGATGGTCAACGGCTCATTGCCCACATTCGTCACCGAAACCGTCTGTGTGTAAGTCTCACGGATGGGGATATGTCCAAAATCGACGTTCATGCTGCCGTACTGCGCCTTTGCCGTGCGGATGCTCACACTTCCGCTCTGACTGGACACCGATGTTGGTTGTCCGTCTGTCTGTGTCAACACCGTTTGCGAGGGAGTGAGATTGATATCCTTGGGTTCTCTGCCCAACTTCAGTTTGAAGCTGAGCACCTCACCACTCGTGCCGCTCAAGGCAGTCATGTTGAGCGAATATAGCATCACGTTCAACACACCATCCTTCACTCCTACAGTCACCTGATGGTCTGTGGCACGGGCTCCAAGCGTTTCCGAACCTTCAACAAGCGTCAGCTGCTCATCTAGCGGAATGGTCAGTTGCAAGGCTGCCACTGCGTCGCTGTTCTGCAGCGAAACACTTACCGTCACCTCTTCGTTCGGTATACCTTGCACCGAAGAAATGTTGATGAGGTTGTCGGCATGGATGGTCAGCAACGCCAACCATCCTGCCATACTCAATAGCAACCTTCTCATATTATTTCACGATTTTGACTCCGTCAACCACATACACTCCCTTTGGCAACTTCTCCAAGTCCTCAGCCTTTCCTGCCACCTTCTGACCATTCAGGTTGTAGATGCCTCGTGTGTTGATGAGCACTTTGGCGGTCTGCATCTCGATGGCTGTCGTGTTGCCAGCCTCGGCTATCACATTGCTGCCCATTGTGTCACTCAGTCGGAGGCTGCGGAGCTGTGCTGCACCACCAATATTCAGCAGGGCATGACGACCGGCAGGAATCGTCTTGCCGCTCATGTTGTAGCCCAAGAAGAGGTAGTCCTCATTCGTCAACCAAGCCGAAGCATGCTCAAAGCCATTCAAAGCCTTCAGCACCTCGGGTGTTGTCTGCTCAGGCGCATTCAATTGCAGCTGCACACCAGCCAAATCCACAGGAGTCTCCACATAGACAATGCCATCCTCTACCGTATAGGTAGCAACCGCTGTCATACGCGCTTTGGCACTCGCACTTGGGTTGAGAATCTTCTGGATGATGCCCACCACGTCAAGGATGTCAATGTGAAGGTCAGCGTTCATGTCGGCAGCCTCGAAGATGAAAGGCTTAGGACTCATGCCTGCAGCATAGTTCACAGTCGTGATGACATCCGCCACGTCCACATCACCAGAACCATTAGCATCGCCCTGTTCTGAAGTCAAAGGAGTCGCAGCCACCACGTTCGACACATCATATTCCTGCAGGTCGGTGCTCAATACCTTATAATAATAATAGTAAGTCTCGCCTGGAGTCACGCTGTAATCCGTAAAGGACGTCGTCTCCACATCCAAAACTTCCGTGTTGAGGCAAACAGGTTCTGTCGGAGTTTCCGATTCAACCGTATAGCGATACACGTTGAATCCCATCGCATCGTCAAAGTCGTTGTTCTCGTTATTCCAAGTCAAATCCACTCGTCCCATACCTGCATCAGCCGCAAACCCTGTTGCCAACGAACCAGCGGCATTAATGTTGACGTTGAAACGTGTCTTCTCGTACGGACACTCAAAGTACTCATTATCCTCCGCGCCCTGCACATAAATTCGGTTGAGACCGTCACTCATCGTCTTGCCTGAAATGGTGACGTATGCCGTATAAATCGTTCCTTCGTCGTTCCAACCAGAGTCCTCACCATCTTCATTGACGGCATGCTGGGTGTAAGGCTCACGCACACCGAATGTAATCTGAGGAGCCACAGCCTTATTCATCGGACGATTGAAATACACTTCAAACTTATGCTTACCTACACCAAGCGGCGCCAACTCTTCGAACTCATCTTGTGCATCATATCCATTGACTACAACTTTCCAAACGATACCATGAGCCTCTGCGTATGGACGTGTGGGCATATTGCTAAGGTCCACTTGAACAAAAGTTTCGGGTCCATTTCCTATTTCATATATATATGGACGGATAATATCTTCTCGACTTGTTCCCAGGTAGGAAGGATGGTCGGAATGATTAATTTGAGGTTGCGATACCCGTGAACCTAAAGAATAATATTTATCACCATTAATGAAATTATTGAAATAGTTACAATAATAAAGTTGGCTGTATAAAGGTAGACGCTGATACCAAGCCCATCCGTTAGACGTTGGCTTATCTTCAATGTTTACAATGTTGCAATAACCAAGATAATTGGATATATCACCAGGGGAGGCATTTGGTGCTTGAATAGTGATATTATTTCTTACACCCTCTATATGGAATAGATCCTGACACTCATATATAGTCGTTATAACGCAGTCTTCCATATAAGGATAAGGAATTTGCAGGTGATAACCTATCCGAGGACCAATAGTAGTAGAAAAGAGGTCTGAAATAATACAATACGAAATGGTATCAGCAGGGGTGTATTTGTTTGAAAGACGTGATCTGATTCCCGACCATGAAGCACCTTGGTATCCTTTGAATATAATGGGGTTTTCAGGAGTACCATTGGCCACTATTGTTCCTAATGAAGATATTCCCCTTCCTTCTGCAAACTCCAGACGGGTTCCAGGTTCAATGGTCAGCGTGGCGCCTTCTAAAATTGCAATATTATCGCTAACATAATAAATATGGTCAGCTGTCAGCGTTCTGTCTTCAGAGATGATACCATAAATCTTCACCATATTATTAACTGTCACATAAACATCTTGCGAAAAAGATTCGGCACTCTCAGGACAAGTGACTGTGAAAACAAACTTTATACGAGTGTTATTGCCAATATTATCAGCAAAATTAACTCTTATCGGTGTCTGGGCAGTTGCACGGCCGTAAGCCGAGAGACTATTGCCAAATGCCACGTTGGGATTATCGATGTTCACAAATGCAGAATAGGTTGGGTCAACTGTTAAATGGAGTTGAATGTTTGTTGCATTAGCCCAAGTATTACGCAGCACAGGACTGAAACGGATGGTTTCACCAACATCCACCTGCCCATCAATATTGCTGTTGCCTTCTACATTATCATCCACATTCAGGGCTACAAGGTCTATTTTAGGAGTTCGTGGTGTATCATCACTGTAAATCTGGGCAAAGTCAGCGTTCAGATGGATCAAGTCACCATAAAGCACATCCTTCGATGGATAGTCCTTCACCATCAGCAACGCAGAAACAGCTCCAGCAAAAAGTGGTGCAGACATGGATGTTCCGCTCAGCTTGTCATACCTGCCATTGGGCAAGGTGCTCCATATCTTGTCACCAGGTACCCTCACCTCATAATTGTGTCCATCTATTCCATCTTCACTATAAATGGGACCATCTGGGTCATAGTTACTAAAACTTGCACGTTGCAAATTAGATGCACTTGCTTCCACACCTAATACCAAATAGTAGGCAGCAGGATACATGGTACCACCCACATCGTATATATTAGCTCCATTATTGCCCGCAGATGCCACAAGAATGGCGGTCTGATAAGCATAATCCAAAGCGTCCTTCTCCGCCTGAGGCAATGTCTCTCCTCCAAAACTCATGCTCAACACATCTGCTCCATTATCCACAGCATAAACAATACCGCGCACAATGGTTGCAACATCGCCCAAACCACGGTCGGACATCACCTTGACAGGCATAATCAATGCCAGAGGGTTGGCTCCGACAATACCGATTGTATTATTGGTTGCGGCGGCAATACCTGCACAATGCGTTCCGTGACCATTTCGGTCGGTCAAATCGTAATAATCCTCTACGAAGTTCCAACCATGCACATCATCCACAATACCGTTCCCGTCATCATCGTAGGCTGTCTCTCCATCCGCCTCTTGTGTGTTTGTCCAGAGATTGTCCACGAGGTCGGGATGAGTAATGTCCACACCCGTATCAAGGATGGCAATAACAGGACGTTTATTGTTAATGATAGGCTTGTTCCACAATTGATGAATCTTCTGCTGTGTGATGCCGTACTGACGGAAATATAATGGATTCTGATTAGGGTTCGCACAAATCACGCTTGCATCTGTTGTGGTAACAACTGGAGCTTTCCTCATCTTCTGAGAATCTCCCGTCATAGAAGCTGTTGGCAGTCCCGACGGCATATCAGCGGTGATATAGGCGTAATAGTTGGGTTCTGCATATTCCACGTCAGGCAACTCTTGCAACCGCTTGACCAATTGCTGTGTGGAGTCGGAAGACATGACCCCCGTCTTCACCCAAAAGACCTTGTCCAGGTTCTTTTCCTGCACAATCGCACCATTAGGGGCAGCCTTTCTGCGCAACTTGTTCTGTGGCTTGGGGGTTGCTGCAGGAAAGAGTTTCTCCATATCATCAACACCAAAGTCACGCAACACCGCATCTACCGCATTGATGCTGGCGGCACGGAAGCGTCCCTTGGCATTTCTCTGTACTTGGATGCTACTTTCATCCTTAAATTTCACAATCGCTTGTCCAGGAACAAAGCTCAACATTTGCCGTTCGTCCACTTTGTTCACTCCATCCTCGTTGTCATTGCTGACCTGCGAGAATGTCGATGTGCTGACCAACAATCCGATGGTGGCACATAAAAGAGATAAATTCTTTTTCATAGTTAGTTTGGGGGTTATGATTAGTTTGAAATTATTCAATGGTAAGCAACTATTTCTTTTCAAATATCATTAAAATCTTACAAATAAAAGATTGTTTGTTTGCCTCCTCTTTTATTTCTATGGATGCCATTTTTTCATACTCCTTTTCCCTCAGACAATAGGAATGATATTGTTTTTGTGTATAGCAGCAACCGTATCCCAAAATCAAGAAAATGGCGAAGAAGGAAAAAAGAACACTCAGAATACCCACTAGATCCCAATCCGGAGAAGGCCATTGGGAGAAATAGTACACATGAGCTGCCAGCTTTATAATAACAAGAATGATAAGAAAACGTTTAGTGAAACTGAACAACGTATATAGTTCGCCATAAAGTCCTTGGATGGCTTCCTTCACATTTTTCCCAAATGGATGATACCCTTTTGGGAAAATATCGGATTCGTTCAAAAAGTTTTCACCAAAGGTCTTTACCCGTATTGCATAAGTGATAAATTGTTCTTTGCGCTGTGCTATGCCTTGATAGACACACAAACAGGAAAGAGCTTCAATGACAAAAATTGTCCCTACGGAAATTATCAATAAGGCATCTAAACTGTATTTCCCATTTGTATATAACAAATTACAATCTCCAGAGAATTTAAGAGTAGAATGAACGTACACATAGAAAAAATAACCTACGACCACAATCATAGCAGCTACCAACGTGACAATGCTACTCAAATTGGCATTGTTATTAATGGCATATTGCTCATGCAGTTGCTTCAAAAGCTCCATTTGGGATTGCTCTTTATCATCAGGTTGATGATCGGTAATTGATAAATTAAACATGTATTAGGTATTAAGATGGTGTTAGTACTATTTTCGTCTCATCACAACACATAGAGTGTGAGCCTGCTGGCATTCCCTGTCAGTAGGTTCTGGTATACCTGTAAGTTGGAGAATGGAAAACGGCTCACACCTATGAGGGGGTGGATATACGGATGACATGCTTCCCAAAGGGAAGGGGAAGTCATGGGTATATGACCATCATAGGAGGAATGCGCTTTCGCTCGGTGTCCAACTTACATGTAAATTTACCAGATTTACTGACGGACGGAGCTTGAAGCTTCCTCTATTGCAACACTACACACGGTGGTGTTGTGGTGGCAAAGATAAGGAAAGTTTCTGAAAGTTGTTCCATTGTGAGCCGTATTTCTTTCATATTTTTATTTCACGCGGGTTTCACGCGTACAAAGTTAGGGACTTTCTTTCATTTCATCTCCCTCATTTTTAGTCCATTTATGGTTTAAGGGAAGAAAAGGGACAAAAAGTGGGTCACTTGTCCAATATATACGCACCCTGCGCCACTTAATCGGTGTGAGTCACACCGATTTACCGCCTTAGAGCCAGGTCTTTTTGTACGATTTCAGCGTCCTCTAGCTCCCCCTGAAAGTCAAAGGACAAAGGACAAAGGTCAAAGGCCAGAGCCACTTCCGAGGCTTTAGAAAAAATTCGTATAAGTCGTGTAATTCGTGGTCAAAAAACTGTGATGAAGAAAAAACGAACACGAATAGCACGATTGACACGAATAAGAGCCGTCGACTGCGGGTGGAGACTCCGACCCCTCCCCAAAAAGGAAGAGGATGGTCAAGGTGACGGTGTTCCTTCGTAGATGAGGTGGAAATTGTCAACTGCTACCCAGTTGGCTGTGGTGTTGGTCCACTGCACGCCGATGGTCACATCTTGGGTGGTGGTGTTTTTGAAGCGTACGGAGAAGTGTTGGGGCTTCTCGTCTGCGGTGGCAATGGCTCGGGTGCTGTTGCCCATGAAGAGGGAAACACCTTTCATTTTCACCGTTTCGTCTGGTTTCCAAGTGGCGATGACATCTGCCTCCAAGCGATAGGTGCCGGCAGGAAGAGATGTTGTAATAACCTTTCTCGAGATAGTTTCGAGCAGAACCTTCAGGGATGGTGAAGAGAACGGAATGGTTCAGGTCGCTGCCTGCAAACAGTTCAGCATGTTTGCCAAGTGGAGCACTGATAGGCATCACTATATGAGTGAGCTTGTTGTCTCCCCATAGCTAAAGAAGTCTTGAAATAACCCACCTGTGAGCGTGGATGGCAAGACGATCTCCTCCAAATTGGAGCATCCGTAGAATTGTACATCTCCTACCGTTTCCACACCTTCTTCAAAGACAATGTGCTTCAAGGATACATTCCACGCATAAGCTCCCCAATCAATACTCTTTACTGTACCCGGAACAGTGACCTTCTCCATGGCTGTATTCATGAACGCACTATTGCGGATGTATGCCACAGAACTTGGCAGCGTCACAAAGGCAAGGCTGCTGCACCGGTTGAAGGCGCTCTCACCAATGGCGGTCAAACCAGTGAAGTACTGCAATTCGTTGAACGAGGTGATGTCGGTATTTCCGTTGAACACCTCAGCGAGGTTGGTCACTCGGGCTGCCTCATCCTGACTCAACTCACCATCACCATCGGTGTCCCAATGCTCCACGCAGAGGGCTTTCACGGTAGGGTCGGCAAAAGTGATGATGCCAGGTTTGGAAGGAAAAGGGGAAAAGAGGAAGAAGAGGAGAATGAGAAGGAGAAGAAGAAGAAGACCGCTTGCGATTTCCCATGTGTAGGGGGAGGCTGAAGTCGGGAGTTTGAAGCCTGAAGCCTGGTGGCCACTTTGCCATCATGGTAGAGGTGGTAGATAGTGATTCCAAATGGACCAGCGTAGTAGAAGGCATGACGGCTTACCCACCAGAGCAACTAAAACAGATGCTTGATGCTGCAGGCTTTGTGCAAACCGAAGTGTACCGCAAGAAACCATCGTATGCCACAATTATAGGGAGAAAATAGATTCAAGCCATCTCCCCTGCCCTTCAACAGAAAAAGCTCAAAAGGGAGATGACACAACAAAGACAGCGGAGGACTCACATGGAATCCTCCGCTGCTTTGATATATGACGTAGTGCCTTATTACATTCTTTCGGGCATCTCGATGCCAAGAAGACCCATGCCAAGACTGATGACCTTGGCCACTGCCTTGGCCAACGAGAGGCGGAAGAGTTTCAGTTCTTCATTCTCTTCACCCAGGATGGTGAAGTCGTGGTAGAACTGATTGAACGCCTTGGTCAGTTCGTAGCAGTAGTTACAGATGCCAGATGGGCTGTAGTCGGTGCCTGCCTGACGAATGGCTGCACCGAACTGATTCAGCTTCTGAATGAGTTCTGTCTCCTTCGTGCTGATGCTGATGCTCGTAGGCAACTGTGCTGGAATGTCTATGTTCTGTTCCTTTGCCTTGCGGAGGATGGAGGCGATACGGGCATAGGTGTACTGGATGAAAGGCCCCGTATTGCCGTTGAAGTCGATAGACTCTTCGGGGTTGAAGAGCATGTTCTTGCGGGCATCCACCTTCAAGATAAAGTACTTAAGCGCGCCCAAGCCCACCTTGCGAGCCACCTCGCGTGCCTCATCCTCAGGCATGGAAGTCTGCTTCACCCGCTCTTTGCTGGCCTCGTAGGCATCGGCTATCATGGCTGCCATCAGGTCGTCAGCGTCCACCACCGTTCCCTCACGGCTCTTCATCTTGCCGTTAGGCAGTTCCACCATGCCGTAAGAGAAGTGCACCAAGTCCTTGCCCCACTTGAAGCCCAGTTTGTCGAGCAAGATGGAGAGCACCTGGAAGTGATAGTTCTGCTCATTGCCCACCACATATATCATCTTATCGATGGGGAAATCCTGAAAACGGAGCTTGGCTGTGCCTATGTCTTGAGTCATATACACAGAGGTGCCGTCCGAACGGAGCAGGAGTTTCTCGTCCAGTCCTTCTGCAGTCAGGTCAGCCCACACAGAGCCGTCCTCGCGGCGATAGAAGAAGCCTTTCTCCAAGCCTTCCATCACCTTCTTCTTACCCTCCAGATAGGTATCTGATTCGTAATATATCTTATCAAAGCCTACACCCATCATCTTGTAGGTCTCATCAAATCCAGCATAAACCCACTCATTCATCTTCTTCCAGAGCGCACGCACTTCGGGGTCGTTCTGCTCCCACTTCACCAGCATCTCATGAGCCTCCTTGATAAGGGGCGCTTCCTGCTTGGCTTTCTCCTCGTCCATGCCCTGAGCCACCAACTGCTTCACCTCCTCGCGGTAGTGCTTGTCGAAAGCCACATAATAGTCGCCAATGAGGTGGTCACCCTTCTTGCCCGAAGATTCAGGAGTCTCGCCATTGCCCCACTTCAGCCATGCCAGCATGGACTTGCAGATGTGGATGCCACGGTCGTTGACGATATTCGTCTTGACCACCTTGTTGCCGTTGGCCTCCACGATGCGTGCCAAGGCAGAACCCAGCAGATTATTTCTGACGTGTCCGAGGTGGAGAGGCTTGTTTGTGTTGGGCGAAGAGTACTCAATCATCACCAATGGGCTCTGCTCAGTCACAGGAGTAAAGCCATACTTCTCCTCCGCATTGATCTGGTTGAGCAAGGCAATCCAAGGAGCATCACTGATGACAAGGTTCAGGAAGCCCTTCACCACGTTGTACTTAGCCACCACGTCAGCGACATTCTGGGTTAGGTACTGACCTATCTCGTCGCCCACCATCTCGGGCGACTTGCGGGCAGCCTTGACAAACGGGAACACCACCACGGTGAGTTGACCTTCAAATTCGTCTCTTGTCTTCTGCAACTGCACCTGCTGAGGGGTTGCCTCCAAACCGTACAGAGCCTTCACGGCCTGCTGCACACCTGCTATGAGTTTTTCTTCAATTGTCATAATGTTCTGATTTTGGGTGCAAAGGTAGTGATTATAATTGAAAAGAGAAAATTGAGGCTTGAAAATTAGGCAGAAAGGCCTTGCCGCTGGTTTCTGTTGCCCTTCTGCAAGTAGTCCGCCGAGGCATCACTCACGATGCCTCGGCGGACTACTTGGTGGAAGATGTGCCTCTTTATGGAACCTGCACTTTTACCAAGCATCGTCCCAGATGCTCTTCTCCTTCGTTTCGCCATCACCATAGTCAAGGCTCTCGCTAAGACCTGTGGTGTGCACGCTCTTGCCTGAGGCACACCTTTTGCAACACTTGCGGTGCACCCGATGTAACACTTGTAACACAGCCTGTGTAACACTTGCAACACACCGCATGTTACATTTGTAACACGCCGTGTGTTACGCTTGTAACATACAGAATAAAAAACGTGTTACAAACAAGCCTGTCAAAGCCCACAAACGCTTCGCCACGCCGCTGGCACACCCGCCCTATTACATACGAAGAAAGCCCATCGCCATGTGTCGCGATGGGCTTTCTTTGTGTATATAGCGTAGCATCCAAGGGCACGCTCTGCCTTTCCTCAGCGGCGGCTGCCACGAGATGACGGTGCCATATTGCCACGAGGCGCAGATGTTGCATTACCCCGAGAGATAGCGCCACGATAGGCTCCCATGTCAGGTTTTGTGGTAGGTGCTGCATGGTGAGGCGCCGTGGGATGCTGTGGGGCTGTGGGGCGATTCTCATGGGCACGAGGAGTCTCGCGAGGCGCTGCGTGCCTGCCAGGCTCTGCTGGACGGCGCTCTACCCGAGGAGCCACTGCACGAGGGGCAGGACGAGGAGGGGCAGGACGGCGCACAGCTGTGCGGGGCGGCATGGGGCGAACGATGCGTCCACCTACATACGTGCCATAAGGTCTTGGAGCGCCATAGTGGTAGTGGCGCACGCCATAGCGGTCATAGTCATAAACGGTGAAGCGCCAGCGGTTGTTCACAAACACGATGGGACGGTGGAAGTAGCTGTAGCCCGCCAGACGGTTCCACATGCGGTAGCCCAACAGATTGCGAAGAGCTGCATCGCGTGCTGCCACAACTGCCATGTAGTCGTCGTAGTAGTACCCCAAGGCCACATCGTCCAGATAATCGTTCACACCCCAGATGTAGTCGTAGTTGATGCGGTATATCTCGTCGATGATGTAAGGGTCACGAATGCCGAGGGTGAAAGCCATGCGGTCAGTCAAAAAACGTGCGTTGTCGCGCATGACGGTAATGCTCATGCTCTGAGCGTTGGCGGTCAGTGCTCCAATGAAGAGAACGACTGCGGTGAGTGTGGTTCTTAAAGTCTTCATAGTTGTGTCGTTTTTAGAGTTATACGTTTGCCCAACAGAGTGGGCTTGTTTCTTGTTGTCGATGCAAAGATAGAGCATAAAGAAGCCCCTTGCAAATGGCTTTTTCCTATTTGCAAGGGGTTTTTCCCTATGGCGGGAGGGGATGTGCGCAGCATCACTCGAACGGAAGTTCCAGCTGCGTGGCTCCCAACAGATTGAAGGTCATCCGGTGGTAAGGCGTAGTGCCATGCTCCTCAATGCCACGTCGGTGCTCTTTGGTGGGATAGCCCGAATTGTGGTCCCATCCATAATAAGGGTACTGCTGATGCAGTTCCTTCATGTAGTCGTCGCGGTAGGTCTTCGCCAAAATGGAGGCAGCCGCAATGGAGAGGTACTTCCCGTCGCCTTTCACCACCGTGGTGTGAGGAACCACAGTCCCATCATGCCGGTAAGGCATGAACCGGTTGCCATCGATGATAAGATGCTGCGGGCGCACCTTCAGTCCGTCTATTGCCCGATGCATGGCAGTGATGCTGGCACGCAGGATGTTCATCTTGTCAATCTCCTGCGCTGTCACAATGCCCACGGCCCAAGCCAATGCGTCACGCTCAATCTCTTCGCGCAAGCGATAGCGCTGCTTGGCAGTGAGTTGCTTCGAGTCGTTCAGCAGGTCGTTGTGGTAGTCGGGCGGCAGAATGACCGCTGCCGCATACACGCTGCCTGCCAGACAGCCTCGGCCAGCCTCGTCACATCCAGCCTCAACAAGGCCTTGTTTGTAGTAAGGTAATAACATGCTCTATTTCATCTGAAACCCACTTGCAAAGGTACTCCATTTCCTCTAAAATCCCAAACGAAAACAAAAAACTTCCCTGAAATGTTGCATATTCGATATCAGTTCTTTATCTTTGCCATTGTTTTGGAGAGCAAGAACCATGACAGAGGCTCCAGAACGTGATTTGTTTAACCTTTTTATTTACAACAACATGAAAAAGATTTTATTATTGGGATTGTTCTCCCTATTCACCGTAGCCATGAATGCTCAAATCATGTGGGCAGGAGAACTGGAAAGCTATGCAAAAGAAAAGTTTAGTGACAAATGGGTGGAGACAGCAGAGAAACTCGCGCCACAGCTGCCATTGGACAAAAATAACGCCTTGAACTACACAAAGGTGATACAGGCCCCCGGAAAAACAAAAGCACAGCTATTTCTACTGGTCAACTATTGGTATGCCTGCAACTTTAATGCTGGGGATGCGTCTATCTTGCTGACAGACAAGGATGCAGGGCTCATCATCGGCAAGGGAGATGTCAGCGATATCGCAACGTACACCGCTGCCACCAACTCCTACACAGTCAATCTTGCCCCTATCATCAGGACCGACATCAAAGAAGGAAAGATTCGCGTCACCTACACCGTTCCCTTCTTTGAAGTGGAGAAGTCTGTGGGCGGAGGCCTCATCAGCGCAATGGGTGTGGGCAAGAGCGTGAATGTAGGTGAGAAATGGACCTTGGACAACTGCTTCCCTTATTCCGACAAAGATCTTCGCAAGAAGACTTCCGCCAAAGCGATAGTGATGGCACATGCCTTTTCTGGCGTCGTCATGGACAAGATAGAGGAAGCCATCAAGAATGACATACTCAAAACGGAAAACTGGTGAAAATAAAACAAGTCTAAAGACGACATAAAAGCGGGAGGCTCTGGAGTATCACTTCAGAGCCTCCCGCTTTTTATGGAGCCCTACGGATTATTTAGGCTGCTTGCCGATGTAAGCCAAGATGCCACCGTCCACATAGAGCACGTGGCCGTTTACAGCGTCTGATGCATGAGAAGCAAGGAACACGGCAGGACCGCCCAATTCGGATGGGTCGAGCCAACGGCCTGCTGGAGTCTTGGCGCAGATGAATAAGTCAAATGGATGACGAGAGCCGTCAGGCTGACGCTCGCGCAAAGGAGCGGTCTGAGGAGTGGCAATGTAGCCAGGACCAATGCCGTTGCACTGGATGTTGTATTCTCCATACTCCGAACAGATGTTGCGAGTGAGCATCTTCAAGCCACCTTTAGCTGCAGCATAGGCAGACACAGTCTCACGACCCAGCTCGCTCATCATGGAGCAGATGTTGATAATCTTGCCTTCCTTGCGCTCCATCATCTCTGGCAGCACAGCGCTGGCGCAGATGAATGGCGCTACAAGGTCAATGTCGATGACCTGCTGGAACTCTGCACGAGCCATCTCATGCATAGGAATGCGCTTGATGATGCCTGCATTGTTCACAAGAATGTCAATCTGACCCACTTCCTTGTGAATCGTATCCACGAGAGCCTTCACCCCTTTCTCGTCAGTCACATCACATACATAGCCCTTCACGTTGGTGATACCAGCCTCTTTGTAGTTGTCCAAACCGCGCTGCAGAGCTGCCTCGTTGATATCGTTGAAAACGATGTTCTTCACACCTGCCTTCACAAAAGCCTTCGCGATGTTGAAACCAATACCGTAAGATGCGCCAGTAATCCAAGCGTTCTTACCTTCCAATGAAAAATTAGAAAGATCTGCCATAGTAGTTGTTTAGTTATTAGTTATTTAGTAGTTATTTGGATTAGTTTTGCAAAGATAGAACAAATCAGACATAACTCAAAAGAAAAATAGACTTTTTATATGGTTCTATATTTGATTTTCATTACCTTTGCCACAAAATCTTAATTACTTATGAACAACATGAAACGACTGGTATGGATTGGAGTTTTGCTGGCGACAGTCTGCGGAACTACTTTTGCGCAGACAAAGAAAGAACGTCTCATTGAGAAGAAAAAAGAAGTAAAGGCGAAAGTGGACAGCGCATTGACCGCCCGCTATTTCAGCGTGAAATATGACACGGTGTATATTGGCCGCCCCACACAACCACTCACTTTGAAAGTGCGCACAAGCGTGTCGGGCAACGAATTCAAAATAAAGAGCCATGGAGAGGAACACGGCAACGGGACCCTGAAATCGGACCATAAAGCGACCTTAAACCTGGGAGCAAGCTGGCGCGGATTAACAGCGGGAGTGGCAGTTAATCCAGCCCATTTAAGCGGAAAGAACAAGGACTTCGAAATCAACCTGAACGCATACACCAACCGATATGGCCTTGATGTCGTGTACCAAGACACAAGAACGCTGTCGGGCAATGTGAGGTTCGGCGATTGGGGTGGACATCTGGACAAGGATGTCTTACGCATGAAAATGATAAATATAAATGGCTATTATGCTTTCAACGGACGAAAGTTCTCCTATCCCGCTGCTTTCACACAATCATATATCCAGAAACGCAGTGCTGGCTCATGGCTGGCCGGATTCTCATACATGGGCGGAAGCCTAAAGACGACGGGGCACAAAACGATGGAAGGGCTGTCGAAGTACAGGGTTTATGTGGGCTACTTTGGCCTCGGCGGCGGCTATGGCTACAACTGGGTCGCTTTGCGCGGGAGATTGCTCATGCACATCTCCGCCTTGCCCACCGTGGTGATTGGCAACTACAACAACGTCAAGCTCAATGACGAACGCCGTGACATGGATACCAAATTCCCCAACTTCATCTTGGCAGAACGAGGAGCTGTGGTGTACAACTTCTCGGAAAAATGGTTTGTTGCAGGCACGTTTGTGGCAACAAACTCTTTGCTGGATGACGATGAGACAGAAATCAACTTCACAAAATGGAGAGGACAGCTGAGCGTAGGCATGAGGCTGTGACAAAAAGGGCATAAAAAAGCCCCTACGCTTCCAACTTGGGCACCGACTTCGGAATCAACCTGCAGTGCGCTTGGGGAAGGTTGGGGCTATCTCGTATGTACTCTTTTGTCGACAGACTAACGTGTGACACACGCGGCACAAATCTATCACAAATTATAAATTGTACATTCTTATTGTCAATTCTGGCCACAAAGATAGTGGTTTTGGTTTATTAAGTTGTTTATTTGAAGAAAAAACTTTACTTTTGTAGCGAATTTTAACATATTAAATAAATATTCTATGCTTTTCACAGAACGCGCCTTCCCCATTTTTGAGCAGGCAATCAAGGACTATCACGTGCATGACAATATAGACCAGCCTATGGCTAATCCCTATGAGGCAGGAACGATTGAGCATGATCTCTATACGAAGAACTGGATTGACACGGTGCAGTGGCATTTCGAAGACGTAATTCGCGACCCACAAATTGACCCCGCTGAAGCGCTGGTACTGAAACGCCGCATCGACAAAAGCAATCAAGACCGTACAGACTTGGTGGAAACCATTGATTCATGGTTCTGGACTAAATATAAGGATGTGAAGGTAAAGGCTGACGCTACCATCAACACCGAAAGCCCTGCATGGGCTGTGGACCGTCTGTCCATCCTCGCCTTAAAGATATATCACATGAAGGAGCAGGTGGAACGTACTGACGCTACCGACGCCCACAAGGCAACCTGCCAGAAAAAGCTGGAGGTGCTTCTGGAACAGCGCAAGGACCTCTCTACTGCCATTGACCAGCTGATTGAAGATATTGAGGCTGGCAAGAAGTACATGAAGGTGTACAAGCAGATGAAGATGTACAACGACCCTGACACGAATCCTGTGTTGTATAAAAAATAACAAACACAACAAGGACAGAACGGAGCAACAAACTCTGCCTTGTAAGCTACAAAAAGAGAACTAAGGCAAAGCCAAATGAAACTCGGGTTCGACGCTAAGCGTCTGTACAACAACTTCACTGGGCTGGGGAGCCACAGCAGGACGACTATTGACATCCTGACTGATACGTATCCAGACCATGAATACTGGCTCTACACACCCAAGGTGAAACTGAACGAAGTGACACTGCCCTACTTAACCAAGGCAGGATGCAAAACAGTAACACCAACAGGGCTGGTGAGAGGAAGTGCGTGGAGGACGTACGGACTCGTGGAGAAGATGAAGCAGGATGGAATTGAGGTTTTCCACGGGCTGAGCAACGAGATGCCTGTAGGGCTGTTCCATTCAGGGATTGCATCAGTGGTGACCATCCACGACGTGGCTTTCAAGACATTTCCTGACATGTACCATTGGCACGACAGGAAGATCTACAATATGAAATGGCAATATGCCTGCAACCACGCAGACCGCATCGTGTGCATCAGTGAATGCACCAAGAAGGATGTGCTGGAATTCTATAATGTGCCCGAGCGCAAGGTTGAAGTGGTGTATCAACCGGTGAACCCCATCTATTACCAGCCTTCTGAACGGCAAGCAGCCATTTCACCTTATATGCTCTATGTCGGAAGCATCAATCCGCGCAAGAACCTCTTGGGCATTGTCAAGGCCTGGGAGCAAATGCCTAAAGACATCAGGGTACCACTTGTTGTGGTGGGATGCGGTGGAAGCTATAAACGGAAAGTACAACAATATCTGGTAGAACAGGGATTGGAACGATGGGTGGAATGGAAAGAGCTAGTGAGCAACGAGGAATTGAAACGTCTCTACACGAATGCGCAGATGCTGGTGTGCCCTTCGTTTTATAGCGGTGGTTACGAGCCAATGGTGGAAGCTTTGTTGTGTGGATGCCCTGTGGTGACGAGCCATGCGAATCGCTTGCCAGGCAAAGGCAATGCCTATGTGATGCAGGCCGACCCTAATAGCACAGAAGACCTTCTCAACAACATGACAAAACTCCTTACGGACTCTGCCCTCCGACAGCAAATCATCGAACAAGGAAGAGCGTACATGATGGAAACATTTGCGCCAAAGAAACTTGCACAACAGCTGATGACGGTATACGAGGCCGTGAAGATATGAGAACTGATAGTTAGTTAACATTTGATATTTATTACACGAACTGCATAATGGCTAAAACAGTTTATTTGGGCATGATTGGTGACATCATGCACCCAGGCTTGATTAACATCATCACGGAAGGCGCTAAATACGGCGACTTGATGATCGGCTTATTCACAGACAAGGCTATTGCTACCCACAAGCGTTTACCGTATCTCACTTACGAGCAGCGCAAGGCGGTGATTGAGAAGATTGTGGGCGTGAAGACCATTGTTCCTCAGGAGGAATGGAGCTATGTGGAGAACCTGAAGCGCTATAAGCCTGATTACATCATCCATGGTGACGACTGGCAATACGGGCCTGACAAATATATCCGCGAAGAGGTCTTCAAGGTAATGAAGGCACAAGGAGGTGAGGTGATTGAAATCCCATACACCAAAGGCATTTCAGCGACAGGATTGAAGGAGGCCATCGATTCTCTCGGCGTGACCCCTCAAGCCCGTCTGTCCTCTCTACGCCGATTAATCTCAGCCAAGCCAGTGGTTCGCATCCTCGAATCGCATAATGGCTTGACAGGACTGATTGCCGAGCATACCGCTGTGGACATCAACGGTCAGCACCGTGAGTTTGATGGCATGTGGGCTTCGTCGCTGACCGACTCCACCTCGAAAGGCAAACCGGATATTGAAGCTGTAGACTTGACCACTCGCCTGCACGACCTGAACGACACGCTGGAGGTTACTACCAAGCCTGTCATCTATGATGGTGATACAGGAGGGAAAGTCGAACATTTTGTGTTTACGGTACGCACGCTTGAGCGCTTGGGCATTTCGGCTGTCATTATTGAGGATAAAGTCGGACTGAAGCAGAATTCGCTGTTCGGCACAGATGCCGTACAGACGCAGGACACTATTGAGGGCTTCTGCAACAAGATTAAAGCTGGTAAAGATGCACAAATCACCCGCGACTTCATGATTATCTCACGATGCGAAAGCTTAATTGCCGGGAAGTCGGTGGATGATGCACTGGAACGTTGTCATGCTTATGTGGCAGCAGGCGCTGACGGTGTGATGATTCACTCCAAGAATAAAGACGGACAAGACATCAAAGAGTTTTGCCAACGTTTCCGTGAAAAAGACAACCACACACCAATTGTAGCCGTACCTACAACCTATAACCAATTTACTGAGGAGGAACTGGCCGAATGGGGCATCAATGTGGTCATCTACGCCAACCATATGCTGCGCAGTGCTTATCCAGCAATGGTGAAGTGCGCTGAACGCATCCTCGAGACGTCTCGCAGCCTAGAGGCATCCGATGAATACTGCATGCCTATCAAACAAATTCTGAACCTGATTCCAGGAACAAAGAAGAGCTAACTGATATGATAAGACCCGATTTCTTTTACCATACATTGGCCAGCTATGGCATCGACTTTTATGCTGGCGTACCTGATTCTTTGTTGAAGAATCTCTGTGCATACATCACAGACCACGCTGATGCTGCGCACAACATCATTGCGGCCAATGAAGGGGGCGCGATGGGATTGGCAGCAGGACATTATCTAGCAACAGGCCAAATTCCTGTAGTTTACATGCAGAACTCTGGTCAAGGGAACATCATCAACCCACTTGCCTCACTAACTGACCCTGATGTGTACAATATCCCTGTTCTTTTGGTAATTGGATGGCGTGGAAAGCCTGGTGTGCATGACGAGCCTCAACATGTGAAACAAGGCAAAGTGACTACTGGCTTGCTCAACGTGATGGGTATCGACTATACCGTTCTTTCCAAAGAAGAAGACAAGGCAGAGGCGCAGATTCAGAAGGCGGTTGCATACATGCAAGCCACGAAGCAGTGTTATGCTTTGGTGATTGAGAAAGACACGTTCGACGCCTACACGCTTCAGAATGTAGAAAAGAATGACTTCACAATGAGCCGCGAAGAAGCAATTCAGACGGTTGCTGCTGCTCTCGGCAAGAAGGATGCTATCGTCAGCACCACGGGCATGATCAGCCGCGAACTATTCGAGTACCGCACGGCCATGAATCAAGGGCATGAACGTGATTTCCTCACAGTTGGTTCGATGGGACATGCATCGCAAATTGCTTTAGGTATTGCCCTTGAAAAGCAAGACAGAAAGGTCTGGTGCTTTGACGGTGACGGCGCCAGCATCATGCACATGGGCAGCATGGCCATTGTTGCCAGCAAATCGCCTAAAAACTATGTTCACGTGGTCTTCAACAATGGGGCGCACGATTCCGTCGGTGGACAGCCAACTGTAGGCCTAAAAATTGACCTTCCTGCCATTGCTAAGGCTGTTGGCTACAAGTCTGTATATAGTGTCTCTACTCCAGAAGAACTTCAGCAGCAGCTCACCCAACTAGGTGAGGCCCCTGTATTCATAGAAGTGAAAGTGAAGAAAGGGAACCGAAAGGATTTGGGCAGACCAACAACCACTCCTGTCCAGAACAAAGAGGCATTGATGAATTTCCTGAAAAAGTAAATTGACGAGATGGTAAAGACAGCGGTAATCATGGCAGCAGGCCTTGGCACGCGATTCGGCAAAATGACTGAAACCGTTCCTAAAGGCTTTGTCGAGTGTGGCAATATGTCGATGGTGGAGCGCAGCATACAAACACTCATTGCCTGTGGCATTGAGCGCATCATTATTGGCACTGGATATTTGAAAGAAAAGTATGAAGCTTTGAAGGCTGTGTACCCGCAGATTGAATGCGTCTTCTCTCCCCGATATGCAGAAACAAACAGCATGTACACCTTATGGAATTGCCGAGAGGCGATAGGTGACAATGATTTTCTCTTGCTGGAAAGTGACCTCATATTTGAGAAGAAAGCCATTACCTCGTTACTGGAATGTCCAGAGCCTGACATCATGCTCATCACTCCCGTGACTAAGTTCCAAGACCAATATTACGTGGAATATGGCGATGGGAACCGTTTGACAAGATGTTCTACCGTGAAGACAGAGTTGGATGCTAAAGGCGAGCTGGTAGGTATCCACAAGCTATCTAACAAATTTTACAAAGCAATGTGTGAGGATTATGCCCAAAAGGTAGCAGAAAAGCCGAAGCTGGGGTATGAATACGAATTGCTCACCATGTCACAAGAAATCATGAAGGTATATGTACTCAGAGTCGAAGGCCTAAAGTGGTATGAGATTGACGATGTGGACGACCTGAACTATGCGGAGGAGCATATCCTTCCCTATTTATAATATATATATATAATAATGTATATGGAACAGATAAAGAGAAACGTGTTGCTGAACCCAGGTCCTGCAACAACGACTGATACCGTTAAATATGCACAGGTGGTGCCAGATATCTGCCCACGTGAAAAAGAGTTTGCAGGACTGATGAAGGGGTTGCGTTCAGACCTCCTTAAAGTGGCACATGCCCCAGAGGACGAATACACCTCAGTCTTGTTCTGCGGCTCAGGCACTATCAACATTGATATTTGTATCAACTCACTTGTACCTGAAGGCAAAAAGATTTTGGTCGTGAACAACGGAGCTTATAACTCCCGAGCTGTTGAGGTGTGCCAAATGTATCACATTCCATACATTGATCTGAAGTCAAGCGTATTTGAGCAACCTAATCTAACAGATGTGGAGCGTACCTTACAAGAAAATCCTGATGTAGCGGTTGTCTATTGCTGCCACCATGAGACAGGCACAGGAGTACTCAACCCTATCCGGGAAATTGGTGCTTTAGCACATCAATACGGCGCTATCTTCATCAGCGACACCACGTCCACATTAGGTATGATACCCCTGGATGTGGTGAAGGATAATGTAGACTTCTGCATGGCTTCGGCTCAAAAAGGACTGATGGCTATGTCTGGCTTGAGTTTTATCATTGGCAAGACCGATATCATCAAGGCTTCAAAGAATTACCCCACTCGTTCTTACTATTGCAACTTGTATCTGCAATATGAGTACTTCGAAAAGACTGGTGAAATGCACTTCACTCCACCTGTACAAACCATCTATGCCACAATTCAAGCATTAAAAGAATACTTCGAAGTGGGAGAAGAGGCAAAGTTTGCCCGACACCATGCTGTATATGAAGCGATCCGCAAGGGGGTCGCAGACTTGGGTTTACAGACCGTCATTGACCCTAAGATTGAATCTGGTCTTGTGGTATCCGTCAAGTACCCAGAGGATCCCAACTGGAACTTCGAGAAAGTTCATGACTACTGCTACGAACGCGGCTTTACCATCTATCCAGGTAAAATATCTACCACCAATACTTTCCGCCTATGCGCCTTGGGCACCATTACCCCCAAAGACATTGAGGATTTCTTTGTCGTCTTAAAGGAAGCATTGGATTATTACGGAATCAAAGCACAGTAAAGCGTTCATATCCTATCATCTCCAAACAGAAGGAACGCTACAGATGAAGAAAGTTGTTAGTCCTGCATACCTCCATTTAGACTCGTGGGTGGATCAAATCCCCCAGTTGTTTACGACTCAACAAGGGACTCTGCTCTATAATGGCCGTAATCAAATTCGGTTGTTTGAGGTCAGAGGGGAAAAATTGGTCGTTAAACGGTATAAGCGGCACGACCTCTTTAAGATGCTTGTCTATACATTTTTCCGCCCCAGCAAGGCACGTCGTGCTTATGAAAATGCTACCGCTTTACGAGAACATCATGTAAATACGCCACATGAAGTAGCATACATAGAAGAAAGACGTGCTGGGCTAATACAACAAGTTTATTTCATCTGTGCTTACACAAACTGGGAGCCTATCAAGCCCCGACTGATAGAGCAATCGCCTTACGATGAGAACTTAGCTGTGGCCTATGCCCATTTTGTGGCATCATTGCATGAGGCGGGGATTCTCCATCGCGACCTTAACCCCACCAATGTGCTGTATCAGCACCAAAATGGGAAGTATGAATTTCAGCTGATTGATATCAATCGCATGCAATTCTTTGACGGGGCTGTGCCCAAGGCCGAGTGTATGGAGAATTTGACACTCTTTTGGTGGTTAACTCCCGTTTACCGTTTCATTTTGCAAGTGTATGCCGCAGACAGAGGGTGGAGCGAGAAGGAAATAGAAGAAGCTTGCGAAGTGAAAAGACAACATGACCGACGCTGGGTTCGAAGGAAAAGAATTACCCACATGTTCAGAAAAAAGCAGTAAGACCAAACGCCATGTATAAGATAAGATTCATGCCCTACCGAGAGGGGTTAGCAACCATCATGCACAGACAAACGCCAGGGCACAAGCTGGTGTCACAAGACGGCCGCTACGAGTTCTGTCTGGATGACAGCATGGAGGAAGCAGACTTTTGGGTAGTACAGGGCAAAGGGGTCCGAGAAGACCAGACATGTAGAGTAGCGCCAGAGAACACGATATTGTTGACAACAGAGCCACGTTCTGTATTAGTCTATCCACAACGTTACATCGACCAGTTCGGACTTGTTGTGACTTGCCAAGAACAAATGCGCCACCATCATCTACGTTATGGGCCAGCTATACTACCTTGGTTTGTCGGCTATAAACCAGATGGCAAGGGAGGATACATCTATAACCAAGATTATGATTCATTGAAACAGCCGTCCAATCCACAAGAGAAGACGAAACTCATCTCTGTCATTACCAGCAACAAAGCTTTCACACGAGGCCATGTGGACCGCATCAAATTTGTAGAACGGCTACAAGAACATTTTGGCGACCAACTAGACGTATTTGGACGAGGGTTCCGCCCCTTTGACGACAAATGGGATGTGCTGCGCCCCTACAAATACCATATTGCCATTGAGAATTCTTCGCAACGGTATTACTGGACAGAGAAGATTTCTGACTGCTACTTAACAGAAACCTTCCCTTTCTATCACGGTTGCACGAACCTTTCTGACTACTTCCCCAAGGAAGCATATATGCCAATAGACATTCGGAAGCCTGATGAAGCCATTGAAATCATAGAAAACGCTATACAGAACCAACTATACGAGCAATCCGTAAATGTTCTAAGCAACTGCAAGCAACGTGTGTTGGGGGAATATAACATGTTTGAATATGTTGCACGGTTATGCGATCAGCTGAATCCGAATGCTCCCAAGCAACAAGTAACCATCCACCCTTGCAAATCAGGGACCTCATGGGAGAACTTCCTCAACTACACATTCTGTCACAATTACTATAAGTTCATCACACAACTACACTTTCTAAGAAATGGAAACAAGTTACAGTCCACATGAACAAGCAATGGCATTGCACGGTGACCGCATCAACAACGAGACCAAGCAAGTGCAAGCCCGCTTGTTAGAAATCTTGAAAGTGATTGATACAGTATGCCGCGAGCATCATCTCACTTATTATCTGCTGGCAGGCACCATGCTGGGCGCTGTACGCCATGGAGGCTTCATTCCTTGGGACGACGACGCCGACATTGGCATGCCACGCAAAGACTACGACACATTGGTGGCACACGCTGATGAATGGTTGCCCCAAGGATATGAGATGGTGAGCGGAGGAAAGACAGAAGGATATCCTTATCACTTTGCCCGCATTCAAGATGCAAATTCCACATACATGATGCACCGCGCCTACAACTTTGTAGGCGGTCTGCCCGTTGATGTCTTTCCCTTGGACGGTATGGTGGGGCCATCACTCAAACGCAGCTGGCACTATTTCCGCTATCGTAAATGGTGGAAGATGCTTTACTTCCTCCATACAGACCCCTACAAACATGGAAAGGGACTACGAAGCAGCGTCGCACTTCTACTACGGCGACTTTTCAAGCCATGCGAGGTGCATAAGAAAATGGATGACATACGCAGACAATGGGACTGTGAAACGAGTCCACTTTGGGCAGACCACGATTACAAGCCAAACAAAGGAATACAGCCCAAAGAAAACTACGGGACACCTGTTCCTGTCCAGTTTGAAGGCTGCACATTCATGGGCGTAGCGCGCCCTGACGCTTATCTTCGTCACCTCTATGGGAATTATATGGAGATTCCAACGGAGATTCCAGAACAGAACTACCGGTATCTCGATTTAGAGAAGCCGTGGCAACAATATGTAGATGAGCAGGCAAAAAAGAACAAGGGTGAGTCAAAATAGCATCAGCTAAACACCGCCAAAAACCGATGCACCCACATCAGTTAGTTGAAGTGCTCTACATCGGTTAGTTGAAGTGCCCCACATCGGTCAACCGATGTGGGGCACTTCGTTTTTGATGTTGTAGAGGCATCTCTTCCGACACGCCCTCGTTCTTATAGAAGAAGATGCTTCTCAAGAACGCCGTATTTTCCCAAATGTCTTCACGCTTACATATTTCCGCCAGAGATTCAACTTACGCTTCTGAGGCACGCCATGACGACGGATATACTCTTCTGCCCCTTCCAGCATACGCTGAGCGCACTTGCCGTCGTTGTAGGGGTCATAGTTTTGAATAATCCATTGGCGGCGTTGTGTCAATCTCTCGTCAGAAAGAACCACATCGTAAGCCTCCAGCAGTTGCGCCGCGTCGTTAATATCTTTCCAATAAGGGTCTTTCGATACCGTATCAAGTGTTATGACAGGCTTGTCAAGCAACAACATCTCATAAATCGTTGAGGAAGTGTCGCTAATCATCACGTCAGCCATCAACATAAACTTAGTCACAGCAAAATCTTCTTCGAAAATAATGTGCTGATACTGGCGAGCCAGCTCCTTATATTCATCCACCCACTCCTGACAAGTCAGAGGGTGCAGCTTAATGAGCAACAACACCTTTTTCTGCTCCACCAACTCAATGAGTGCTCGCTTGATTTTAGGCAAGGACGTCAAGCGTGGTGAAAATGTCGGGGCATAGAGCACAATACGTTCACATCCGTGCTCGTGCAGCAACTGCGCCTTCTCCTCACGAAAGTCATCACGATGCCGGGCAATCCAGTCCTGACGTGTCCATCCCGTCTCCAATACTTCAAAGTCGCCGTATTTCCGCTGCAGCTTCTCAAACTCCTGCGTGAAATAAGGACCTTGAGTCATGTAGATATCAAAATAATTACGGATGTGGAACTGGTCACGCTTCTCCGCAGCATATCCATGGAAAATGCTGCATTTCACACCGCTTAAATAATAAGGAACGATATTGCCAGGAGCATACACCGCATCAGGATGGAAATCGTAAGCTTCCTGCATGGAAAACGTATAACGAACCTTGTCCTTCAACGGGAACTGAGGAATCTTCTTTTGATGCACATACCACAACACTTCATGTCCTCCCTGTCGATCGGCTTCCTCCTGCAAAGGGTTCAAGATGTCAACAGCATATTTATTCTCACAGAAAAGTAATATCTTCATAGCCAACTGATTGGTTATATTATATGAATATTCATGAATCGCGAAAAAGTCACAACGCCTGAAACGCCTACATCATCTCCTACGCCATTTTGATTTCACAGGCTTAAACACAAACGATGTCAATTTACAATACCAGAAATTGTAAGATGTCGCAGCATGTATCTCGTGCCACGTCCGGACCTTCACTCTGCCACATTTCAGCTGCTGATAGAGCTGTTTCAGCTTGTCAAATTCCTGCTTATTGGTTGATAAGACATAATACCCCATCAGCAACTGAACAAATTTCGACAAACTTCTTTCGGCCTCATTAAAAAACGCGGCATCTTTATCCCGAAAGAACTCCCTCACCACTTGATAGGATTCCACATCCTGTATTCCACGCTGACACAGCCGATGGAGGTCACCTATCTTGTGCGAATACGAGTTCTCTTTCTTGCAGTTGTAGTGATAAACAAGGCAATGGCAGTTGACCGCCTTCGTGGCATAATACGCCAAGCATGGCATCACCTGCGCATCTTCTCCTATATTTGCCCCTTCCTTTGCAGACAAAGCATGGTCTGTATATAAAGACTTCCTGATCAACCTGCCCCACAAGGTGTGGCGCAACGTTGGTTTAATCATATCCAACGTCATGTCATGCATAGAGGCATATTCTCTCAATTCCATGACGGAATCATGGTCTTCATATTCTGCCAATGCCTGGCCCGACACAATATCAGCACCCGTCTCCACCTGTCTGCTGACAAGATTCTCAATCGCATCCCGTTCCATGTAGTCATCAGAGTCAACATGAGAAATGAAGCTGCCGGTTGCGTGGTCAATGGCCGTATTTCTCGCCGCAGCAAGCCCCTTGTTCTGGGGATGCGAAACCACCAGAACGTCTTGAGCTCTATCTGGATACTCTGCCACAACCCTGTTCAGGATTTGCAGGCTGTTATCCGTCGAACAGTCATCAACAAACACAAACTGGATGTTGGGATAGGTCTGCTCCATCAAGGAACGGACACATGTCTCAATGTATGCTTCTACATTGTAGACTGGCACTAAAACACTGACCTGATATCCCATATCTATCTGATGAATTGTATCGTATCCACATCCTGCAACCACGTGTCATATAAGGCAGAATTCTTGTGATAGCTGTTATCAAAGAAAAACGTCTTCTTCCCTAACAGCACACAAATGATGGCCACATGAAGCCTTGTGGTGTACACCGTGGAATACTGTCCAATAAAGTTCATTCCGCTCCTTACATTATAAGGATGGAGGCACCGTTGCCAATACGCATCCAAGATATGCCACGCCGTCTTCTTGCTGAAAGGCCTAACGAATATCTTCGTCATTTTCTTCAGAGACTTCAACCTGCGGTAAGGCGACTGTTTGTGCTCCATCGTGGGCCAATCATGAACTTCCGCGTTCTTCGGCACTATCGCATACTTCTCCGTTTCCACAAACTCCTTATCATCCCGCTTGAGATACAACACCCTACCCGTCTCCTCTTCGGCCATGGCCTCCTTCAGATACTCCTCGTCAGAATAGAAAGCCATGTCAGGAACCAGCAATACTGTATTATGACAGAAATGCTGCTTCAAGAAAGCATAAGACTGCTTGTCGCGGGCACAAATCGTGATGTGCGGACACGACGAATAGAGCGCCACATCCTCCTCCAGATGGGCAGGATCAGTATACATCACACTCTGCGGCAGAATCAAGAAATGATGATGAGGGTATTTCCTGATGATCTTATTCCTGAAGACCGTATAGTTATACCACAAATCACCGAAGTTGCCCCCACCATTAAACACAATCAACGTATCTGGAGCAATCGGCCTGTCATCGAAAGTGAACTCAGACGACCAATACAAGCACCGATGCTGGAATCTCGACAAATAGTGCTTCGCTGCCATCGCAATCAGCGTATCACCCACATTGGGATGATAAGGCAAATCCAGAAACACGTAATCCCTATCAATATACGGATCCAGCGCTTGCTCTATACATGCTCTCAATTGCTTGACTTTATCTTGTGCTGTCATATCATTCACTTTCTGAAACAATGTGGAAACTTCTTTATCATCCTCCTCATGGTGCGCCCCATTTCTCTCAGCGCCATCTCGCGGTCAACACGCTTCTTCTTGGCATCATCATATACTTCGTTCCCTTCCACCAATTTCTCTCCCATGAAAGCCTTCATTCTTGGCTTCAGCCACTCTGTTCCATCCTGACAGACACGATTCCTGACCGTTGCGTGTGTGGGGGCTACATGCTCCGGGATGGCGCCAAAAGTCAAGAAAGCATGCGCATTGTAGCAATGCGGTTGCAAACAATGGTGCCCAATGGCCTTGAATTGAATCGGCTTCGACGTATCATCCAAAATATTCTGGTTATACAAAGAACAATAGCACTGAGACAGCACTCCCGTACCCAGATTGAAGAACAACGTCCAGTCACCGGCATAACAGAATTCCGTCCTCTTTTCAGAGAATACCGAGAACTTGTAATCAAAGAATTCCGAATCAAAAACCTTCCAGGTTTGATAATACTCGTCGGGCGACATTTTGGAGAGAATCGGGATGGAGGACATATTGTGCTCGTCACGTGCGACAGTCACATGGCAGACAGCACCCACCTCCTTCAGCGCCACACTCTTCATCTCCTCTATATAAGGTATCAACTCATCAGAGGGCGTTGCTTCCAACGTAAACGAAGCACCCGCGTCAACAACCTTATGGATATTGCTGAAAAACCGATCCAGCAGATTCCTCTTCTTCAGCTCCAGATAGTGATAGGAGAACTTGAAGAACAAGCGTTCGAGCAGTTCTGGAGGGAATGCCACAATTTCATCAAAAGCCCTATTCACGGTGGCATTGGTCACCACCATCACATAGTGCCCCTCTTCCAACATGGCACGAATGTACTGCGGCATCTCAGGAGGCAAGAGGGTTTCGCCTCCACCACAGAAGTTAATCATGCACACACCTCCCAATCGCGCCTGGGAAAGACCCTTCCTGAAAGTCTCCACACTATACTTGAACTTCGGCAATTCCTTGTCGAAAAGACGATGGTGGGTGATGTAGCAATAGTGGCACCGGAGTGTACAGGTCGTCACTGGCACCCATATGTCTATAAATCTCTTTAGCTGTTCCATCTGTTGTATCTCCTTGTCGTTCGTTGGTGGGTTCTTCCGTCTTCTGCCGGATTCCTATTTCAATTTACCCCAAAAGCGCTTCAGCGCCGAGTCGCGGTAAGCCTTCTGCACCTCGGGCAACACCTCGCGATAGTCTCTATGTGCATCAATGACCAAGTCGCCATGCAACGTTGGGTCGTGCATCGGGGTCATATAGCTGTCGCCATACTGCACACGCAGATATTCGTCCCATCCTGCAGGAGCAGGCACCTTGATGTCCTCAAAATCCAACCACACCGTATCGTCATAGACACACTTCCTGCAAGCCAAATCCCTGCCGGTCGTGGAGAGCTCTCCGACAATGTCCGCATCAGCCACGGGAAACTGGCGGTACAGGTCTTCTGCCTCACGGAAGATGTTCGCCCAACCACGACGGGCCACCTCCCGACAGGCCTTCCACTTGCGGAACACCAAGCCCCAGCGCCCCGAAAGGAGGATGTTGGTGTTCTTAGCCTTCAAAAAGCGAAGAATACGGCGCCCCTTCCGCATCGCATCATCTACACGCGAATCATTGTCAGGGATACCGTCAAGCGGGAACACATCAATAAATATACCTTGATGATACGGCTGAAAGCAATCCGAAGGTCGGATAGCAGACGTGCCATCCATACGCAACTGTCCATGACTCCTGTAGTAGTCCTTGTCGGTATAGGCCGTCTGGTAGAAAAAAGGAGGTTGAAATGCCTCTGCTGCCACTTCCTGCAAACGGTCATAGTCCTCGCGCATCATATTCACATCCACATCGTCATCCCAAGGAATAAACCCCTTATGCCTAACGGCGCCCAGCAAGGTTCCGCTATCCACCCAGCATCGCAAATGATAACGCTGGCACACCTCAATGAACTTTTGCAACAAGTCCAGCTGGACTTGCCAGAGAGGCAACAATTGCTCATTGAGCTGATACCCTTCTTTCTCTCTTATCTTGTGCATAATCCCTTGTTTTTGTGCAAAGTTACGAAAAAATCCAAACTCCTAACCCTTAACTCCTAACTTTTCCGTACCTTTGTCCACAAAACAACAAACAAGCAAATGAAAGACATGCTTAACTTCACGGTGGGTCCTGTCATGTCTTCTAGCTCAGTCAGAGCTATAGGACAAGAACAAGTGCCTTATTTCAGGACACCGGAGTTCTCTGAGATTATGTTTGAGAACGAGCGTCTGGTCAAGCGATTTGCCCATGCACCAGAAGGTTCGCGCGCCGTGTTCCTGACAGGTTCCGGAACCGCATCAATGGAAGCAACCATCATCAATGTTTTATCTCCCAAAGACAAAGCCATCGTCGTCAACGGCGGTTCGTTTGGAGAGCGATTTGTTGAGTTAGTTCAACTGCATGGAATTGAACACCAAGAAATCAAGCTCCCGTTTGGCCATTCCCTCACCGCCGAGCATCTGGAGCCTTTAGCAGGGCAAGGATTCACAGCGTTGGTCATCAACATGCACGAAACCTCTACAGGTGTTTTGTACGACATGGACATGGTAAGCCGCTTCTGCAAGGCGAACAACCTGCTCCTCATCGTCGATGCCATCAGCGCCTTCCTCGCCGATCCTTTCAACATGGAAGCCTTGGGAGCCGACATCATGATTACAGGTTCACAGAAGGCACTTGCCTGTCCTCCCGGCATTTCGCTCATTGTCCTGTCCCCACGGGCTTTAGAGCGTGTAGCACAATCTGAGACCCGCTGCCTGTATCTGGATCTTAAAAGGGCACTGAAGAATGGCGAACGCGGACAGACTCCTTTCACTCCAGCCGTAGGAACACTGCTGCAAATCAACCAGAGACTGCGTGACATTGATGCAGCAGGAGGCGCAGAGCAAGAGATAGAACGGGTGAAGGCATTAGCAGCCGACTTCCGTCAGAAAGTGGCAAACCTTCCATTCGAGCTGTTCAGCCAGTCACCCTCCAACGCCGTCACATCGCTACATCCCGCCCATGTTTCAGCCTACGACATCTTCACCATCCTGAAAGACGAATACAATATCTGGATTTGTCCCAATGGTGGCGCTCTGCGCGATGAAGTATTCCGTGTAGGACACATCGGTGCGCTGACCCCAGCCGACAACACGACACTAATAGAAGCCATGCAAGACATGGAAAAACGAGGACTGTTAGGATGAAGAAAGTTATTACATACGGCACTTACGACCTGCTGCACTATGGCCACATCCGCCTCTTAGAGCGCGCCAAGGCATTGGGTGACTACCTCATTGTAGGAGTGACTGCCGACAGCTTTGATCAAGCCAGAGGCAAGCTGAACGTGCAGCAGTCACTCATGGAGCGCATTGAAGGAGTCCGTGCCACAGGCATTGCCGACGAAATCATCGTCGAGGAGTATGAAGGACAGAAAATCGACGACATCCGCCGTTTAGGAGTTGACATCTTCACGGTGGGCAGCGACTGGGAAGGCAAGTTCGACTACCTGAAGGAGTTCTGCGAAGTCGTCTATCTCGACCGCACCCAAGGCATCTCCAGCACTGAGTTGCGCAGCGAGAGCCATTCACTCCGATTAGGCTTAGTGGGCGAATCCCCCATCCTCAACAAAGTGGAGCACGAAAGCCATTATGTGAACGGACTGCAGATCAGTGGTGTGTGCACCGCCAACAGTTCCCGACTCTCCAAGACCCTGCAAGGCAAAGCGTTGCCCATAGAGCAACTCGACACCTTGATAGCGCAGAGCGACGCTCTCTACATCATCTCCAACCCACGGCTGCACTACCAGCACGTCAAACAAGCCTTGACGTGCGGCAAGCATGTCCTGTGCGAATCTCCCATCACCATCCATCCCGACCACCTCAAGGAACTAAGAGAGCTGGCCCAGAAGAACCACTGCATCTTAGCCGACTCGCTCAAGACCGCATTCTCCACAGCATATTCGCGCCTTGTGCTCTTAGCCAAGAGCGGCATCATCGGGCAAATCGTTTCCGTCGATTCCACTTGCACCAGCATGGCCGACCTTGCCACAGCCACAGAAGGCGACCTCAGCCTCATCTGGAACAGTATCAGCGCATGGGGTCCCACAGGACTTCTGCCCATTTTCCAGCTGCTCGGCACCGACTACAACAGCAAGACCATAGCAACCCACCTGATGGAAGGCTCCACCGACTTCGACACCTTCACCAAGATATCCTTTCTCTATCCCCACGCTGTCGCCTCCATGAAAGTGGGGCAAGGAGTGAAGTCAGAAGGAGAATTGCTGGTGTCAGGCACAAAAGGCTACATCTACGTGCCAGCCCCTTGGTGGAAGACCGACTATTTCGAAGTGCGTTACGAGAACCCAGCCAACAACCGCCGTTACTTCTACCAGCTCGACGGCGAAGGCATCCGCTACGAGCTCGTCTCCTTCATGAAGGCTATCCAGACAGGCACACCACTGAGCAGCTACATAGACGACACCCTCTCCAGCGCCATCGTATCCGTCATCAGCGATTTCTACCAACAAAAAGACACCGTACTCATCTAACCTTCAAACCTCAAACAGATGAATTGTTACATCAGCATAGATTCGCCCAATACGGCGAAACGTCACATCGACGAACTCATGAAGCAGATGCACTTCTGCGACCTCGCCATCCCCACATGGAAAGGCAAGGTCGGCACCTACTTCCGCAAGCTCTTCAGCACCTTCAATCTGCTGTTCAAGCTCCATCAAGGCGACGTGCTGCTCATTCAGTACCCCTTCAAAAAGTTCTATGTCATCCAGTGCCGCATCGCACGGTGGAAGGGAGCCAAAACCATCACTCTCATCCACGACCTGGGCACATTCCGCCGGCGCAAGCTCACGGCAGAGCAGGAAATCAAGCGCCTTTCCCATACCGATGTCATCATTGTCCACAACGCCAGCATGAACCAATGGCTCAAAGAGCATGGCTGCAAGGCACCCTTAGTCAACCTCGACATCTTCGACTATCTCTCGCCCGTACAGCCAACCCCTCACCAGCCCAACCCTAAGCCCACTGTCACCTTCGCAGGAGGCATCAGCCGCCGCAAGTGCGCCTTCCTCTACCAGATAGACGAAGCGCTGGACAATGGAACCCATAGCTGCCACTTCGACCTCTACGGGTCAGGGCTCATTCCTGAAACCGAAAACGGCTGGCACAACTCCACCTACCACGGACGCATCCCATCCGACGACTTCATCCGCACCACTACAGCAGACTGGGGCTTGGTGTGGGACGGCGACACCATCGAAGGCTGTTCAGGCATTTGGGGCTCCTACCTCCGCATCAACAACCCCCACAAAGCCTCCTTCTACCTGCGCGCAGGCCTTCCCGTCATCGTTTGGGAAGAATCGGCTATGGCCCCATTCATCCTCAGCAACCACCTCGGCATCGCGGTACATTCCCTACGCGAACTTCCCGAAAAGCTGAACAGCATCACCCCCGAAGCCTACGCACAGTACCAGCAAGCAGCCTTGTCCATGAAAGACAAGCTCAACAGCGGGTACTACTTCAAACGAAGCTTTGAGGAAGCCGTTAAATGCCTATAAACATCAGAAACACTCAAATAGAGGGATTTCCCTATCCACACATTGCAGAACTTCCTCTACCTTTGCAGCGTCCTTCCCAACAAGAAGGACGCTTTGCTTGGGGTAAAGTTCCCAAGAACTAACATCAATCATTAGGGAGAACACTCCCAAGAACCATTACAATCATAACCATTACATCATGAACACATCTTTCGACATTCAGCCACAGCCGGTTCCGTCGAGAATCCTTGTCAAGCTCCGGCATTGACACGGTCCCGCTGTACCCTTGAATGTTAGGTTCACACCCTGCTGCGCCTCCTCGGTGCAGTGCGGGAAGCCTGCGATGTGTTCTTTGACATACTGTTACATTCCCTTCACTCTTTCTATTATGAACTTCAGTTTCGGAAGTGAAATAGAACTTTGAATGATTAACCCTTAAAAAACAGATGTAATGATTATGATTTACAAAATTAAACTCGAAAACCTCAAGACTGGTGAAGAAACCTTCATCACCGCACGCGCCAACGAGAAGGCCGAAGTGCTTTGTCCCAAAATCAAGATAGCTCTCAGCCTTCCCTTCTTCGACAACGGCTACCACCGGTTCATCTCTCACGGCATCACCTACGTCATCAACGAGCACGTGATGTGGGAACCTGAAATCCTCTGGGAATACGAGCTTCGCCCCGGTCCCTACCGAAGCAGCGAGCGCATCACCGTAAGGAACATCTTCACCACCCTCGGCTCCTCCATCCTCTACACGCAAGACGGCTGTTGGGCCAATGAACAAAAAGTCCGCTGCACCCTCGTGCAGCGGATTTCTAATTACGAGTGGGGTCACTCAGCTCAATGACCTCCAAGTCCCTGATTTCCTTACCGTCGATGACGAAACGCACTAACGTCCGCACCTCATGAAACCCGTACCGTCCTGCCGCACCCGGATTGATGTGCAGGCAGTTGATGGTCGGGTCGTGCACCACCTTCAGCAAGTGGGAATGTCCCGATATGAACAGTTGAGGAGGTTTGGCATAGATGGCCCTCCGGATGCTTGCATCATACTTGCCCGGATAGCCACCAATGTGCTTCATCAGCACATCCACCTCCTCACACTTCCACCGATACGTTTCAGGGAAGCGGATGCGCACATCGCCGCTATCGATATTGCCATACACCGCCCTCAGCGGCGCTATCTCTGCCAGACGGTCCGCCACCTCCATGGTGCCAATATCGCCAGCATGCCAGATTTCGTCACAATCCTTGAAATACTTCGCATAGCGCTCATCCCAGCATCCATGCGTGTCAGACAGCAGTCCGATTCGTCGCATCGCCTCAATCCTGTGACACCTCGTTCGATACTGCCGGAACCTCTTGCCGCACTTGAGCAACCGGTTCATCTTCTTTTGCTCCCTGACGTTTCATCTGAGTGGCAATATAGTTGCGCACCTGATGAGGAGACTGTACAAAGTCCACCCGATGCGCCGTTCCGCCACTGCCCACCAGCTCAATCGAGCCAGTGTTCAGGATGCGCTCCAGGAACGTCTGGTAGAAGTTCACCGTCTCAATCTTGAACAGCGGAATCTCCGTCATCTTGATGTTGAAGATGCCATCCTTCTGCACAAACCGGTGATTCGTAATGGCAAACTCCGTGCTGCTCCGGATGAAATAGCCATAGCCAATCAGGCCCAGGCCCCACACGCAGCCCAATGCGCACAGCCAGTTAATCCATGCGTTGTCATTGCTACTGCTTACATTCTCTGTCCCGTCATACTGGGCGTAGGCATACATCACGATGCCCACCACCGACATCAGAATGACCAACAGTCCCCATACCGTATAACGGAAATGGTACGACCAATGCAACCGGCCCTTAAAGACGACTTGCTCGCCAGGCTCCAATGTTCTTTCAATAAAGTTTGCCATAGTTACTCTCAGTTTTAGCGTTGTATAATAGATTTAGTCTTTCCAGTCCAGCCAGACTGGACTGGAAAGACCAGCCAGACTAGCGCTTCTCAAACACAAGTGGCACCACCATCTTCATCACAACGTTCCGCCCCATGTTGTACACACCCATCCGTCCTGTTGCCGCATTCACATCCGTGTACTTCAGTCGGCTCAGGTGGTCCTGATAGGAACGGTTCAACAGATTGTCAGCCATCACATACAGCTCCGCCACCTTCCGGCCGCACACCATCAGGTCCGTGCCCACCGACAGGTTGAACAACGTGTAGCTCGGTGTGGCCGTCTCTGTCTCATCAGCCTTGTAATAGTGGTTCTGTCGCAGATGGCACTCCATCCCCACTGCCACATAAGCATTATTCAGCCATTTGCCGCGATGCGTCAGCTCATACTTCACTTCCGCAGTCCATCGTGGAGCAGGCGTAAAAGGCAGATAGCGCGTCTCCTCCGGCTCGTTCAGCTGACGGGCATCCACATACGAGAACGTGCTGCCCAAGTGCAGACGGTGCATGGGATGCACATCCACTCCTGCCTCAAAGCCCAGCAACCGGGCATCGCCCTGGGTGTACTCATACGTTCTGTACCCCTCCTCCATCACTCTGTCAATGCGTTTTGCAAAGATGTAGTTGCTGATTCTATTGGCAAAGAAGGCCACTTGCGCTTCCACGTATTTTGACGAGAAGTCCACGCCGAGGTCGGCCTGCCAACTATACTCAGGCTTCAGGCTGGCACTGCCCAGCTCATACCGCACCGTGCCTTCATGCACGCCGTCGCTGCCCAGTTCGCTCATGTTGGGCGCACGGAAGCCTCGAGCCACATTCATCCTCACGTTCAGCGATTTGCAAGCGTTCCACACAGCGCCCACACTTCCTGTCACTCCATCAAAATTCTTGGTGTGGTCATACTTCAGATGACGGCGGTCATAACGCACGCCGCTATTCAGCGTCCATCGCTCCCAGTCCTTGCTCACCGTTGCGTAGCCGCCCACATCAAACAGGCGATACTCTGGAATCAGCGCCTCTTCGCCCAGGTTCTGCGACTTCTGCCACATGCCGTTCACGCCAGCAGCCACTTTCCAGCCGCCAAACTCCTGCGTCAGATACCTCACATCATACGTCAACGTGTGCAGCTTGAAGAACACCTCATAGTCATCGGCACTCTCCTCAAACTCCTGACGGCGGTTTTGCTGATAGCCCACAATGGCTTTCAATGAACCCTTTGGCAGATAGAACAAGTTGTCCCACACCGCCTTATAGTGCTTCACCTGCTGGAATGGCAAAGTTTTCGAATACGTCTTGTGATGGTCTGTTGCCCACTCCAGCTCGCCTGTTTCTTCATCACGTTCGCCCTCCACGATGCTCGGCGTCAAATGGAAGGCCGTCCACGTCAGCTGCGAGTGGCCCCAGCGCTTGTTCAGTCCCAGCATCAGCCGGCCAGCCCGTTCCCTGAACTGCGACCCTGGCACATAGCCATCATACTTATTCTTATAGGCATGCGCCCTCTTGTCCGAAAAACGCGCGTCCCACACAAAGCCGCCGTGATTGCCGGCGCCATTCAGCGAGTAGGCAAACAAGCCATTGTTGGTCTGGTACTCGGTGCTCGCATTCGCCCTCACTTCGCCTTCCAGCGGAGCGGGTGCGCTACGCAGAATCAGCACACCAGCCATTGCGTCCGAACCGTACATCAGCGAGGCAGGCCCCTTCAGAATCTCCACAGAGCCGACGCCATTGCCATCCACTTCCACACCATGCTCATCGCCCCACTGCTGGCCTTCCTGCCGCACGCCCTCATTCATCACCACGATGCGATTATAGCCCAAGCCACGGATAATAGGCTTCGAGATGCCGCCGCCCGTTGTCACTTGCGCCATACCCGGCTGCTTCGCCACCGCATCAATCACGTTCGTCGAGGCCGTTCCCCGCAGTTCCTTGCCGGTCACCACCGAGATGGGGGCTGTAGAGTGCTTCAGCTTCGTGTCGCCTGTCACACCTGTCACCATCACTTCGTTCAACTGCAGATGTCTGTAAAACACATCCGTGCTATCCTCCATCTGCTTGCCACCGTTGTCCAAACGATGGCTTTGTGCCATCATTGCTGTGCCATAGCACAACAACGACAACACCACACATATTGTCTTCATTGATTTAAATTCTTATTTGATATAAAAAATAGCGTTACTTTTCTCCTGTTCATGCACAGAGCACAGGAGGCGCACGCCCGAAGACAAGACCCCTCACACCCGAAGCAACACTTTGCTCCAAGCGGCACAGAGAGGTTGTGTGGATAAAATGCTTGGCTTTGAAGGCAACCATTGGCGCCATCAGGAACGGCAACGAAAGGAACTGGCACAGCACACAGTCAAAGCTGCATGACGTCCCGCTGGTGAAGTGCCCTGCATGAGGCACATGGTGCACACATTCCTTGCAGCCGCCATCCTCCAGATGAGCCTCTGGATGCACATGGAGAGACGACAGCAACAGCATTGGCAGGAATACTGCCAACAACACCACAGAAGCAATATGCCGTCTCTTCGTTGAGTTCATTGTATTCTGGTTTCAGCAACCGTTTCCATCCGGTTTCTGATTCAATTCAGAAAGTTGAATTACTAATTCTTTTCTATATCGGCCAGCACCAGTCCGCCCAGCATGAAGCCGAAGATGGCGGTGATGTGTGCCATCGTGCCGTTAATCTGCGCCTTCGACGAGCACCACTCATGGTTCAGCAGCGATGGGTCGCCGGGACCGTCCTGGGCCTTAGGGCACATGCAGTGCTCAGTGCCGCAGGTGGCATTGTGTCCGCGATTGGTGAGCAGCTCGTCGCTGTACACACACTGGAACTTGCGCTTAGGGAACTGCTTGTCGCGCTTGAAGCGGTTGCGCAGCGCACGCGCCAGCGGGTCGCCCTGCACCTTCCAGAACTCCGTCACCTTGATGCGGGTAGGGTCCATCTTCAGGGCCGCGCCCATAGACGAGAAGAGCTTTGCTTCGGTGCGGCAGGCCATCAGGATGAGCAGCGCCTTGTCCTTCAGCGAGTCGATGGCATCGATGATGTAGTCATAGCCGCCAAGGGCAAACTCCTCCGCCGTCTCCTGCGTGAAAATCTTCTGCAGAGCGGTTATCTCCGCCCGAGGATTGATGGTGAGCAGACGCTCCTTCAGCGCCTCCACCTTCACCTGCCCCACCGTCTTGGTGGTGGCCATCAGCTGGCGGTTGATATTGGTGATGCACACACGGTCGCTGTCCACGATGGTCAGCTGCCTGATGCCGCTCCGCACCAGCGTCTCGGCACACCACGAGCCTACACCTCCCACACCAAAGATAATCACCCGCTTCTGAGCAATGCGCTCCATCACATCTTCGCCCACCAACAGTTCCGAGCGTCTGAATATAGCCTGACTAAATGCCATCCTACGTACTTTCTCAATATCTGTTACTTCAATTCGCTGCAAAGGTAGCACAAAATGGGTGAAAAGACAAACATCCTCACCCGTTTCTGTTCTTTCTGCGGTGTTCCGGCAAGCAAGTAGCTCGTTTTTAAGCATTTCAATGGTTCCAGCAGCCCTTCCGGCAAAGCCGGCAGGTGCACACACTCACTTTTTCCATACTAAGGAATAAAATTTCTAAACTTAGAAAAAATAATTCTAAACTTGGAAAAAATAATTTCCAACTTTAGAAAAATATTTCTAAACTTAAGAAAAGTTGTTCGTAAGTCATGAAAAATATTCCAAACTTACGAACAACTTTCCTTCCACCTGTCAATTGTCAATCATCGGCGGTCAATGGCCACTCCCTTTCGCCCTCTCCCTATACTCCTGCGGATAGATGCCGACGACATGCTTGAAGTAGCGGCAGAAACTGGCCGTTGCGGAGAAGCCCAGCTGGTAGGCCGTCTCCTTGACCGTCTGCTCAGGATGTGTGTCTATGATGCGCTTAGCCTGCATTGCCACATACTGCTGAATCCATTCCAAGGGCGAGAACCCGTTGCTGTACTGACGGAACACCTTCGAGAAGTAGCGCGCGTCATAGCCCAGCTGCTCGGCATAGTAATTGACATTGCGGCTCTCCCTGTAGTGCTCCACCACCAGGTCGCAGAACTGCGTGTAAATCTTTGCCGAACGGTCTCTCGACCACGCCTTATCCTGCTCGCGACGGTAGTAGTTGATGAACTCCAATCCCACCACCAGCTGCGACAGCAACATCTGCCGCCTCAGCAGCAAATCTTGGTGGTCGTGCGAAGCAATCGCATCCAGCAGATTGGCCAGCTCAATCATACGCTCGACCTGCACATCGGTCAGGCAGCATTTCGGCGAAGAGTTGAACTTGGCATAGTTATGGCTGAAGGCAAGAGCCTTCATCTCCTCAAACATCTCTGCCGAGATGAGAACGCATGCATAAATGAAATCCTCCGAGCACGACATGCGGCGCAACACATGGCCAGGCAGCAGAATCGCGAAGTCGTTCTTCTGAAACGTCATCTCCATCATGTCAAGCTTAACGCGCGCTGTGCCTCGCAGGCACAACAAAATCATGACGTGCGGAATCACAATATCTATGTCGGTTGCATCGAAACCGTGCAACCGTTTTCCCACATACACGCCTTTCTGCTCTGCAAGCTTGAGGAGTCGGTCTATTGGTGCATCTGTCTGCATCATTTCTTGTTTTAAGCCACGACAAAAATACAACTTTTCTTTCAACCAATAGACGTAAATCACACATATTGGTAACATAAATTTGGAAATTGGCAGTATTTTTGGTCAAAAATAACTTGCCGCGCCACAAAAAGGCAGTAACTTTGCAATCATATCGTGGAGAACACGACCATCCAATCATCAACCATCTAATATTAACACCTCAATAACCCCAACAACTATGAAATCACTTCATCCTATCATCACACATTCACTCGTCCATCGAGGCATTGCCTCGAACAACGGCATCGCCTCAGCATAGCCCGACCCCGTTCGGCTCTGCATGGGAACAAGGACAGAAAGATTTTTTTATAATTTTCGAATTAATTTTCTTATAATTTTGAGCGAAGCGACCAAGAGCATGACAACCGGTCGGTCTGCGACCTCAAAATTATAGAAAAATTGAATCAAAAAATTATAAGAACTGTGCAGCATACAACAACGATGGAGAATTTTTATAATTTTCGAAACCAATTTTCTTATAATTTTGAGCCGGAGGCGACCCAATAAAAAGACCAACAACATTAATAACATATAAAAACAATTGCTTATGAAACACAAATTTCTTTCAATGCTCGTACTGCTCGCAGCAGTAGTATCGGGAGCGTGGGCGGCGGTGCCCGACAAAGTGTACTATCGTGTGTATGACTACAGCGATGGAAAACTGACTTACACCGACAATGAAATCGCCGGAACGGGCGTTACCGAAGTAACGAGCTCTACAACAGAATGGGAGAATGGCACCTATGTCGTCCCGGCCACAACGGAGATCAGCAGTCGTATAACAGTCACCGGCACGGTGAACCTGATTATCCTTGACGATGCAGAATTGACTGCTCAGAAGGGAATCACCGTCAGTGATGGCAATACGCTCAATATCTACATGGGCAACAGTTCAAACTCAATCCAGAGTACAGGTCAATTGAATGCAACCGCGGTGGAGGATATGGATGATTCAGCATACCCAAACGTTTATGACTGTCGGGGAGCAGGCATTGGTGGTTATCTTGTATTAGATCCGTTTGAAGGCTCAGTAATTACAGATAAAATAGAATGTGGGAACGTAAATATTCATGGCGGGAAGATTAATGTACAAAACGAAAGTAAACGTGTTGCCGGAATCGGTGGAGCGGAATATGGGACCGGAGGAAATATAACGATATATTACAGCAACGTAACCGCATATGGCAAGGAGTTAGTCAGCGCGATCGGCGCTGGAAAGGGCGGCTCTGGCGGAACGGTTGCTATATACGGCGGTAATGTGAATGCTATTGTTACAGATATATATAATACGACAACACCCGGCTTCAGCGCCTCTTTGACCGTTGGCAAAGATGTTCAGGTGTATGCATTGTCAGGGTCAAAGTCGCCGGATGAAGATCTGAGTGACGATACCAATGTTGCGCCGGAAGGCGGCGGTCAGGTCACGACATTCAATAACAGCATGTTTACAAGATATACCAGCTCGGCTCCCGCTCCCGCCGCATCGACCTACGCCATCACCCTGGCCGAGGGCACTGAGGATGGCGACAACTGGACCATCAGCCCCAACCCCGCTGAAGAGGGCGCAACCGTCACCGTCACCTACAGCGGCGAGAAGAAGGTGAAGAGCGTCAAGGCCGTGAAGAAGGCTGCTGATCCCGCTCCGGCTTCTATCATCGACCTCTCGACGCTCACCGCCGACTACGAAGCCAAGGACGGTGAGACACTGACAGGTACATTGGCCAGCAATGTGAAAATCAGTATTGCCGACGGTGCCAACGTAACGCTGAAGGACGCGACCATCAATGGCGAGGACAATTTTAGTTATGCATGGGCCGGCATCACCTGCGCGGGCGATGCCACCATCACCCTCGAAGGTACGAACATGGTGAAGGGATTCTATTCGGATTATCCCGGCATCCAAGTGCCCATGGACAAGACGCTCACTATCCAGGGCACCGGCTCACTCAATGCCACAAGCAATGGCTATGGTGCAGGCATCGGCGGTGGCTATAAGATTGCCTGTGGAAACATCACCATCAGCGGCGGCACCGTCGAGGCCACGGGCGGCGCCTTTGCAGCCGGCATCGGCGGCGGCCATAGTGCTTCCTGCGGCAACATCACCATCAACGGCGGCACCGTCACGGCAACGGGCGGCAACTATGGTGCCGGCATCGGCGGCGGCCGTAATAATGGAGCCTGCGGCACCATCACCATCACCAGCGGCGTGACCAGCGTGACGGTCACAAAGGGCACGAACGCCCCCTACAGCATCGGTGCGGGCGATGGCGGCCAAGACATCACCGTGAACATCGAGAATGGTGCTAACGTGACGCAGAACTAACCCGCTCGCACCCTGGGGACTCTGATCCGTCATATCGTCATTGCATCGCAGGGCGAGAAGGGGAAAAGGACCACTCGGTGCGCCGAGTACCGCAAAAAAGTCGTTGGCACGACCACTCGGTAAGCCGAGTACCCGCAAAAAAGTCGTTGGCACGACCACTCGGTGCGCCGAGTACCCGCAAAAAAGTCGTTGGCACGACCACTCGGTGCACCGAGTGATGGCCACAAAGTCGTTTTCTGACTACTCGGTGCGCCGAGTGGTCGAAAAAAAAGAAATAAATAACAAACTAAAAAATAATAAGGATATGCTATCTAACACTTTACAAGCAAAACCCTACTACAATATAAGGGAAAAAGGTAACGATTACCACGTGAACTTCTATCTGCGTGTGAAAGGCCGTTTCGACAGCTTTGCAACCTCTTTCGGCACATTCCCGACGCTGCTGCAAGGGCAGCTGACATGCTTCAACAACGCTGTTGCCGCCGAGGACAACTTCTTCAAGCTCACCACGACCAGCGAGCTGACGGGCACCATCAAGGAATGGGACGTGAAGCGCGACAACAACACCTCGTCGCTGCGCGCCATGGCCGAGGCCTATGCCATGAACCCCAGCGATGCCGCCAAGCAGCAGGCCGGAAAGAAGGTGATTGACATGATGCGCCATTTTAAGCTGAACGTCAACGACAACTACGAGCTGCAAGGCTCCAGGACGCTGCAGTTCTGCCAGGCCGTAGATGCCGACAGCACCGCCCAGCAGGCCATAGCAGCCGTCGGCGCCACCGTGTTCTACACCGCACTGAAGGAGGCCAACGAGCAGTGCCGCGCCTTCATCGACCAGCGCAATGCCGACCGTGCAGCAGCCTCGCAGGAGAAGATGATCAACCTGCGCCGGGCTACCGACAACGAGTACGCCCACCTGCTCATGATTGCCAATGCCTACGCCCTGACCGACGAACAGCAGCGCTACAACACCCTGCTGCAACAGATGATTGAGGACGTGAACTACTACGAAAAAGTGGTCTTCGCAGGCAGCGGCAGCGCAGCAGACGGCGGTTCCGGCAGCGGCGGCTCCGGCACCGACACTCCAGGCACCGACACTCCAGGCACTGACACTCCGGGCACAGACACTCCGGGCACCGGCGGCAACACCGGCGGCGGCGGAACGGGCACGATAACCCCCGGCGGCGGCGGCGGCGACGAAGGATAAGGCGCAAGGGTCGCTTCGCTCAAAATTATAAAAAAATTGAATCAAAAAAATTGTAAGAAATAATATTATGAGAACATTAAAAAAACTAACAATGACGCTCGCACTGCTCATCATGGCAGTCGGCGGAGCGTGGGCGCAGGAGGAAACGCTGCTGACCACCATTACACCAACAGCCAAAGAGCAAGCCAGCTACAGTACGGCGAATGTGGCAACCGTTTCATTCAGTTATACTGCAGATGGGAGCTCAGCATACCTCGCTAACTGGGGCTGGTGGGGATACGGATGGATAGCAACCGTCAGCGCTGCCGAAGGATACACCATCACCAAATGTATATTCTATGACGACGCCGATCGTAAAGCTACAGACAGCGAAGCTCCCTTTGTAGTAGAAACCACAGATGGGGATAAGACACCGAGAATAAATGGCACACCCATTGATGGTGGCAATATGTGGAGTAAGGGCATAAAAAAGATTGAGGTCTATGGCTACAAGTCCGCCGCCACCGAGCCCACCGAGTGGGATCTGACATCGCAGGACGGCAAGAACTGGATTCTCGACAAGATGCCCGCCAGCAACATCGAGCTGCAGGTGGAGTACTTCGCCGAGAGCAACCTCTTCCTCAGCAAGAACGCACTGGCCGACAAGGCTAACATCGCCGTGACCGCAGGCGACTTAGGCGTACAGTTCGGCAACGACGGCAAGTCTGCCAACACCATCACCGAGGGCACCCCGATGACCGTCAAGTACAACGGCACGAAGAAAATCATCGGCTTCAAGGTGGAGAAGAAGGCTCCCCCCATCACCGTAACGTGGAACAACGATGATATAACCGGCAGTGGAAATTCTTTCAGTAAGGACGGTGTCACTATAACTGCCGGCTCTATAGACTTCGACGAAAAGAATTTCGAGGAAAACGGAACATTTACCACCACCCTCGGCAACTTCACCAAGATTGAAGTAGTAGCGACTAATGGGTTTTGTGACGTATCAGGCACAGGCTGGTCGGGCAACTCTGATAAAAGGACCTGGACCGGCAATGCCTCCAGCGTATCGTTCAGCGGAGATATTTATGGTGATGGCAATGGCATCAAGTTTGTGTTCACCATTGAGCCGACGAACTGAACGCTCCCCTCTCGCGCGTATATAATATAAAAGGTATAGGAGATGAAAGAAAACAAGAAGACAAGAAGACAAGGAGACAAGACAAAAGTAACGTCTCGTATTCCTGTATTCCCGTATTCTTGTATTCCCCAATAACAATCGAACATCAACAATAAAAACAATACAATATATGAAAACAATATCAAGATATATAATGACGCTCGTGCTGCTACTGCTGGTTGCGGTACCGGCAAGCGCCATGCAGATATTAGTCAAGACGCTGACGGGCAAGACCATCACGCTCGACGTTGAATCTACCTACACCATCTTGAAAGTGAAAGGAATGATCAAGGACAAAGAGTCGATACCCACCGACATGCAGCGTCTTATCTTTGCAGGCAAAGAACTGGATGACAACAAGACACTGGACGACTATAACATCCAAAAGGAGTCAACCCTCCATTTGGTTTTACGCACCATTAAAGTAACTTGGAATGCCGAGACGAAGACCGGCACCTTCACCATGCCTGCCTATGACGTGGAGATTGATCCTATCTATGCTCCTGTGGCTCAGTGGGCCAAAGTCGAGAATGTGGATCAGCTGCCGACAGCCGCTGAGGGCATCATCGCCGGAACTACCGACGCCATCGTCAAGGCCGGTACCGTAGCCCTGATGAGCGACGAACAGACACCGCAGGGCCAGGTGATGTACTTCGCCACCACCGACGCCGAGATGACCGCCGAAAAGGCTGCCCAGGCTAACGGATGGCTCGCCACCGTGCCCACCGCAGAAGGCTACGACGGCGCACAGACCGTATATGTATGGTACTACATCCAGGGCGCCGACACCCCCGAGGGCCAGGAAGCCACTGCCGAGAACACCTTCGACGACTCGGAAATCTGCACCACACCTATCACGGTCAACGTGCTCAGCAACAAGTTCGACATCACCTTCAACCCCGCCAACGACAACACCATCCAGGCCGGCAAGGCCACCGTTACTGTAGGTGGCACAGCCGCCACCGTCACCGAGGGTAAGCTCAAGGGCGTCAAGATGGGCAGCGAGGTGAAGCTCGAGGCCAAGCCCGGCTACAAGTTCCGCAAGGTGGAGGTGAAGGAGAAGGAGGCGGGCAAGCCCCTCGCTAATGCCACTACCGAGGACCTTGGCAAGGTGATTGGTGCCGACGGCAAAATCTACGCCAACAAGGACGCTGCCGAAGCTGTAGCTACAGGTAACGCCGTAGCCATGATTTGCTATGTAAATGAAGGCCACGGACTGGCGCTGGCACTCAGCGATGAAGGCGATATGGACTGGAACACGGCCCTGACAACCTGCGCCGCCCACACGCCGGCCGTAACAGGTGCCACATGGAAGCTTGCAAGCAAGTCGGAAATGAACCTGATGATTAACGCTGCTGGCAACTACGCTGCACTTCGCAACGGTTTCAGCGCTGTAGGCGGCACAAACATGAGCGATGACCACTATTGGCTTTCAGATGAAAGCAGCGCTGATTACGCGCAATACATCGAATACTACGATGGCAGTACGAGCCAGGAATTTAAAAGTGATTCCTATAAAGTTCGCGCCTGCCTCGCGTTCTAACCCCTCTCGCGCGTATATAATATAAAAGGTATAACATAAAAAGAATACAATTATGATACAATATAAAAAGATATTAATGACGCTCGCACTGCTCATCACGGCAGTCGGCGGAGCGTGGGCACAAGATGATTATTATATTGATGTCAACTTCGAATCTTATTATCATCCTTATGAAACACATTTTCGTTGTATGATTATGCCGATGGATCCTATGGCAGCAGAAATTAAAGGTACGCTCAACCTATCCGTCGATGGTGTATCAAAGGGCAGTTTCGATGTTAATGATAACACGGTTTTTGGTTTAATTGACGCTTTAGATGCGGGAGATCATACCTATTCTGCCGTGTTTTCTCCAGAAGGAGGCGGTTCCGTTAACAAGAAAGGAGATTTTACAATAGACAAAGCGTATACTTCTATCGCTTATTATGGCTCTACTTCAATTAATATGGGTGTAGGTGAAAGTACTGAACTTGATGTTTATGTGGCTCCTGATGGAGCAGACGGATTAAGCTATTCATCAAGTGACGCTTCTGTTGCTTCTATAACCAAAAAGGAATATAGTCATGATACATATATTATTCAAGCTCAGGCTGCAGGCACTGCAACAATTACACTTTCATTCGCAGGCAATAAAAATTATGAAGCTGCCGAAGAAGATAAAACAATCACTGTCACCGTCTTACCAGCCCCCATCAAGGTGACCACCAACGCCGCTGAGGAAGGCGGAACCTTCACCGAGGCATCGTTCGAGATGCCGACCAGCGACGTGGACGTGAACTACGAGCTGGTGCGCGACATGAGCGTGCAGATGACCGCCACCATGGGCGACGGCACCAACGGCCTGCGCTACCGCGTGAAGAAGGCACAGCAGGGCGAAGGCTATGAGCCCGCCGACCTGAACATGATGCAAGTGCTGGCACTCGTAGCCGTGAACGACGGCATCGAGCAGAAAACCCTCACACTGGATGAGGACTACTTCTGCCGCATCTATAAGCTCGACGAGCAGACACTCCAGCCCGAAGGCGACGGCGTCAAGCTCATCGACTTCGACTTCGCCCCCGGCCTCTACGCCCTCAAGGCCTTCGCCCAGGACGACAGCGACTACGACGGCGAGACCGCCCTCTCCAACACCTTCAAGCTCTTCCAGGGCTACGAGGTCACCGTGCCTGCCAAGGAATTCATCACCTACTACAAGGACGAGCCCCTGCGCGTAGAGGACGAGGCAGCTGAGCTTTACACAATCAGCAGCGTAAACGGCGACAAGGCCGTGCTGAGCGACAAGAGCGACACCATGCCAAGCAACACTCCAATGCTCGTCTATAACAACAGCGATGAGACGAAGGTCATCCTCCTCATCCCCTGCAACGAACCCGACCTGGCCATCACTGTTGTGCCTGAGTTCATCGGTACCTTGGAGGCAGCAACCATCGCGGGCAGCTCTGACAACCTGACCAACTACGCCCTGAACGGCAAGCAGTTCGTCTTCGTGAAGAACGATATCCCTGTAGCCGCTAACAAGGCATGGCTGAGCTTCGAGACCTTCAACAACGCTAAGCAACGCAGCATCAGCATCGTCTTCGAGGAAGGCACGACAGAACTGGATGAAATTAAAAATGACAAGCCTACCGATGACACTTGGTACGACCTGAACGGACGCAAGCTGGACGGCGAGCCTACAACGAAGGGTGTATTCATCAAGAACGGAAAGAAGGTGATGAGATAAGTTGAATACAAGAAAACAAGAAGACAGAATGATGGAATACAAGAAGACAAGAAAACAAGAAGACAAGACGAATGTTTTTGTGCGCGGAAGGCATTGCGATTCCTGCCAGCAGAACTAACGTCTCATATTCCTGTATTCCCGTATTCTTGTATTCCCCCCAAAAAAAGAAGACAGAATGATGGAATAACAAGAAGACAAGAAAACAAGAAGACAAGACGAATGTTTTTGTGCGCGGAAGGCATTGCGATTCCTGCCAGCAGAACTAACGTCTCGTATTCCTGTATTCCCGTATTCTTGTATTCCCCTAAACAAAACATTATGGCAAACAGCAAATCATTCAGAGAAGTGGTAGCTTGGCAGAAGGCTCATGCGTTTGTGCTGGCTTTCTACACTACGAAGAAGCACTTCCCCGAGGACGAGAAGTTCGCATTGGTGCCACAGTTCCAACGGGCTGCCGTAAGCATCGCAGCGAACATCGCCGAGGGATATAAGAAGGTGTCGAAGGCCGACAAGCTCCGCTTCTTCAACATTGCCCAAGGCTCGCTCGAAGAATGCCGCTACTACATCATCCTCAGCCACGACGTCGGCTACTACTCCAAGGAGGTGGCCAATGACATGTGGCAGAAGATAGAGGACGCTGCCATCACGCTCCATTCCTACATTGAGGCCATCAAGGCCAACAAGGGAATCACTGACGAGCAAATCTAACGTCTTGTATTCTCGTATTCCTGTATTCTTGTATTCCAAAGAAAAAAAGAAGACGAGGAGACAAGACAAAAGTGACGTCTCGTATTCCTGTATTCCTGTATTCTTGTATTCCCCAAAAAGACAATAACAAAAAAACCATATCATCTATGAAAAAGATATTTTCGATATTAGCAATGGCTCTCGTGGCGATGACCGCGAGCGCCAAACTCTCGGGCTACGAGCTCACCGTGGGCACGAACGACCACGGCACCGTGAAGTTCTATGTGAACGAGGTAGAGACGACGTATGCCGACGAGGGGCAGACCGTCACCGTAAAGATTACACCAGAAACGGGATGGAGCATGGGAGGCATCCAGGGCTTGTGGTATGCCAGCGGTGAAGCCACGAAGGCCCCCAAGCGCAAGGCTGCACAGACCAACGCGGACCTGCTGAAGGATTTCGATCTGGAACCCGTGACTGGCCAGCAAAACACTTACACGTTTGAGATGAAGCGCGCCAATGCGGAAATCTCTGTGAACTACCGTAAGCTGCTGACTCATACCGACATCAACATCTCCAACATCAGTGCCGTGACCTACTCAGGACAGGCGCTGACACCCACCGTGACTGTGAAGGACGGTGAGACCAATCTGACGAAGGACACGCACTTCAGCGTGAGCTATGAGAACAACGTGAACGCCGGCACCGGCAAGGCTACCATCATCGGTAAAGGACTGTACGACGGACAGGTGGTGAGAACCTTCACCATCAATAAGGCCGACATCAACCCAACGGCTCCCACAGCCCTTGAGAACCTGACCTACAACACACAGGCGCAGACGCTCATCAGCGCCGGACAGGCCGAGGGCGGCGAGATGCAGTACTCGCTGGACGGCACGACCTATGCCAAGGAACTGCCACAAGGCACGAACGCAGGCTCATACACCGTATTCTACAAGGTGGTGGCCGATGCCAACCACAACGACGTGGCCCCCGCATTCATCAACGTGGCCATCTACAAGGCTGCGCTGAGCAACGTGCTGCTGCAGGCACAGAACCTGGTGTACAACCAGCAGGAGCAGTCGCCCGTGATTACAAGCGTGAAGGCCGGCGAACTGACCGTTCCCGCCGAGGCCTACACCATCAGCGGCAACAAGGCCACAAACGTGGGCAACTACGAGGTGGTGATTGAGCCGAAGGACGACGCACAGAACTACGACGGCCGCGCCACCACTCTGTGGAGCATCGTGGCTGCCGACGCACAGACCTTCAGCATAGAGCTGTCCAACGCCTCGCTGGTGTATGACGGCAATGCCAAGACTCCTACCGTTACGGTGAAGGACGGCGAAACCGTCT